>NZ_QTMI01000002.1:2500-776503 GCF_003603115.1 Coprococcus sp. AF19-8AC | reverse complement strand
GCAAAAGCAAACAAGCTCAGACTGTATGAATACTTTAATTATCTTCTTACAGAGATCCCAGAACACATGGATGATAAGAACAATGATTTCTTCGAGAAACTTCTGCCCTGGTCAGATGAACTCCCTGCAGAATGCAGGAAATAATACTGAAATAAAGCCGCTCAGACGAGCGGCTAATTATAGTGGGGGTACCCACAGTGGAGCGTTTACCTGTCATCTGCCATCAGAAATAGATCCAGTCGCTTTGACCAGTCCTCCATCGTCATTGGAATATGACGTTCTGCACGGTCCTCTGCCAAATCCAGATATGCTGAAACGATACGCTCTAACGAACGCATTTCCTTCTCTGAAAGATAATTCTTTGCAACGCTAACATCACTTTTTACAATCTTACCTTCCGGTGCTGCTGCCCAAGTGGTTAATCCCATATGTGGCTTTTCTGCATCGGCTCGCTCGTAAATCAACTCCGCTACTGTATGTCCGTGAACTGCATAATGCATCTTATTTTGAACCTTTGCAAAGAACTGTTTTGTTGTTTTTGCTGTTCGGTCATAATCAAGAGCTGTGGCATAGATATCTGTTATCTTCTGATAAAATCTACGCTCAGACAAACGAATCTCACGAATCTGCTCAAGCAAACGGTCAAAGTATTCTACTGTAAGCACAGATCCACCATTTTTCAGACGTTCATCATCCATGACCCAGCCTTTGATGGTGTAGTCCTTTGCAATCCGGTTTACCCATTTACGGAACTGTACCGCACGCTCGGAATTGACCTTAAAACCTACAGCAATGATCATCTCCAGAGAATAGTGATTTGTATTGTAGCTTTTCCCATCAAGAGCAGTTATTCGAATTTTTCGAATAACTGAATTCTCCTGTAACTCACTGTCCTCGAATATTTTTTTAATATGATAATTGATTGTATTGTTCCTACATCATACAATGTGGCCATCATTTTCTGCGTCAGCCATATATTCTCGTCCTCATAGCGCATCTCTATGCTGTCCTGCTGATTGCCAACAGCGGCAACATAGGTTAAATATTCTGCTGCACTGGAACGGATGGTTATTTCATCCTTTTTCTTTTTCAAATAAGAGGTCTCCTTTTGCAAATACTTATTTATCTCTCCAATATTTCTGACAAATCTTATCAAACTACTTTTCTGTTCTCAATTTATACTTTCTGTTTCGATTTCCACCAACTGGTTCAACATCTTCATCCATGTCTTATTAATTGTCTTTTATATTTTGAATAAACCTATCAAAATCAGAACTAATCTTCTGTGTTTTATTAAATATTTCGTATTCTGAGTAAGCTTTTTCTAAAGCTTTGACATGAGATATTTTGCCATTATCTTTCAAAATATCATATCTTCTAAACTCCAAAAATGCATTTACGCTTTCGGAAAACTCTTCCATAGTAAAAACGTTTTCACGTTCTATTAAACATAGTAAAAACGTTTTCACGTTCTATTAAATCTTCTATGTAATCAAAGTATCCTGTAACAGCCCTCTCTAATTGCTTAATCTGCCTTTCATCAAGATAATTTTTAGCTACTAATACATCCGACTTTAGAATTCTTCCATCTGGTGCATTTTTCCATGTAGTTAAGCCCATATTATCTTTTGTATGATCTGCAGACTCATATACAATTTCAGCTGCAGTATGTTTCGTAATTGCATAATGAAACTTGTTTTGAATTGTCGCATAAAATTGATAAGCAATTTCTGAATCTCTGGTATAGTCAATACTACATTCTGCGAAAATATCCATAACCTGTTGCCAGATTCTTCTTTCGCTTGCACGAATAGATCTAACTCTCTCAAGAAGTTCTCTGAAATAATCCTTCCCGAATGCTGTCTGGCCCTGTTTCAGCCTTTCATCATCCAAGACAAAGCCTTTTAACATATACTCCTTCAGAACTCTTGTTGCCCATATACGAAATTGTGTGGCTTTTTTAGAATTAACCCTGTATCCAACAGAAATAATTGCATCTAAATTATAATAATTTGTCTCATTCTGCTGAATTTTTCCTTCTATTGCTCCATGCCTCGTGGTTGTTGCAATTTTTGCAACAACCACTTTTTCATCTAATTCACCTGTTTCAAATATTTTTTTCAAATGTCTGCTTATTCCGGACTTATCCACACCAAATATCTCAGACATCTCCGTCATTTTCTTTTGAAATGATGGAGATATTTTTATTATGACGGAGATTGTAGAACAGAAAATTGTATCAGGTTGCAAAAATCTTTCCTGAGATCAAGTAAAGAAAAAGAGCATATGGAATTGATTGAATCCATACACTCTATGATTAATAATCTACATATTTAATTTACAGCATCAAAATATCCAATGATTCCTATATATCCGTCTTTCTTCATAGGAGACCACAATGTATGCAGTTTCAGACTATACATCTGGCTATCATTTTCCACCTTCGCTTTTATCTGCACAGAGTATTGATATCCAAAAGTGTTAAATTTTGAATCATCTACAATGAGTATTTTTTGTTTCTTGTCCTTCTTATTTCTCTTTAGTGATTATTGATCAATAAATTGGGCTTCCTCCCTCCCAAGTTTTATATTTCTTATGGTTTTCTTCAACAACTTCATATCAACTGGTTTTGAAATATGAGCATTCATTCCAGCAGCGAGAGAGTGCTGCATATCCTCTGAAAATGCATTGGCAGTCATGGCAATAATCGGGATCGTCTTTGCCTGTTCATGTGAACTTCTACGGATTGCCTCCGTTGCCTCATAACCATTCATAACAGGCATTTGTACATCCATCAAGATCATATCATACTCACCGGGCACGGACTGTTCAAATGCTTCCAAAATCCTTTTGCCATTTTCACAAATAGTACACTCTGCACCTTCAAGCTTTAATAATTCCATTAGGATTTCTGCATTCAACTCATTATCCTCTGCACAAAGGATGCGCATTCCATCCAGAATATCACTATCTGTCTCATGCATTTCTATCTGTTCTGTCGAAGAAACTACTCTGTTCTCCACAATTTTTAGATTTAAGATTACTTCAAAACTACTTCCGCGATTTGGTTCGCTTTCAACCTCAATCGTTCCCCCCATCGATTCAACCAGATTTTTAGTGATTGCCATTCCCAGACCAGTTCCCTGTATTTTGTTTGTTACGGAACTTTCTGCACGAGTAAACGCGTCAAAGATAGTTTCTTTAAAATCAGCAGACATTCCCATACCATTGTCACTGACTATAAAATGATATTTTCCATATGTAGAAGAGTTTGTCTCACTTTCTTCTGCTATAAACTGGATTATTCCACCTTCCTGTGTGTACTTTATTGCATTAGACAACAGATTACTGAAAATCTGCATCAGATTCTGGATAATATACAGAGCGACCGATATGACCATCATTATAGCGCACAAACCAATCAACAGATCTGATACCATCGATGTAATGTGGAACCATATAATATGCATCGCTGCCTGTGTCAGCTTATCAGCCACCGGATCAAGTATTTTTCCTAAATTACTAATCCTATGGAATCTTCTTGCGATATATCAATCAGCAAGATCCGTAAAACCAGACAGCAATAAGATTTCACCAGCTAACAGAGGATTTTTCTTTACACAATAACTCCATATAATTACCGGAATCAGACAAAGCCGAAAAAAAAGAAAGAATATTAGAAACCGTAATAATTCTATTCAATTTTTCTCCCTGATTCACTTCACTCTGCATGTACGGTCACCTCACTTTCCTTTTTTTAGACATAAACCAATAAAATATAACACAAAATGCTAAAGCAAACACAACACCAAAAACATTTTGAATCACTCTAAGACTAACCGCTCCTTGTAGTCCATAAATCTCTGCAGCAATGGCTAAAGCACCAAATGTGTTAAATACTGCCTGCCAGCCATATTGTGCTGAAAATCCTACACCGATTCCACCAAGAATTCCTATATATGCATAGATTGACGAAGGAAGCAGAAAATATAATACTGTAAAACATATAACACCTGCAATATTTCCGACAATCCTTTTACGGACTCTGTAATGCATATCTTCCATAAACGGCAAAATCACGGACATGGCCGCAATACCAGCCCACATTGCACGTGGCATATTACAAAGTTCTGCAATGCAAATGACAATCGGTACGCATAAAATCTGACATATCTGCCATTTTGTTCTGGAAGAAGTGATATCAAATTCTTGTATCAGATCTTTCAGATTTCTTTTATAAGTTCTGTTTTTATGATTTCGATAAAATACGAAACAGGTAAGTGCTGCACCTAAAGCCATTCCGACTAATCGCATCTGATAGCTTTTTCCCGTAACATCATAACCATATAACAGCAGATACCCAAGAACCAATGTAGATTGATTAAACATGAATGGATTATGGCATCCGAACAGAATCAACACAGCCAGTGCCGCAATATTTAACAGCATTCCCGATACCGGTGAAAACTGATTTGCTAAATGCGGACATACAGTCATAATTACAAAGAACAAAGCCAAAAGCATCGTAGATTGTCTGGTGTGGATCCCCAGATCCGCATTTCTAAACACCATGAGACATAATAAGACTACTACACCTACAATGCTGTTCTCATTTCCAAATAGGATGCTGAAAATACTAACAAAGAAAAAACAAAATGCCATTGTAACAGCTATCTTCACCAGATATACCCACATATGATATAATTTTTCTTTTAGTGTTTCACTCTTTTTCAACAGGTTTTTAGAACCTGCCTGATTTAACTGCAACTCCTGATAAAATGTCATATAAATCCTCCCATCTTCTAATTTATCTTAAAACTATATAATCTCATCTTTCTGCTTTGGCAGCTCTATAACAAATCTGCATCCACCATATTCACGGTTTTCTGCTTTGATTGTTCCTCCGGCACTATCTACAATCCGTTTTACAAGTGCAAGACCTAGGCCATTTCCTTCTGCTTTATGAGATCCATCTACCTGATAGAACTTGTCAAATATTCTGGATTTTACATCATCCTCTATTCCTGGTCCTTCATCTTCCAGAATGAACTTAACAGAATCCTGTTCTTGTTTCAGAAACATCGTAATTGTCCCCTTTGAAGGGCTGAACTTAATCGCATTATCCAAAAGATTTATCCAGATATGCATAAAAAGTCCTTCATTCCCAATATATTTAACTTCCTCCAATTCTACCTGAAAACCAATTTCTTTTTCTGTCCATTTTGTTTCCAATGAAAGAAATGCCTGGCGGATCTGTTCATCCAGACGATATTCTGTTTTTTTCATTGGTATATTCTGATTCTCTAACTTGGATAACAGCAAAATATTACCAACCAATCCGGAAAGTCTTTGGGTGTTAAATAAGATTTTTTCTACATATTCCTCTTGATCCGGAGACAGTTCTTCTCCCTGAAGCAGCATTGTATATCCTTCAATGGCATTAATCGGGGTCTTAAACTCATGAGAAACATTAGATACAAAATCCATCTGCAGCACCTCTGTTGCACGAAGTTCTTTTGTCATAACGTTAAAACTTTGATAAGATTCTCCAACTTCTGCTATACGGCTGTTCGTTTCCAAATGCTGTTCAAAATCTCCCTGAGAAACTTCCTTCATTGCTTTACTAAGTCTGGTAATTGGTTCCAGCAACTTTGCATTAATAAAGGAAGTGATCAGCCCTGCAATCAATGTATTGAAAATCAAAAGCCAGCCAAGCACAGGTATGCTGCCCGGCAGATTAAAAAAATGATTCAAAAAAGCAAATAATAAAGCAGATATGACTGTTGAAAATACAAGTGCCAGCCAGATTGCACCAGTCAGACAGGATCGGATCCGCAATCCTTTTTCTTTCTTTTGTTCCATTATTTTTTCACCACCTTGTATCCAATTCCACGCATTGTTACAATTTCAAAATCAGGGTTATCTTTAAAACGCTCTCTGATTCTTCCTATATGTACCTCTATCGTATGTGGGTCTGCCTCCGTCTCGTATCCCCATACTTCATCCATCAACTGTTGTTTTGTAAATGTTCTGCCTGGCGAAGCTGCAAGCTTATATAAAAGCAGGAATTCTTTTTTAGGTAAAACAAGACTTTCCTTATCAGTTGTAACCGTCATTGCATCATAATCAAGCTCTGTTGAACCGATCACAATTTTGTGTTCATTCAGTATCTGTGCACGGCGAAGCAGTGCTCCTACTCTTAAAACCATTTCATTCACATTTACCGGTTTTACCATATAATCGTCACTTCCCGAAAGAAATCCCTGGCGCATATCATCAAAGGAACCTTTCGCAGTGATCATAAGTACCGGTATCTGATATCCTGCTGAACGGAGTTCCGACACCAGTTCATAACCATCCATAACCGGCATCATAATATCGGAAATGATCAGATCAATATACTCTTTATCCAATATTTCTAATGCCAGTGCTCCATCCGATGCACTTTTGACCTGATATCCATTCTTCTCAAGCACTTTTTGGAATAGCTGGCTTAATTCTTTATCATCTTCTACAATTAATATTTGAAACACGATCTTCTTCCTCCTTTATCAGAACAGATATCTTGCCCATCCAAGCAGATGCTGTACCAAAAGTACGTTTCTCTGACGCTTCTTTGTCAATTCAATTGGCTCTACATGATATGGATCATTATAAGTTCCGCCTTCTAATATCTGGCGGGACACTTTTTCATATTCCATCATGCCCTCTTCCAACTGTTTATTAATATCTTCACTGCGTATTATTTGTCATGATAGAAAAATCTGAAACGTTCTCTGCAATCTCCTCCCATGTATTATACATCATATCATTACAGATAATATGTGGCGTGTGGATCTTCACACGATTTTTTGCATTTTTCATCAATTCTCCCAACTGATACCACACTACTGGTTCTTTGGAACCTGTGTGAATAGGATTTGACACTAATGTAATCTTTTCTGTCTCAAAAGTTTCGTCCGTATAATCGGTCTCGCAGATTCTTTCCTTATACAATACAAAGTCAATCTCAATTTAACCTCAACAAAATTTATTTTTCATCCAGTAATCAGATCTACGCTGACAGTCACAATCGCCTTTCCTGTCTGGAACGACTCCTGCGTCAATTCATCGACCATTGTTCTGTCCTCCCGATATTATTTTCTCTATGCTTCCTGTCCTGTGTGGGTGGTCTTACCCACAGAATACCATTTTTGCTATACATCAGGTATCCTCCTTCTTTTTTATTTGAACTTCTGGACAATTTGTCCAAAAGCTGCTTTCTTGTTCTTTGTCCATGAAAGGACAAAAAAAGAGCATTCATGCTTTTACACATAAATGCTCTGACGCTGTTTTATTATAAAATTGTCTTAGCTGTTGTTCCCTACAAACTGAAATTTGTTAGTGCGATTGAATATCCATTTAATACTCAATCCCTCTTCTTCTTTACACAAATAATGACCGCCATAACAATCATCGGAATCATACTGATAATACCGATATATGCCGGTCCCAGTATTGCCATATTGGAATAATCAGGTTTTACCAGATATGCAAAAATAGTAAATGCATTGGTAGCACCATGCATAAGAGATGGCAACCAGATGGTCTCTGTCTTTTCATATACATAATCAAATAATATCCCCATCATAATAGTAGCGACACAGAACACAATCGGACCAAGTACCGGTGCGCCAATATATTCTTTACCATACTCATATCCAGCCAAAATCATAATCGGCCAATGCCAAGCCCCCCAAATAGTACCACCTACAATTCGACCCTTAGTAACACCCAGCTTCTTCTTCAAATATGGATACAGCGCACCTCTCCAACCGACCTCTTCGCCTAATGCAACAAACATATTCATAAATGGTGCAACAGTTACCGCCTGAATGCTAGTAATTAACAAATACATTGGCATAGTGATACCTTTTGCTTCAAACTGTTCCAACGCTCCCGCTTCCTCTAAAAGACCTCTTAACGTCATAAATTCAGAGTCAAATGTATCCGGGAAAATCACAAAAAACAAGACCCCTCCAAGGATACTTAATAACGCCGGCATCCAAAGGGCAAAGAATACATAACGAAGTTTCCCTTTTAAATGTGGTACCCATCCCATACCTTTTAGTGGGATTCTGGCTACCAGTACACCAAGGAACGGCATAAACATGGTAATCATCACTATAACAGTAAACACTATCTGATTTCCATTATTACTAAAAACACTTGCTATCATTTCTAAAATCCAAGCTAGTCCAAATGCGACTGCCATGTATATCACAAATTGTTTCTTACTCAAATTAATTGTTTCCATTATGCATCCACCTCTTTTCTATATACTTCCAAACTCCAAATTTTCCTCCTACAACTAGGACAAGTTAACTTTCTCATCTTTGGATTATGATTTGCCAACAGAGTTTCCATTTTCCTTGGTTGAAATCTGGTATGGCATTCCGGACAAATATACTCTATCCGTTTGTACCAATAGTTTGCTAAAAAGACAGCACAAATAGTATACACTGCCGTAGTTACAAAAAATGGTATCCAAATTCCTTGTAATATACCAATAACAAAAGTTACAATTCCTGTGATTTCTACAGGAATTCCTACGATCAGCATTTTTTTGTACATTTTCTTTCGCTTTTCTTTTTCCTCCATAATTGACGATATGTCATGAATTGTTTTTTGTGAGCCATCCTTGAAAGAAGTCAAAAAATTTCTTATATTTTTTATTTTTTCTAATTGCTCTGTTTTTTTCTTAATATCTGCCTGAAGGTTTTTATTCAGTTCATCAAGCAAAAGTTCAATTACTTTTTTAGACTCATCAGATTCCAATATTTCAGCAATATCTTTAATAGAGATATCTAAGTCTCTCAAAAAGCATATTGTTTCCAATGTAGCAACATCCTTTTCAGAGAACAGTCTTCGTCCTCCCTCTGTCAAATCCGTTGGCACAAGAATACCTCTTTCATCATAGTATTGAATGGTTCTTACTGAAACATTACACTTCTTTGCAAGTTCTCCTGTTGTATATAATGACATATCCTGCCTCCTTTCAAGGCCCATATTAGTATATAACGCAGCGTGACAAGCAATATATCACGCTGCGTTATTTTTTGATTTTTTCAAATAATCAAATTTTTATATCAAACCAGACAGCGAGAGAAATTCAAATTCACCACCAGCAAATTCAAATTTGGGCGTGACTATACATTATCTCTTTGAGTTGTTTTCTGAATAGCACATACCCCCATAATAAACACACATACAAAAAAAATCACCAATCCCCAGAATATACCTCCAGAAATATCTGGCTTATTGTAAAGAATAAAATCTGGCAAATTCGCAACGGCATGGGCTATAATGCATACCCATAATGACTTAAACTTATAGAATATATATCCAAAAACAAACGCCATTAGTGCCGCACCAACTGCCAGCACAATTCCACCTGCCATTAAATGCATCAGACCAAACAATATAGAACTTACTATAATAGCTGTAACTGCATTTGTGGTCTTTTCAACGCTTGAATAAACAATTCCTCTAAGTGCAATCTCCTCCGAAATCGGTGCTATCACTAATAAATTAACCACCATCATTATAGTACCAAACAACGGAATTACTTCGTTATAGAAACCAACTGACTTTAATATCATCAGTGAGTTTTCCATAGATACGTTGTACGTACATAATGCAAACAGAAACGAGAACGAAAATGTTATCAGCGACGCCAAAACAACATTATTCACTTTAAAATGGTTAAGCTTCCATTCTTTCTTAACTTGCTTTTTGCGAAGTTTAAAAACAAAATACAGAATCAATACAGTCAGTATGCCCGAAATTACAGTCATCCCTAAAATATTATTATTAGCAAACTCCATTATCAAAGTTTCATCATGGAGACCGTTCGCCGCACCTATTGCACAAAATACTATAGATAACAATACTTGTAAAATCATTGTCAATCCAAAATACAGAACAAAATAAGCAATTGCTTTCCATATACCCTTCATATTTTCAAGCCTTTCATTGTTAATGCAATCTTTCTAACAGATTATAATCTACTAACATCAATCTAGAAAATTCCGATTTGTAAAACTGTTGCATTGATTATATCAAAGAATCATGCTTGCAGCAATCCACTTAAAACGAGAGGCAGGTTTGTCCTCCTGCCCCTAAAAAAGGAAGGGAAGGTGAAAAATATATAGTCAACTGCTTTTTCCAGCAGCTATGAATCGTTACTTACCATAGAAGTCATGCCTCCTTCTTCCATGAGATTACAGCAAACGTAGTAGTAATGTCTATCAAAAGGCTTTTACATATTAGATAAAAGCATGTAAAATTTCTTTTACATAGCTTAATTGCGGTCTATTTAGCTTGTTTCTTGACTACTCAGGAAAAATATTTCTACCCTCGCCCCACCTGTATTTTCAGAATTTGAAAGTTTAATACCTCCACCATATTTTTCAGCCACAGTTTTTGCAAAAAATAGTCCCATCCCATAATGGGCTTCGCCATTTCTACTTGTGTCATCCATAAAAAACTGCTCTGTGCCATGCAATAATGCTTCTTTTGTAAATCCTGATCCGCTATCCTCCACAATGAATGTCAGCCGGCCATCCTGCTCCTTTGCGTCAATATAAATGATTCCATTTTCTTTTGTATGCTCCACTGCATTCTGAATCATATTCATTACGGCCCGGAACATTGGATCATAAGCAATCGTTACCTTTTTATCACTTTGTCCCGCCTTCCAATCTATTTTCTGGTGATAGATTTCTACCAGTCCGAGTGCCTGTTCCTTTATATCTGCGAAAAAATCTTCTAACCTCACCGTTGTATAGGTAACATCACTGCAATTCCATGATTTTGTGACATCTATCAACTGTTTTACATAACTTTGTATCTGTGTTGTGCCGTTCAAAACATAAGTGATATTATTCTTCTGTTCTGTGGTCAGTTCAGTCTCTGAAAGTAGTTCTGCATTTCCCCGTACAATCGTAAGAGGTGTTTTAATATCATGCGCCAAAGCAGACATCTGTTGTTTCTTTTCCTGCTCTGTTTTCCACTGCTTTTCTAAAGATTCTCGCAATGCATCTCGCATATCATCGATTGCCGATAAACAGTCATCAAACTCTTTGATACCGGAACAGGATGTCTCATATTCCAGATTTTGATCCTTTATTTGTCTGATTGCGTCTAATACAGGCTGCATCTGCTTTTTGATTCTTTTTCCAAAACGTATGGACGGAATGATGATAATCGCTACCGCTCCAATCACTGACATAATACTCATCACATTCTGTGGTTCTATAAAATGCTCCCTCAAAAAAGCTGAATGATATTGAGGTGTCAGGCGATATTGCAATACAACATATTCATTTTCCCTTACAATTACTTTATAAAAATATTTCCCGGATGCGTTTCCGTACTTTGCAACATTCCATGCTATCTGTTCGTATTGTTCTGACAGATCTCCACCTATTTTCTCTCCATTCTCTGAAAAGATTACATAATCACAAAGTGCAGGAATCATCTCAGCAGTTACTTTATCCGCACGTAAAATCGTATCATATGCTTCATTAATCTTTTGCTCTGCATAATTCGCCGGATAGATACAGCCCACACTAATCAAAAGGGACAGCAGCAGCCAAGCAACAATCACCAAACCTACTAATGATCCAAGCATGACCAGTACATATCTCATAAAAATCCAGCTGAGTGCATTGCTTCTCTTTACTCTTCCCATTTATATCCAATCCCCCAGACTGTTTTTATCGGTGTATAATCATAATCCGCAAATTTTGCTCTTATATTTTTGATATGCGTGATAACGGTACTGTCATTACTCTCACTGTCAAAACCAAAGACCTCTTCTAAAATCTGTTCTTTCGAGAAAACCTGTCCCCTGTTTTTAGCCAGGAATTCACAAATTTCGTACTCCGCTTTCGTAAGAGGAAGTTCCTTATCATCAACCAATAGTTTCTTTTGAGATATTTGAATACAGACCCTCCCAAAAACCATCCGGACAGAATGTTCCCTGTGCTCTCTTCTAAGATGTGCATGAATCCTTGCCCGAAGTTCCATCACTCCAAATGGCTTTGAAATATAATCATCTGCTCCCAACGAAAGTCCGTTCACCAGACTTTTTTCCTCCGTTTTTGCGGTAAGAAACAAAATCGGACAATCCACAAGTGCCCTGATTCTTTTGCATAATTCAAAGCCGTCCACTCCAGGCATCATAATGTCAAGTAAAATCAGGTCATAACGATGTAATTCTTCCATATTAAATTTCAGCGGATTACTTACTTTGGTAACCAGATGTCCATCCTTATTCAAAATGCTTTCTATCATTTCCAGAATTGCCGGTTCATCATCAACTGCCAGTATTTTTGCCATAGTTTCCCTCGATTCTATTCCGATATTCTGTTTCCTTCCCAGTGGTTTACCCACCAAAAATAGTATACCATACTAATCCCTGTAAATATTAAGCAACCTGGTATGAATGACAACCATTCACCTACACTAGTTTCTCCCAATACAGATTGCAAATAAGTATATGGTACTCTACCCGTCCAGCAGACAAATACATATTTCCACACATAATCTCCAAGTCCGGTAAGCATCAATGCACTAATTAGTCCTGATATAATCCCTGCTCCAATGGATACCCCTTTTCCAAACTGAAAAGCCAGAATCAGCTGCCACAGATAAAGTGGAACACTGCTTCCCCACAGCAGCAATGCTGCAAATATACATCCTTTCATGATTTCGATATCGCTTGATGCGATTCTTCCAAATCCAATTCCGAATATGATTGCTGTCAATAGGATAGAGCACAGACACAAAACCAGTAGCATCAACAGTTTCGATAAAAATGCTGCAGGTTTATCCGGTAAAGACAACAGATTTTGAAAATCACCTGCATTTTGTTCCTGTTCCATCACACTTGCTGTAAAAATTCCAATAAGTACCGGAAGTCCTGCTCCTATTGCCTGATAAAATGCAATCACTTTCATATTTTCATTCCATGGTGAAAAAAAGTAATATATTAAAAATATAACGCTGGTTATAATCGGAATCAGTAAGTGTGCCAGAATCACAGATGTTCCTTTCATCTTTCGCAAGTCTGCATTAAGAGATCTTCCAATCATCTTATTTCACCTCTCTTCTCTCAAACCATTTCAAAAACAGAACCGTTACAAAAACAAACCAGATGATTGAGAGACACATTCCCGGAACAATGACTCCCGTATCCAAAAGAGGATTCCCTGCTTCTGCGGCAAGTCCATTTGGTAAAACATGAAGCAACGGGCACATCATTCGCATAGGGATTGCAGAAACAAGTACATACCAGATTCTGGTTTGTGATATTACCACACCGCTGACGGTAATAAATAGGCAGACGAACAAGTTTACAATCATTCCAAATCGTTCACTTAAAAATAAAGCTATCGGAATCTCCCATAACTCAGAAACCGTCAGAAACAATACTGCAATCAACGCTCCTCCAACTGGAACATGTGTCGTTAGAAGAAAGCCTCCAAGCGTTGCTCCTGCAAACACAATCACATTAGAAAACAAAATCATGTACCCAATATAAATAATTTTCCCCAGCAACAATTTTCTTCTGTCTGTGGGAATAGTCATTAAATGATAGTATTTTATCTTTTTCTCCTGCGCCACAGAAAGATAACAAAATAGAGCAATCATCCCCGGCAGCAAAAGTGTATACCACCAGTTCCAAACACTTTCTGCATAAGCATTTGTCATCCCAAGAGTAAATATAAATGCCATGACAAATGTAAGAAGAGGAAATCCCCAGATAAACTTTTTTCGCATGGTTCTTTTGGCTTTTTGATGTTCTGCTTTTATAATATTAACCATGGATTTCACCTGCTTTCTGGTTTTTTCTTACCACATTCATAAACAAATCTTCAAGATTATCTCCCTGCTTTAATGCTCCTTCGTATCCTAAGATTCCACCTGAAATAATCCCGACTTTATCTGCAAGTAACTGTACCTCTGAGAGAATATGACTTGAGAGAATTACAGTGATTCCCTGTTCCGGAAAAGACCGGATCAGCTCTCGTAATTCCTCGATGCCTATTGGATCTAATCCATTCGTAGGTTCATCCAATATCAAAAGTTCCGGTTCTCCAAGCAATGCCATTGCAATGCCTAGTCTTTGCTTCATCCCCAAAGAAAACTGTCCTGCTTTCTTCTTTCCGGTGTTTGTAAGTGATACAATCTGCAAGACCTCATCAATTCTGTTTTCATCTGTACTAAGCAATAATTGTCTTACCTTCAAATTCTCTCTGGCGGAAAGATTTTCATAAATAGGCGGATTTTCAATTAACGCTCCTATTTTTGATAAATCTTTCCTATCCAAAAGTTTTCCATCAAAGTAAATCTTTCCTGCAGTTGGTTTCATCATACCGGTCAGCATTTTCAATGTGGTAGATTTACCAGCGCCATTCGGTCCAAGCAGTCCATAAATCTGTCCCTTTTCGATATTAAGTGAAACATTATTTACCGCTTTCTGTTTTCTAAAATATTTACATAGATTTTGTGTCTGTAACATCATTTCCATCTTTACTATCCTTCCTTCTATATTTCATTTCTTACTGAAATATAACCTAACAGAAAAAAATAAAGATTTGATGAAGATTTATTCCCGTATGGAATAAACCATCAATTGAATATCATTATCAGAACTCGGCTTTCCACTGAAATCAGCAAAGCTGTTACAAATACGAAGTCCTAATTTACAGAATATCTCCGTGATTTCATCCAAACTATATAAACCTCAACCTACTTGTGCTTAGAGTATATGAAGTTTTGGCTTTATCTTGTAGTTTGCGAATATCCGTATAAATAGAAAAAACCCTTTGAGAAAAGGATTTCTCCTCTCTCAAAGGGCAAGTTGGCAAACTGGAATTTTAATATTACTCGACATGATGAAAAATTTTTAATCTTTGTGCCTCATTTGCTTCAAATCCAAATTTTTCATAAAAAGGTATCTTATCTGGAACCGCACATAGCTCCACAAAAATATCTGTTCCTTTTACTCCATTGTTATTTATAAACCTTCTTAATTCATCTATTAATATTCTTCCAATACCTTTTCCCTGATATTCAGGTCTGACAACAACATCTTTAATATAATAATTAAGTCCCATATCACCATTCATTCTTGCCATAGCAACAATGCAATCTCCGTCCCATATAGAAACTCTAAATATGGTATGTTTCATTGCTAGTCTTGTTTGCTCAAGAGATGGTCCATCTCCCCATACTGTTTCCCATAATTCAATAAATTGCTCTGCTGTTAGTTCGTTGTATTTGATTTTTAAATCTAACATATATTATTTCTCTCCAATACTTTGTATTATAAAATCAATCAGATTTACAAATTCAAATTTTCATGTGTTCGACAAACTGGAATTTGTTATTTATATCCTCTTAATAAATCTCTTTTGTTCTTTGTCATCTCTATATCCATTAGTCCTATAGAACTTATGCGCTTCAACTCGAGTGGTTCCAGAATTCAAACGAACAAAGTGAATATTTTTTTCTTCGCTCCATTGTTCAACAGCTTTCAATAACAGACTACCAATCCCTTTATGACGATATTCCTCAGCCACTGCCAAGCCCAGAATATTTACCATTGTATCATAATACAATACATCATACTTTTCTGCATGAACAAAGCCAACTACCATATTATTTATTTCCGCAATGAATACAATTTCTCTTGAATCATCCAATTTCTTCATTTTTGACTGCACTAATTCTATTCCGCAGGTATAGCCTAAATCCTCGCCACAAATCTTGCATATTGCAGCACTATCACTTGCCTTAGCTTTTCTAACCACAAACACTTATATCCTCCTATAAATTCCGATTTGTAAAACTGTTGCATTGATTATATCAAAGAATCATGCTTGCAGCAATCTCCTTAAAACGAGAGGCAGGTGTGCCCTCCTGCCCCTCAAAAGGAAGGGAAGGTGAAAAATATATAGTCAACTGCTGTTTCCAGCAGTTATGAATCGTTACTTACCATAGAAGTCATGGTTTACTTCTGCTTTATAGTAATTACTACATGTTACCGGAGCATTATACAGTGTCGTGAGCATATAGCTTCGTATGTTGCGAAGGCATTCCAGCACATACTCCATCGTATGAAAATCTATCTTCTCCAATCTGCTCCGAACAACATCATATGGGAAATCATATTTATTGATACGGATTACTGGCTGTTTAACCGCTATGGTCTCAACCATCAGCTCCACCAATTCGTTTATGTCCATCTTCTCTGTAGTATGGTCTGCTTTTTCATTTCTGCAATCTGGTTTGTGATTTTCTCGCTCATTCTATGTACCTCCTGAAAAGTATTCGCTTTCGTTGTGTACATATATCACTCTAAAGCACATAAATTGGAATACCACTACTGGACAAAGATACACACCTTTTATTGTGTATCTTTCCAGTGGTTTTCTACTCTTCTCCATCCGTGCAGACAGCCTTTCCCATCGCAAGTTCCGCCACAATCTTGGCATATCGTTCCTGCTAACTTCCTTCGGAACCCGCCATTGCTTTCATATAAAATTCCAAAGCCTCCTCCCGGCTGTCCCATACTTCCTCATCGTTATAGCAGATGACTTTCACGGTATTCAGTTTTCTGCAGGAGTCCTCTCCATAGACAACCCCAAGGCAGCATCCGTTGTCCCAATGCACATGGATTGTACCTGTGTCATCCACCTCTGTAACAGTTCCCTTCGTGCCACTTGGAATATCTCAGTATGGGTCGTTCATGGAAATAAGTTCCACTCTTGAACCCGCCGGGTACTGTTCCTTTACCTTATTTACAACATCTCTTGATGGGAAAAACATTACTGCTCACCCCCTTTCTTCGCTCCTGCCTTGAATGCAGCCGAGCCATCCAGTTTTGAAAGAAGGATTTTTCTGTCTGCCTTGAATTCATCACCGATGAACCCAAGCCTTAAAAGGAAACATCTGAATGCGTATTTCTCATTCTTATTTTCCTTTGGCTTTGCGGTCACTCTCTTCTGCTTTTTACTCATCTCGCAAATGGCTGATATAAATTTAGTGTAGGCAAGTGCCTCTTCCGGCTTTACCTCTTCAAACCAAGGGAAGTTTACAACCTCGTCTTTTTCTTCAATGTGAACATTCTCGATTCCCAAGGCTTTCTTTATCAGTTCGCCTTTTGCTTCAAGCAGGCTTATTAAGTTTCCCATGTCCACTTTTTCAAGTGGTATGGAAACCGTAAGTCCAAGGCTCTCGCCCGTTTCTGCCCCTTTATTCGGCTCACTGTCGGGTTCTTCTGCCCCCTTTTCATTGTTGTTCCATTCTGCCGGGCTGACCCCTGTTGCCAAAACACAGGCATCAACAATCGGTGCAATCTCATCAAGGTCATCAAAATCTCCGAATTCCAATTCGCCATTCTTTCCTACCGTAAAGTTCCCAATTTCGTAGGCGCAAGAAGGAACTCCGAGGTATTTTGCCTTACCCCCGATTTCCTTCTCGATTGCCTGAACCATAGCTTTTCGTTTGTCCTTTGTTACATAAAAATGTAGTACCATGTTTTGTACCTCCTTATGATTTTTTTGGTATGTACATATATCACTCTGAAGGCACATAATAGCAAGCTATTTATTTCACATACCTCTTTAAAACATTGTCAAAACACACTTTATTGTAAATATGTAATAATTGTAATATAATAACTGTAAAAAATAGATCAGGAGGTAATGCATATGCCATCACTTAATAAATTTGAAAAATCAATCGAAAAGATTAGTGAAATATTTAATGAAAAAATTGCCAACAACCCTTACTCAAAAGAATTAAGAATAATATTTAATGTAGGTTTACAGAGTGAGGATTTAGCTTTGTTTCCCAATATTCGTTCTGCATCATCTTGTTCTGATTACATAGAAAAATGGATTAAATGCTATGTAGATGCTACCCAAAACCCACCTAGCAAAAGAAAGGCATCTCCTAAAGGAAGTTGCAATGATCCTGCTTTAGAAAATATCGTATACTATGCTACTGGAGAAGAAAAAAAACAAATAAAACGTATGCTAGTATATCACAATCTTTTTATGAGTGCAGAAAATATTCAGGGTAACTTATTAGAAGAATACATTAACAATAATATACAGAAGTATGGTTGGGTATGGTGTAACGGAACCGTTCTTCAAGCAATTGATTTTTGCTCAATTGATGGAAGCGTACTTTTACAGATTAAAAATAAAAACAACACCGAAAACAGTTCATCTAGCAAAGTACGTAAGGGAACTACTATAGAAAAGTGGTATCGTCTTGGTTCTCGGAAAAGCAATGGCAAAATATTACCAGCATACAAATGGGATATACTTAATGATATAATTAATTCACATGTTATTACAGATATTAAACCAAATTGTAAAATGACTGAAGACGATTATCAAAATTTTCTAAAACAAATTATCAAGGCTAATTCTGATATCATTTCTGAAGAATAAAACATTTTGTGGCAACCAATCACTATGACGGTTGCCACAACATTGTATTAAATACTATTTTTTTCTACTTTTTTCCATTTCTTTTTTCATGAATTGCATCCATGAAATCTCATCGGTGTTCTTATATCTTGAATACGAGAAACCTGTATTTTCGTACTTTATTCCGTTCATATCATCAATAATAGTTTTTGCAATTGCCTCACCTAATTTTACTGGAACAGCATTACCAATTTGCTTATACTGATCCAAAATACCACCACAAACTTTCCAACTTTCTGGGAACTCTTGAATACTCTTGTATTCTTCAACACTTAATGGTCTGTCCTCTGTTGGATGAGCCAAGTCAGTAGCTGGCATTGTTGGATTAGTAACCAATGTTGGTGATGGTCTGCTATATGATAATCTTCTTAAAAATCCTGTCTTTCCACCACCCAAATAAAATGACTTTCCCAAAGCTTCCTTCTGTAAGTCTAACGGAAGATCTTTCCAATATTGTCCTTCTTTTAATATTCGATAGTATTTTAATCTTTTCTCTGGAAACTCAATAAAATGATGTTCTACATTCATTGGAAGATTATCATCAAACGCATCTCTCAATGTACGCCATGCTTTCAATCCATCAGTTCCTTCTTCATTATGTGTAGGTTGAAGGTAACTGACTTTACCTCCACCTAGTTTTCCAATAATAACTACACGCTCTCTAATTTGTGGAGCCCCAAAATACGCAGCATTATATAAATTAAATGAAACCGTGTAGCCAATTTCTTTCAATTTATCAAGAATAATCATCATTGCGCCCCCTTTAATAGGTTCTTCAATGTCTTTATACTTAAAAGGAGTTGACAATAGGCCTCTAACATTTTCAATAACAACATATGTTGGTTTTATTTCCGAAATAATACTTAAATACTTTAGAAAAACATTTCCTCGTTCATCATCAAATGCCTTTCGATTCCCAGCTGTACTAAATGCCTGACATGGTGGTCCACCAAAAATCACATCAACCTTTCTTCTTTCTGGTATCTTAGCCATTTTCAGAATCTCTTCTGCTGTAAAATCTGTAATATCTCCTATCAGTCCAATTTCAGGTTTATTTTTGGCAATAGTCATTCTGCAAGCCTTATTAAACTCACAAGCTAACAAAGCATCTATCCCACCATTTTTCATTCCAATATCTAATCCCATCGCTCCTGAGAAAAAACTCAATGCGACTATTTCCGGAATATCGTCACTCAACCGCTCATGATCATCCGGTTCAATTACCACGTCATTTTTTTCTATGTATTCATTTAAGTCTTCGATGGATGTCAACCATTGGTTTCCAACTCTTTCAGCATTAAGCATACCATTTTTTATAAGTAGTCTCACAGATTGAACAGTCACTTTTAATTTTTTTGCAACCTCACCTGCAGTGAGCAAATTATTAGTATCAATCATTGGTTTGTGCTATTTTCCTTTTCGAAAATTTTTATAGACCCATTATACTATTTTTCATATCTGTTTTCAAGTTACATATTTGTTTACTTTAGTGAGTGCATATCATATCACTTGTAATATTTTTAAAAGAATGTTTAATCAAATCACCTTCTGGTTTCAAATTATTTTCAAGATATTCAAGTAACAGGGAATCTTCAATATAATAATACATCTGTGGAACAACAAACCCTGGAAGATCATTTCTAAGTTGTTCCAGCGGAATCATATTTGTATTTTGAAAATTTGTAATTTCCATCGCCACCGTATGCATTTTCAAATAATTATCTATCCGTTCAACAGCCGCTTTATCATACGAAAATTTTTCCTTCCAAGACTCTATCATGACCTTGTTACTTAATGTCATAATACCGACAATTGCCTTAACAGGTGCACTCACATATAAATAAGCTTTAACCGTTTCATTAGGGAAAACACGTCTATGTTCATATATTTTTTCTCCTGACAATACCCTCTTATAGACATCTGCCTTGAAACTTAATAACATTGTTCTCATCGCATCTTTTCTCTTTCTTCGATTTCACTTCAAAACCATTATGATATCTATTCCGTAGCTACAACCCTACGATTTATCCATAATGTATCTTCAAGCCTACACTCCAATGGAAACATTTACTGTACAGATATGTTCCCGAGTTAAGCATTCTATATAAGACATAAACGAATAACCCAAGTATCAAAAGTACTTGAAAGCCTTATTTTAAGCCATTCTTCCATAGTTTCTATTTCACCCTTGACATCAATACTACACTCTCCACATGCGTACAAATTCAAATTATATCCCCACAAAACTATGGATATCTGGACAATATTTTTACAGTACTAATACCGTTCGTGCAGCCTTTTCCCACAAAATCATGGATGGTACTAATTTTGCACCATACTAATTGTGCAACAGCCTATGGCACAATTACTTTTTTCCATTACTTTAGTATCATTATCTTCTTCCATCTTTTCCGCTTCTAACGATTGATACTCCTGTTTCAATCCTCGTAATAATTCTTCCTCACTCGACAAGTACAGCTTATAATTTGACACAAAAATCTGCGTCTTATCAAGAGGCTAGTGCTACCGCTTATTGAGAATAATTTCTTGCTTATTAACAAATAACCGAGCATTTATATTCCAACTGTCTTGATAACCTCCAACAATAATTAATATAGGTTCTGGACATTTTAGTTTTTGGTCTTGAGATAAAACTATCATTTGATTTTTATCAATATTACTTGGTGCCGACGATGCATTTGGATGATAGTGCCACTCTCCTAAATAATACTGGCCTTGGTTCCATGCCAAGTCTAAAATTCTTTTCAATCCATCTATACCCCTATAAAAAGTACACTTTGAATGTCTAGAATTTTTGGGTGGTGGTGTTATTTGCAAAATGTTGGCTATTGCTTGGTTGGAAGAATAATTTCCAATTAAAATGCCCCCTGTTTCATAAGGATTAGAAATAGCACAATAATAAAGCATTTGTTCATAAGCCTTTGTGTCGAACTTTACAGTATATGATTGATTCTTATCTTGAAAAAGCAAATTATCCATTCTCTCTTTTCTCCACCACCTCATAGCTTTCAAATATCCCATCGCTCTCTTTTTGCTCGTAAATGAGTGAAAGCGTCTTTTGAGATTTTGATATAATGTAATTTTCAATTACCTTCACGGAAGTTGCAGCAGCAATCCAAATATCATCACTTCTTCCAGGAAAAGTCGGATGCCAGCAACCAATTCCATTCCTTGGCAAGTCGTAATCATCATATAAGACTTTTTCTGCCTGTAGGTACGGGGAAATCAAATCATAAAAAGCATTAAAATTAAAAGTGTTACCATTCATCAGTGTAACATATAATCGTTTTGCACCCAATCCAACAGAGACTGAAGCTATAATATGGGTTCTCTTAAAATTAGTTCTTTGAAGAATATCAAGTACATTATTTTCCCCAGTACAATCAACAATAACATCATATCTATCCAAATCAATATTTGTTTTAAAAGAGTCATCATTTGAAAGAGTATCATTTATAACTTTAACATTTGCGTGTGGATTTAGGGAGTTAAGATAATTACATACCGATAATTCTTTAAATTCACCAATATTATTTAGATTTAAGATATGGCGGGATAAGTTCCCGACTTCAAATATATCTGAATCTGCAATAGTAATATTATATACTCCTGCTCTTACAAATATTTCTGCGATTGATGCTCCAATGCAACCTGCTCCAATGAGCAATATTCTTTTTCTTAGTAACAGGTCGCTCATTTTACCTCGTTGAGATATTTCGTGTTGGTTCCAATTTTCTGAAACAATCCAATCCAATTTTGCATTTTTAGTGAATACCTCACATCTATCACGCATCCACCATCCCTGTTGATTATTTCTGAATCCTTTTGCTGTCCTTTTGCCATATGATACAGTCGGTAAATACAGAGCTTTCCAAGAAATTATCTCGGGGTCTCCACCAAAAATTCGGGGAACAGGGAAACCAATTAAAAGCAAATGCCGTTTTCCGTCCCGAATTTTTGAGACAATATTTTGAAGGATACACATTATATTAATATGTTGTTTTTCACAGGCAACTAACAATTCGCCAAATGTTTCTGGTGCTTGCCACTCATTAACAACTGGGATCTGATTCATAAGTATCCACGGGGCAATAATGGGAGGAGATATAATTGTTTTTGAAAGATATTTTCCCCATTCTGTATAATGCTGGATGTTGTTACTTAGCGATTTAAACACCTTAACATAGTATACAAATGGTTTACTTTTATACACATCTAATTCTGCTATTCCATACCGACATTCGACACTCTCCCATTGCATGAAGGTAACCACATCTTCCGAGAAAGCAAACTGCATTTCTAAAATATTGCTCATAGAAAATTCGGGCAGCTCAAATGGCTCGCTTTCTGTAACTAATTTTCCTTTTGCCGCTAGCTCTAGCCAACAAATTGCTCGTTTTGCATGATACAACAAGCGTTCATCTACACTATATGGTTCCGATTGATAATTAGGTATTGTATTCACCTCAAGGCATAATGCTCCTTTTCTCCACAATCCGTTTCTTTCAATTTTGGAGTTGTTAGCTTGATGATACAATGTAACCGTTATACTGTTTTCGACGTCTGGATATACTTTAATTTTTCCCTTTGGGTATTCGGATCCAACAACGAAAAACCATTGAGATTTCTGAGGGAAATATGGTGTTTCACATTCAATCACAATACTTAAGTGTAAATACCAAACATTTAATTCATTATCAAATTGCCACTCATCCATTATCTCAACTTGAGATAATGAATCTAAAGCCCTTCGAGCCTGATTTAATTTATCAAGAATTTGTTTTGACTCCATCTATGCAAATCTTCCTTCTGGAATGGCTGCCGATTTTTCAGTACGGGTTGTAAATCCCGTTGAAGAATTAGATTTTGATGGCTTTGGAGCTGGTGGAAATTCATTACCAAATAGCTCTCTCCATTTGCAAACACTATCATATAATTCTTCACAATCAAAAGCTTCACGAGCTATTTTAGCAGCATCACAAACCGTATCGTAGAAATCAGAATATTCTTCATCTGTAATTCGTGCAAAAACATCATGTTCAGGAACGCCTCTATCAGCTAAAAAAGGTTTATTAGTGTATTGGGAAACGATATTTTCAAGAGTTAATACAACACCTTCGGCAACACTTTTAATATCATCTGGACAACAATCACCAATAAAATGTTCCAACGGATAACTCTTGGGATGTTTCATATCTGGATATTGTGTTTTGCGCCACCACTTCAATGCCTTAACAACATTTATATAGTGGGTATTGCAATTCTTGTTTTTTTCAACCGTCCATCGAATTTGCTCAAGTGGATGTGTTTTATCCCATTTTTCCGCTTCACGGTCAGGAATTAGCAACGGTTCGGATTTCCATTGAGGTTCGTTATCTGATTTATAAAATATGTTATATGCACTTTTAAGTAAGTCATTATTGAACGATTTTGTAAGTAACTTTTGTTGGAAATCTTCAATTGTATATTCCGAAATAATCGCCTCATCTTGAAGTACTCCTGTTTCGCTTTCACTAGGTGCAGAAGTAGGTACGATATCCAAATCAACATAACTTAAACTTATACCAATTGACCTGCCTTGAATTCTATATTTGTCTTTATAATGTTTTTCTAAAAATGGAACAAATAAATCCAAAGCCTCCTCTGGTGTAAACTCTTCAGAGTCTAATTTCGTTACAACAATTACATCGACATCTGATTTATTGCCGTTTTGGGGTTTTACTGCTGTGGAACGTCGGTAACTTCCCTGTAAGAAAGTACTAATAATAATCTTTGATAATGTTTCATCTTCCTCTAATCTCCTTCTTAATGTCGTATGCCCTGTTTTCAAATCCTTCACTTGATTGTCAGACAAACGAATATTAGATAGAAAATCTTTAAAATATGACGGTACAGTAGACATAAATAATCCTCCATTAATTAGTAAAACTTATTGATTGTGAATATGTACAAGAATTCCTTTGCTCAAAATCATATTCATATAGAATACATTTGCCAAATCCAACTGAATTTTGACCTAAGAAAAACATAAATGCATTTGGAGCAGCAGCAAAAATATGTAGTGTTGCACGCCGTTCCACAGTGCTTCTTCTGCCAATAGCGTTATAAACTGAATTAGCTAAAGCAGTTGCATGTGTTCCATCTTCTATCGAAAAATTTGTAGCACCAACATCGCTTGGCATACAATTAATGATACATCCAATTGATAGATTGTTTTCTTTTATGAATTTTACCACGTCATTGTAAATGTTACGAGTGACATTTAATACTAATGCAGAATCATATTGATTCTCATTAAACTTTTCGTGGGAAATATCCCAATTAGTATAGTTCCTTTTAGATGACAGTTTCACATCCCATAATACAGTGCCATTGGTCGACGATTTTTGTATCGGAAATACGTTGATACCTGATTTACTATCAAGAATTCTTCCTGCTGCAAAGGCTATAGACGCATGTGTATCTAAAAATATTTGATATGCATACTTGTTGCTTGTATTTGTGAGCAAAAATTCCTCCAAATTTCTATAAATATCTTTGTTCCAATCGTATTCACCCTTTATATTGCGACCATCAAACTTATTAATGAATGATAAACAACTCTCTGTGTCTTTTTCCAAGTTTTCTGCTCCACGGGTAAAGCTTTTCACACCAATAGATATTCTTTTAGGGGAATACTTATCGGCAACAAGAAAAATGCGTTTTTCCATTTCTTCATCAAAGTCTTTTCTATCAATACCTTTACCATGTGTTGAAGAAATCATCTGATCATTTACAGTCGCTGAAGCAATAAACCTAATTTGGTCAAACGTCATCATTTGATTGCTATCTGAAATATACTGATGCAACGAATCTCTTACAATTTTTTCTAAAACTTCTATTTCAAACGGCAAAATAAAAAACCGTATTCTCTTATTATCAAGCAAATCTGTATCAAACCCATTTAGCGACGATTTTGCTTCTTTATCAAGCACTTTCCCATAATACTTTTCGATTGACTTTATAAATGTGTTGGCGGACTTATCACATTGCCCGATTAAAAATAATTCATATTCAGGACTTTCTATATCCTTTATAAGGTCATCTAGCCATATTTTGATGTCTGATTTGGTAAAAGTATTTATCGTTGATTTTACTTGTATGCATTTAACAATTTGATTTTGCTGCTCTAATGCTATATCAACCTTAT
Source organism: Coprococcus sp. AF19-8AC (assembly GCF_003603115.1). Taxonomy (NCBI): domain Bacteria; kingdom Bacillati; phylum Bacillota; class Clostridia; order Lachnospirales; family Lachnospiraceae; genus Coprococcus; species Coprococcus sp. AF19-8AC. The sequence continues at coordinate 750,739 of NZ_QTMI01000002.1, read as the reverse complement.
CATTTGATGTTGGAAATTCGACATATATCTTATCCCAGTTACCTTTATCAGTTAAGGCCTCTAATACTGAAGCAAACCCCTGGTATAAAAATCCCCGTGATGCTTCTTTTCCACCCATAATCCTCACCCTTTCCATCATTTATTTGCTTTACTAATCCATGTGATATTCTATAAACAGGCTACCTATTAAATAACCCCAAAATATTTCAAAGCATCCTTTATTGCTTCAACCTTCTCTGGAGTCGGATGCTTCCTCGGCTGTTTCAATTCCTCTACCGCATTAGGAGCATCGTACATCGGCAAGCCTAAATCTCTCTTTACCTCTGCAATATATGCGGTATGTACTTTGAAGCCGTATTTAGCTTCTATGTACTCCTTTATCATTTTGTAGGTCACTCGCTCTTTGGGCTTGTATGTTTCGGCTCTTTTTGCGATATTATCAAGCGGAACTTTTCCCTCACCCTCACCAAACTCAACTTTTACGTTGATATGTCCGTCTGGCTTTTTGTGGGAAAGCAGTACAACCGTCTCCACATGCCCACTATGACAAAACTGATCCACGACCGCCACCTTCTTCGCCTCATACCCCTTCTCCTGAAGTATCTTCACATCTCTCGCCAGGGTTGCCGGGTCGCAGCTCACGTAGACGATACGTTCCGGCGCCATATGGACCAGAGTATCCAGAAGAACCTGATCACAGCCCTTTCGTGGCGGGTCTACGACCACGACGTCCGCGTGGGAGCCGTCGCCACCCTTCTTATATATATCTGGAACGACTTCCTCTGCCTTGCCGACGAAGAACTCGGCATTTGTGATTCCGTTGATCTCGGCATTGTGTCTTGCATCATCTATAGCCTGTGGAACGATCTCCACTCCGTATACCTTCTTTGCCTTCTGTGCGAGGAACAAGGATATGGTTCCTATTCCGCAGTACATATCCCACACGGTCTCATCGCCTGACAGGTCCGCATACTCCAAAGCCTTGTTGTACAGGACATTTGTCTGGACAGGATTTACCTGATAGAAGGACAATGGGGATATCTGATATTTGATGTCACCGATATAGTCCGTGATGTATGACTGCCCCCAGAGGGTTATGCACTTATCACCGAGTATACGGTTCGTATTCTCCATGTTGACATTCAGGCAAATGGATGTCATGCCGTCTATCTTAACCAGTTCATCTATCAAAATCTCACTGTGCGGAAGCTTGTTGCCATTTGTCACCAGACACACCATGATCTCCTTGGTGGTAAATCCAACTCTGATAAGGATATGTCTGACCAGACCTCTTCCAGTCTCCTCGTCGTAGGTCGATATGTGATTGTCCTCAATGAAGCTTCTGACAATAGCAACTATTTTGTCATTCACTGGCGCACCGATGGCACAGCTCTCTGTGTCTATGATGTCGTGGCTTCTTCCAGCGTAGAATCCGATGACAACATTGCCATTCTTGTCTCTGCCGACAGGGAATTGGGCCTTATTCCTGTAGTGGAATGGATTGTTCATGCCGTAGGCTGGCTTTTCCATGATGGCTTCCACGTTCTCCATCTTGCCGATCCTCTGCAGACAGTTCTTCACCTTGTTCCACTTGTATTCGAGCTGCTGCTCATAGGAAACCTGCTGCATGGTGCATCCACCGCATCGTTTCGCCTTGTCGCACACCGGCTCCACACGGTATGGCGATGGTGTGATGAGCTTCATCAATCTTCCGTAGGCTATGTTCTTCTTCACCTTGACGATCTTCACCTCCGCCAGATCGCCCACCACGGCATCCTTGACAAATACAGTCATGCCCTGAACGTGTCCAATGCCCTCTCCGTCATTGCCCATGTCCTCGATGAGCACCTGATAATCCTCATTTTTGACAAGTGTGACTTCACCAGTATTTGCCGCATCCGTTCCGGATGTTCTAACAACTGAACTTGCACTATTCACTGCCTCCATGGTATTTTTTCTCTGCATACCATTTACTCGTCTATTGTTCTTAGGTCTCCTATTGTTCCTAATATCTGACATATACTATCTCTCTTCCTATTGCCGTTATTAATTATCCGACGTCTTTCGGATGTTGGACTGGAGAGCTCTGTTGAAGCCCAGCCAGCCATTGTTGTCCTTTGCCGCATCCAGCTCCTGGATAAATGTCTGGATCTTGGCGTCTGTGTTGTCCGCCATGGACAGTGCCAGAGCCTCGATGAGTGCCGGCTTCTTTGGTGAGCCGTACTCAAGCTCCCCGTGGTGAGCCAGTATGCAGTGCTCCAGCTCATTTGCCGCCTTGGCAGGGAAATTGTCTATGGTATTGATCTTATCGCGGATCATCATCGTTCCCATGACTATGTGTCCCAGAAGCTGACCTGCGTCTGTGTAGTCGTTCTCAGGGAACTTGGAGATCTCGTAGACCTTGCCAATGTCGTGGAGAAGTGCCGCTGTGATCAGCAGATCTCTGTTGAGCACCGGATAATATGTAGTGTAGTAGTCGCACATCTTGGCAACTGCCAGCGAGTGCTCCAAGAGGCCTCCTATGTATCCATGGTGTATAGATTTTGCCGCTGAATGATTCTTGAATTCCTTGACAAATGCAGGATCCTCGGCGAAGAATTTCTTCAGAAGCACCTTGTAATAATCCTTGTCGAGTGATTCCACGAGAGCCATAAGATCCTTGTACATCTGCTCTATATCTTTCTTGGTACACGGCATATAATCAGCCTCTGAGTATTCTCCCTCATCTGCAATACGAATCTTCTTGATATTGAGCTGAAGCTCATTGTTAAATGATGTGACCTGACCATCCACCTTGATAAAGTTCTTTGACTCAAAGTGTCCTATCGCATTGCTCAGCTCCCAGACCTTTCCGGCTATACTTCCTGTCTTATCCACAAGCTCCAGGTTGTAATATGTCTTTCCTGATTTTGTAGTTCCTGTCTGCTTGTTCTTGCAGAGATAGACATTTGATATCATGTCGCCTTCATTGAAATCTGTTATAAATACCATTTTTCTTTCCTCTTTCTATGCTTAATTATTAATATGTTATTTACATTTTAATCATATATAAGAATACAATAGGCGGTTGTGAAAATCCAGTATTTACTGAACATTTCCACAACCGCCTATATTACCATATCCCCCCACATCACATCTTATCATACTCATGAAGCTTATCTGAAGCAGCCTTCCCATTCTTCCGTGATTCTTCCCTGTCAAGCTTTCTCACTCCAAACAGCCCCTTGATGACAAATGCTATTCCCACGCAAAGTGTTCCAAGAATAAGTGTAAGCTCAAGTCCTGACATATATCTCAGTGAAACATTCAATGATATTATGATGCATACAAAGAATGCTATACAAAGTCCTGTGAACACAAGTCCTGTTCCCATGTTCGGCTTAACCAAAAGTGCGATAAATGCGATGACCAGCAGGACAATAAAGATTCCTCCAATATTCACACCACCACCTATACGAAACAGTGAACTTAAAAGTCCCCAGTCGGACACGACGACATTCTTAAGAAACATCACACCGCCTGCTATCATCAATACTATCCCCAACAAAAACTGCAATAACTCTTTCATCCGCTTTTTCTCCTCTTCCTTTTGTAATACGTAACTCTCTTTGTCTTAAGTCATATATCGCTTTATTTTTCCCAGATCAAACTGTATTTTATAATATCAGCTTTGTGTTTCTCCCGCAACCACAGCCGCTGAATTAATCAGGGAAAATGTGCCTATTTCTACACCTGCAATATGTTGACGCTCTATAATTATAAGGGGTATAATCAATTATGTATGTGTAGAATTAGAGACTTTATGTATATTTAATTATGCTTTTCATGCACTTATCGAGTTAAACACTGATCCTATTCATCATATGATCACAAGATTCATGCCCGTGCATATGAATTTTACAAATCTGCATTTGTATGAACATATTTATATAAACGAATTTACATAAGCACTATAAAATAAAAAGTTAAATAATAAGGAACACAGAAAATGAATCTAAGAACATTAAGAGTTATAGAATACAACAAAATAGTTGAGATGCTGACAACATTTGCCTCATCACCCATGGCGAAGAGGAAGTGTCAGCGCATAAAGCCCCGCAAGGATCTCGCCATGATCGAGACGCTCCAGCAGGAGACAAGGGATGCTCTTCGTCGTCTGAACACCCAGGGCAATCTATCATTTGCAGGACTTAAAGATATCGGGGCATCTCTAAAGAGACTTGAGGTTGAGGGAATCCTCACCACCGCAGAACTGCTTGATGTGGCAAGCATGCTGGACCTCGCACTCACCGCCAAAAGATATGGTGAGAACGAAGGCACAAGCATGACAGATACGAGAAGGCGCAGCAAGGAGCAGATTGAGGAAGAGAAGGCTTCCAACAAGATGCTCGGGCTCAGCATGAACCCGGATGGCACCACATGTCCGGACAGCCTGCGCACGAGATTTCTGGAGCTCATGCCTCTGGAGCATCTGTCCAGGGAGATCCACAGATGCATAATTTCCGAGAACGAATTTGCCGATGACGCTTCATCAGGGCTCAAGGCCGTACGAAGGAACAAGCGTCTGACAAATGAAAAGCTGCACAACCAGCTTGCAAAGCTTGTCAGCGATACCAGCAAGCAGACCATGTTCCAGGATAACCTGGTAACCATGAGAAACGGCAGATACTGTATCCCGGTCAAGGCCGAGTACAAGAACCATTTTCCTGGTATGATACACGACCAGTCGTCGACCGGAGCAACAGTGTTCATCGAGCCTATGGCCATCGTGAACCTGAACAACGAGCTGAAGGAGCTGGACAATCAGGAGCTTGCCGAGATTGAGAAGATACTTGAATCTCTGTCAGCGCAGACCGCAGCGGAGATCGAATACATAAAATACGACTTCGACACTCTGGCTGAACTGGATTTCATCTTTGCAAGAGCTTCATTTGCAAGAAGCTACAAGGGAACCGAACCGGTATTCAACACCGATGGGATCGTCGATATAAAGCAGGGGAGACATCCGCTGCTGGAGAAGCACACCGTCGTACCTGTGGACATCAAACTGGGTGAGGACTACAACCTCCTCATCGTGACCGGTCCTAACACCGGTGGTAAGACGGTATCACTTAAGACTCTGGGACTCTTCTCACTCATGGGACAGTCCGGACTTCATATTCCGGCACTTGACGGTTCAAGACTGAATGTATTTGACGACGTATTTGCCGATATCGGAGATGAGCAGAGTATAGAGCAGAATCTGTCCACATTCTCATCCCACATGAGCAACATCGTGTACATACTGGATCATGTCACCCCCGGCAGTCTGGTTCTCTTCGACGAGCTGGGCGGCGGTACGGACCCTATAGAGGGTGCAGCACTTGCCATCGCCATCCTGTCACACCTGAACGACATGGGTGTCAGATGTATGGCAACCACACACTACAGTGAGCTCAAGACATTTGCCATGAGCACACCGGGTGTCGAAAATGCAAGCTGCGAATTTGACGTGGCAACACTCCAGCCGACATATAAACTGATGATCGGTATTCCTGGAAAGTCAAATGCTTTCGCCATAGCGAAGAAGCTTGGAATCGACGATAGCATCATCGAGAGCGCCAAGGCAAATATCGACAGCGATACAGTTGACTTTGAGACCCTGATCGCGGATCTTGAGAGAAGCAAGAGGGAGATTGAACAGGACAAAGCCGACATTGCAAGACTCAAGGAGGATGCAAAGCAACTTAAGGAACGTGCACAGATGAAGGATACAGAGCTCTCAGACAAAAAATCCGAGATTCTGGCAAAGGCGCGCCAGGAGGCATCCGAGATCATAGAGGAGGCGAAGGCTGAGGCCGATGCCGCTATAAGAAAATACAACAAATGGACCACTAACCCGTCAAAGGCCGATGCCAAGGCGATGGAGGCCGAGAGACAGAAACTCCGCGCGAAGATCAACGACCTCGGCAGGATGAACGAGGAGAAGCGCAAGACTGTAAAGTCAGACCACAAGGCATCCGACTTCAAGGTTGGCGATACCGTACATGTTATCAGCATGGATTCCGAGGGAACCATCATGGCACTGGCTGACTCCAAGGGTAAGCTGAAGGTCCAGATGGGTATAATCAGCGCGGCTCTTCCACCTACTGATCTTCTGCTGGTTGAGCATGAGAAGAAGAAACCGCAGAAGGCCACAGTCACAGGTGGCAAGAGCATGAACAGGATGATGAATATCAAGCCTGAGATAAATGTTCTCGGAATGACGGTCGACGAAGCCACATCACTTGTGGACAGATTCCTTGATGATGCCCTTATGGCACATCTGCACAGAGTCACTATCATCCATGGCAAGGGCACCGGTGCTCTTCGAAAGGGAATACATCAGTTCCTGAAATCACAGCCACATGTCAAATCCTTCAGACTTGGCGAATTCGGAGAGGGTGATGCGGGAGTCACCATAGTGGAACTTTAAAATAATGCTTCAACAATGAAATCGGTGTACGCCTTCGGATTTTTTACAAACTATATTATTATAAATTTACTGGGAGGTTTATATATATGAGCAAAAATAATATTCTCATCGTTGACGACGACGAGAACATCGCAGAGCTTATATCACTCTACCTCAACAAAGAGTGTTATGAGACCGAGATAGCCGCAAGCGGAACGGAAGCTCTACAGTTATTTGAAGAATATTCACCTGATCTGGTTCTCCTGGATGTCATGCTTCCGGGAATGGACGGCTATCAGGTGTGCACAGAGATAAGGAAGACATCGAATACACCTATCATCATGCTCTCGGCCAAGGGTGAGGTATTTGACAAGGTGCTGGGGCTTAAGATCGGTGCAGATGATTATATCGTCAAGCCATTTGACTCCAATGAGCTGGTGGCAAGGGTCGGCGCCCTTCTCAGAAGGTCAGCCATGACTGAGAGTGCACAGAAGCAGCCACAGAGCGCAGCTTACGATGTCACAAGTGCAGACCATGTAGGTACATTTGTGGAGTATGACGGGCTGGTCGTAAATATCTCCAACTACACAGTAACCTTTGAGGGACACAATCTCGAGATGCCGCCAAAGGAGCTGGAGATCCTCTACTTCCTCGCCAGCAGACCAAATCAGGTATTCACCAGGGAGCAGCTTCTGGACAAGCTGTGGGGATACGAGTATGTGGGCGACACTAGAACCGTGGATGTACATATCAAGAGACTTCGTGAGAAGCTGAACAACAATCATAACTGGAGCATTGCCACTGTATGGGGCATAGGCTACAAGTTTGAATGGAGATCATAATGAAGAAAACAGCATTTGACAAGATCGTGGTCGGATTCGTAGTGCTGGTTGTGATCATATTTGCACTGCTCATGGTGTACAGTATATCAACAGCACAGAATTCTGTTCTCTCAGAGCGCAAATCCACCATGAAAAACGAGATCACAATGCTTGCCGACGGCGCCATGACTGATTACAGCAACGGAACCATTGACAGCAAGGAATTATACAAGGAGCTTCAACATGCGGCGGATACCCTGGACATGGGAATCTGGCTCACCGATGAACGCAGCAACATTATTTTCAGGTCGGGAAGCTCTTCAGGAAGCAGTGAATCCGGTGGATCTTCCAAGGATTCAGATTCACACAGCAGCACAAATGACAACCTCAAGAATTATGTGGAACCGGATGAATTGTTTGCATCATTCTGCTTCGAGAATACATTTGGCGGCTATTTCTCGGAGGACACTCTGGTGATCGGCCAGCCTCTCTACTCGTGGAACAATTACATGGGAACTATCATCCTGACATCACCTATGACATTCAAGCAGGATATAAAGAGCAGGATGCTTTCAACGACATTTGTGCCATTCCTGATTCTCATGCTGATCGCCATGATCGCGCTTATGCTCATGTCAAACAGCCTGCTCAAGCCTATACGTGAGATCATCAAGACGTCCAAGTCATACGCCCAGGGTAACTTCAATGCCAGGGTAAATGTGACCGCGAAGAACGAATTCGGCGAACTTGCGAGATACATGGAGGAGATGGCAGATGAGCTGAGCCGTTCAAATGAGTACAGGAAGTCATTTATATCAAATATATCCCATGACTTCAGATCGCCACTCACATCCATCAAGGGTTACATAGAGGCCATGCTGGACGGCACTATTCCACTGGAAAAGCATGAGAAGTACCTCGGCATAGTGTTAAATGAGGCACAGAGACTGACCAAGCTGACACAGGGACTTCTGGAGCTGAACAACTTTGACTCATTTGACCTGCAGCTTGACAAGTCCAACTTCGATATCAGGGATATCATCACGCCAACCATCAATACATTTGAAAAGAGATGTAATGACAGAGGAATATTCCTGGACAGCGTCTTTCTCACGGACAACACAGTGGTATACGCCGACAGGACCAAGATACAGCAGGTTATATACAATCTGGTTGACAACGCCATAAAGTTCACACCCGAGGGACGCCAGATCAGGGTTCAGGTGACTGAGAAGGACAACAAGATATATACAAGCGTCAAGGATGAAGGCGTGGGAATTCCAAAGGATGCCCAGAAGAAGGTATTTGAGAGATTCTACAAGACGGATCCGAGCCGTGGCAAGGACAAGACCGGAACCGGACTGGGACTGGCCATAACCAAGGAGATCATCAAGGCTCACGGCGAGCAGATCACCCTCACATCCGAGGAGGGCGAGGGAAGCGAATTTATCTTCTCTCTTCCTAAGGAGAAGGATATGCAGGTGCCTATCAAGCCTGTGCATGTCGAGCACACTGAACACCACTCCGATACAGACATATCATCGTCTGGCGTGAAGAGCAATGGCAAATTCAGGATCAAGGACTCATAACATATCGCAGAATATTAAAGCCGGGGTATTACCCCAGAGAATGTCTCTGTTGTAATACCCCGGCTCTATTTATTTCACTTTACATTTCCTACCATCTATCCACACATTTTTCACCTGTGAAACATCTATCGGCTTAGTGAAGTTCAACTCCATTCTCTGTATGCTGTCGCCATCACCGGTCTTGCCGATTCCATATACTACATCTTTCAATTCTTTATTGTCTGTCATCTCAAGTATTATATTCTCCAGCGAGTCATCATCGACCGCCGCATTTTCAGCAATGTCAATGGTTATGCCCTTTGTATTTATTGTACATTTTTCAATGCCATCTATGCCGGATATATCCACACTATGTCCCTGCATATCATCCTGAACCTTAAACTGTAAGGTCCAAGGGCCATCCACCTCGTCTGCTACATAGGTGACCGCGCCATCACTTGATTTATTTTTGTTGAACAGGGTAATGCTGTTACATCTCATGGTGATGACATCCCCCACCCTGTATACATTTTTCTTTTTTAACTTGTATACAATATCAGACATTGTCTGCTTGTTCGTGAGCGAGATTCCATCGCCAGGAGCCGTGCTGCCCGCATATTCACTGACGATATTCGCACCGCCTTCTATTATCTGCATCTGAGCATCAAAACTCTCATATTTTTCTGTGTCAAAGTCATCGTATGTGATCACCATCGCAATGTTGACCTGATCGCCATCCACTGCTACCTTCTTCAGATCAAAGCTTACTTTTGCATCGGACTCGGTTATCACCTTTACACTGCCCTTATACTCGTTATTTATGTAGCTCTCGTCCACATATTTTGATGGAATAACACTTCCTGTCTCCCTGCTCAGGCTGTCAAAAAACCATGCCAGCGAGCCGTTCTCTGCCGCATATGTCAGTCCGCCTCCCGACAGGATCAGAACAGCCGCCACTGCCGCTGCCGCCGTCTTCCATCCATGATTTCTTCCGGTTTTCCTCGCCTTCACCTTGTGCCTGAGCCTCTTCACACAGGCATCCTTCTCTTCATCCGACATATCCATGGTCTCAATGTCCACATTTACATCGTTCATAACGTCATATACATTTCTGTCTTTTCCGTTTTTCATGATCATTCACCGCCTTTACACTTGTTTCAATCGACTTCTTGCTCTGGACATTCTGCTGTAGATAGATGATGAAGATACCCCATAATCTTCCGCTATCTCATCTACATCCTGATCATCCCAGTAGTACCTCAGAATGATGTCCCTGTCTTCGTCCGACAGACCACTCAGCAGCTTTTCCATGCTGTCCGATATCTCCTCATTGAGTATCTCCAGCAGGTTGTCATTTGCAAGCTTGTTCTCATAGTCTGCTATGTCTTCCTCCGAACATCTTCTGCTGTATCTTCTCAGATAATCTATGGATCTGAATCTTGCAATTGCCGTTATCCAGCTTCTGAACGAGCCTTTGCTCTCGTCAAATCTGTCTATATTGTTCCATACATCCAGAAACACATCGTCCATGCACTCTTCAATTTCCTCCGGCATGCCCGAAAGATTCTTGTACACAGCGGCTTTCACCTGCCCGCCATATTCCTGAACCACAAACTCCAGAGCTTTCTCATTATGCCGTTTCAGCTTCGATATATAATTGTTCCTGGTTACTATATCATTCACCTCCCCGTGTGTTTCTAATATATATTCCGATCAAAATCTGTGTTTTCTTGCAGTAAAAGCGATTTTTTTATAAAAAAGCTGCCAGTTTTTTGAATTATACTGACAGCCATCTCTTTAATTATTATATTTGTTATTCATTTCCTTTACAGCCTCACCGATCTGGGCTCTGAGCTCTGTGGGATAAATGACCTCCACCGAGGTTCCATACTGCATCGCCCAGTGCGCCATCGCCTGACGGCTGCACACAAGCCGCACGTAAGTTACATCATCCTCAGTCTCCCTGAAGCCTTCGTACTGTCTGGCTATATTTTCATCGACCACATCAAAGTTTCTTCCAAACCAATCCACCACATCCGATATGGCAGTCTTTCTGACACGCATCACTATGGTCACCGGCTCATCGGCAAACATATAGATATGCTCAGCCATATGCTTTGGAAGGTTGAGTCCATGCTCCATTCCCTTTACCTCTGTGCGGTTCTTCACAGGCCTGTCAACTATCTGGACCTGTGTCATCTTATCCACTCTGTAATTCGACAGATTGTCATATTTGTCGTAATTGCAGATGAGGTAATACTTTCCGTCATTCGCCACCATCTGATACGGATTGACTACGTACGGCTCCTCCCGCCTCGGATGAAGCTTCTTGTCCTCACCATAATTATTGTACACAAATGATATCTGCTTCTTCTCAGATATGGCATCGTCTATCATTCCCACGTTGAACAGTGTCTGCTTGTTGCTGGTGTGCTCGAGACCCGGAAGACTGCTCACATGCGTCATCTTGTTTGTAAAATATATATTTGACAGACCTGCTATCTTGTCTATGAGCTGGCTTGCCTGACCAGCCGGTATGGTCTTTGAGAACAGGATACTGTCTATCATCATTCGAAGCTCTGCATCGTCAAACTCATGATTGTAATACCAGTTTGATGTAAGTGTCTCCTTTGTGCCATCCTTCTTCTCTCGCTCAGTCTCGGTGTACTCAATGTCATAGCCATAATCCACCAGACAGTTGAGATTTGCCTTTACGGATTTTCTGTCCACAGTTATATCATAATCCTCTTTGAGCTTCGCAATGATATCCTTCTGATCCATGGTGTGGTCACAGTCCGTATATTTCTTCAGTATATCCAGAATGCATATGTTCAGCATCTTTTTTCCACTTGTAGGATACGCCATGTATATTCCCCCTCTATCACTACATGTCCCAACTAAGGCGATGTAGATTTCCTGCTTCCTCTAGACCTGGGAAATCATTCTGTCTGAGTGCTTCATACAGCACTATTGCCACAGAGTTGCCCAGATTCAGTGAACGAATGTCCGGGAACATTGGAATCCTGATAGATGTATCCTTATAATCAACCAGGATCTCCTCAGGTATACCCGCGCTCTCCTTGCCGAACATGATGTATGCGTCATCCTCAAACTTCACATCTGTATACTTCTTCCTGGCTTTGGTTGTCGCCATGTATATCTTTGCTCCGGGATTCTTTGCAAGGAAATCCTCGAAATTCACATATGTTGTCACATCCAGCTTGTCCCAGTAATCAAGCCCGGCACGCTTCAGCTGTTTCTCATTTATCTGGAAGCCCAGCGGCTCTATGAGATGCAGTCTTGCGCCTGCTGCCACACATGTTCTTCCTATGTTGCCTGTATTGGCCGGGATCTCCGGCTCATGTAATACTATATTTAGCATACTACTCCTCCTATAAAAACCTTGGCGGTGTAAGAAATCTCCTCTCGTCGTCGTGCACTACAACCCTATCGCTTTTTTCCGTAAGATGGCCTATGACTGAAGCCTCATATCCTGCCTCATAGAGCTTATCAGCCAGCAATTTTCCATCCGGAACTACGAAGAGTGCAGAACCACAACCATCTATCATATACGGATTATCCCCGGTGTGCTCACATATCTCTATTGTCTCCTGAAGTATCGGTATATTGTCATGACATACCTCAAGCCCGCACTTCAGCGCATCTCCCATCTCCCAGAGAGCTGCAAATACGCCGCCCCTCGATATGTCGTGTGAATATATACAGCCATGATCTAATGCTATGTCAACCTGGCCGCCAAGCAGTATAAGCTGCTCGAGCTGCTCCACAGGTCTCAGATAGCTCTCCGAATATCTCTCAAAAAGTTCCTTCTGATTGTCATAGTAGAGCTGCAAAGTTCCCCCAACGCCAGTCTGTCCACACATAACTATATCCATACCGGCCAGTCGTTTTGATCCACACAGGTCTAAATCATCATATCCTGCATATTCCTGACCTACAGATATTCCCATCATTGTCAAACTTATAATTGGCTCGGCAACAGAACTGTTCACCTCAGTATGTCCCGTCACTATGTCAACGCCGTATTCCACACATATGCCCGCAAGCTTTCTGAGCAGTTTCTTCATGCGTCGTTCATCGTCATCAGGCATAACTATGGTATCTACTGCCGCCCATGGCATATATCCGCCAATCCTTATACTGTTGTAAAGTCTCGCTATATCAAGTCTGAGTCCCATATACCCGCTGTCACAGCACACACCAGCCGCAACATTCACGCTTTTAGCTGCGCCGGTGTCTCCGCTACCCCCATCACGCAACAAGAGCCGGGCATAGTCATCTCCTATTCCGGCTCTCGTCACATCGTCGTGGACAGTACGTGGCAGACTCTTAAGTATCGATCGCACCGTCTGGTGCTCTCCAAACTTTCCTCTCATATCTACTCTCCAATTCGACCTGTTTTCCTATTAGAATGCTGAAACTAAAAGTGTAACAACCATTGCGATACACAGAACCACAACAATTATTCTGGATACCAGTGTCTTACCTTTCTTGCTGCTAAGATCTATCATCTTTCCACACTCCTTATCAAAGTATCTTGCTCTACAAAATTAACTTAATAATAACAAAATATAAACCGTAGTTCAACAGCAATTATTTTTACAATCCCTGCCCCTTAAGGTAGTTGATAAACTGCTGTGCAGTACGTCCGCTTATGCCGCCATGTGCAAGCTCCCACTTGTTTGCCTCTGCGCAGAGCTCCTTCTCGTCCATGGTGATGTGCTCCTTCTCAGCAAGTCCCTTGACGATCTCAAAGTATTCCTTCTGTGAAGGTGCGCTGTAGCTGATCGTGACTCCGAATCTGTTGACCAGTGACAGCTTCTCCTGAATGGTATCACTTCTGTGAATACCATTGTTATTCTCCATATCATTCCTGTCGTTCCATGTCTCCTTGATGAGATGACGGCGGTTGGATGTGGCATATATGAGCACATTGTCAGGTCTGATCTCAAGTCCACCCTCGATGACAGCCTTGAGGTACTTGTACTCTATCTCAAATTCCTCAAATGAAAGATCATCCATGTATATGATAAATCTGTAATTTCTGTTCTTGATAAGCGATATGACCTGCGACAGATCCTGGAACTGATGCTTGTATATCTCTATCATACGAAGTCCTCTGTCATAGTACTCGTTGATGATCGCCTTGATCGTGGTTGACTTTCCTGTTCCACTGTCACCAAAGAGAAGTGCATTGTTCGCCTTGCGGCCCTCCACAAATGCCTCAGTGTTGTCCACGATCTTCTTCTTCTGTATCTCATATCCGATGAGATCATCCAGCATGACATCCTCTGTGTTATTTATAGGTACAAACTCCAGATCTCCATGCTCACGGGTGATCCTGAACGCTTTGTTGAGACCGAACATACCAACACCATAAGCCTTGTAGAATGATGTCACTATGTCAAATATCTGGTCCTCGTTCTCAGCCTCCTCTATCGCATTGCTGACAGCCTGAACCTTCTCGCTGACATTCTTATTGTACATTCTCTCCTTCTTGCCAATAGACTTGTAATTGTTGATAGTTGAGAAACAATCTATTCCAAGTGCGCTCTCTATCTCTGAGAAATCAAAGTCGAACAGCTTCTTGAATATCCTGAAATCATTCTTTGCAAAATAATTAACTGTTCCGTCATTTGCTCCTACCTTCTCACTGGTTATACTGAATGAGTTCTCATTGGTGATGAGTATAAATGCCAGATAGTTGTGCCACAGATTCTTATCGAATCCATAACTGGTAGCAAGATCCAGAAGTCTCTTGATCTGATCGTATATGCGGGCACACAGCTCCGCATTCTCACACCTCTTGAGATTAAAATCCTCAAATATTCCAGACAGCTTCATAAGTATACTGTCCTCTCCAAGATCTCTGTATAAAACCAATTTCGCTATGTCTCTGTACATGTGTATATCCTTCTTTCTGAACGGCTATATGTATCACCACACAGATGATGCCATATATGAGCCGTTATTTCTTTCTCTTCTTGTAGTTTTTATTTCTGCTACTGTTTCTGACTGTATTGTTTCTTTCTATGTTATTTCTTTCTGAGCTATTTCTTCCCGTATTGTTTCTGCTTGTGTTGTTTTTCCCAGAATTGCCGCTTCCGGCTGTACTGCCCGGTGCATTTGACTCATTCGTCTCGGTCTGCCCGGCGTCCACCTTGCTGACATCAGACGCACATTCCTCATCCAGCCTTCCATTCCATCGCCCCTCGGGGATGTTGCATGCCAGATTATATTTCTTCCACGATATGCCCTTGTCTCTGAGTCTCTTAACCACATATTCTTCAGACATCGCATACAGGACGGAGAAAAGCGGTACAAATATGAGCATACCCAGAATGCCCAACATATCACCTCCAAGCATGACCGCCACAAGTACCCATATAGATGGAAGTCCCACCGAACCGCCAACAACATGAGGATATATGAAGTTTCCCTCTATCTGCTGCAACACGACAAATATGATCAGAAACACTATGGCACGCTTCGGATCCTCTACCAGGATCATAATCGTTCCGGCAAAACATCCGACAAATGCTCCAACAACCGGGATCAGTGCAAATACTGCTATTATGATGCTGACCGTAAGCGCATACGGAATACGGAATATGGTCATCGTAATGAAAAACATAAGTCCAAGGATGCACGCCTCAAGGCACTGACCTGAGATGAACTTGGAGAAGGTCTTATCCGCAAGAACACAAGTCTGAATGAATCGGTCCGCCTTTTCTTCCCTGAACACCGCATACAATACACCCTTTACCTGCTTCTCCAGAGTCTCCTTCTGAGCCAGTATGTAGCACGCAAAGAACAGTCCCACCAGAACATCGACCACGGCGCCTACCACACTGCTGGCAATGGAGAACGTGGAAGACAATACACTGCTGCCGCCGTTCTTCACAATACCAACCACATTTGATATAAGTGCATCCCAATTAATATTGATACTCTTTATCTTATCCACTATCTCCGGCTGGTCCTTCATCAGCTTGATCGCCTTCCTCTGTATATCATCCATGGCCGATGGCAGCTTCTCTGCAAACATAGTTATAGTCTTGGACATCTCAGGTATGATCATAGTTATTGCAAACGTGAGAACAGCTATTATGCACAGAAACGACAGTATGAGGCACACTGGTCTCCTGAACCTGTACAGTCTGCTGTCTTTATTCTTAAACAATACCTTTTCAAGTCCCTTCATAGGTACATTCACCACAAATGCTATGGCAAATCCTATGACAAATGGCATGAGTATATTGATGAGCCAGCTGAACATACTGGACACCTTATCAAAATTAAACAGTACATATGCAAACAGCACCACACCGCACAATATAATCACGGTCCTCACTGTATCCCTCTTATTCCAGTTCATGAAGTCCTCCTAATAATCCACATTATTATTCTATGTAGTCATCAATTACATATCTATTCACCCAGATGTATATCTCCAAATGCCTCGGACAGGGAATATGTCAGATTCTTCTTGGGCTTGTACACATCGATGACCGGGGCCATGATCCTGAAAAAATTCTCCTCATCCTTTGAGAGCTTGAACACCTCAGCGGTATTCCTGGCATCCCACAGGGCATCATGCTCTGCCCCCTGAAAGTTTTCTCCCAGATAAAACACAGCGTCCGACAGTGATATCCTTCTTGACGTTCCTATGAGCTTGGCATATTCCTTCTGGAAATCCTTCCACCTTGATATGATACTTTCCAGCCCGGGGTGCGTGTATTCCTTCAGCCTGGCCTCCTTGCGGAGCTGTCTCAGGTCATTCTCACTCCATGCGTATATCACATCGGCATCAGCACACCACTCTATAAAGCTCCCCATGGCAAAAGCATATGAAGGAGCATCCTCCACCATATCATCTGTTATTCCTGTGAGCTTTATTATACGCGAAGCCATGGTTCCATATGCCGGCTTCACATAACTCTTAAACGAATCTATCTCATTATAATCTTCATCCAGTTTAACCGCACCGATCTCTATGATCTCGCTCTTACATATTTTCTTTTCCTTCTTATACTCTGAATCTATCATATTCATTTCAAAGTCCACAAATACGTATATCATACACTGTATTTCCCCTTACATTGCCGATTTAATCATTGTAACACTGTGACCGGAAAACTGTAAACAAGCATATTAGGTATTTGTCAGCATTTCCGCAAATATTTGAGTATATTTTTGTCCTATTATGAGTTAAAATTTCTGTGACGACATAATCTGCACTTATACGGCAGCATACGACACGAAAGGAATATACATATGAAAAATATAATCTTTGATATTGGCATGGTCCTCGTAGACTTCCACTGGAAAAGCACCATGGAGAAGCTTGGCATACCAGCGGACGTGATAGATACTCTTGATCACAACATGATAAACCACCCTATGTGGAATCATTTTGACCTGGACGATATGCCTGAGCCAGAGCTCATCAAACGTTTCAAGGAACTCAGCCCGGAATGCAGCAGCTACATAGACCTGTTCATGAACAATCTCGATGAAGTGGTGGACATGTTCCCGGGAGCCGACATGTGGCTCAAGGATCTCAAGTCCAGAGGTTACAACATCTACCTCCTGTCCAACTACCCAAGAAGACTGTTTGCACTCCACACGCCTAGATTCCACTTCCTGCCTTACACGGACGGAAGAGTGGTCTCCTATGAATACCACGTGACCAAGCCAGACGCCGCCATCTATGAGCATCTCTGCAACAAATATAACCTTGTCCCTGAGGAATCCATTTTTCTTGATGACAGGCAGGCGAATCTCGATGCCGCCGCAAAGCTTGGTTTCCACACTCTTCTGGTCACAGATCCTATAGGAGTGAGGGTCGCACTTGACGACATACTCACACGCGAATAAGGAGATGCCAGATGAAAACAGATACAACTCAAAGCAGACACTGTGGTCTGCTGTGGCGTTCCATATTCTTTCCGCTGGCCTTTATTTATATGGAGATCCTGTTTCACATTGCAATTTATGGATCTGCAGGCAGCAGCATACTACATCCCCTGACATTTGCGCTGGCATGCGGACTTACCCTGTCAGCACTGACCTCCTTCTGGCACAGATATGCAAATGCAGCCATAGCCTACCTGCTGTGGAGTATATTTACGATCTACTATATTGCACAATTTGTATACTATAAGATATTCAGAACATTTTTGAGTCTGGTGTCCATCGGCGGTGCCCAGGATGCTATGAACTTCAGGACTGTGCTTTTTTCAGCATTGCGATCCAACTGGTATATCATAGTGCTGTTCCTGCTGCCACTTATATGTCTTATCATCATGAACAGGTTCTGGTTTTCATTTGGCAGATGCCGCATCGGACAGAAGCCTGGTGTGCTCAGGGCAGTGCTGGTGCAGCTGGGTATCTCCGTAGCTGCATGGGTACTTGCCATCTGTATTCTGGCAGTGCACGGGACTGCGGCCTATACTCCATATGCGCTGTTCCACGGACGCTATGTACTTGAACTGTCCATGAACAAGCTTGGAGTCATGGTCACCACGGGAAGAGACTGTGTGACCATGGTGACTCAGAGCAGCCAGAGCAAGACATTTGAGCTTGCAGATATTGGAGATAATCAGTCAGATGCACAGACTGCCGCATTAGATATCAATGCCGCATCTGCGGACGGGACAGATTTTTCATCAGCTTCTCAGACCGGCGGCTCAGATCAGGCGGCAGGATCAACCGAGGCCGGTGAGCCGGCATATGTTCCACAGATTGATGAGAGCATAGACTTCAAAGGTCTGTACAACCAGACCGACGACGAGGAGCTTAAAAACCTGACGGCATATTTCTCGGGGGTACAGCCAACTTACACGGACGAATACACCGGCATGTTCGAGGGGTACAATGTGGTATTTGTCACCGCTGAAAGTCTCAGTACATATGGAATATCCAGGGAGGCCACACCGACACTGTACAAGATTTATCACGAAGGCTTTGAATTTACTAACTTCTACAACCCACTGTGGTATCACAGCACCATAGACGGCGAATATACCAACTGCCTTAGCCAGTATCCGGCATCCTCCAAATGGAGCTTTGAGGCATCCGCGGACACCTATCAGCCATACGCCCTCGGCAATATGTTGAACGCACAGGGCTACAAGAGCTACGGCTACCACGACTTTGATGCCACATACTACGACAGAACAAGAACCCATCCGAATATGGGCTACACCACCTTCAAGGCCATCGGCGCAGGATTGGATATTCCTGACCACGTTATGTATTCCGATCTCGAATGTATGGAGGCTGTGTATGGGGATTTCATTCAGGATGACAAATTTAACATGTATTTTATGAGTTTCTCCGGCCATCTGCCTTACAATTACGACAATCAGTATATATGCATGATTAACAGGGAGGGAGCCGAGAATGTCCTCTCCGGAAAAGGGTACTCAGATGAGGCCATAGCCTATGTTGCAGCCCAGATGGAGCTTGACAAGGCTCTGGAATTCCTGATGGATAAGCTGGAAGAGACTGGCAAGCTGGACAACACTCTGTTCATCGTGGCACCTGACCACTATCCTTACGGACTCAGCGACGGCACCTACAACGAGCTTGCGGGCAAGGACATAGAGAATGATGACTTTGAGCTTCACCACAACCAGTTTGGTATATGGAGCTCATCCATGGAGAAGCCAGTAGTTGTCGACAAGCTCTGCTCCAGTGTGGACATACTTCCAACTGTGTTAAACCTTCTCGGAGCCGACTTTGACTCAAGACTCCTGGCAGGACGCAACATTTTGTCCGATTCCGATGAGCTTGTGATCTTCGCGGATCAAAGCTTTATGACCGACAAGGTCAGGTACGATGCCAGCACGGGGGAGACCTCTTACTTCGTCCCTGAGTCACAGATCCCTGATGGATACGTGGATCAGATGATCGAGGAGGTTGAAAACCGGCTGTATATATCGGACGAGATGATAAACACGGACTATTTTTCATTTGTATATAGCAGATAAAAGGCCGAGACAATCCCCGCCAGCACATCGGCGGCGGCCTGGACAAAAGCCACTCCATCTACGCCATACATGCGCGGCAGTATGAATACCAATGGTATAAAACATACTCCCTGCCGCAGGGCGGATATGAGGGTGGCTTTTCCATATGCTCCAAGAGCCTGATAGTACATTCCGGTCACCAGACACACAGCTGCAAACGGCATGGATATGGCATGCGCCCGGAGAGACAGCGCCGCAAGCTGCATAGCTTGAGTGCCACCTTCATGCAAGAATACACCGGCCACCTCGGATGCCCACACCCAGGTCGCAGCACCCATGGCACACATGAATATAACCGCAGTTATCATAGTAAATCTCAGAGATGCCCTGACCCTGGATGAAAGTCCTGCACCATAGGCAAACCCGCACACCGGGGCAAATCCTTGTCCATAGCCCACCAACACCGCAAATATGACTGCAAATATCTTATTTGCAACTGTGATGCCCGCCATGGCTCCATCTCCGTACTGCCTGCAGCTTCTGCTTATCATGACCGCCGCAAGGCACATGAGCCCCTGTCTCAGGAAGGATGGCAGCCCTGTTCTCACTATACGCACCCCATATCTGAAGCTCCACAAGTCTGATATATGCAGCCTTACCACGCTGCACCTTGACCTGACACATATATACATTATGGCAAGACTT
This sequence comes from Coprococcus sp. AF19-8AC, assembly GCF_003603115.1. Lineage (NCBI taxonomy): Bacteria > Bacillati > Bacillota > Clostridia > Lachnospirales > Lachnospiraceae > Coprococcus > Coprococcus sp. AF19-8AC. The sequence goes on along the minus strand of NZ_QTMI01000002.1, from coordinate 730,215 downwards.
ATCCCCTGTCCGGCAAGGGTCGCTATGCCTGCACCGGCTATTCCAAGTCCAAGCACTCTCACCAATATATAGTCAAATAACGCATTTGACAGTCCTCCTGCCAGAATACCCAGCAGGGCAAGATACGGCTGCCCCTCAGCCCGCAGGGCATTGTTCAGAACATAGGCACCGCACATGACCGGAGCCGCCAGCATGATATATATTCCATACTGCTCCGCAGGAGCAAGACTTGTGTCCGTGGCTCCCAGAAGTCTTACCACATCCTCCCTGAACACAGCAAATATAACCGCCATGACCGCGCCCGACAGTATTCCTCCCGCCAGCGCCGTGGCAAGCGTCTGCTCCGCCTCACGCTTCTTCTGCTTACCCAGGAGTCTCGCTATCTCGCTTCCAGCTCCCATACCCCAGGTGTAACCCACAGCCTGTATCAGCGCCATGACAGAGAACATGATCCCCACTGCGGCCACGCTGCTTTCTCCAAGGTCTGATACAAAATAGGTATCTACAATATTGTAGGTGGTTGCCACCAGCATGGTGAATATTGTAGATACCGAAAGTGACAGTATGAGAGAAGGCACAGGAGTCTCAGCCATTTTGCTGTGATTCTCCTGTGCCTTCTTCTGTGTATCCACACTCTCAGGAATGTCCATTCCCGAAAGTATCAATCTGTCATATATTCCATTATCGGGTCTGCTGTGTAACCGCCGTCTGTTGCTGCGCCTGTCCATGTGTGTAGTCCCTGCTTTCTTCCTTACTCTCACGCAGGAATTTCTTAACCTGCTGCAATTTCTCCTTTGCATCGTACACACCCAGCTCATACATGGCCTCGATCATCTCCGGCTTCTTCTCAAGCCTTGATATCTCTATAGTCTCACTCGGTCTGATTATCAACGTATCACCCTCCTTTTCAAGCTCCTCCAGCTTGTCCAGGGTCTTGTTGTAATACATGTGTCTCATGTGACATCTTTTAACGAACTCAGGGTACTCCCTGTACCTTCCGGCCTCCAGCCTGAGCATCTTGTCCGGGCCCTTGCGGTATCCCTCCGGTCTTGTCAGAACTACTATATTTCTCCTGTAGCCCATCCTTCTGAATGCAAATATCGGTATGCTGTCGGATACACCTCCATCCAGCAGCTTCATTCCATCAACCTCTACAATATTGGACACCAGTGGGAGGGATGCCGAAGCCCTCACCTTATTCACATCCTCAGGCTTTCTCATATCTGTACACTCCAGATACTCCGCCTCTCCTGTATCCAGATTAGAACATCCCACATAGAGCTTCGTAGGATTTGCAAGGAATGCATCGTAGTCAAGTGGATCCAGTTTCTCCGGGATATCGTGGTAGCAGAACTGCTCACCACATATATCTCCTGTAGTTAAAAGGGAGTACAGGCTCATGTAGTGCTTGTTGTTCCTGTACTTCATATTGTAACGCATGTTGCGCCCTCTCTGTCTCGCCACATAGGAGAGTCCATGTATGGCTCCCGCCGACACCCCTATGACACCGTCGACCTCTATATCATTGTCCATGAACACATCCAGGACTCCGGCGGTATATATGCCTCTCTGGCCGCCGCCCTCAAGTACCAAACCTGTCTTTGCCATATCGATCACCTTTCATCCCAATATTTATATGTCCGTCTTTGTCTGAAAAATCCTCAGACTCCTGTCAAGAATCCCATTCATATGAGCTATAGCAGTTCCATAATTCGTCATCGGGATACTCTGCTGCTCCGCCCTTCCCTGACGACTCTTCATCTCGCGTTCATTCAGCATACAGCCTCCGCAGTGTATCACCAGATCATATCCTGTCAGATCCTCCGGGAATTCCATTCCGCTGACAAATGTAAATTCAGGCTCAAGTCCTGTGTATCTGCGTATCCATCCTGGCAGCTTCACAGTTCCTATATCATCACACTGTCTGTGATGGGTGCAGCCCTCAGCTATGAGTATCCTTGGAGGTCTGCTGTCCGCATCTGTCCGCTGGCCTTCATCCCTCAGCCTGTCCAGGACATATGCGCCATTTACCGCCGCATCAAGCTGCCCTTTAAATCTTGCCATCAGTATTGAGAATGACGTCAGATATATGTCATACGGCACGATCTTCATAACCTTTGCAAATGCCTGGGAGTCAGTGACCACCAGAGATACCTTCCCCTCCAGCCGTCTCAGAGTATCCTCAAGCTCCGTGTCCCTGCACACCACAGCCGTAGCTCCGGTCTCAAGAACATCCCTTACGACCTGCTGCTGCGGAAGTATCAGCCTGCCCTTCGGAGCTGCAGAATCTATCGGTATGACCAGCACCACCATGTCTCCAGGCTGTATCAGATCTCCGACCAGTCTCCTGGTCATGGTGTCTGTCACCGTGAGCTTTCCTATCAATTCCTTCAGCTCCTCTATTCCCTGTCTGCGCTCTGCGCTGACCCATATGGAATTCTCCGCTGAATTCTGAACCATTGTATCATCTTTAACGAGATCACTCTTATTGTACGCAATTATATAATTTATATTCTTCTCTTTGAAAAGCTCTGTGAGCTCCCTGTCCGCCGCCGAAAGGCCAACCGAACCATCAACCACCAGCACGGCGACATCTATCTTCGCAAGCACCTGTCTGGTCTTCGACACCCTGAGTTCACCCAGCTCGCCGGTATCGTCTATTCCCGGTGTATCTATGATGACCACCGGTCCAAGCGGAAGCAGCTCCATGGACTTGTACACCGGATCCGTGGTGGTTCCCGCCACATCCGACACAACAGCAAGGCTCTGCCCCGTCACTGCATTTACCAGACTGGACTTGCCGGCGTTCCTGCATCCAAAGAAACCTATATGCACTCTGTTTGCCGACGGTGTATCGTTTAAACTCATTTTGCTCCTCCACAATGTGTTAGAATCTAAAATCTCTGTCTCCGTGCTTTATCCTGTCAAGTCTCTCGACCACTATCTGTCTGACTTTCTCATTCGGAATATTCTTCAGCTCATCCTGTATGAGTCTCCGGCCTATCTCCGCGGTCTCCGGCGAAGCATAATCCACCAGATATTCCTCCAGCGTCATGAGTGCGTTCGGATGACAGCAGTTCTGTATCTGTCCGCTCTTGCACAGGCTCATGAACCTGTCGCCGGTTCTGCCCTCTCTGTAACATGCCGTACAGAACGATGGTATATAGCCCTTGGTCATCAGCCAGTTCACAACCTGATCCAGAGTTCTCGTGTCGCTGACATCGAACTGCTCCGACTTCTCATCCTCTGGCTCCGGCTCATAGTAACCCCCCACACTGGTCTTGGAACCACCACTTATCTGCGACACTCCAAGCCTTATGATCTCGTCCCTGACCTTTGGATTCTCCCTTGTGGAGATTATCATTCCTGTATAAGGAACGGCGATTCTGATACATGCTGCGATCTTGCAGAATACATCGTCGCTTATTCCGTTGTCAAATGCCTCAGGATCTATGTCGTCAGCCTTCTTGACTCTTGGCACACTGATGGTGTGCGGACCAACTCCATGAACAGCCTCAAGGTGCTCCGCATGCATCAGCAGCCCCGCAAATTCGTACCTATACTTGTCCAGACCAAAGAGCACTCCCAGACCCACATCGTCTATACCACCTTCCATAGCACGGTCCATAGCCTCTGTGTGATATGCATAGTCATGCTTCGGTCCATATGGATGAAGCTTCTCATACGCTTCCTTATCGTAGGTCTCCTGGAAGAGGATGTACGTTCCAATTCCTGCCTCGTGCAGCTTCCTGTAGTTCTCCACTGTGGTCGCCGCTATATTTACATTTACACGCCTTATTGCACCGTTCTTGTGCTTGATGCTGTATATCGTGTCTATACACTCCAGGATGTACTCGATAGGATTCATCTGAGGATCCTCACCGGCCTCAATGGCCAGTCTCTTGTGACCCATATCCTGCAGTGCTATGACCTCCCGTCTCACCTCTTCCTGGGTGAGCTTCTTTCTGGCTATATGCTTATTCTTGATGTGATACGGACAATACACACACCCATTTACACAGTAGTTGGACAGATACAGCGGCGCGAACATAACTATTCTGTTGCCGTAGAAGTCCTTCTTGATCTGCTCCGCCAGATCATATATCTCATTTATCTTGTCCGGCATCTCACACGCAAGAAGCACGGATGCCTCCCTGTGGGTAAGCCCCTTCCTGAGCTTTGCCTTCTCCATGATACTGTCGATAAGCTCCACATTGTCCTTGTTCTGATCCGCATAGTCCAGCGTCTCACGGATCTCGCCATCATCTATGAAGTCCTCTGCCTTCATGGATCTCACATCATACATTTTTTGTCAGCCTTCTTTCTTGTATACTGTATGCCCTTCCAATCTTATACACACAATATTATTCAGTGGTCTCCGCCTCTGTTGTCTCCTCACTGTCAGCATCCCCGGAATCGACCGGCGTACTCATGCTGTCTATTTCATCCGGCATACGGACATAGTCCACATACCAGCCATCGTCGCACTTCAACATACATTCCTGAACGTGTACCGTGACCTCGCCGCCATCCTTGCCTGTCACTATCCAGTCGGCTTCCACACTTCTGTACTGGGACACGCCCTTAACTCCGTTGTCCGCAAATTGCTGCTGCACATCCTCTATATTGCTCACCGCCTGTATATCGGTGACCTTGCACTCGATCGTATCTATATCCCCGACCTGCTCATCTGTATACGCTCTGAACTTGTTTATATATATGTCCTGTATGTCACTCACCGACAAAACCTTTGACGAATCCTCAAACTTCTTCACGTATCCCGGGGCTATCATGTCAGCCATCTCTCCGCCATCGCCAAATGCGTATATGCGGGCGGTCTCCTTTGCCAGCTTGTCCGCCTGATATGAAAATCTGTAATAGATCACATAAAATACCGCAAATACTACCACGATCGCCACTGCCAGAACTATTATAAGCTTCTTGAGGAATCCGCTTTTTTCATTACTGTTTCTCTCTTTACTCTGTCCCATATCTCTACTTCCCAATCCTTGTTTTTGTGGTTAAATACCCTTTTATATTGTATTCACCTGATTTGATATAGTCAACACCTAGCTTCCGTAACCCCCGAACGGGCAGATCATCAACATGACCTGCCCGTTCAGAATAATTATCCATATATCGTTACCAACAATTCATTGTCTCCATCGTATCAAGCTTCCTCTGGATCTTGTCAACGACCATATCCCTGATCTCTGTGGTCGTCTTATCCGCTATAACCTCATATGGGATCGGCTCCAGAAATGCAAGCTGTGTCGTCACACGCCTCAGTGACCATCCTTCAAATGGCTTGAAGGAATCATACAGCACGACTGGAACGATAGGACACTTCGCCTTCTTGGCGATCTTGAAGCTTCCCGGCATGAACTCCTTGAGCTCATTGTGACTGTGATCGTATCCTCCCTCCGGGAATAAAATATATCTCCTTCCCGCCTTGATCTCCGTGGATACATCGTTTATAACCTGTACCTGCTGCTTTATGTCTTCCTTGTCAAGTCTCTGTGCCTTCACAAGATCCGTAAGCTGATCTGCTATGAACAGCTTCGACCTCTTTGCATCCATGACATACGTAATCGGTTTGTCATGGGAAACTATAACTCCCAGTACATCATACTTACCCTGATGATTGGCATACATGATATATCCACCCTCCTTAGGAAGGTTCTCCATACCCGTGGCAACCGTCTTGATAAAAGCACGACGTCTCACATGATTGCACATAACCTGTGCCATCTGATAACATATATCCTCACCATATTTTTCCGGGTGCCTAGCATAATACGACATCTTTGGCACATAGTACATGATCAGAAACAAGCACGAAACTATTACCCAAATAAATCTTAACATAAATACCTCTAACCAAATACCTTTAACTCAAAAATGTGTGCATATACATGCACACGTCCTCTTTTTCATAAACTCTTATATACATAGTTCACTGTATATACAGTTCACCATATACTATCTAGTAATTTTCTCAGTAAAGGCAAAAGTTGTCAAGTAACATTTTATCTATTGTGTCTGCACATAAAAAGGCAACGCCACATCGGTTTCATCGTCCCGCTGCTGGCACTGCCTTTTATAATAGACTCGAAGTCCCGCGCTGACGCGCTCTGTCTTCGCCCCGCTGCACTTTCGACTGACGGGATTCTTCTAGACTCGAAGTCCCGCGCTGACGCGCTCTGTCTTCGCCCCGCTGCACTTTCGACTGACGGGATTCTTCTAGACTCGAAGTCCCGCGCTGACGCGCTCTGTCTTCGCCCCGCTGCACTTTCGACTGACGGGATTCTTCTAGACTCGAAGTCCCGCGCTGACGCGCTCTATGTTCGGCTTACGCCGAACGACTTCTCGTTAAAACCGCTTGAAACCCCCAAATGCCTGCAAGCAGGCGCTTGGGGTTTCTGCGCTGGGTTTTATATCTTCTCTGTCACTCTGAGTCTTGTGAGTGCACGGGCAAGTGATGCCTCGCTCTGCTTGTATTCCTTCAGACTCTCTTTCTGTCTGAGTCTCTCTTCCGCTCTGATCTTTGCCTCCTTGGCTCTGACCCTGTCGATATCCTCCGGCTTCTCTGCGGAATCCACGATAAGGACAACTCGGTTATTTACTATCTGAACAAAGCCCTCACCGACAACACCGACTACCTGCTCACCCTTGCTGGTGGTAATCCTGATCTCGCCTATGCTGGTGGCTATGACCATGTTCTCGTGATGTGCAAGAACCGCTTTCTCTCCATCTTCAAGTGGAAGAATGATCTTCTCTACTCGGCCTTCGAAGAATATCTTATTGCTGGAAATAACTCTCAGATAAAATGTATTCATCTACGCACTTCCTTTACTGACCTTTCTCGGCCTTTTCCTTTACTTCCTCTATAGTACCTACATTGAAGAATGCCCACTCAGGATACTCGTCCATCTCACCGTCAACGATCATCTTGAAGCCCTTGATCGTATCCTTGAGACTTACATACTTTCCAGGAATACCTGTGAAGTTCTCAGCAACATGGAATGGCTGTGACAGGAATCTCTGAACCTTTCTGGCTCTAGTAACTGTAAGCTTATCCTCATCTGACAGCTCCTCCATACCGAGGATTGCGATGATATCCTGCAGCTCCTTGTACTTCTGAAGTATCTCCTGTACACGTCTTGCAACATTATAATGCTCCTCGCCGACTATATCAGCCTCAAGAATTCGTGAGCTTGACTCCAGCGGATCTACTGCCGGATAGATACCCTGCTCAACAATCTTTCTTGAAAGAACTGTATTTGCATCCAGATGCGCAAATGTTGTGGCTGGGGCAGGATCTGTAAGGTCATCGGCTGGCACATATACGGCCTGGACTGACGTGACTGATCCTTCCTTGGTAGATGCGATTCGCTCCTGAAGCTCACCCATCTCATTTGCAAGTGTTGGCTGATAACCAACGGCTGATGGCATACGTCCGAGAAGTGATGAAACCTCTGAACCTGCCTGTGTAAATCTGAATATATTGTCGATGAACAGAAGCACATCCTGATGATTTACATCACGGAAATACTCTGCCATTGTAAGTCCTGTCTCTGCAACTCTCATTCTGGCTCCAGGTGGCTCATTCATCTGTCCGAACACCAGGGCGGTCTTGTCGATAACGCCTGACTCGCTCATCTCTGTCCACAGATCATTTCCCTCTCTTGAACGCTCTCCAACACCGGTGAATATTGAGTATCCACCATGTACGGATGCGATATTCTGGATAAGTTCCTGGATAAGGACTGTCTTACCAACTCCGGCACCGCCGAACAGACCGATCTTACCACCCTTTGAGTAAGGTGCAAGAAGATCTATGACCTTGATACCTGTCTCAAGTATCTCGATGACAGGACTCTGATTCTCAAATGTTGGCGGCTCTCTGTGGATTACCCAGTGCTCTGTGTCTGAGAGATCCTCCTTGCCATCTATTGTCTCACCAAGCACGTTGAACAGACGTCCAAGTGTCTGATTTCCTACTGGAACTTTGATTCCTGATCCGGTCGCAACGACTTCCATATCTCTTGAAAGTCCCTCGCTGGCGGACAGCATGATACATCTTACTGTATTATTTCCTACGTGCTGTGCTACTTCCATAACACATTTTTTTCCATGATTATCTACTTCAAGAGCATCCTTGATGTATGGCAGATCGTTGTCTGGAAATTCTACGTCTACGACAGGTCCCATGACCTGTACTATCTTACCATTTTTCAAAACATCAGACCTCCTTTACAATTATTTATTGAGCTTATTAGCTCCTGTCTCTCTGAGCTCTGGCGCCGCCCGCGATCTCTGTGATCTCCTGCGTTATGGCTGCCTGCCTTGCTCTGTTGTATTTGATATTGAGATCATCCAGCATCTCCTTGGCACTCTTTGTGGCTGAGTCCATCGCCATCATTCGGCTGTTCTGCTCACTGCAGAAGGACTCTACCAGAGCGCCGTATATATATCCCATGACACAGTTTGGTACGATTCGGTCAAGCACTGCCTTCGGTGAAGGCTCCATGGTAATCTCCTCGTGGAACACATCCGCAGGAACGCCTGCGAAGTCAGTCCTCTTCATAGGGAGGAGCTGTATCATCTGCGGTTCAACGACCACACTGCTCTTCATGTTGGTATATATGATGTATACCTCATCTATATCGCCATTCTCATAGTTCTCAAGCATCTTGTCCGCTATGACTCTGGCTCTGTGAAGACTAGGATTCTGCGCTGTATACTGGAAATGTATATCTATAGGCACTCCCTTCTTGGCGAAGTAGTGTCTTCCCACCTGGCCGACTACATACAGCTCACTGTTTGGGTGGGTTGCAAGCTCCTGCTCAGCGATCTTGATTACATTGTGGTTGTAGGCACCAGCCATACCTTTGTCGGCGGTAATGACCAGATAACCTCGCCTTCTGTCCTCTTCCTTGATTCCCTCTCTGCTGTCGAAGTACAGATGCTCCATCTCAGGAACATGTCTGAGCATTCTGGCAAGAGCAACCTGGAGTGTGTAGAAGTAAGGCTCCGTGTTCTCAAGATCTGTCCTCGCCTTTTTAAGCTTGGAAGATGAGATCATATACATTGCATTGGTGATCTTCTGAGTATCCTTGATACTCTTTATTCTATTCTGGATTTCTTTGGTATTTGCCAATCAAATCACCTCTCAACGAATCTTCTTATTTCTCCTGAGATCTACCTCTCGATAAACTCCTTAGCGGCTGCGACTATCTTGTCCTTCAGCTCATCGGTAAGCACCTGCTTCTCCTCGATCTCATCCACGATATCCTTATGGGCACTGTGGAAGTATTCAAGCATCTCAAGTTTCTTCTTCTTGACCTCTGAAACCTCAACTGGAAGGAATACCTTATTGGTAGCTGCTACCAGAATGATAACCTCCTCGGCCATTGACAGCGGATTGCACAAAGGCTGCTTTAAAAGCTCCATAAGTCCCTTGCCATACTGAAGCTGTTCCTTGGTGTTCTCATCAAGATCTGAACTGAACTGTGTGAACACCTCCATCTCTCTGTACTGTGCCAGATCGATACGGATACTTCCTGCGGCCTTCTTCATCGCCTTTGTCTGCGCTGCACCACCAACTCGTGATACCGACAGACCGACGTTGACAGCAGGTCTCATACCTGAGAAGAACAGATCGCTCTCGAGGAATATCTGTCCATCTGTGATAGATATAACATTTGTAGGTATATAAGCAGATACATCGCCTGCCTGTGTCTCGATAATAGGAAGGGCTGTGATGGAGCCTCCGCCCAGCTCATCCTTAAGCTTACTTGATCTCTCAAGAAGTCTTGAATGGAGATAGAATACATCTCCAGGATATGCCTCACGTCCTGGTGAACGTCCGAGAAGCAGTGACAATGTTCTGTAAGCAACAGCGTGCTTTGACAGATCATCGTACACGATCAGCACATCCTTGCCCTTATGCATGAAATACTCAGCGATCGCTGTACCTGAATAAGGCGCAATATACTGAAGTGGTGCTGAATCACTTGCTGTAGATGCAACGACTATCGTGTAGTCCATGGCATCATATTTGTTCAGGTTATTTACAACCTTGGCTATTGTTGAAGCCTTCTGGCCTATAGCCACATATACACAGATGACATCCTTGCCCTTCTGATTCAGAATGGTATCTATCGCTATGGATGTCTTACCTGTCTGTCTGTCTCCTATGATCAGCTCTCTCTGTCCTCTTCCGATTGGGAACATGGCATCTATCGAGAGGATTCCTGTCTGAAGCGGCTGGTTGACCGACTTACGATCAACTATGCTTGGAGCCGGATTCTCTATTGGACGATAATCCGTTGACTCTATGCTGCCCTTTCCATCTATAGGTGCTCCAAGGGCATCAACTATACGTCCGATAAATGCATCGCCTACAGGGATGCCTGCACGCTTTCCCGTTCTGCTGACCTTTGTTCCTTCTTTGATTCCTGTATCACGACCGAACAGAATACATCCTATCTCTGTTCTTCTGATATCCTGAACCATACCTTTGACACCATTCTCAAAAACAACGATCTCGCCGTACATGGCATTGTCTATACCGTATACGGTTACGATTCCATCACCTACATAGATGACCTTACCGACTTCTTTGTCCCTGGAGTCAAAATCATAATTCTCTATCTCTTCTTTGAGTATAGAAATAATATCCTCTGAACTAATTGAACTCAATTTATCACCTCATAACCAGTTTCTGTCTAAGGGATTTGTACCTGCCCAGAATGCTTCTGTCGTACTCGCGGTCTCCCGTTCTTATGACAAATCCACCTATCAATTCTTTTTTCTCCACCATAGAAAGCTGTACCGCCTTGCTTCCATACTCTTTCATAAGGAAGTTCTCGATACCTGCCTTCTGCTTATCAGTTGGCGGTGTGACATAATAGAGAGTTGCCGAAAGGATATCCTGCTGCTCTCTGGCATACTTCTCATACTCGTCAAATATGTCATGTATCATGTCAAATCCATCGTTGTCACACAGGGTCTTCATGAAATTTACCAGATTCTTATTGCCAAATCTGTCAAATACCCTGTCAACGACCTTGCGCTTGTCCGCGTGGCTGACCACCGGATCTGCCAGTGCATATACCAGCTCCGGACTACCATCCACAAGCGCCTTTATCTCCTCCACCATGTCCTGACTGATTCCAAGCTGATAGAGGACAATTCCGTAATTAATTGCCTTCTGTGTCACCTGAATCACCTACTTCATTCAAAAACTCGTCATACATGGCAGCTCCTGCTGATTCCGCATCACCTTCACCGCCCACGATCTTGCCGGCTGCTGCCATTGCAAGCTCTGCGATCTGTGACTGCATATCAGAAAGTGCCTTGTTCTGCTTGATCTCTATGGTCTTCTCCGCATCCTTTATCATCTTGACTGACTTTGCATCAGCCTGATCTATGATACGGCTGTACTCATTCTGGGCCTCCACACGGGATTTCTCACGGAGATCCCTGCACTCAGCATCAACCCCTGCAAGGGTATCCTCATACTGAGACTTGAGTTTCATTGCTTCAGCCTTCTGATTGTTGGCATCCGATATGGTGCCAGCGATCATATCTTCTCTCTTCTTGATGACATCGTTGAGCGGTCCTATCAAGAACTTCTTCAAAAGAAGAAACAGAACTATTAAGTTGATAATGGTGAATGCTATTGTAGAAAATTCTATATCAATCATATAGCCACTCCTATCTTTCTGTTTCTATTATCCGCATCTCTTCTGCAATTCCAGATTTCTATTAGATATTTCTATTAAAATATCCATCTGACCAAAAATCTGATTACTTAAGAAGAATGATTGCAAGAAGTCCGATTACGAAACCGTAGATAGCTGTTGCCTCTGCAAGGGCACAACCGATGATAAGAAGCTTTGTGATCTTTCCGTCTGCCTCCGGCTGTCTAGCTACAGCCTCAACTGCCTTTGATGTTGCAAGACCAATTCCAAGTCCTGCGCCAAGTCCTACTAATGCTGCTATACCTGCTCCAATTGCTAATAATCCGTTCATATCATTTTCTCCTTCTTATTTTCATTTTTAAAATCAGATAATCTTTACTCCATCGCTTCCTGCATGTAAAGCGTAGTCAGGAAAGTAAATACAAATGCCTGTAAAAATCCATCAAAGAAATCAAAGTACAGGCTGAGTGGGATAGGGACAATGAGTGGAACTACTGCCTCTATCAGCTTCATGATGACGAATGCTCCGAGAACATTACCAAAAAGTCGCATACACAGCGACAGCGGCTTGATGACAAGCTCAAGTACATTAAGCGGTGCAACTATTGCTACCGGCTCTGCAAAACTCTTGACCCAGCCTTTTGTCCCCTTTCCTCGTATTCCTGCCACCTGTACGAGTATGATACTCATGATGGCCAGTGAGGCTGTCACATTCAGATCCTTTGTCGGTGGTTTAAAGCCAAATACACCCATGATGTTGGCCATGCCAATGTACAGAATAACCGTTATCAGATACGGAACATACTTCATGCCCGCCTCTCCGATAACACCTTTGAACAGGTTGTTAAAAGTAGTTATTATGGTCTCCAGCACAAGCTGTTTCTTACCCGGATTCTCAACTTTGAGATTCCTTACAAGGATAATCGACAACAGTACAAGCACTGCCATAATGATCCATGTTACCACCACAGATTCTGTTACTGGTATTCCACCAAATATTGGTATTGTAAATACTGTTTTGCATTGGAGTTCATTGGATAACTCTTCTGCCAGATCCGTAAGACATCACTTCCTTTCACACTGTTTTCTATCAGGTGTTTGCGAAAATTCAAATATCCTAGTGTCTGAGCTGCTTTAGCATACCCATCAGGGAGCGCTCCCGCTTAACTCAGCCTGCTGCGGTACTAAGATGCCGCTAACGCGCCATCTAAGGACCGGCGGCTTCGTATATCCCTGAGCGGGTAATGCTAAACAGCTCAGGCACATTCTCAATTACTTATTTCGCAACCACCTATATGTCAAAACACTATTTCTTCTCTCATTTATTATTTGTTTATTATAGAAATAGCATTCATGGCATCTGCCTCAGACAGCCCCACAAGTACGTTCTCTGTGTTGATCCAGTGAGAATCGAGTTCATGAGCCTCCCAGTCCATATCCATATCATCCAGTATGACATATCCCTCTACGGAATTCGCAGCCACATAATCCTTGACTGCACAGGCTCTGGTATAATCCCCGTACTTGTTTCTGAGCTCATCCCCTGAAGAAGTTGCCCCATATACTTCCATTCCAGCATCCGCAAGTCTGTCTATCAGTTCCCTTACGTGTGCCTTACTGATATCCTTATCAATCACCTGTTTTCTCCAGTCACTTGTCATGACCAGCTTCGCTCCTGTGGCATCCACAACCATCTTGAGGTTAGCCACATTCTTAGGATTGATAAACTCCCCATGCTTCTCACACAGGAATTTCTCCGAATTCAGTACGCCGTCTACATCAAAAAATACTACATTCATACGGTCATACTCCCCTATCTTTTTTTCTAAAAAGCTACTCTCGCTCCTTGCTTGCGTATTTTATCACCATTCAAAACAAATTTAAAGTCATTTATTTGCCCTTATAGTCAAATTTTAATCATTTTTTATTTTTGTATTATTTTTCGTAACAAAAACAGTTTTTTGTCACAGTTTTCCCAAGAAACCCGCATAAAATCTAACGTATCGCCAGTTTATACTTTTTTTATAATTTTAACATTTCGTTTATAATTAGCTTTTCTTCCAAATCATCAAAGTAAAATTCGCCACGCCCATCACCCTTCCGCCAGAAACAGGCTGGGTATTCTTCCGCGGCTGTATATCATCTGCTATATATGTGGTATCGGTAGCGAATACGACTGAGCTTCGGTGCTTCTTGCCGAGTTGGAAACCGCATCGCCCTTATCGCGGCCGGAAACGAGTGCATATAGAAGCTAAGCCGAAGCGAAGGAAGTAGAGCGTGATACCACATATATAGCAGATGATATACCCGCCCCGCGGAAGAATACTCAGCCGTCCGTCCTTCACCCCCCCACGAAAAAAGGCTATCTCGTGTTCGACGCCCTAACGCTCGACACGTGATAGCCTTGTTCCCTCTGCCGTAATCCGTCACCCCCATTGTGACAGACTATTGTAGAAAATGACCCCCTTGTCATCTCTCGATGTAACAGATAAATTCATTATATCATATTTAATTTCATATTAAAGAGCAGTTCATACACTTTTCTGCGCACACACAAATCGCAAAAGTGTATATTCTTACACTTTTCAACTGGACAAGCCTGTTTCTTCTATTATATAATGTTACTGAGGTGAATTACATGCAGCAACAATACGATATAGGGAAAAGACTCAGGGAAGTCATGGCTGAACGCGGGGTTACGATCAGTCAGTTAGCTGAGATGACAGATGTCTCTGAGGATACGATAAAAGCCATCAGGAGCGGCAAGACCAAGAGCCCGGGAATACAGCTTATGATATCCATCGCAGACGCACTTGGATGTACCATGGATGGATTTCTCCACAGGCGCAGCCTTACGGACGAGGAATTGTATCTCCTGCAAAAATACAGAACACTCAACATCCACGGCAAGCGGATGGTCATGCTAATGGCGGACTCTGAAGATCACATGCAGAAGAAGCTTCCTTCAGCGGATGCGTACTGCGCCAAAACGCGCAGGATTCCGTGTATTTCCTCAACTCACACGCTTGCTTCCAATTCAGACTACTCAACACACGCGACAGAATTTATAGAGATACCCGCCGATTATTTTCCAAAGGCAGATTATTGTCTGAGGCTCACGACCAATATGCTCCATCCTATCTATATTAAGGATGATATTATAGCCGTGGAACAAAACTTTCCTCATTTCGGAGATATTGCGTTATTCCTGAACGAGAATGGAGTCGAGATGATCAGAAAATATACAGAAAAGGATGGCTCACCATACCTTGAAGCTGTCAGCAGATGTGATAGATCCCTGTATCTCACAAGTGATATCATTTGTCTGGGAACGATCCTCGGAATCGTCCGTCTGGAAGACACAAGAAAACCGCCTATTACATAAAGGCGGTTTTTCTTATATATAAATATTATGATGTCGATTACTCTGCTCCACCGGTGATAAGCCATGGTGACGGCTGGGTAACGAACATGTTGTCCTTGTTGGTTTTGGATACAGATATCTGAATAGCCTCCATATTCTTTATTCCGAGCTTGTCAAATATGAGCTTTGCCTGTGCAAGTATTCCTAGATCAAGTGTGTATATGACAAACTGCATATTCGGATTGATCTTGAGCAGTCTCTCCATATCTGACTCCAGATAATGATTTGCAACTATGAATGCCAGTCTCGGAACAGGTATGGCTGCCAGAGTCTCCTCGCTCATATCTGGGATTATCTGTACATTATGTACTCCGAACTTGTCAACATTCTCCTCCATGGATCTTCTCGAACCCTCGTCCGGCTCAACGGCTATAATGTTGCCCTCGCTTGCCACGATCGCAGCCTCAATGACTATACTCTCGGCCTGGAGTGCCAGGATGGTGTCATGCGTATCCACATCCAGCAGACTCATGATGACTGCTCTTATCTCCTTGCCGACATAGTGTACTGTTCCAGCCGAGAAGAAATCATTTGCAATTCCGTATCTGACGGATTCCCTTGTCTTCTCGTTCATGATGAATATAACTGTAGGCCCTGTTATCTTCCTGTTCAGCACCTTCTCCAGCTTGTCATGGTGAACCTCGCCGCCGGGCTCCACACCCTCTGCATACCACATGTCATACTCGCCAAAGCCCTTCTCCCAAAGCGTGTACAACAGATCCTCATGACTCTGATCTGCAAATATAAGAACTCTCTTGTGTGTGTCTATAGTCGGAACAACGTTCTTCTGCTTTCCGCATATATTCAGCATCTTTATCTTCTCAGGACTGACCTTCATTATGTCTGCAAAATAGCCAAGCCAACTGAGCATATCCTTGTTCTCGTACATAACCATAACCCTCCTTTAGTTGTCCGTCCAATCTTTTATATAGCATATTTATTATACTATTTTATCGATCTTCTGTACACCCAAAGAGAGGCAAACAGACACTTTTTTGACTGTCATCAACTTACCACGTTCAGCTTGTGATCTCTATACATATTGTATACGGACTCCGGAAGCTTATCGTCGGTTATGATGGTGAATTCCGGCTGGAGATCACTGAGCTTGAAATCTCCCTTTGTCTCGAATTTCGTGCTGTCCGCCAGCAGAAATACCTCGCTAGCATGGCCTATCAGCATGCACTGATTCTCATAGGTTTCCCTTATAAAATCATGTGCGCCATCCTCGACCGAAAGTGCCGAAGGTACTACAAATGCCTTTGAAAAATACAGTTTCTGCATCGCCTCATGTGTCAGGAAGCCATAAAACAACTTCTCCTTCGGGAGATATTCACCGCCCAGCAGGGTTATCCTGTAATTTTCACATTCCGATAATATGGAGAACACCTCCGAGGAATAGGTTATGACGGATAGTGAGTCAAAATTGCGCGCCTTCAGTGCCATGGCGAACAATGACGCCGTGCTGCCTGAATCTATCGCTATGGTGTCTCCATCCTTCACATACTCAAGCGCTTTCCTGGCTATCTGCTCCTTGAGTTCCATATTGGATGTGCCCCTGACATCCATATTCTCAAACCGGTATCTCTTCTTCACAGAAACCGCACCGCCGTGTACCCTCGTGAGCATGTTGTTATTTTCAAGATCCTCAAGATCACGTCTCACCGTCTCGGTCGACACGCCCAGCAGCTCAACCAGTCTGGCAACAGTAACCGAATGATTAAGATTTACCTGATCCAATATTATCTGTTTACGCTGATCTGCTAACATCTGTCCCCTCCCTTACTTCCTTATAAACTGAGCCCTATGTTTTCTGACCTGCAACATGATTGTATCAAAATAAGCGGTGCCGTGTAAACCTTTATTCCGACATATCCAGTCCATACAGCCTGCAGAGAACCGCAGTATATCCCTCTATACAGTCGAGGATCCTGTCGATCTCCACATGCTCCTGTGCCTGATGCGCCTGACTCATCATCGCACCCGAATATCCTATAGTCGGTATGTTGTATTTGCCGCATATAACGCTTCCGTCGGTTCCAAACTGCCAGTATATCTTCTCAACATCCTGACCAAGCTCCTTAAGCGTCCTGTACGTCAGCTCGACATACTCATTATCCTTGCCGGTCACCCACGCCGGATGCTGCTTTGCCGCCTCCGCCTCATAACCGGTGTAACACGTCCTCTTATTCATTCTCGGATGAACGACAGCTCTGAGCTCAGGATCATTTTTCTTCTGCTCATCCAGGAATTTCTGAACCCTGCTCACCGTATCCTCTATGGTCATAGGTGGCACATATCTCTGATCCACTGTGATCTCACAATAGTCCGGCACACAGGAATACTTCTGTCCCGGTGTTACCACCACATCAGTGATGACCATGGACGTCTTACCCATCTCATGTACGAGCGGTTCCCTGCCAAAGTTATGCATGATCGCATCCATTATAGGGAGAGCTTTCTCAACAGCATTTATGCCCTCCTGCGGAGCGGACGAGTGCGCCACCTTACCGCACACCTCTATGACAAGCTCGATCTTGCCTCGCTGTCCGATGGCAAGATTGCCGTCTGACGGCTCCCCCAGATAGCACAGGTCAACATCAAGGCCGTGCTCCGGAAGAGTGTGCTCCATAAGATAAATCGTTCCGATACTCTCCGCCGGCTCCTCATAGACGACTGCAGCAAATATAAGATTGCCCGATATCTTCGCCCCGGCATCCACCAGCTTTTTGATCTCCATAAATGCAAAGAATTCCGAAGTCAGGCCAGCAAGCATATCGCTTATGCCTCTGCCGTATAACTTTCCATCCTCCACCTTCGGCTCAAATGGCGAATACGGACTCCATGCATCTATGCTTCCCTCAGGCACAACATCCATATGTCCAGTCAGAAGCACGTTTGGACCGTCACCCTCTCCGCGGATGACTCCGACCACGTTGCCGCACTCATCGCGGAAATGCTCAATACCAAGCTCCTCCATGGCCTGCATAAACACCTCCGAGGTGGCTTTCTCCTCCCCGGAATATGCCTGTGCGCGTATATTCTTACTGACAAATTCTACCCATGAATCTTCCATATTCTTATAATAATCTTTCATGATATACATCTCCCTTTCATGAACCGGTTTCATAATACGATCTGCTGATCATCAACTGATACGGGTACTCTTCTCCCTCGCAACGTCGAGCCAGTAATCCAGCCTTGAATCGAGCCAGAAATGCTGCAGTCTCGCCATCTTCTGTCCATACCAGTTCATGTAATCAAACTCCACGTTGGAGCTGGCCGCCTGATACAGTGCCCAATACGCCCACTTGATATCGCAGGCTATCTTGTTCAGCTTCATTCTGGCAAATGCTCTCTCATCAACCTTGCCTCCGCCGTATATCTTCATCATCTCCACGTCCATATCCTCGGTGAAATAGTTCACAGCAGATATCAGACCCAGATCCACATAAGGATCATTCATGGACGCATACTCATAATCTATGATCTTCAGATCATTTGTCTCCTCGTTGTACATCAGGTTGTTTGTCCAGAAATCATTGTGGCACGGACACAGCTCCTCACTGCCCGCCAGCGCCTTCTCAATAGCAGAGAGCAGATACTCCATCTTGTCATTAAACGGTGATATATAGCCGCCCTTCTTCGCCCTTGCGTTCATATCCCACGCCTGTTCAAATATGCTCTGCTTCAGGTTCAGCGGCTTTGTCTCGAGATGGTGGAAGTCCCTGATCCTCTCGAATATCGACTGGAATATATCTTTGTCATACACATCGCCAAATGTCACCTGGCGGTAGCCGTCAAGCCACTGGAATATCTCAACACCTGTATCCCCGAAATAATAATAGACTCTTGGGCCTGCCTTGCTCTCGTCCGCGATCACATTTGCCTCGTGGCATACTTCACGGTTTATGTAATCCGTGCCGGCTCCCGGTATCTTGAGGAAGAAATGCTCTCCCTCCACATCCACTTTGAAATTCGGATTCGTTATTCCTCCTGAAACGGGCTTGTAACTGATCTCCTTGCCCTTCCAGTCATCGACCCTTGCGATCGCCTCATCAATTGTTGTCTTGCGCATAAAAAAGCCTCCTCTCCTACTTGCTCTCATCAATCAATGCTTCTCTTCCAACCTCTCCGGTTCTAACCTTCACAACATTTTTCACATCGTATACGAATATCTTGCCATCGCCATAGTTGCCGGAGTACAGCACCTTCTCCGCAGTTTCCACAACCCTGGACACAGGTACAGTGCTGACTATGACCTCGACCTTCACCTTAGGAAGCAGGTTCAGATCCGCATCCGAGCTGCGGTAATATTTGTCATTATTTCCCTTCTGTATACCATATCCGGTCACATCCGTGATCGTAACTCCAGTTACATTTATGTCATTCATGGCGTGAAGCAGTGCGTCAAGCTTGTTCTTTCTCGCTATGATGACCACCTTGGATATGTTAAGATTCTCCGCATTTTCTGTGCTGTCAAATGCCTTGCCATCGATCTTAGGCACATTCATCATAGGCGCGCTTATTCCGTCTGAGGACAGCACCTCTGTGTAAGTATTTGAAAATCCGTGCTCACTGATATCCAGTCCATCCATCTCATCCTCAGCCGATACACGAAGGCCGATGGTCTTCTGAACGATCTTGAACAGTAGTGCCGAAGCTGCAAATACATACAGGAACACAACTATTCCGCCAAGGATCTGGATTCCGCACTGATAGCCACCGCCACCGAGCAGCAGTCCCTTTGTCTTTGTGGCGGTTCCATCAGAGAATAACCCAACCGCTATAGTTCCCCACAGGCCTCCGAATCCATGTGCCGCAATGGCTCCCACAGGATCATCTATCTTTACCACGTTCTCTATGAAATGCATTCCACCAACTACTATCGCCCCGGCCACGATTCCGACCAACACCGCAAGCGGTGTGCTTATAACGTCGGCTCCCGCGGTGATCGCAACCAGACCTGCCAGAGCACCGTTGAGTGTCATGGCGATATCCGGCTTCTTCTTCCACGCCCAGCTTATGCACATCGCTGAAACTGCTCCAGCCGCAGCGGATAGATTGGTGTTACAGAACACCTTACCAACAAGCGACACCGTATCTCCTGTCAACGGCAGAACCGAGCTTCCATTGAAACCGAACCAGCCAAACCACAGGATAAATATTCCAAGCACCGAGAGCGGCATGCTGTGTCCCGGTATCTTCTTCGACTTTCCGCTTCTTGAATACTTTCCGATACGCGGGCCGAGCATCCACGCTCCTGCAAATGCAGCGGCACCGCCCACCATATGTACAACTGTGGATCCGGCAAGATCATGGAATCCGAGCTGTGCCAGCCAGCCGTCTCCCCATATCCAGTGTCCCGATATAGGATAGATCACCAGACTTA
The DNA here is from genome assembly GCF_003603115.1 of Coprococcus sp. AF19-8AC. Classification (NCBI taxonomy): domain Bacteria; kingdom Bacillati; phylum Bacillota; class Clostridia; order Lachnospirales; family Lachnospiraceae; genus Coprococcus; species Coprococcus sp. AF19-8AC. The sequence goes on along the minus strand of NZ_QTMI01000002.1, from coordinate 709,688 downwards.
TCATCAGACTGTAGATACAATATGCTGCAAATTTAGTTCTCGCCGCCATGGCACCCGACACGATGGTCGCCGCCGTCGCAGCGAATACTGTCTGAAATATCAGGAATGCCCAGAATGGGATTCCGTCAGGAAGCATGCCGCCTCCATATACCGATTCCATTGCCACACCTTTGATCTTACCCAGTACAGCTCCATCGCCGCCATACATAATTCCGAATCCTATCAACCAGAACGTCACCGAACCGATACAATAGTCAACCAGATTCTTCATGGCGATATTTCCTGCATTTTTTACCCTCGTCATGCCGGTCTCAAGCATCGCAAAGCCCGCCTGCATGAAGAAAATGAGTACCGTTCCTACCATAATCCATATCGTACTGACTGCACTATATTCCATCACGATTCCTCCTTAATCTCTGTTATATCTGTCCTGCCTTGTGACAGCGAACCGTATGTCCCGGTGATACCTCTGTCTCCTCCGGGCGCTCCTTCATGCAACGTTCATCCGCATATATACAGCGTGTACAGAACGGACATCCCGGCATCGGCTTTGCCGGATCAGGTATATCACCTGGCTTAAGGTCTATGTCAAAGCCCGCATCCTCAAGTCCCTTGCTTATACTCGGAGCCGCCTTGAGCAGAACCTTTGTATATGGGTGCTGCGCATTCTTGTATATCTCGCTGCTCGGTGCACTCTCGACTATCTCTCCGAAATACATGATCTTTATCTGATCCGCGATCTGTCTCACCACAGCCAGATCGTGGGCGATCAGCAGCATGGACAACTTATATTTGTCCTGCAGATCCATCAGCATATTTATGACCTGTGCCTGCAATGACACGTCCAGTGCCGATATAGGCTCATCGGCAAATATGATCTTCGGTGTGACGACCAGACACCGCGCTATGATTATCCTCTGTCTCTGTCCACCGGATAACTGATGCGGATATCTGTCAAGGAACATCGGTGCCATTCCAACCTGTGAAAGTGTGTCCAGAATGATCTTCTCCCTCTCCTCCTTGTCCTTCACTCCATTCAGGATCAATGGCTCCTCAAGTGATTCACGGATACTCATTCTCGGATGCAGCGATCCCAGAGTGTCCTGAAAGATCATCTGTATCTTTGCTTTCATATCGCTCTTTTCCTGGGGCGTCATATCGTCCACGGATTTTCCTTCAAATACGATACTTCCGTCCGTCTTGTCCTCTATTCCCAGCAGGACTCTCGTCAGCACCGTCTTGCCACAGCCCGACTCTCCGACGATCGCAAGTGTCTTGCCCTTTTCCAGCTCCAGCGAGACATGGTCGACTATGTTCTTCTGTCCGACAACCTTGTTGAACATTCCCTTTTTCACCGGATACTGCTTCAGCAGATTATCGCAAGATAATACTATATCCTTCATATGATCACCCCAATTCTGTATCTTCGTTAATGTCATAATCCAGTGGGAAATGGCAGGCACACATATGTCCCTCTCCAACCGGTTTCAGTGCCGGCACCTCTTTATGACATATATCTTTCGCATATTCACAACGGGAAGCAAATGGACATCCCTCCGGGACATTTGACATATCCGGCGGGAATCCCGGAATGGATTTCAGTCTCTTCGTCTTACGAGCCTCGAGAAGCGGAACAGAACGGATAAGTCCAACCGTATAAGGATGCTTTGGATTTCTGAGCAGATCCTTCTTGGATGCCGACTCCACGCATCTTCCCGCATACATGACAAATATGTCGTCTGAGAACTGGGACACCACGCCAAAGTCGTGGGTGATTATCATGATGGAGATGCCGGTCTGCTTCTGCACCTCACTGAGGGCTTCGATGATCTCCGCCTGAATGGTGATTCCAAGACTTGTTGTAGGCTCGTCCGCTATGAGCAGATCCGGGTACAATATCATTGACATCGCTATGAATATCCTCTGTCTGAAACCCGCTGAGAACTCACACGGGTATTTCTTTATGACCTCCTCGCCGTTGGTTATTCCGACAAGCTTGAGAACTCTCATTATCTCCTGTTTTGCCTTTTCTGAACCCGATGGGGTATGTGCGTTATAGGCCTCGGCAAGCTGTGCTCCAATTGTCATGTAGGGATTGAACGATGTAGTAGGATCCTGGAATATCATGGAGATCTCATTTCCACGGATGCTCTTCATCTCCTTCTCTGGGAGCTTCAGTATATCCTGACCTTTGAACCTGATCTCGCCGCCTGCTATGTAACCCGGAGATTCCACGATCCTCAGTATCGATCTCGCCGTCACGCTCTTGCCAGAACCACTCTCTCCTATTATTCCAAGCACCTTGCCCTTCCGCAGTGAGAAGTTGACTCCCTCAACTGCTTTCACGACTTTGTGCGGACCGGTCTTGAAATAGGTCTTTAAATCCTTTACCTCAAGGATCACATCTGTATCTTTTTCTGTATTATTATCCATACTGTTATCCTCCTATTTGCGAAGCTTTGGATCGAAATGAACCTGAAGATTGTCACCGATAAAATTCAGTCCGAGAACCATGATGATAAGAACGATGCCGGGGATCATGATATACCATGCATCAGATGCAATATAGCCACGGGCATCGGACATTATGTTTCCAAGGGATATCTTTGGCGGATTTATACCGAGTGACATGTAGCTGAGCAAGCTCTCGTTGATGATCATTCCGGCGATATCAAGCGGTATGAGAGGAAGCATGGCAGGGATCAGATTCTTGCCGATATACTTCGTGGATATCCTCCATGAGCTCGCCCCCATGAGCTTTGCCGCTGCGATATAATCTGTGCTCTTCTGGGGTATTACATTTGACCGCACCGTTCTCGCATAGGCCGGCCACAGTGCCAGACTCAGCACTATGGTTACCGACACCTCATTCGGTGCGAACAGTGTGAGTGCGATCATGGCAAGTACGATAAATGGGAATCCCATCTGTACATCGGTGATTCTCATCAGCACTGAATCCAGAGGTCCCGGACTTGTGAGACCGGATATGATTCCGACTATCAGTCCTATGATGGCGGCCAGCAGAACGCTGCAGAAACCAATTATGACTGAGGTACGGATCCCATACAAAAGTCTCGAGAACAGATCACGTCCTATGGCATCAGTTCCCAGCCAGTGTGCCGGATCCTGAAACGGTTTCAATAATCTGATGGATGGGTTTGCCTTGCCCGGGTCCGACGGCGCGATGAGCGGCGCAAAGATTCCGGCAAGGAGATAGATTCCTACAATAATGATTCCAAGTGTAAATAATTTGTTTTTACCAATCCACTGAAGGACTGATCTAAATTTACTTTTTTTCTTCATAATTACAGTCCTCCCTGTGCTTTTCTCATTCGTGGATCAAGACGGATACTTCCAAGATCAATGGCAATATTCAAAACAATAAAGAATACGGAAAACAGAATGATAATTCCCTGAACCAGGTTGTAATCTCTTCGAAGGATCGCATTTAACACCGTGTATCCGATTCCCGGGAAGTTAAATACATACTCGACAACAACGATACTTCCTACCAGAAAGCCAAGCTGTGTTCCTAGGGATATCAGTACAGGGATAAGTGAATTCCTGAGTGCGTATTTGAAATATATCGCCACTGTCGATATTCCTCTCGCATATGCAACCTTGACAAATTCCTGATTGTAACTGTCGATCAGTGAGGAACGCACCACCTTGGTGAGCACCGCCGTGAGCGGAAGTGCCAGTGCAACTGTCGGGAGCACGCAGGATGCAGGTCCCGAATAATCCATTGACGGCAGCAGTCCAAGTCTGACTGAGAAAATAATGATCAACACGGAGGATACCCAGTAGTTAGGCATTGACTGGAACAGTACCGCAATACTCGAGATGAAACGATCCTCCCATTTATTTCCATTTAGTCCTGCGATGGTTCCCAGGATCAGGGATAATATGATCGATATGACCACTGAAGATATCAGCAGTATCAATGATAAAGGTGTGGCCTGCTCCATAACATTCAGGACTGTATCGCTCTTGAAATATGACTCTCCAAGATCTCCGTGGAACAGATTCACCATGTACATTTTAAACTGCTCCGGGATGGACTTTTCCAGTCCCATACTGTCTCTGATTGCCTGCTGCTGTTCTACTGTTGCTGTCGGAGCCATGACCTTCGCCGGATCTCCCGGTATCATTCGAAGTATTACAAAGCTGATAAATATAACGCAAAAGGTAACAAAAATGCCCTGTGCAAGTCTTTTTAAAACGGTTCCCAGCACTTTGATTTCCTCCCTTCTTAAAAAGGGCCACATGCTGTATCCTTACACATGCAGCCCCTTTTTGTGAATCTAATGTATTGCTATGCGCTTACTCTTTTGTGACATTTGTGAAGATATAATCTGCACCACTTGTGTACTCAAGGCCCTTGACATTTGATCTCACTCCGAAGATAGTCATGGACTTGATGATAGGGATATCAGGCATCTCCTCTGCCAGGGCCGGAAGGTACTCGTCCTGAAGGATCTGCTTTCTCTTATCTGGGTCTGTCTCAGTTGCGAATCTGTCCATGATGTCCTGAAGCTCTGCCGTAGGCTCATAGTGGCTGATTCGACCTGCTGCATACCATGAATTCAGCTTCAGCTCAGGCTCGATACCTGATGGCTGCCATCCACAGTCGATCATGTAGCAAGGAGTTTCTTCATATAACACATCGCCCCATGATGAAGTATCAAGTGGAACGACCTTACAGTTGATACCGACAGCCTGTAAACAAGCTGCAATGTACTCGTAATATTCCTTTGTCTTAGGGTAAAAACCAACGGATGTGTAAATGTTGAGCTCTGGAAGGCCCTCGCCATTCTCATAGCCGGCTTCCTTCAGGCACTCTGCAGCCTTCTCAGGATCGTACTCGCCGACACCACCTACAGCCTTGTAGCCCCATATAGTTGAGGAGATAAAGCTGTCTGCCTTCTCTGCATATCCGCCAAATATATCATTTACGATTCCGTCATAATCGATCGCGTAGGCTATCGCCTTTCTGACGAGCTTCTCATTCATAGGCGGCATCTTGAACTTTGGAATAAGGTGCTTACACTCTGTGGTGAGGAACTTGTCAACCACGATATTGCTGTCTGACTCAAGCACAGACACCGCATCGGAATCAACACGCTCGATGACATCGGCCTCACCTGACTGCAATGCTGACAGACGTGTTGTGGCATCCGCAACGTACTTGTACTCGATCTTCTTTATCTTAGGAAGAGTTCCCCAGTAATCGTCGAACAGCTCATATGTCGCTGTATCGTTCTCAAAGCTTACCATCTTGTATGGGCCGGTTCCGTTGTATCTCTTATCCAGAGTGTTCTCAGGATCTGCAAGATCGTCAGCGGACATTATCGGAGTTGAACAAAGCATGTTGACCAGAGAGCCAAGAGGCTTTCCCGATGCTGGAGTTATGGTAAATGTATAATCGTCGATGACCTTACACTTTAACTCATCTGCCCACCATGAACCGGATACGTTCTGTGAGCTTGAATATGCCTCACATGATGCTGCGGCATCCTCTGCGGTAAAGTCTGAACCGTCGTGGAACTTTACGCCCTCACGGAGCTTGACCGTCAAGACTGTCTGACTGTCGTCATATGACCACTCAGTAGCAAGATTAGGCTGTGGCTCCTGTGTCTTCTCATCCATGACCAGTAGATGTTCCAGAGCTATGGCCTCTGCGTGAAGCATCATCGTGGAAGTGTGCTTCAGTGGGCTGAGTGATGCCTGCCAGTTCTCTGCTCCCAGGATCACCAGTGTGTCCTTGTCCGTCTTGGACTCAGAGCTTGTTGTCACTGCCTGTGTGCTCCCATCTGTACTTCCTCCAGAGCTTCCACATGCAGTCACCGTAAGTGCCAGTGCGGCTGCCAAAAGTATTGAGCAAATCTTCTTTTTCATAATTCTTCCTCCTTTTCGTGTGTTATCTATGACTCAAGCTGATGCAGACATTTATCGAGGGTTGATGCTATCCAGTCGATATCGCACTCCTGGAATGCCATAGGCGGACGAAGCTTTAAGACATTTCCATAAGGGCCTGCAACAGAAGTCAGTACATTGTTGTCTCGCAGAAGTTCGATGGCATCCAATGCCTTCTGCTGATCCGGAGTCTTCTTGCCGTCATTCTTCGCAAGCTCAAATCCAATGAACAGGCCTGCGCCTCTGACGTCTCCCACAGAATCAGGATGTCTGTCCTTTACCTCCTGCAATGCTTTCAGAAGCTTTGCACCGACCACCTTGCAATGCTCCTGCAGCTTTTCTTCTTTTATGACATTAAGCACAGCCTGTGCGGCTGCGATAGCCACTGGATTTCCTCCAAATGTATTGAAATATGGAAGTTTGTCGCTGAATGCGGCGAGTACCTCATGCTTGGCGGCAAGTCCTGATATCGGGATTCCGTTACCCATAGGCTTTCCTGTTGTCACCATGTCAGGTATGATCCCATGTCTGGCGAATCCCCAGAAAGCATCTCCCGTTCTTGCAAATCCCGGCTGCACCTCATCAGCTATGAATACACCGCCATTCTTATGTACCACATCGATGGCCGCCTTCAGGAAACCGACCGGATTCGGATGTACTCCATCTGATGAGAATATAGAATCTGCAAGGAAGCATGAGAACTTATATCCTGCTGCCTCCAGCTCATCGATCTTCTTCTGCATCTCTCCTGAGTACCACGCGGTGAACTCCTCAGGCGTACCGCCATGTCTGTAATAGTCAGGAGTGTCAATAAGTCTGACATTTGGAAGCAGTGGCTGCTCACTTCCAAGGGCTGGTGAACATCCAGATGTCAGAGCACTTGTTCCGTGGTACGCCTCCCTTGAAACTATGATTCCGGTGCCGCCCGTGTATTCCTGTGCCACTCGGAGTGCCAGGTCATTTGCCTCAGAACCGGTACACATGAACATTATCTTGTCTATCTCGTCCGGCATCATCTTCAGCAGATCCTCACTGTAATCAATGATCCTCTCATGCAGATAACGTGTGTGGGTATTTAAAAGCTTCATCTGCTCTGTAACTGCCTCGACCACAGCAGGATGGCAATGACCGATTCCTGCCACATTGTTGTACATGTCCAGATATTTATTCCCCTCTGCATCCCAGAGGTACTGTCCCTGTCCTCTCACAAGGTTGACCGGCTTTCTATAGAAAAGTCTGTATGCGCCACCCATCCATTTCTCACGGCGGTTTATCATATCCCTTGTCGTGTTACTGAGCAGTGAACTGTAGTCATCACTGTAGCTGTTAGTGTCCATAATGCTTGATTTAGTAGCCATATTCCACCTCCAAAAGATTTCCCTGTTAAAACAAAAGGGGCACAGAGATGAAACTTTACAGTTCTATCTCCGTGCCCCTTTGCACTCTAAAATCAGATACGCGCTTCTGTTTTGCTTTGTATCATAGCCACGCCATGTGGAATTGTCAACACATTTTGTGGGTTTTTCTGGTTTTCATTTGTTTTTCATGTTTTTTTGTGTTGTTTTGTGGTTTTATTAGTTTATGTCCCCCAAATATTTATTTTATTAACCTGGGGCAGCGCACAAAAAAACATCACCCCTGTGTCTGAAGTGATGTTTTCCTGTTATATGTAATTATCAGTAATCCTGCCTGTATTATGCCTCGAACTTCTTCACAAGTATACTTGCGTTGTGTCCGCCAAATCCCAGTGAGTTGCTGAGCGCATATGTAATATCCTTGTGTACACCCTCGCCCATGGTGTAGTTGAGATCCATCTCACCCTCTGTCTCGCGGAGACCAACTGTTGGATGGATGTATGAATCCTCTATGGACTTCACACATGTTATGAACTCAACTGCTCCGGCAGCTCCAAACAGATGTCCTATCATGGACTTTGTGGAATTGATGTTCACGTTGTATGCGTCATCGCCCATAGCATACTTGATGGCTCTTGTCTCAAAGAGGTCATTGTGATGGGTACTTGTTCCATGTGCGTTGATGTAGTCAACGTCAGCAGGTGTGATTCCGGCCTCCTCCATGGCAAGCTTCATGGCACGTCCTGCACCACTTCCATCCTCCTTAGGGGATGTGATGTGATATGCATCACAGGTTGAACCATATCCGACTACCTCAGCCAGGATCTGGGCACCTCTCGCCTGAGCATGCTCAAGTGACTCAAGTACAACAACTCCTGCGCCCTCTGCTATTACAAATCCACATCTGTCCTTGTCAAATGGTATGGACGCTCTCATAGGATCCTCTGCACTTGAAAGCGCTGTCATTGAGATAAATCCTGATACATTTGTCTCACAGATAGGTGACTCTGCACCACCTGCAACCATGACATCGGCCTCTCCTGCCTGTATATATCTGTAAGCCTCTCCTATAGAGTTTGTTCCTGTGGCACAGGCTGTAACTATGTCAGTACATTTGCCCTCAAGGCCAAACTGTATTGCAACATTACCCGCAGCCATGTTGGATATCATCATAGGAACCATCATTACACTGACTCTGTTCGCTTTGCCCTCTACAACCTTCTTGTGCTCCTTCTCTATGGTTGCCACACCGCCAAGTCCGTTTCCTATACATGTTCCGATCCTTGTTCTGTCTTCCTTCTCAAGGTCAAGACCTGCATCCTTGATCGCCTCGCCTGTAGCTGCTATGGCATACTGACAAAATGGCTCCATACGTCTTGCCGCCTTTGGATCCATATACTGCTTTGGATCAAAGTTCTTCACCTCAGCAGCAAGCTTGCACTTGTAATCGCTGACATCAAACTTTGTGATCTCTCCGATACCAACTGTATTCTTCTTTATATTATCCCAGAATTCTTCTACACTGTTTCCTATAGGTGTCACAGCACCCATGCCTGTTACAACTACTCTTTTCATCTCATACCTCGTATTTTTCATTCTATCTGCTGACAGTGCATTTTTGCACCCCAGATAAAAATAATTTTACCACAATGTAATATATATAACAAGGTTAAATAGTTTTGATTACTACATAGTTTGCTATTTGAGCAGTCCGCGGCTCTCCTTCAGGGTGAGTATCCTTCGGACGCTCTCGTCTATCCTGTCCTCTGACAGCTCGCCGTCCGCCACTGCCTGTTCTATGGAATTCACCGCCGACGCCATATCCTTCGGCTGCAGTATCATATCCATTCCGGCTTTTACCGACATCACTACCGCATCATCCACACTGTAATTGTCCGCTATGGATTCCATCTCAAATGAATCGGTTATGGCAACTCCTTCAAACTTCAGTTCATCCCTGAGAATACCGGTCGCTATCTTGTATGAGAGAGTGGCTGGAACCTCGTCTATATCCGGGACGATCAGATGTCCGACCATGACAAATTCTGCCCCCGCCTCTATACCCGACCTGAACGGCTGCATCTCATCCGCCATAATCTCTTCCTTTGTTCTATGCACATAGGCACTGCTATAATGTGAGTCCTCCGCCGTGTCTCCATGCCCCGGGAAATGCTTCAGGGTGCACATGACTCCTCCGTCGTTGAAGCCCTTCACTGCATTTCCAACGAGCTCTGCCGCCTGAGCGTAGTCATCACTGTATGCGCGCTCGCCGATAACCGTATTGTCTGGGTTCGACCACACGTCCGCCACCGGCGCAAAGTCGAGATTGAAGCCAAGCGCCGACATATCATTTGCTATGGTGTATGCGTTCTCATATGCCGTTTCGTCTCCGTCGTCCTTGTAATAGTACATGGAGCCTATATATGTGGTTCCGACAGTATCCATCAGGCGGTTTACCACGCCGCCCTCCTCGTCGGTCGCCACAAATAATCCTATACTGCTGTACTTCTGGGAGTTGTCGATCATCTCCTTCACCTGATCCTGACTCTCAAGGTTCTTCGCAAAGTACACGATACCGCCAACAGGATAATTCTCCAGAGCCTGTCTGGTCGCATCCCCTGCCACTGTCACGCCGTCCTCTCCCGTGAGCTCCTCCGGAGTCACAAACATCATCTGACAGACCTTTTCATGAAGCGTCATCCCAGCAAGTGTCTCATCCACCAGACTCGGCTTCTCCTCCTCGGTCACCTCCGTCGTTTCCTGGCTATCCGCGGTCTGCTCTTCTGTCGTAGTTCCGCTCTCCGTGACATCAGCAGCTACGCCTGTATTTCCATTGTCATTTTCTACGTGGTCCCCGGCTTTCCCCGCGCTGCCTCTCAGCATGAAGATTCCCCATATTCCGGCTGCCAGACACACCATTACGATCAATAACACAATTGCTTTTTTCATTGGTTTTCTCCGTGATTCAATTACAACTGGAACACAACCACCAGAAGCATCTTGAACTGCTCCTTGCCGTATACGGCATGTGGATGCTTTGCAGGCATTACTATTGACTCGCCCTCGTGGAGTTCATACTTGACACCGTCTATTGTCACCTCGCCCACACCGTCAAGGCATGTCACAAATGCATCTCCGTCAGACTCGTGTGTGCTGATCTCCTCATCCTTGTCAAATGCAAATAAGGTTATACTCATGCATACATTCTGGGCAAGTGTCTTACTTACGACCTGTCCCTCCTGATATGCCACCTGATCCTTGAGCTTAAGTACCTCTGACTGTGCGATATTCTTCATGATTCCCATGTTCGTTACCTCCTGATATATTCTGATATATTGTTCGCTTATAGTATTATTCCACTTTTTAGTATTCTAGTATGCTGAAAAATCAACGTACTAGAATTGTTGTAATGATTTATTATGACATTTGTACGAATCAAAACAACCTGGCATGCACACATTACTATCAGAGTACATCTGATCAATAACAAATGCCCAAAATATGACAAAAAAAGCCATTTTTCTATTATAAGTATAGTTTTATCTTTTGTAAACCCAATACCATTCAGCTATTATTAATTAGTGAGGGTCACTACGTTTTTTTGGATTTAAAGGAGCTCTGATTATTATGATAGGTGAACAATTAAGAACACTGCGCACCGCGAACAAGATGACACAGAAAGAGCTTGCAGGGGAGTTATCAGTGGCATTCCAGACTATAAGCAATTGGGAGAACAATTCCATCGACCCGTCTGTGAGCATGATTCTCCGCATCGCTGAATATTTCAACTGCTCCACTGATTATCTTCTCAAAGGGGATGATTCAAGTGCCAAGTATATTGATACAACCCAGTTGACAGAACATCAGCACGCACAGCTTCTTGGGCTTGCAAAGGAATTCTCCAAACTGAACAAGAAATAAAACATAACTTTATAATGTTCATATTACAGATACAGGGTATCACAACATTGTTGCGATACCCTGTTTTCTATTTGTATTATTCCAGATCGTGATCTGTATATCCTACAGGCTCATGCCACCGTCAACCTTGATGACCTGACCTGTTATGTATGATGCCTTATCTGAAGCAAGGAATGCTGCTGTCTCAGCGATGTCTGATACTTCACCAAGTCTCTTGACTGTGATATGGTCAAGCATAGCCTCCTTTGCCTTGTCTGAGAGTGCATCTGTCATGTCTGTCTTGATGAATCCAGGAGCGATGGCGTTCGCTGTGATTCCACGGCTTCCGAGCTCCTTGGCTATAGACTTGGTGATACCTATAACACCAGCCTTGGATGCTGCGTAGTTCACCTGTCCAGCATTTCCCTCTATACCTACTACGGATGACATGTTGATGATACGTCCGTACTTCTGCTTCATCATGGTTCTGTACACATGCTTGATACAGTTGAATGTACCCTTGAGGTTGATATTGATAACATCGTCGAAATCAGCCTCCTTCATTCCAAGTACAAGATTGTCTCTTGTGATTCCCGCATTGTTCACGAGAATATCTATTCTTCCATATGTAGCAACTGCGAACTTCATGAGTGCCTCAGCCTCAGCGAAATCTGCAACATTTGCCTTGAATGCAACTGCCTCTCCGCCTGCTGCCTTGACCTCCTCAACCAGGCTGTTTGCGCGCTCCTCTGAGCCGTTGAAGTTTACTACTACCTTTGCGCCGTATCCGGCAAATGTCTTTGCTATCTCACGTCCGATACCTCTTCCGGCACCTGTTACCACTGCTACCTTGTCCTTAAGCATTCAGTTCCTCCAATTTCGCTAAATCGTCTACAGTTGCAATATTTATACTCTTTACCTCTCTGTTGATCTTCTTCATGAAGCCTGTGAGAGTCTTGCCCGGGCCGACCTCGATAAATGTGTCAACACCGTCAGCTATCATGTTCTCTATTGTCTGCTGCCATCTTACTGATGAGTACACCTGTCTCTTCAGAAGCTCTTTTACCTTGGCTGCGTCTGTGATCTCCTCTGCGTCTGCATTGCAGTAGTAAGGAGCAAATCCCTCTGCAACATCCACGCCCTGAAGGAAGTCATAAAGCTTCTCTCCTGCTGGAACAAGCATCTGTGAGTGGAAAGGACCACTTACGTTGAGTGGGATAACTCTCTTGGCTCCAGCCTCTGCAAGTGCTGCTGATGCTGCCTTAACAGCCTCTGCCTCACCTGATATAACGATCTGTCCAGGACAGTTGTAGTTTGCTATCTGTACCTTGCCAGGTGTGTTCTCACATATCTCGGCAATCTTGTCAGCGTCCATTGCTATGACTGCTGCCATTCCGCCCATTCCGAGAGGTACTTCGTTCTGCATGAGGATACCTCTTCTTCTAACTGTCTTGATGCCGTCAGCGAGAGTCATGGCTCCTGCTGCAACAAGTGCGCTGTACTCACCGAGTGAGAGTCCTGCAAATACATCAGCCTTGAGACCTGCGTTCTTCAGGTGCTCATATATGGCAACCTCTGCAGCAACCATGGCCGGCTGTGTGTACTCTGTCTTGTTGATGTCATCGTTCTCCTCGAAACAGATCTTCTTAAGCTCTATATCCAGAACGTCATCTGCCTCGTCAAATACCTTCTTGCTGTCCTCAAAACTGTCATAAAAATCCTTTGCCATGCCCACATACTGTGCGCCCTGACCTGGGAATATAACTGCTGTCTTACCCATTTCTTTTTTCCTTTCTTTTAACCTTTATTTTCTATATTTATATCTATCCTGCCACTATGCAGACTTTTGAAATCACAAGTCATTTGCTATTATATGCCATGCCTCGCAAAATCGCAAGGTCAAGATGCCGCATGTGCGTTTAATGACGCAATCATCTACCGAGCAAGCTCGGAGATGATTGTGTCGCACGGCTCACGAATACTATGTGCGTTAATACCCCAGGTTGCTCCGCACTTCGTGCTCCCGCAACCTGACGCAGTACATTCACACTCCGGCCTGCCGGCCTTCGGTGTTTCATGTACCGCTTAACCGCCAAATGACACCGACATCTACCGAGCAAGCTCGGAGATGCCGGTGTCGCTTGGCGGTGTATTAACGCACAAAAAAAGCACATGCCATCAAGCCCCACGGCTCAAAGCATCTGCTGTAAATAAACTCTCATATAATATATATAACCTTGGATGGTCAGTCAGGACTCATGTCCTGGCTGGCTACCAAAGTTATGTCATGTCCGATACATGACAACTTTGAATAACAAATGTATTCAAAACAGTCCAATCTGTTCAGTTAGCAATATTACTCCTCAACACCCTTGCTCTTAAGGTAGTTAAGTACGTCCTCAAATGTAGCTACGTCATCGAGCTCCTCAGCAGGGATCTCAACATCGAACTCATCCTCAAGCTTCATAACGATCTCGTAAAGATCAAGTGAATCAACACCAAGATCATCCTTGAAGTTTGTGTCAAGCTTCATCTCGTCCTGTGAAACTCCTAACTGCTCCTCGAATATTGCCTTAACCTTATCAAACATGTTCTAATCCTCCTAAACTATAGTAAATGTTACCATTATCCTCACGGACGCTTATACTATAACCTAAGGCTACAGTAAAGTCAACACGAAGATTTTCATTGTTTTTTCGCTTATTTTTCAGCGTCAGACTTGATCGCACCTGTCTCATATATGAACTTAACTGTGCTCTTTGTACCATCGATAGTACCTGTGAAACTTGTGTAAGTTGTGTCGTCTGAGAAGAGTGCCTCTATATAATCAATGTCTGCCTGATAGTTGCCTGCAAACAGCTTTGTGATCTTCTTGATACCCTCTTCGTTGAACTGCTTCATTCCATCGCTGAGAGTCTTTGAACCTGTTACAAGCTCCTTTGCTCCGTCATCCAGAGTCTTGCTTCCGCTGTCAAGCTGTGATGCTCCATCACTGAGGGTCTTTGCTCCTGCTGCGATCTGGCCTGCACTTGAATCAAGAGTTCCTGCCGCTGTCTTTAACTGGCTGCTTCCATTTGCCAGTGTTAAGCTTCCCTGATACAGTGTGTTCATATTTGTTGATATTGTAGCTGCTCCATCGCTGAGAGTCTTTGTACCCTTCTTGAGTGCTGCTGCACCACTTGAGAGATCTCCGGTTCCCTTTGCGATTGCCTTGACACCTGCATATGCGGAATCGATTCCTGTTGAAATGCTTGAAGCACCGTCACTGATGGTCTTGAGTCCTGTTGACAACTCGCCCATCTTGGTATCCAGTGTCTCAGCACCCTGCTGTAATGCTGTTATCTGTGCTGTTGTCTCCTCTGAAGTCAAAGTAGCTGTGAGGGTCGTTCCTATCTGATCGATCGCATTGAGAGCACCCTTTGCCTTTGCAAGGCCTGTGTACTGTGCAAAATATGCATCGTATGTTCCATCGCCCTTTGCCGCATCCAGAGTAGTCTTACCTAATGCAAGTGCTCCTTCAAGCTGTGACATAGCCGCATCTATTCCGGCCTCGCTTGTTATGGAACCGCCGAGCTGGCTGTATACATTTGACTGAGCCTGGCTTACGATCTGTGATGGCATTCCTGTCAGCATGGTGATCAATGTGTTCACACCATTATTGAGCTCTGTAGCGCCCTTTGCAAGTGCCTGTGAACCTGCATATGCATTGCTTGCTCCTGATGCCAGTGAGCTTGCGCCCTTGGAAAGTCCAGGATTGCTGTCCGTTCCCTCAAAGCCTGCCTGAAGTTTATTTGCACCACTGTTCAGCTTGTCAGCTCCGCTCTTGAGTGTGCCAACGCTTGTATCGACTGTCTTTGCTCCTGTTGCCAGTGTCTTTGCACCATCGTTGAGAGCTGATGAACCATCCTTTATAGACTTGATTCCATCGTCCAGAGTTCCCATGGCTGTTGATATCTGTGAAGTACCTGCTGCAAGCTGGCTTGTGTAAGTTTCAAGTGAAGCTGCACCGTCTGCCAGTGTGTCAGCGCCCTTCTTCAGTGAGTAAGTACCATCCTTCAGAGTCTCCAGACCATTTGTGATCTTTCCTGAACCCTCCTCGAGCTGATCTGCAGAATCACCGAGCTGATCTACGCTGTCTGTGAGTGAGCTCACATCTGCCTTGTCCTTAACCTCGTCTATGGCATCCTCTGCGCTTGATCCGAGAAGGTCACTTGCTGCAACCGTCATGGTCATTGAGAGCTCGAAGTCTGTGACATCCGCTGTAACCTCAACATAATCAGGTACATCTATGTTATCAAGTGCTGTCTCTATCTTGCTGTCATTTATACCATCCTGTAAGCACTGCTTGAATCCAGGAACTGCATATCCGACTACGATCTGGTTGCTTCCCTCTGAGATGACCTTACCATTCTCAACCTGAACGTTTGAGAACTTATCTACAGGAAGGATCATTCCTGAGAGCATTACAAATGGTGAGATGACCTCTGTATTCTTGCTGTCCACTGTGACTGTCTTCTTGGTGTTGTTGGTATAATCAAATCTGATGGTGACCTTACCGCTCTTGCCTGCAAGCTCTGAAGGCTCTATCTCCTCGCCGTCCAGCTTGTATGTTACCTTTACGTCAACAGGGAGCTCCTCATTTGACTTGCCCTGATAGTAGATATCTGATCCATTTGCAGCCCATGTTATAGTGCCATCGCCGTTGTCCTTGTATTCCTCATAGCCCTTCACGTTCTGGATGTCTGTGAGGTTTGTCTTGTCGTTGAGTCCCTCTGCACCGTCTGAGTTCTTCAGCCATGTGCTGACTGTAACGTCATTTGCATTTCCATTTGCATCGGCAAGGACATATACTGTCTCTTCCTTGTCTGCGTCAGATGTGCCATCCTTGGATATCTCAGATGTAAGTGCATCCTGAAGTGTGTCTGACTCGCTCTCGGTTGTAGCCTCGGCCTTGTCTGAGGATGAGCTGTCATTTGTATCTCCGCATCCTGTTGCCAGTGATGCCATCATAACTGCTGATAATGCAACGCATATATATTTCTTCCATTTGATCATATTATTACCTCTTTTCATAGATTACAAAAGTTCCGTAGTTACATCTGTTTATAACTGCTATACCTGAGTGGCTGCAGTGTCCTCATCGCTAACCTTCGCTGATGGTCCATCCATCAGGTTCTTCCTGTATCTGAACATGATGACCTTATCGAAGAGCATCAGTGCTGATGGAAGCATCAGGATAACTGCACACATACTTATTAGTGCTCCACGAGCCATAAGTGTACACAGCGCGCTGATCATATCTATATCTGAGTAAAGACCTACGCCAAATGTTGCAGCGAAGAATGAAAGTGCACTGACAACTATGGACTGTACTGACTCCTGGCATGCTGTTGCCACGGCGTCAAACTTTCTGTATCCGTTCAGTCTGTTTCTCTTGTACTTCGTTGTCATCAGTATGGCGTAATCAACCGTCGCGCCGAGCTGGATAGTACCGATAACTATTGAAGCTATGAACGGTATCTCTGTTCCGGTGAAGCATGGGATACCCATATTGATGAATATCGCAAACTCTATGACTGCCACAAGTACGATTGGCAGTGATATTGAACCGAATACACAGAGGATGATGATGAATATCGCTCCGATGGATACTGTACTTACAGATGCGAAATCCTTATCTGTTATAGTGATAAGATCCTTTGTACAAGGAGCCTCACCAACCAGCATGTTCTTCTCGTTGTATGAATCGATGGTATTATCGATCTCTGTACACTGATTGTTAACCTCATCTGAAGCAACCTCGTACTCTGATCCGACGAGTATCAACTGCCAGTCATCGCTCTTGAGCGCCTCTGTGACATCTGAAGGTATGAAGTCGGTTGGAATACCTGATCCAATGATGCTGTCAAGTCCGAGACAGAACTTAACTCCATCGATGTTCTCGATATCTGACATCATGTTTCTTGTGTCCTTGTCACTCTGATCATTTGTGACAAGTATCATATGTGTTGAATTCATGTTGAATACCTCAGCCAGCTCTGTGTTGGCCTGAACACTCTCCAGGCTGTCTGGAAGTGATGAATCCAGCTTGTAATAAACCTTTGTATGATTGTATCCGTATATTGCAGGGATCAGGATGATCACGAACAATACAAGGAATACTTTGTAGTGCTTAGCTATGAATTTTCCTACTCCCTTGAACTCTGGAAGTATTACTCTGTGTGTTGTCTTCTCTATCGCCTTGTCAAATACAAGGATGAGTGATGGAAGTATCGTTACACATGCGATAACTCCGAGTACGACACCCTTTGCCATGACGATACCAAGGTCAAGTCCGAGGGTAAAGCTCATGAAGCACAGTGCAACGAATCCGGCAACTGTTGTTATGGAACTTCCCACAACTGATGATATTGTCTCTGCGATGGCGTGTGCCATAGCCTCTTTCTTATCCGTGTATTCCTTCTGCTGTGCCTTGTAGCTGTGCCACAGGAATATGGAGTAATCCATTGTAACTCCGAGCTGAAGTACCGCAGCCAGCGCCTTTGTTATGTATGATACCTGACCCATGAAGATATTTGATCCAAGGTTGTACACGATCGCCATTCCTATACTTGTAAGGAAGAGTACCGGGATCATGATAGAGTCCATTGTGATCGCCAGTATGATACTACTCAGGATAACCGCTATAAGTACGTATATCGGGGTCTCCTTCTCTGACAGCTTCTTGGTATCGACGACAACCGCTGACATACCGGACAGGAAGCACTGCTTGTTTGATATGCTTCTTATCTCCTCGATGGCATCCATTGTGCCGTCCGCCGATGTGGTATCATCAAATATGATGGCCATCATTGTGGCATTCTTTTCGTCATTGTTAAATGCATCATAAAGGCTTTCAGGAAGCATATCCTTTGGGACTGACAGGTCTGCAAAGCTGTCATACCATATAACCTTTGATACATGGTCTACTTTTTCAATCTTTGATTTCAGTGCGGATACATCTTTGTCTTCCATCCCCTCTACCACATACAGTGAGAAGGCTCCTGTACCGAACTGGTCAACCAGTATATCCTGACCTTTCATGGTCTCGATATCCTTCGGAAGATATGACAGAATATCGTAGTTTACCTTGGTCTTGATATAACCGTATGCCGCTGGTATGAGAAGAACTAAGCTGAGAATCAGTATTACGACCCTCGCACTTACTATCTTTTCTCCTAGTTTTAACATAGCCATAACATCTCCTTTTTCTATTCTGTGGTGGATTATACAACCTGATATTTCTTAAATAAACTACCCAAAATACGAAAACGTTTACATTTTGTTACAAATATGCTAATCTGTAACAAACGTTTGAACACATATTCAAAATTGATTATAAACAAATTATAAACTGAGGGAGGTTTGGGAAAGTGCCTAATCCAAGCGAGGAAAAGACTGAAGATAAAATTATCAAAAGCTTCAAAAAGCTTGTAAACGAATATTCCTTTGATAAGATCACTGTCACGATGATCGCTGAAGACGTCGGAATATCAAGACCGATATTCTACAGACATTTTAAAGACAAATATGAGCTGATGGATTACATGCTCTACAATGAGGTGACCAAGGAACTGGAGGTACTGCTTGAGCACAACATGATCCTTGAGGCCATAAAATATCTCTTCACACACATTATTAATGAAGCGAAGCTTTACAGAAAGCTTTTTGAGACAACCGGGCAGAACAGCTTTGAGCAGGTCATGATCGAACAGTTCACCAGTTTCTTCAAAGAACACCTGAAGATATTTGACACGGATCAGATTCCTGACAATCCTATGCTGTCTCCTCTTATTATATGTAAGTATCTGGTAATGGGTCTCACCGTTGCCATCAAGGGATACCTGAACAGCCCGGAGATCACGAGTATCAACGTGGATCAGGCTGTGGAGGCTTATTACTTCCTGGTGTCACACTCCATATTCGAACTTACCAAGGAGAATTTCCGGCCGAAGCTGTTCCAGGCGGTGGATCGAAATTACATTACGCTGCCTCCCAAGAATTAACTGCCGGACGCCCATGGGTGCTGAGACGGACGCCCATAGGTGCTGACGAGGGATTGTGCCCATCCGGGAAAGCGCAAAAAGCCTGCACGGCGGTGTTGAAAATCACACTTGACTTCTTCCTGCCTTGGCATTTTCTATCTGCATGCGTCTCCGACCTCGATAAGGACGTTGAGGTCTGCGACTTAGCAAGAAAATGCCAAGGCAGGAAGGTCTGCGCTACCGATTTTCAACACCACCGTGTAGGCTTTTTATTATGCTTTCCCGGAGGTAATCTACTTTTTCGTTAACACCTATGGGCTGGTTTTTTATAGCATTAAATTACACTATATGTCATTTAATATTTTCATAATTATACAATTCCTCCTTATTCCTTCTTTTCCGTTTACTTCTATGTTTTCGCTACATGATGCATTCTGATTTTACTTCCGGCAGTTATTGGAAGCATGTGGAATTACAAAACTTGAAAATACAGGTTGCCAGTTACATATACATACGTCCTTATACCTCTTATCATTTAGCCTCTGACTGTAATCTGGCTTGATATATCTCGTTATTTCGGATGATCTCGTCAGCGGTGCACGGCATGTAGTTGTTGATCATGCAGCCTACATTGTAAGCACGTCCCTGGCCGGTCATGAATCTGTACACTTCAGGACTGCTCTTGTGGATATGTCCATAGAAATGGTATGCCCCGCTTTTCTTCTTATTCCACTCAGCTATCGGAAAGTGACACATAACTATCAGCTTACCTCTGTCGCTCACATAGTCCATCTTCTGTATATCGTCGAAGTAGGACTGCAGCTTCTCACTTCCCATTATTACCTGATCGTGATTGCCAAGGATGAGGCGCTTGTGTCCTTTAAGTCTTGCAAGGATCGGCTCCGGATCTTTCAATTTAAAGCAGAAATCCCCGAGAATATACACTGTATCATTCTTTCCTACCCTGCTGTTCCAGTTATGTATCATTCCATCAGCCATATCATCCACATCTGTAAATGGTCTCTCATCAAATTTTATAGCATTTGCATGTCCAAAATGAAGATCTGACGTATAAAATATCATACAATATCACCTCTCATTCCTACTCAGCGTACCATGTAAATATATGCAGCAGCCTGGATAATTTTCTATGTCTGGCTGCTGCCATGATATAACATAACCCGTCAAACATTCACCGTGTTATCTCTTATGATCACCTATATCAGGCTATCGCCTTCCGCCTGCTTCATGTCATTATAAAACCATCTTCTAAGCGTGCATATATCCCTCGGAACATTTGCGGGATCCTCTGTATCGTGAAGCTTTCTCACCCACGCATAGTACTCATTTGCAAGAGGGGTGGTGAGTGCCGATGTCTTCTTGATATATCCGTTTCTGATAGCCTCATGGGATATTGTCCTCATAAACTTCCAGAAATTGTAGTATGCAAGCTTGAGCTTTGTCATATATCCGTCGCTGTCCTCGATGACAAACCCCTCTATGACTCTGCCGTTATACTCGTAATCATCCTCAAGGATATCATAATACCAGTCATAGAACTCCTGCCAGGTTGCAAGCTCGCAAGCCTTCTTCTTTGGTGTCAGGCCGAACCGGTGGGCTGTATCACACATCGCATCGTAATCATACTTTGCATAGTTTATCTGGTTGTAAACTATATCAAGCAGATACAGATTGCTCTCCGGGTACTCTATGATGTGAGGATCATGCTTCATATCAACACACTCAAATACAAATGTCACATTATTGTCCTTCGCAAACCGCTTCATATTCTCTATATTCTCCGGTGTCACCTTCTCATATATCATATCCTTCAGCCAGCCGGTGAATGGTCCCTCTATGGTGGATTTGCTCGCTATCAACAGATCGTCGTTGTACTCATCGTAGCTCACGAGTCCCAGGAAACCGTTCTCCTTGACATAGGCAGTCACCGGAAACTGCAGCTTATTCTGCAGCATATCAAACTTTGTCTCAGGGCGCTCATTGATATTAAAGAACTTGTCATACGCCCTCGCTGCGACTCTTCCCTTGAATGTGTCAATGTACAAGCCCCTTGCTCTTGTGGTCTGCTCATCCCACACCCTGTCATTGAATGCCTTGCTCGTGAAGTTGAATGACGAAATATTGCCAAATGTCTTCTCCTGTATGTACCTGTTCCCCCGCAAGGAGATGATCACATCTGCAACAGAGCTTGTGGTAACGGTCTGTTCCTCCTGTATCTCAGGTGCCTTGAACACATCATTGTGGATCTCCACCTCATGGATTCCATCAGCATCCACCCGAACGCATCTGAGTTCCCCGCCATACTCGACTCTGCCCTCAAGGTTGAACACTCTGTCATTCACCCGCACCGGGAGCAGCTTGGTGTTCCTGTGTCCATGGATCTGATAGTAATTCGCCGGCATCTTCCCGTAGAATGTCTCTGCGATCTTCTCGAAATCATTGTAAGCTCCGACTCCATGTATCATCTGATCAGTTGCCACAAATGTGAGATTGTCGGGAATCACACTGAGTCCCGCATGGGTCACCAGATATACATTATCACCGTAGCTATAGTAAGCACACTGTCCAAACCTTCTGTAAAGCTTCCGCACCTCCTTCTTGTCGATTCCGGAAGCATCGAGGATTGGTCTTGTCACAAGCTCAAACTCCTTCGACCTGCCGGTGCAGTCATTTGCCCACAGCCACAGCCATCTCTCGTGATTGCCCTCAAGCATGAGAACATTCTTCCTGTCCATGATAGATATCAGGAAATTTACAACCTCCGCATTCTCCACGCCTCTGTCGATATAATCACCTGTAAATATATAGAACTCATCATCCTTTATACCGCCATTGTCATCCAGATACTTCATCAGCGCTGTATAGCATCCGTGAACGTCCCCGATGTGATGGATCCTCTTATACTGGGAGAAATCCCTCTTCTTCATCCAGATGCTGTCAAGCTCGTCCGGCTTTATGACCGTGATTCCCGAAGGGATCTTTTGTGTGGCAAAGCGGGAGTACATCTTGTCAATAACGTCATCTGATACCCTCTTGAACTCCTCCCTCCCGGCATTTCTTCTCTTCACCTCTTCTATAGGTATATCTGTAAAATCTACACAATACATTCTGTATCTGTACGTCTCACACATATTCTTATATCTGTTCATCTCCGAAGTCTTGGAATTCGTGGCATCTATCACCGTAAATTCGCCCTTCTGCATGCGGATCTCAAGAAGGCTGAACAATGTCTTCCACACCGTACCATCATTGTTCTGACTGATTCCTCTCGTACCATCCACCTGCAGCACCGGACTCTGACAAAGCAGTCTGATGTCGTCCGCTGAAAGTGTGTATGGTTTTAATCCATTCTGCTCGATCCATGTAGATTTGCCACAACCGGCAGATCCCCTAAGCAAAAGCAATACTCTCATATTCTATCTGCCTCCTTCTTTACAATACTATTTTGTCCAATATACCCTATCTCCCTATATTTTTCACCCAACCTGTAGTTTAATCTATCTGTTTTCTAAATTGTGTTTCTTGGATGGTGTTTCTTGGATCGTTACAAAGTCATGGACAAACATAGAATTCGGCTCGCCGCAGATTTAGACGATAACACGGGCAAGCAATTCCATTTTCAATCCATTTTCTGTGCAAGCATTACTCTTGCAAATAAAAAAGCTCCCCGGCAAATGATTCTTTCAATAACATCATTCGTCCAAAGGAACTTTTTTATATTTTTATGTCATATATCTTTGTCTTGTATATCTTTGTCTTGTATATCTTTGTCTTCCGGCCATCAGGCACGAACAAGCACCATCGCACTCATCTTTGGAGCCTTGATCGTGAGTACGTTGTGCTCCACCATGAAATCCTGTGGCTCCAGTGTATAGCCCTCTTCATTTGTCAGCATGACTCTTCTGAGGATCGAATGGTTGTACACTCCGATCTGACGGATATGAAGCTTCAGATCCACATCCTCATAGTTGGTGTTCATGATGACTACCACCTGCTTGTTGTCAGTAAATCTTCCATAGCAGAGTATCTTGTGTCCGCCGTGGAGATATAATACAGAGCCCGACTTAAGTGCCTCGTAGGACTTGTGTATTCTTATCATATCCTTGTGGAACTGTATAAGCTCCTTGTCCTCGTGGTCCCACGGGTAAGTTCTTCTGTTGTCTGGATCTGTCCATCCGCACACACCGGCCTCATCGCCATAGTATATGGTAGGAGCGCCCGGCCATGTCATCTGGAATACGACAGCCTGTCTGAATATACCCTTGTCCACGCCCTGATCGGCGGCATCCGCTCCCATGGTGTGAAGTCGTCCGACCTTTCTGTTGGTTCTCGTGAGGAATCTGGAATGGTCGTGGTTGGACAGCTCATTCATGGACACGTCTATCGATGGTCTCAGGAATCTGGACATATGGTAGTTCATCGCACCCTTGAACGCATCGTAATTACCCAGAAGGTCTCCGCGGAACTCATCGCTGTGCTTCTCAACACCGCAGAGAAACCATGTGATAGGCTCCATGAACGCATCGTAGTTCATGACTGTATCCCACTGGTCGCCCTTCAGCCAGCTCTTCGGATCACCATAGTGCTCCGCCAGAATAATGGCATTCGGATTAGCCTCTTTTACATTTCTCCTGAACTCCCGCCAGAAATGGTGATTGTACTCAGGGGAATGTCCCAAATCCGCAGCCACATCAAGTCGCCATCCATCTGCATTATACGGAGGTGACACCCATTTCCTTGCTATCTTCATAATGTACTCAACCAGCTTCGGCGAGTCTTCATAGTTGAGCTTTGGAAGAGTGTCATGTCCCCACCAGCCATCATATGTTGTATTGTACGGCCATGCATTGTCATTGTAAAACTTGAAGAAAGTGTTGTAAGGGCTATCCTTCGATACAAACGCACCCTTCTCGTAGCCCTCCTGATTCTCGTATATACACTCCCTGTCCATCCATTTGTTGAATGAACCACAGTGGTTGAACACGCCATCCAGGATGACCTTCATGCCACGCTTGTGTATCTCCTCAACCAGCTCGGCAAAGAGCTGATTGCTAGCCTCAAGATTCTTTTTATTTGTAACTCTGTTGATATATCTCGACGACTGCTTGTTCTCAAGGCATCCGCCCGGAAGGCAGTCACCCTCATCGTCAACGATCCTTCCAAAATGAGGATCGACATAATCATAATCCTGTATATCATACTTATGGTTGGATGGTGATACGAATATAGGGTTCAGATATATTACATCCACTCCCAGATCCTGCAGATAATCAAGCTTATCCTTGACACCCTGGAGATCTCCGCCATAGAAACGTCCCACATCCATGATGCTCGGCCTCTGATTCCAGTCCTTTACCTGAACTGAACCGGTACCTATATATGCGTACTCATTATCCAGCACATCATTGGAAGTATCCCCGTTGCAGAACCTGTCCACAAATATCTGATAAAATACCGCACCCTTTGCCCACTCCGGTACCTTGAATCCCGGACATATCTCAAAGTCGTACTCTCTGTCGTTCTGCTTCGTAGGTCCCAGCTTGTCATAAAAGCATGTGACCCTTCCCGAATGTATCTCAAAATGATATCTTATGAATGGCAGACCTCCAGGTATCGTTGCCGTATAAAAGTCAAATATTCTGTTGGAACTCTCCTTTGTCATCTGTATCTTTTCTTCATTATATATAAGGAACACTTCATCCACATTATCGGCTGTAGTCCTGAATCTGACATTCACATCCTGATCCACATCCGGCTCCTGTGGGCTGACATAATATTTGCTTCCGTCCGCAAACAGTCCGCCTTTATTTAGTATGGGCTTTACATTATATACATAATCATGTATCTTCTGCCCATTGGTCTTCTTTTCCACCATACAATAAAATCTCCCTTGCACATACTCTTTTTTATATTAATACTTTTCGGGAGATTAGGCAACAAGATAAAACATATATTAGCTGCAAATATACAGCAGGAATCGCCTCATATCAGACCATCCTGCCCAATTTCTGTTTTAACCAAAAGTAAAAGAGACAGTCACCGAACGACTGTCTCTTTTGGAGAAGGTATTTTGTTACTTTTATGGGGTGTAGCCAAAACTATATAATGTATTGGGGGTTACAAGTATTATTATATACAAATTCCGTCAAAAGTCTGCCCAAACATTTTTTTATTTGGCAAATGTCATTGTGCAATATCACAATACATTTCCTGAATATTACCTGATTTTTACTTTTTATTGTTCACATTAGACAAAACACCGGGCATTTTCTAAAAACCGCGTCTCTTCAGGTCACTCACAAGCTCCACATAAAATTCCCTCACATCAAATGTATCTATATTTTCCCTGTTCAGGTCTATCACGTCTCCGTGGGAGATTCCACGCCTGCCCTGAGGCTTCAGATATATGAAGTTTGAGCCCCATTTGAAAGATTCATATCCGACAAGTCCATCGTTCTCACCATCAAACTGCTTTACGAATGCATTGGTGGTGTTGAGCGGGAAGCGTCCGCCGGAAGGCTTCTTCATACATGAACCCGTGCTCTGTATGTATACCCCCTGCGGATCAGGGAGCTCTCTGTTCAGGTTTTCACACGCTGATGCCGTGAGATCCGTCACCGCAGCTATGAAGTCCGGGTTTGTGTCACCCAGCTTCTTGAGTGCAGAATTGTAGGCATTTGCCACGGTCTGCTGCTGTTTCTCCGGTATCTTGCCCAGAAGATAATCCGCAAATTCGCATCCCCTGTGCGGAGTGTTAATCGTTGTGAGTGATGCTACATAAGGGGCCATGCCGAGCTTCGATATGGCATATCTGCTGTCAAGGCCTCCCTTGGAATGGGCTATGATATTCACCTTTCCGCATCCTGTTTCCTTCAATATCTGCTGTATCCTGTCAGCTATCTCCCGTCCGGAGTCTGCCACAGATGCGGCGGACTGATGGTTTCCGTAGAATATGGTAGCTCCATTTGCCTCAAGCGCCGCAGGGATCCTGCCCCAGTAATTCAGATACCTGAAATCCCTGAAGAACACTCCGTGTACCATCAATATCGGGTATCTGGTGGCGCAGACCCGGTCCGCCTGTCTCGCCTTATCCCGTATCAGCTTCTCGTTCTCCAAGGCCGCCTCACCGGATGCCAGACTTATCAGCTTGCCAAGGACTATCAGATGTACCACCGGTATCCATCCGCACAGTATACCGATCACTCTCCATTTGATACCGAGCTGCCTGGATGACACATATATTCTTATTATTCCAACCCAGAATGTGACCGCCAGTACAGCCACCGCCGTGAGTATGTACAGAACCCAGTTCTTCCATGTCCATGCCCTGGCATCTATCACATGCACCAACATTAGTATCAGCACAGCCACAGACATGACCGTTGCCGCCAGGAAAGAATACAGATTCTCGCATCCCCTCTGACACCTTCTGATACCCTTAGACTGTATATTCTTCAGACCGAGAAGCGGCATCGCGGTCAGCAGTACATATACTGCTATGAACACCACAACTATAAGCGGCATGAGTGGTATATTCCACTCCGGACATCTTGTCAGCAGATATACATTTGCCAGCAGGAACGGTATCACCGCATTTATCCCTCTCTTTATTATCTTCATCCTTTGTTCTCCCTTCCGTCATATATCCAACATAAGCCAAATGCCCGCAAGAAAACTGCGGGCATCTGTATTGTCTTTATATATTACTGTTTGTCTGTCTGAGTCTCAGCTTTCTGCTCTGCAACAGCATTATCTGCTACATTTACATTCTCTGCTGTACTCTGCTCTGCACCGTTGCTCTGAACATCTGCATCTGCATCCTTAGCATCGTCTCTATCGAACAGTGCTTCAAACTCAGCTCCTGTTATTCTCTCCTTCTCAAGAAGAAGCTTTGCAGACTTGTGAAGAACATCCACATTCTGCTCCAGAATCTCATAAGCCTCCCTGTAACACTCGTCAACGATCCGCTTAACCTCCTCATCTATGACGGCGGCTATCTTTTCGCTGTATGGCTTGGTATGTCCAAGATTTTTCCCGAGGAATACCTCCTCCTGATCATCGCTCTCATAGTTGATAAATCCAAGATTTTCGGACATTCCATACTTCGTAACCATGGATCTTGCATAACCGCTGGCCATCTTGATATCCTGTGAAGCGCCCGTGGTAAAATTGCCAAATATGATCTTCTCTGCAATTCTTCCGCCCATGCTAACTTTTATCTCGTTGAGCAAATGCGCTTTAGTAAGATATTCCTGATCACCCTGTGGAAGCGGCATGGTATATCCTCCGGCTCCGGTACCTGTAGGTATGATAGACACAATATGCACCGGGCCAACATATGGAAGGAGATGGAACAGTATCGCATGTCCCGACTCGTGATATGCCGTGATTTTACGATCTTCCTCGGAGACCACATGGCTCCTCTTCTCACCACCGACTCCAACCTTGATATATGATTTGTCGACATCTTCCTTATTGATATATTCCCTGCCGGCCTTCGCAGCAGAGATCGCAGCCTCATTCATCAGGTTCTCAAGATCAGCTCCCGAAAATCCGGCTGTTGTTCTGGAGATCTCGTTGAGATCAACATCTTCTGCCAGAGGCTTGTTCGCAACATGAAGCTTGAGGATTTCCTCTCTGCCCTTGATATCAGGAGGATTGACAGATATCTTTCTGTCAAAACGTCCCGGACGGAGGATCGCTTTATCCAGTATGTCCACACGGTTGGTAGCTGCAAGAACTATGATTCCCTCATTCGCTCCGAATCCATCCATCTCTACAAGGAGCTGGTTCAGAGTCTGCTCACGCTCGTCATGTCCACCGCCAAGTCCTGTACCTCTCTGTCTGGCAACAGCATCGATCTCATCTATAAATACGATACATGGTGCATTCTTCTTTGCCTGTGCAAAAAGATCTCTCACTCTCGCTGCACCGACACCGACGAACATCTCCACGAAGTCTGATCCTGAAATACTGAAGAACGGAACCCCCGCCTCTCCTGCTATGGCCTTTGCCATGAGTGTCTTACCTGTTCCAGGAGGGCCGACAAGAAGAACTCCCTTCGGTATACGTGCACCGACCTTGATGAATCTGCCTGGGTTCTTGAGGAAGCACACTATCTCTTCGAGATCCTCTTTCTCCTCACTGAGACCGGCAACATCGTCAAATGTTATTTTCTTCTTATTATTTTTCTTATCTTCCTTCTCTTTCTCATCAGGCTCTGTCATTTTCGCCCTGCTCTTGCCAAAGTTCATCATCTGGCCTCCACCGCCCTGTGATGATCTCACGAACAGCAGCATGACAAAGAACATGACGATCATGACAAGGGCATACGGAATTATCACACTCCATATGCTCGTCTTCTCCACATCGTTCAGGCTGCATCTGGCAACGACCTTCTTATCGTCATCCGAGCTTACGGTCGCATTATACTTGTCCACACTTGCCTGATAGTCGTTATAAATCTTCACGACATCATTGACATCTGTGGAATAAAATGCAAGAGTCTTTCCGTTGGTGAACTGCACCTGAACTATCGCCGTAGGAATCTCTGCATTTGGCTGTATAGACAATGCCAATATCTTGCCATCATCCAAATCCTCTGTCAGATCTGTGTAACTGTAAGTGGTGGTCACTTCAATCTTGTCGCTCTGCATCCATCTGTTTATGAGGATGAAAGCAACTATCAGGATCAACAGATAGATTATCATTCCATTCCTGAATTTTCTCTTATCCATATTTTCCATGTATATGCTCCTTAATCAATATATTACTGCTCTATGACACCTATATATGGAAGGTTTCTGTACTTCTGGGCACAGTCAAGGCCGTATCCCACAACAAATCTGTCAGGGATCTCAAAACCTGTCATATACAGCTCAACCGGGATAACTCTTCTGTCCGGCTTGTCAAGCAGGGTCACAACCTCAAGGCTTGCAGGCTTTCTCTCGCCGAGAAGCTTCACAAGGTATGAAAGGGTTCTTCCCGAATCAAGAATGTCCTCCACGATGATTACATCCTTTCCCTCTATAGACTCATCAAGGTCCTTGTTCAGCTTGACAATACCTGATGACTTTGTTCCATCGCCATAGCTGCTCACAGACATGAAGTCCATGGTGACCGGACTCTTCATTCTCTTCGCAAGCTCACACATGAAGAACACGCTTCCCTTAAGGATTCCGATCAAATGTATCGTCTTTCCCTCATATGCCTTATCTATGGCTGCTGCCATCTCGCTTATTCTGTTTTCCACCTCACTGCTGCTGAGCATAACACCAATCTGTTCTTTCAACTCTGTTTCCTCCTGTTAAAATTCAACTCAATTATCTTTTGTGTATCTTCTGTCACTTTATAATTCTCGCCAATCCTAAGTCCCACGGCCCACACGACCTCCTGCCCGGATGTCACAAGTGGAATATGACGCCGCTTGTCCACCGGTATCTTACAGTCAGTATACAGACGGTTGAGCTTCTTTCTCGAGCCCGCAGAATTAACGACTATATAATCCCCGTTTTCAAATGTCCGCAACTGCAGACACTGTTTTATTTTACCATAATCAAGAAACTTCGTACACTCTTTTTTTGCAAGATCAAGGGCTTCAGGTCTGTCGTAGATCCTGACCGTAAGCCTTCCCTCACACAGCTCATACTCACCATCACAGGTGATGTCTATGTCCACGCAGCCCGGCAGCCCGCCATCCTGACAGCTCTGGTCACCGGCGCGGTTCTCACCGCCGGCAAATACCAGTCTGCCGTACTCCAGCCACACCCTCGCACCGGCAGGAAGATTGATCCCCGCCCCGGTGTCAGCCGAGTACAGCTTCGTAACCTCCGACACATGGCTCATGCCGATATCCTTCAGGCCTCCGCACACCATTCCGATGAGCTTTCTTATGACAAGCTCCTGCACGAGCCTGTCCTGCTCCTTGAGAGCCGCCATGTCCAGCTCATATCTCCGGTCAGTGCTGTCTCCGGTCCAGCCACAGCCTTCACTTCTGACATCAATTCCCTGTCCCGTCAGGAAATCATCAACCAGTCCGGCAGCAAGCCGCTCGTAATCAGCCGCCATCATGGCCATCTGGCAAATGTGCTCCGTGGCCTGTCCATTTATCTCATTCATAAGAGGAAGTATCCTGTGTCTTATCTTGTTCCTGGTGTAATCATCCTCATTGTTGGTGGCATCCGTACAGTATCTGATTCCCTGCCGGTCAAGATATTCCTCTATGTGGCTCCTGTCGCTCCCAAGAAGCGGTCTCACTATGTGATCCCTCACCGGGGCTATACCCTTTATGCCGCCCATTCCGGTTCCCCTCGCCATGTTGAACAGAACCGTCTCAGCCACATCGTTGCGGTTGTGGGCGACTGTGATCACACAGCCCTCATCCGCATATCTGGCACGCATCCTGTCAAATGCATCATATCTTGCATGGCGTCCGGCCTCCTCCACGGTCTGTCCGGCCTGCTCCGCAAGCTTCCTGACATCGATCCTGTAAGAGTCGCATGTGACACCATATTCACCACACAAAGTCTCAACGTAGCTCTGGTCACCATCCGCAGCCTCACCGCGTATCATGTGATTTATGTGTACAACGTGTATATCTATTCCCAGCTCCGCCCTGTGCCTTGCCAGCACCGTGAGCAGGCTCACCGAATCCGCGCCGCCGGACACACCGCACACGCAGTGACTTATACCATCAAACATGTGGTATTTTCTTATATACTCAAGAACATTTTTTTCAAATACATCCATACATTTATCCTTCTGTAAATATCATAATTTCATATTATAGCATAGAGTTACTCAGGCTGCGCTACTTTTCTCAGATCCTGATATCACCGCCGCCATGACCGTCACGTCATCCCGAAGCGACACATCCCCCTGTCCTATCATGGCGCCCAGTATATCATCGACCATCCGTCTGCTGTCACCCACTCTTATTCCCTTGAGCACATCCTGCATGTGATCGGACACATCCATATCCGAGAGCCCATCGCTCACCATGACCACGGCATCCCCCGCCGCAAGTTTCACATCCGCCATGTCGCACTCGGCATCGTCCAGCACGCCCACGGGAAGAGTAGTGCTCGTTATCTGGCGTACCTCATTTCCATCATCGCCCGGGCGTATCACATAGGTCACCGACGCCCCCTGCTTGAAGCTCCTCATGGTGCCGTCGTACATGTCTATGACCACCATATCAAATGTCGTGAATATTCTGCCCTTATTTCTCCTGGACATACATCGATTGGCAAATGCAATGCTGTACTCCGGGGTAAATCCCGCCTCCAGCAGCTCCTCCATTGTGTCCAGCATCATGCAGCTCTCGCATGAGGCCAGGCTTCCGCTTCCCATGCCGTCAGACAGCATCATCACCAGCCTGCCATCCTCATACTCCTTCACCGAGAAATTATCCCCCGACACCGGAGAGCCATATTTCTTTATCCTTCTGACATGGTAACGCCCCTTGTAACGCGCCGCCTCCTCGTACACGGCAGATCTGTACTCATCGAAGAAAAGGCTCGGCGAATCCAGGCCCGCCCTTATATTCTTCCTGAAGTACCCACTCAGTACATCAGCCACCTGTCTTGACAGCACCATGCCCTGACCTGACGTTTTTCCCGCCACATAGTATCGGCTCCTGTTGCCACTGTCCATGGATGCCGTGACCCTGACCTCGTCCATCCCCAGCGATCTTATCTGCCCCAGCAGCTTTTCATCGGATATCTCCCTCGCCTCACCTATCAGATCTATCTGTCTCCTGAAGCCATCCACGAGCTCGCCGATCTGTCCCAAGCTTATCGCCGGCTCATCGCTCCCGGCAAATGTATAATCGAGCCGTCTAAACACATTTGCCATATCTTCTATCTTGCAGGCCGTGAGTCTGTTAATCTCCGCAGCGGCCGCCTGAAGACACGCCGGATCTGTCTCCTCGTCCATGGCGCCCAGCAGAGCACCAGGTATACACGCGAACAATACGACCGGAACGGCGATATTTATATAGTAAAATGCGATCTCCCGCCCAGAGCCGTTCCACAGCACTGTCCCATCCGCCACGGAGGCAAGAACGCATCCCAGAACATAGAACAGACTTGCAGACACCTTTCTTCTCCCAGTGAGTGCCCGGCCTATGAGCATGACCAGCGTCACAAGGAGCATCCACATGAGCCACCTGCTGTCATTCAGCTTGACCGACACGATGCTTCCCGCCACCGCCGCCATTCCGCATCCGTACACCGCTCCAGTTCTATACACCGCGTACAATATCAGAACTAGAGCCAGCATAAATGCCGGATTCACACCGTAGATATCCTCACCCGGAACAACCCACAGAACGACCGCCGCCAGCGCCATGAGGCTCACTATGCCCTGACTTACATTCCAGCTCTCATCCCTCTCCACATCCGAGGCATCCCCGCAGATATATGTATATAGAAGTCCAATCCCCGGTTTCAGTATCACACTGGCACACATGAATATCGCAGCCTCCACCACTCCATAAGCGGCAGCCATAAGCATGTTATCCGCATATACCACTATGTTTCCCATAAGCACGGCAGCCGACATGACGACGATCACCCTGACATACGATCTGGAATTTCTGGAGTACACGATCTTCATAAGACACATCGCAAGTCCCAGCAGCACCAGATATTTCTCCGTCACCATCACACCGGAATACACAGGTCCCGGTATCATATACTCATCTGCGTGCAACAGCCCTGCTATGCCCATAGATCCGGCTGCGACTCCCGCCGCACACCCGATGCAGGTTATCATGTATCTCCCACACACCGCACAGGCCGCCACATACACAGCCAGAACCACCGGGGCTATCCCCCAGACCATGCATAAGCCGCTGACCATACACAGAATAGCCACCGCCATCACTCCGACGAACCCATTTACCTTTTCTCTCATCAACACTTTCCCGCCTTCCTGTTCATAGTGACAAGAAGTATATCCGTCAAATGCGCAAAAAAATAGCGAATGCTGAAATCAGCATCCGCTATGTTCTGACTTTATTCCTCCGGCTTTACCACGATTTCGTCAGGATATATGAGACCGAGCTGTGATCTGGCCACATCCTCAACATACTCATCTGTCTGCATATATTTCTCACGCTCTTCAAGCTTCTTATAATCTTCCTTCGCACTGTCAAGCTGTTCCTGAAGCTCCGCCGCCTGAACCTGCAGGCTCTCCTTCTGTGCTTTCAGGCTCTGTGCTTTGTACAGTACAACCACTGCCAGCAATATCAGACAGCTCACAACCAGAACCATTCCAAGCTTCGTTGTGATCTTGTTATTCTTTTTTGACTTTGATCTGCCGACCGTCTTACTCATTAGAAACTCCCCATTCATTACTTTATTACTTGTCTTTTCTTGTAATAATATACAAAAAGTTCGTAGCCAAACGAACATATTGACATAATTTTACTATTTAAGACTAATTATGTCAACGCACTTTTCGCCGTCACATTTTCACATTTTTTGAATCTTGTTTTTTCTTACACAATATATGGTTTGCAATTTTCGAAGCAGCCCAATTTATAGTAAAAAATACAAGTAAAAAACTTGAAAAAAATCCTAAAAAAATATATAGTCTCAGATCTCCGTCACAGCATATGTAACTGACCGCCATAACTACTACACTTAATATCAACCAAAGTGTAATATCGCATATCCACGCCACCGCACGGCTGTTCCTAAAGAGCTTTGAGATGAACCAGAACAGCGATCCCAGTACACCTGAGCACGCTCCGGCTGCAACACTTATCCCATATCCCCAGAGCTGCCCTGCCGCCATATCGCTCATCACTTGAACAACCCCTTTATAGAAAAAGCACCTTCCTTGTCACCCGAATATATCATGGAGTTGATATTTCCTGTGAGATCCAGTATTCCCTTGTCAAGGTCCAGATTTGTCGCCTGCATATTCTTGCCTATTATCTTGAGTTTCCCCTGCTCGGTCACCAGCAGAACCAGATCAGGATCTATGGATGTGACCTTGCTGATCCCTGTCATGGACAGACTGTTCCTGTTGTCCATGACCACCTTGTGGGTTTTTGCCTTATTAACTTCCCCCATGTTCAGAAACCTTCTCAAGCTATTTAATAAACTATATGAGCCCACAAAAAAAATATGCCGGAATACACTATGTATATTCCGGCATATTTTTACACATACTCAAACATATCCTTGGCATCTTCCTTTTTAGTGGAATCTGCAATCATTGTAACTCTGACCTTCACCGTCTTGTTGCCAAATGCTATCTCGATAACATCTCCAACCTTGACATCGGTTCCGGCCTTAGCCACTTTGTCGTTGACCATGACTCTTCCGGCATCGCATGCCTCGTTCGCCACGGTTCTTCTCTTGATGATCCTGGATACCTTAAGATATTTATCAAGTCTCATATCAAACCCTTAAAGATTAGTTGATTGAATCCTTTAATGCCTTTCCAGCCTTGAACTTAGGTGCCTTTGAAGCAGCGATAGTCATTGTCTCGCCAGTTCTTGGGTTTCTACCCTCTCTAGCTGGTCTCTCTGATACCTCGAATGTACCAAATCCAACTAACTGAATCTTCTCACCTTTCTTTAACTCATCTGCTACAACGTCTGTGAAAGCCTTTAATGCTGCCTCAGCGTCCTTCTTTGATAATTCTGTCTTCTCAGCGATTGCTGCAACTAATTCTGTCTTATTCATTAGATAATTCCTCCTTTAAAAAAATAAATGCTCTCTGTCATCCGCCTGCTACCCGCAAAAGCAGAAAACTCTGAGCTCAACATGTATAGTTATACCTAAAATGGTTATATTTGTCAAGGAAAATAAGGGATTTCGAGGCCGAAACCCCTTGATTTTACTCACTTTTTGCCAAATTCTTGCATTACCGGCTACCCTTCCATCTGTTTGCCCAAAAATGCCGCCGCGATCACCGCTGCTTTTTGCTCTATCTCTCCTATTCTGTGTCCGCTGTCACGCACTATCACGATGACAGAGCCCACTGCATCGCCCTCTGATATAATGGTCTGCACCACCTGTCCATCGTAATCCAGGTCGTCTGTGGTTATGTGTATGAACTTCGCATCGCCTTTGCGGGCAACTATCGCTTTCCTGTCGTTTATCACGCTCTCAAGCTCACTGTGAAGCTCCTTGCCCATCAGCTCCCTCTTAGGCATCCCCGCCACCGCTATGACAGAATCACGATCCGTGATAGCCACGGGAAGCCCAAGGCTCTGGGATATGGCCTCCACATACTGCTGTGCAAATGCAGTCAGATCAGCCATGGGCGAATACTTCTTGAGAACGATCTCGCCCTCCTTGCCGGTAAATATCTCCAGTGGATCCCCCTCTCTTATCCTGAGGACCTTTCTTATCTCCTTCGGGACGACTATCCTTCCGAGATCGTCTATTCTTCTCACTATTCCTGTCGCCTTCATAAACAGTATCAACCCTCCATTGCATGTTAAATAATTGCTTTGGAGTTATTATGTGGAAAATCATCAAAATTATTCTTCCATGATCCCGGCCAGCGTCATCTTTAGATCCGCTGCGCTTATCGGCTTTGCTATGTGTCCGTTCATGCCCGCTTCAAATGCTTTCTTACGGTCTTCGTTGAACGCATTCGCGGTCATGGCGATTATAGGTATATCTGCAAGCCGTTTGTCGTCAAGCTTTCGTATGAGCATGGTTGCCTTGTAGCCGTCCATGTTCGGCATCTGTATATCCATGAGAATGAGATCGTAGTATTCAGGCTCCGCTTTCTCCAGCATGTCTATACACTGGATTCCGTCTGCAGCGTGGTCGACCTCCATGCCTGCGCCGGCAAGTATGGTCATGGCTATCTCCGCATTCAGGTCGTTATCCTCCGCCAGAAGTATTCTTCTGCCCTCAAATGAATAATCTTCATTGCGTTTCGAGACCGCACCTATGTCAGTTATCTCCTCCGATATTCTGTGTGTGAGCGTCACGGTAAATGTGGTTCCCTTGCCCGGCTCACTCTGTACGTCTATATCTCCGCCCATGAGATCGACTATCTTCTTGACTATCGCCATGCCGAGTCCTGTTCCGAACTGTCCACTCTCCGTAGATGTCTGCTCCCTGCTGAAATCCTCAAATATGTGCTCCAGGAAATCCTCTGACATTCCGATTCCCGTGTCGCTCACCATCGTGCGGATCTTCACATAGCCGTCCCTGTCGCACGGAAGCTCGTCTATATTCACGGTAACGCTGTCCCCCGGAAGAGAATATTTGTATGCGTTGTTGATGATGTTCATAAGTATCTCTTTCAGTTTCACAACATCACACTGTATATTATTGTGCTGGGCATTCACATTCCATGTAAAGTCTATGTTCTTCTCCTTCATCTGGCTCTCAAACAGCCAGTACACCGAATCAAGACTTTTGAGTGATATACTGCTCTCGTCCAGTTCTGTCTTGCCACTCTCTATCCTCGCCATTTCCAATACATTGTTGATAAGAGACAACAGATAATCACTTGATGATCTGATCTTGGCTATATAATCGCGCGCCTTGTCCTGGTCGGACAGGTTGTCATTCAGAAGGTCTGTGAAGCCTATTATCGCGTTCATAGGGGTTCTTATATCATGAGACATGGAGTTGAGGAACACCGTCTTGGCGTTGTTAGCCTTATTCGCCATATCCAGGGCATTCTCCAGATCGTGGTTGGCCTTCTCGATAACCTCAAGCTTCTCAATCTTTCTGATATCCTCCATGCAAAGCTCTATATACACGAACATCGCCGAAAGCGTCAGTCCAGCCAGAACATAAGAACCACCCGCAACAATCTGCAACACTGAACATATAAGCGCAGGTATGAGTGCTATAGTTATGATGACAGCAGATCTCTTCTCTCTTCTGGTAATGGAATATACTATCGCACTGACGAGTGTCACAAATACATAGGTATACGGAAGCACCACCTGAAGTGCAAACAATACTCCTCTGCGATACATGCCCGTATCATCCACGTAGAAAAGCCAGCCTGTCCACCACGAGACCACACACAGCACAATCATCAGAACAAGCGGAATACTGCGCAATACCCGTATTATCTTTTTTTCCACAAATAATGAATTCTGTATACTCTCGAAAA
Organism: Coprococcus sp. AF19-8AC; assembly: GCF_003603115.1. Lineage (NCBI taxonomy): Bacteria > Bacillati > Bacillota > Clostridia > Lachnospirales > Lachnospiraceae > Coprococcus > Coprococcus sp. AF19-8AC. The sequence goes on along the minus strand of NZ_QTMI01000002.1, from coordinate 672,361 downwards.
AATAAAACCATTCATATGTCACAAATGTCTCTGCGATCATGAATCCGCAATTCAACACAAAAACCACCGCGGCCGGCATACGCACCAGTCCTGCGTCAACCATTCTTACAGGTATATTTATTATCTGGAAAGCAATTACTCCGAATACAAAATGAGAAAACAATCTTATGATCTTATTATTTCTTTGATTAAGACATCTCACACCTATATAGAGCATGATTATCAGTATGGTGTATTCACACATCATCGTCTGCAAGTGCTGTGTCATATTTATCCCCCCCTTAGCGCAATACGCTGAATTCTCTGTTATGACTGCTCCATACCTCGTAGAGCATTTCCTCAAACTTTCCTATGTTCACCGGCTTGGACAGATATCCCTTCATCCTTGCCCTTGGTAGCATTGAACTCATCAACCAGATTGTCAAATATTGCCTGCTGGGTTCCATTGTAGTAATGCCATATCTTCAGTGATACCGGATGATCTGGATCAAGATTCACATTCTTCGCTGTATCGCCGTCTGAGTCACCACAACCAGCAAGCATACTCACGACCATAACGGCCGCCATCATTCTGGCAATAGTCCTCTTCTTCATCTTATAAGTCCCCTCTCTTTTCTCACACTACAATGATCTATTCAACACTCTTAAGAGCATTTACAGTTATCTTATACTGCTCACTGACCTTCTCATACAAAGCCTCATATCCATCAAGCTCTCTCCCCCTGAGCTTCTCTGTCAGATCCGAGCTCACTGTATACAGATTCTTAAGTCCAAGGTTCAGACATATCCCCTTCAGTGTATGTGCTGCCCTGAATGCCTTCTCAGCATTCTTCTCCGTAATAGCCTCTGTCAGTTCATTGTAGCTTCCATCATCTATAAACTTAAGTGCGAATCTCTGTATAAGGCTCTCACTGCCAAGTCTGCCAAGTACATCCTCAAAATCTGCTCCTATTGTATCATAACACTCTCTGATGTTCATATCTGGTTCTCCTTCTTCATCTCATATCTGCACACAAGCTCTTCAAATTCCTGTCTGGACTCCTTGAAGCACTCTATAAGTCTCGGTGAAAATGTTCCACACTCTCCATCAAGTATCATCTGATATGCCTTGCCCTTCTCTATAGCCTTCTTGTATACCCTGTCACTCACAAGAGCGTCATACACATCCGCTATGGACACAAGCTGTGCCGATATCGGTATATCCTCACCGGCCAGTCCGTCAGGATAGCCCTTTCCATCATATCTCTCATGATGGTGGCGGCATATCTCATAGCTGATCTTCTCGTATTCCTCACTCCACGTGCCTGCAATCTGTGTAAGTATCTCACAGCCCTTTGTCGTGTGGGTCTTCATATATTCAAACTCTTCATCTGTAAGCCTGCCCGGCTTCAGGAGCACACTGTCCTTGATGGCTATCTTGCCTATGTCATGAAGTGGACTGGCTGCAACTATTACAGCTATCTTCTCCGGTGTAAGGCCGTACTCCGGATATTTCTCCGCAGCCTTCTCTGCAAGTATATTGGTAAATTCCTTTACCCTCTTGATGTGCTCACCGCTCTCAAGATTTCTGTATTCAACAACCGTGCCTAAAACGTCCACTATCTTCTCATTGGTCTCACGTATCTGCTCTGCCTGAGCCTGAAACAGTTTGTTCTTCTCCTCCAGCTCTCTTGTCTGCAGTCTGACTTTATCCTCCAGATGATTCTTATACATGAACAGATCCACGGTATTCTTGACCCTGCGTCTGACTGTCACACTGTCAAATGGCTTTCTGACGAAATCCGTAACCCCCATTTCAAGGCACTTTACCTCAACATCCCTGGCTGATTCCGCACTTATGACTATGACCGGTATCCTGTCAAGCAGCTCGTGTTCTCTCATGTAATCAAGCACCGCATATCCATCGACAATCGGCATGATCAGATCAAGGAGCATCGCTGTTATCCCTTCACTCTCTGACTTCAGTATGTCTATGGTCTGCATACCATCAGCAGCCTGAATCACTTCATACTTATCACCAAGTGCAACTGCAAGTATCTCTCTATTCAGCTCAATGTCATCGACTATCAATACTTTTTCTCTCATTTAATTAACTCCTCAACATAGTATTTTTAATGTCCCAGAAAAAATATGTTAAAGCTTTACAATCACCCACAATAATTTTATAATTCCTAAACAATATTGTCTATGGAATTAATTGCCATTAATATAGATTTTTTCTCTCAAAATAGGTAAAATTGTCTTAAAAACAGAGCTTTATATATTAATATATCAAAAACCTACACACATAAAGGGGGGGTATTTTATGGATAATTTTGTTATATTACAGCAGATGGTTGCCATTGACAGAGCTCAGAACCGTTTTGAACTCCGGGCATCCATACAGACTCTGCTCCGTATCATCGGAAGTTGCACTTCGTCAGAACGAGTTTATATTTTTGACTGGGATGAGACTGACAACGTATTCCGCAACTCATATGAGTGGTGCGGTGACAATGTGCAGCCATGGATTGACAATCTTCAGTCCGTGGATTCCGCCGACATGCCTTACTGGCTGGAAGCATTTGAGCGCGGCGACAGTATAATCATAGATAACGTGGAGGATGTGAAGGATCTCATGCCTTCCGAGTATCAGCTTCTGGTCATGCAGAATATCCACTCTGAGATAGCATTTCCTATCTTCTATAAGGACCAGCTCAAAGGCTTTATCGGTGTGGACAATCCCCACATAGAGAGTTCGGAATCCTTTATAAGTCTGCTTGGGGTTGTGGGCGGTCATCTCGGAAATGTACGGGAGACTCTCAGAATGACCGAGCTTCTTGAGCAGCGCAATAATTCACTCGAAAAGAGCCTGTCGGATCTGAACCGTGAAAGGATGTTCATGTCAGTCCTGTGCACAGACTACATATCCGTCTACTGCGTTGATCTTCAGAATGATTCCCTCGAGCCTTTAAAGCTTGACCCGGTGGCAAACGCTGCCCACATATACGACATCAAAGCCGGGAAAGCATTCTGCTACTCAGAGCTGATCAGACAGTATTATGAAAAATATGTCATCAAAGAATCTGCCCCAGACTTCACAGAAATCCTCAGCGCAGAGCATATACAGAATCATCTTGCCTCTCACCCTAAGCTCTCTTACAGATACCGGGTGACTCCGAACGCAGCGGGTCAGGAAAACTTTGAGGCAGAGATATTCCCTTTTTCAGCGGCCTCAGCTTCAAGGGTGCTGATTGGCTTCAAGCAGATAGACGAGCTTGTGAGCTTTGAACAAAATTCGAGGAGACAGCTGCAGGAGGCACTTGACGAGGCTAACCTGAACAACGAGATCATATCCGCCATAAGCAAGATCTACTTCTCAATATACAGGATAGATCTTACACAGGACATGTACGAGGAGGTGTCCAGTGATAACAAGGTACACAAACTTACAGGCCGCATGGGAAGAGCTTCCTCCAAGATGAAGGAGCTGTGTCACCGCTTCGTCGTTCCCGAATATCAGGACAAGATACTTGATTTCTTCGATCTGTCGACCATCGCAGAGCGTCTCCACACAGACGAGACCATAGCCATGGATTATCTCGCCAACGACGGCAACTGGCACTCGGCAAGATTTATTGTAAAAAAGCGAGATGCTCTCGGCAACGTGACCAGCATACTGTATGCAACAAGGCTTATCAGCGAACAAAAGAGACGTGAACAGAACTGGATGCTCCTGGCAGAGGAAGCCAACAAGGCCAATGAGGCAAAGTCCGAGTTCCTGTCCAAGATGGCTCACGATATAAGAACACCTCTGAATGCCGTAATGGGATTTGCCGACATAGCAAAGCGATCACTAGGCGATCCAAGCAAGATAGACGACTGTCTGGGCAAGCTCAGGACGTCCGGGGCTTATATAGAACAGCTCGTCAGCAACATCCTTGACATAACGAATCTGGAAAACGGCAGACAGCAGCTCAAGCCTTGTGAGACATCTGTATCCGAGCTGTGTCATACTCTGAACATGGTTTTCGATCAGGCTCTCATGAACGACGGACTCAATATAACCTTCAACTGTCACGATATATATCACGACTACATCCTGGCCGATGGACTCAAGCTGAAACAGATCTACTCTAACCTGCTGTCTAACTCCATCAAGTTCACACCTGGTCATGGCGACGTTGGATTTGAATTATATGAGGAAAATATACCAGGCTCCGATAAGATACGTCTCGTCGCCAGAATAAGCGACACGGGAATTGGAATAAAGCCTGAATATCAGGCGAGCATGTTCAACAAATTCTCCCGCGAGACAGACACCAGGATCAGCAAAGTGCGCGGAAGCGGTCTGGGGCTCGCCATAGTAAAGGAGCTTGTGGATCTAATGCAGGGTACCATCACAGTACAGAGCAATCCGGGTGGTGGAACTATCATCGAGGTAAGCATCGACGTCCCTTATATCATAAAGGATGATCTGTGGTCTGGACAATCCGGTGATAGCAGCGACGCAGAATCCCTGTGTGTAGGAATGCACCTTCTGGTGGCAGAGGATAACGAACTCAACTATGAGGTCGTGTCTGAACTTCTGGGTGTGAATGGTATTTCCTGTGAGCGCGCTGAGGACGGCTCCGTGTGCGTTGACATGTTCTCCACATCTGCTGCCGGAACCTACGACGGTATCCTTATGGATCTTCAGATGCCTGTGATGGATGGAATCTCGGCGTCCTACGCCATAAGAAAGCTCGAGCATCCGAATGCACAGAACATTCCTATCATCGCCATCACCGCCAACACATTTGCTAAAGATCTCGAAAGATGCCGTCTGGCAGGCATGAACGAACACCTGTCAAAGCCGCTGAACATAAGGCAGCTTATAAGCATCCTCTCAAAATTCAAGAAATAAAAAAGTCAAGAAATAAAAAAGTCCCTGTATGATATTTCAATCATACAGGGGATTTGCCGTTATTACTTATTCATGATCGCATCTATAGACTTAATGCATGCACTCCTGAGGCCTGACTCCTCGAGGGATGCAACACCGCATATGGTTGTTCCCGCAGGGGAACATACATTGTCCTTCAACACGCCGGGATGCTCCCCTGTCTCTAGCTGAAGTTTTGCTGAACCAAGTATCATCTGTGATATGAGTCTGTACGCAGTCTGTCTAGGCACACCATACTTAACCGCTGCATCCGCATATCCCTCTATGAACAGATCCACAAATGCAGGACCACAGCCGGTTACTGCGCCTCCTATTCCCATGAGATTCGATGGAAGCTCCTCCACAATTCCCACAGCCGCGAACAGCTCTTTGATTTGTGTCCTTTCTTCCTCCTCAAGGGAATTCTGTGCTTCAAAGAGCATAACTCCCTCATATACCATTGCCGGAGTATTCGGCATCACAAACTGCACTCTCACCGAACTGTCAAAATACTCACTGTACTTCTTAAAATCCCAGCCAGCTGCCACCGACACAAGAGCCTTGCCGTGAAGTCTCTCTCCTATCTCAACGAGAACGTCATTGATCTGATAAGGCTTGCATGCCATGATGACCGTATCCACGGCATCCACCAGCTCTGCAAGTGTCTTACACGGGGTAAATCCATACTTCTCTGAGTTCTTCACCAGCTTGTCATAGTGTGGTGCATATGCATATACACTCTCAGCCGCTATCTTCCCTGAATTCACAAATCCTGCACAGAGTGCCTGTGCCATATTACCCATGCCTATGAAACCTAACCTCTCCATGATACATTCTCCTTCTTTCAAGCCTTTATATATTTTGTCTTTTATATCTGTCTTACTCAGCCATCCGGCGAAGCTTCTTTGCACGCTTCTCCTGATAGAGAAGTCTGTCGACAGTTGCAAGCGCCTGGAACACGTCCACATCCTTGTCATTATCTATGGTGCAGAACATGAACAATCCTCTGGTACCTTCAGAAGCAGTCTCCATATATCTGTTGACCATCTCCGGGCATCTGTCTGCAAATCCTCCGATTATGCCCTAGTGCAGCAGACTGCTTATAGTAGCCGCCACATCTTTATCTCCTATGAGAGATATGTTATTTATACAGATAAAATCATTGACCTTTTTGCTCTTCACAAAGTCAAGGATGTTTACCTGTGAATATCTGTAATCTATGATATATATTTTGGAGTAGTGATCCACAAGAAATGGAATAAATGCATTTCCGTAGGACTCCTTCATTACTACACACGATGAACCGTCTGTCACCTTTGGGTTCTCTATCACTGCCATCGGCGTGTCACCGCCCACAAATGTAGAATACATGGTTCCCTTATCCCATCCATTCACATCCATTATGACATTCCACTTCTGCTCCGAGCCATCCTCGTTCCAGTAGGTCATGTCATTTGTTCCTATCGGTTCGTAGGCGTATATCGTATCAGGATTATTCTTCATGTCAGAGTTCTGCAGGGTGCTGTAGAAGCTTCCGAGGAATCCCTTGAAGGTATCCGTCTTCCTCTTGTCACGTGGAATGGCCGTTATGCCCTTAGTCTTGCAGAAATCCTCGTACGCATAGTACGCGCCATCCGCGGTCCAGTGGTGATCTGTCCTGAAGAATATATATTCATCCTTATGCGCCTTTAACGTGTCAAATATATCGACCGTCTTCACGCCATTCATCATGCCATAGTAATACTCTATCGCCTGTTTCTGATCGGAACCGCCAAGCTTATCCAGCTCGTCATCCGATAGCAGGACACCTGAATTGTTCGGCACAAGAATATCGTACACATTTGTCTGGCCCGAGAGCTGTGCCGCTGCATTGTTGATAGCATCTATATATTCTGTTGCGGAGTCCTGAACGAAATAGTACAGGCTGTACGCAGAACCATCCTTCACATACAGGTTGTCCTGAAGCTGCTTCTGGAACGCATTGTCCATAGCCTTTGAATCTGGTGGATCGACCATCTGGACCGAACCGCTCTCAGTTGTCGCATCCTGCTTGTTCTTCGATGTCAGACTCGCAGGAAGTCCTATCTCAGGATCCTCTGTCGTAACCTCCGTGGTACTCTCAGTTGTCGCCTTGCCTGCATCATCAGGAGTGGCGGTCACCGCACTCTTGTCCACCTCAGGTATCTCATCGCCCTTGGCATTTCCTCCAACCACCTGCGTTCCGAGCTGTATTCCGTACAGCTTCTTAAGGCTCTGGTCAGCCGACACAAGCTTATCCCTCATAGGGTATGTGTCAGAATACCACAGTGACACGTCCTCGAAGTATGATCCGTCGAGGAATGACGTTATGGTGAATGACGGAAACTTTGCAAGTGTCCTCTTCTCCATCGTGGATTTCTTAGGTCTGACAAAAAACAGCAGACCGATAAATGCTCCTATCGCCATGACTGCGGCAAATATAAGAACACCCAGAGTTCTGAATTTCTTTAATTGTTGTCTCTGACTTCTGGTATATCTTCTCTTCATAAAAATCACCCATTAAAACTGGAAATACAGGAAAGGATTATAGCTTGCACCCACAAGCGCCAGCACTGAGATCACGAGCATAAGTACCGGTGTTATCATCTCAGTTACATTGAACACGTTGAATACAAGTGGGTTGACCTTTCCAACTTCTATAGCCCATTTTCTGAGTCTCTTGCCCAGATCCGTACACGCAATACATGCAAATATCAGGAAGAATATGTTCTTCACAAATATTGTTCCAAGTGCCATATTTGCAAATCCCGATGTTCCTATTCCAAACATTCCCGCAAGCACTGTTCCAAGCTCACGAAGGCTCTCAAATCTGAATATGGTCCATCCGAACAGGATAACGAGCAGCGTATATATTCTGGATGCCACAGGGCCGAGTCTCCCGCCCAGATAAAACTTCTCCAGAAGGAGGAAGCCCAGATAATAAATTCCCCAGAATATATAATTCCAGCTTGCTCCGTGCCACATTCCCGTGAGAAACCACACGATAGCCATGTTGCGGATGTACTTCGCTGTGCTGCATCTGTTGCCGCCAAGCGGTATATATACGTAATCCCTGAAGAATGAGCTGAGTGATATGTGCCATCTCCTCCAGAAATTATTTACCGATGTAGCCATATATGGGTAGTTAAAGTTCTCATCATAGTGAAAACCTACCATCCTTCCCATTCCGATGGCCATGTCTGAGTATGCTGAGAAATCAAGGTATATCTGAAGCATATACGCTATCATTCCAAGCCACATTTCAAGTGTCGTCTGAGCCTTGAGGCTCGCCACTCCCGCCGGGAGCAGGGTGTCGGCTATGCTGGCACAGGAATTGGCCAGTATCGCCTTCTTTGCCAGTCCGACTGAAAATCTTCTCAGTCCCATGTATATGTCGTTCGCTGTTATCTTCCTGTTGTCTATCTGATCAGCAACGGTCTCATATCTGACGATAGGTCCCGCTATACACTGATGGAACAGACTTGAATACAGAAGGAGCTTCCAGTATTCTCTCTGTGGTCTGACTTCGTTCCTGTACACATCCACCACATATGATATGAGCTGGAATGTATAGAAAGAGATTCCTATTGGGAGAGCTATTCCAGGCACGGTCTTCGGCACGCCGAACACTGCCTTTATGTTGCCGAGGAAAAATCCCAGATACTTAAATATCGCAAGACAGCCAAGCATTATCACAAGGTCACACACAAGATAAAACTTCTCAGATCTCTTGGTATATCCGGCACGTGCCTCATCTATGCGAATGGCAAACAGCCAGCTCACCAGAGTCTCTCCCGCCAGGAGCAGAAGATATCTCGGGCCTCCCCAGGCATAGAACACCAGTGAAAATATCAGCAATACATTATTGCGTTTCTCAGGGCTCACCGCAAAATATGCTATCAGGTTTGCAGTGAGAAAAACAAACAAAAATATTAAACTCGAAAAAACCATAAATATTCTCCCATCATGTCAATCGGCTGTATTATACTTCACAACAGTCAACAACACAATATTAATAATGATTAACTGTACGCTTCGGAATAGGCGCTTACAGATCGGTCATCTGCACTTCCCTGTTCTTTGATATTCCGTTCACCATGAAGCTCACTCTGCCGTTACCGATCACGATATTTTTCTCCTCTGCACCTATATCAGTTCCCACACTGTTGATCACCTGTGTGTTGATATCCGAGTTGGAAAATTCCAGTCTGGCGGTGTGGGTGCTGTTACCCATGGCGTAGGCATCCTTGCCCTGTGCCACCACCTTGACGTAAGCGTACTGTATGCTGACGTCCGTATCGCCCTCACGGCAGCCTATACCATAACATTCATTTGCCCTGATGTTCATGGTAATATTGATATTCTTCATGGCAACCCTGCAGGACTTTCCATTCATGGTTCCTATGACTGCTGTCGATATGGATGCCCCGGATATCTTGCCGGATATATTGTCAATAGCTATATCCGCGCTTCCGTTATATGAGCCTATGGATACACTTCTGGCGATTCCATTGTATATCTCCATGTCGCAGTTCTCTATGTGAAGAGTGCAGTCGCTGTCCATACAGCCTATCATCACACCCTCCTGACCTCTCTGATCTATCTCGTATCGTCCGTGTCCAATATATATATTACCGCCAAGGCCGGATCCTATTCCAATGCCCCTCATTCCGGTGGCCGTTATGGACAGCGTTCCATCCTGATTGAAATACAGATCTCCGTGTCTCGACGCAAAATCGTTTCCTATTCCAAAGTATCTGCCACCCGCAAGTGTGATCCTCAGATCTCCATCTCCGGCAAGCTCGAGCTTTGACGACTCGGCTACCTGTATACCGCCTGTGCGCAGCTCATTGTCCCCGGTGAGGACTATCCTGACATCGCAGTTGTCTTCTATCTTTATACAAGGTATGCCCTTCTCTCCTCCAAGGCTTATGCTGTCCACCCTGAGCTCGCCTCTGAAGCCGTCTCCTATGGTTATCAGCATGTTGGACTTGAAGCCCGGTGTACCTGTCATGTTGACGTACCTGTACTGGTCATCTATCTTCTTGAAATCAAGCGCCGTATATTTGTTAAATGCAAGCTGAACCATCGATATCTCGTCTTCATCGGTTATGACATAGGTCTTCTTGCCATACTTTGTGATCTCGTTCTGATTGTACTGGACTATCTCGTTTATGATCCTCTTATCTATCTCGGCAATCGCCTCCGGTGAAGGCTTCGCCGTGTAGTAACCCTGAATGAGATCTGCGCCAAGTCTGATGACCTCCTTGAGTTCAACATCCAGCTCAACGCCCTCCGCCAGAGTGACGATATCATTGTCATGCGCAAATTCTATAATATCCTTAACAAAATGCTGCTTCTGCGGATCCTCATGTATATTTGTCATGAGCATCCTGTCTATCTTCACGTAACGCGGCATATATCTGAGAAGATTGTTGACATTTGAATAACCTGAGCCATAGTCATCTATGGCGGTCTCTATGTTCATCCTGCCGTACTTGTCCTTTATCTGATCCAATAGCTGGTCGCCCATCTCAGCCTCCTCGGTGAATTCCACGACCACCTGTCCACCAAATTCCCTGAGTTTGCTCTCTATGACAGCGGTGTCCTCCTCCGACAGCCTGCAGCCCGGTATACTGTTAAAGAATATCTTTCTGCCCTCAAGTTCCTCTCGCTTGTCCTCAACGAGTCTCAACACATTGATAAATGTGGCTCTCTCCACATCGCTCAGACGTCCAAGTCTCTCAGCACTCTGTATTATGTCGAGAGGAGACATGTACTGCTCTCCTGCCGATCTCATGAGCACCTCATAGGCATAGATCTGACCTGTGCGGGCATTAACTATAGGCTGGAAATGATATGTGAGCAGATTCCTGTCAAGAATCTCCGTGGCAAGCTTGTCCTTCTCTATATCCTCCTGTGACAGCTCTGCATTTCTCGTGCTCTCAATGTACGCCTTCATCTTGGCATTGTTCTTGTTGCTTATGAGTGCGTTCACATAGTTGTCCAGAGCCTCCGCATTCGCAACCATCTGTCTGTCCACCGCATAGCATATCTCCATGACAAAATTGTCGCCATTTGTCCTGTTAAACTCCCTGGTACGGCTCTCCACACTCTTAACTATGGCGTCTGCGTGATCCTCCGCATCTCCCATCACCTGATATGCCACGATGAACTCATCGTTACACATTCTCATACATACGTCTGATTTCTCAAGGGATGCCGAGATCATTCTGGCAAGTGCCTGTATGGCCTCGTCCCCGACCTTTCTGCCGAGACTTGCATTTATCTGTCCCAGTCCCTTTATATCTATAGCCAGCAGCTCAATGCTCCTGCCATGTGCAACGGCATCGTTACACATGTCCCTGCACCTCGCCATAAATCCGTTATAATTGTACACTCCGGTCAGATCATCACGGATCTGCGATGCATTGACCTTGTCCAGAAGCTTCTGAAGACTCGCCTGTCTGTAGAACGCCTCCATGCCCTGCATGATCTGCTTGATCCATGTGCTATATGAAATATCGTACGCCCTGCACTCGCTTCCATAGCTCACAACCGCATATCCAAAACATCTGTCGTCGAAATTGAGTGGAGTGAATATGTAAGCCTCAGGTCTGTCCCTGTCTGCATCCAGCTCAGGTATCAGTCTGGACACGTCAAAACAGTCATCGAAATCTATCGCACCGTCTCCATCACCGCAGCTTCTGATGACCCTGTATATATTCTTCGTGTATCCGACTCTCAGTGCATTTGACCCCATCATGACCTCAGGAAACTTCCAATATTCATTCAGGCAGAGACTGAAACTGCTCATGTTGCCATCCGTGTGGGCATACTGGAATATGGTATTGTAGAATTCCCTGTAATCTCTCTGGGATAACAGATCCTCCATCATATGGTTATAGTATGAACCATAGCTTCCCGGCTGAGCGTTCATATCCCATGCCGTCACGTCTCTCTTTCCCGGCTTCTCCGTACACTGCTCACATCCACAGCTTTTTCCCCAGTGTATAGACGCACTGCTCCTATAGTTCTCCAGAGATCTTCCGTTTATCTCTGCGTCTATCCATTTTGCGGCGTACTCGCCGTCAACCTTTGCAGGTATATCAACCGATGTCAGCGGTATGACTCTGTCATCGTTCGTCTCCGCAGCGTCATATCCCGTTATCGCTATATCCTCAGGGACCCTCACGCCTCTCTGTTCCAGCTCAGCCGCCAGCCCCAGTGCCATGTGATCACTGGCACACACCACAGCCTGTGGAAGTCTGTCTCTGTTCTCTGTTATCTCCATTGCGGTCTGGCGTCCTGAGTCAAACCAGTTATTGCCATAGTAGACCGACGATTCATCCACATCGATACCATGACTCTTCATGCTGTCAAAGAATCCCTGCTTCTTCAGCTCGGAATTGGCAGTATTCTCCCAGCCATCAAGCAGCACTATATCACGGTATCCGTGCACTTCTATGAGATGATCCATAAGCCCGCATATATTCTTTCTGTGATCAATATTTATGGATTTATATCCTTCTATCTCGTCGCCGACTATCAGTACCGGGCCATCAAACTCATGCTCCACACGCCACCGGAGTCCCTCCTCTGTTCCCGGCGTCCTGATCCTGTCAGTACATATGACCACCGCATCATATTTGTCAAATTCTATCAGGTTGAATATGTTGGCGTCCCCCACTTCTCTGCTAGCTGTATCCTGATACTTCAGATACATTGAGAACACGCACACATCATAATCAAGCTGAAATGCCTTCTCAAAAAACCCCGAGAGGAATCTACCCTGGGTGTACTCATCAGCCTGGGCTGTCAGTACCGCAATCCTCTTCCTTGTCATAACATATACACCCTTTACCCTTTTAATTTTTACCCCCTGGGCACCATATCCACCAAACAACATGCCCATAATTAGTATAATTTTATCACGTTCTGTTGAAAGTGTATATCTTTTTTATTTTGCCGTATCACCCATGCTTCCGGCACGCAAAAAGGACGCATATACGGAAAATCTGTATTCCGGTATGCGTCCCTTTGTATGGCTTTATAATATGCTCTATCTCACGATTAGAACTCTGCCTCAACACACTCAAGTGCTGCTGCGATTACCTTGTCCATATCATAATACTTGTACTGTCCAAGTCTTCCGCCGAATATTACATCCTTGCGTGTCTCTGCAAGCTCCTTGTACTTCTCGTAAAGCGCATTGTTCTTGTCGTTGTTTACAGGGTAGTATGGCTCTACGCCCGGCTTCCACTCTGCTGAATACTCACGGCTGATAACTGTCTTTGGCTGCTTTCCAAACTCAAAGTGCTTGTGCTCGATTATTCTTGTGTATGGAACATCTCTGTGTGTGTAGTTCACAACAGCATTTCCCTGGTAGTTCTCCTCATCGAGTACCTCTGTCTCGAATCTTACTGAACGGTACTCAAGTGGTCCGTACTGGAATCCGAAGAACTCATCGATCATACCTGTGTATACAGTCTTGTCTGCGATGTCAGGATTCTCCTTGATAAAATCGAAGTAATCTGTGTCAGTCTTGACCTCAGCGCCCTCAAGCATCTTCTCAATGATCTGTGTGTATCCGCCCATTGGGATTCCCTGGAAACGGTCATTGAAGTAGTTGTTGTCGTATATGAATCTCAGAGGCAGTCTCTTGATAATGAATGCAGGAAGCTCTGTACATGGTCTTCCCCACTGCTTCTCTGTGTATCCCTTGACAAGCTTCTCATACACATCTGTACCGGCAAGCTTGAGTGCCTGCTCCTCAAGGTTCTTTGGCTCTCCAATGTTCAGATCTGCGATCTGCTTCTCGATGATTGCCTTTGCCTCTGAAGGCTTCTTGATTCCCCACATCTTGCTGAATGTGTTCATGTTGAATGGAAGGTTGTACAGCTCATCCTTGTATGAAGCTACAGGTGAGTTAATGTAGTTGTTGAACTCTGCAAACTGGTTTACATACTCCCAGATCTTCTTGTCAGATGTGTGGAATATATGTGCGCCATACTTGTGAACGTTTATACCCTCCACCTGCTCTGTGTAAATGTTGCCGGCAATATGTGGACGCTTGTCTATAACCAGACAGCTCTTGCCTCTCTTGCCTGCCTCGTATGCAAATACTGCGCCGAATAATCCGGCTCCTACTATGAGGTAATCATACTTTGCCATGTTACTTAATCCTCCTTATCTTCCGCCAATCTCTTATCTATAATTGGATATGCTCTATAACCCTCAAACTCCTTAGGTCTGAACAATACTTCCTTAAGCCATGCAAGGGATCTCTCCCTCTCTGACACAAGTATCTTATTGACATTGTCGTAATCCACAGGCTTCAACAGCTCATCATTTCCAAGAATGTCTGCCGCATCCTGAACGTAATGATCTCTCACCTGGAATACATCCACGAGGGATTCAAATCTTGTCATTCCTCTTGCACTGTTTGCAAGTCCGATAAAGTTTGTCTCAAATACAAGTGAGAAGCTTATTCCGTGGCATGAATCAGTGAGAACGAAATCTGCATTTCTGAAATAGTTCAGCCAGTCCTCGACTGTTATGTCGTCGACGATCTTGTCGTCCATATCCATGATCTGACGGTTCTTCACCGGGTCCTTTGGACGTCCGTCCAGAAGAACAACTACCTCAAGGCCGAGCTTCTCTGAAACCTCAACCACTGCGGCTCTCTTCTCCGGAGTTGGATCAAGTATATATGCAAGCATATATTTGCCATCGTGCTTCTTCTTTGCCTTGTCTGCCAGTGAATCGAATACCTTTCTGTCTGCAACAAATACAGGATCGAGAACTCTCACCGCATCTATTCCATACACATCCTTACAGATCTCAACTCCACTGGTCTCTCTGATGGATATTCCATCAAACTGTCTCATGTATTCAGATATCGTCTCCCTGTCCTGTACATTACAGAAATCCCTGTCATGTCCAAATGATGCAGAGAATGCGATCTTCTTCTTATCCGGCTCAACAAAATCGAAATAGAATGAGAAGCCGAAGCCTCTGCTTATACCTCTGTTCCACACCTGATCTGATCCCATGATGAATGTATCGACCTTGGAATTGAGCTCTCTCATATCCTTCAGTGTGTATCTCTTGCTCTCATGGTAATGTGCCTTTGCAAATCTTCTCGCATGGGTGTCAGGCTTGCCGGCTCCGGTCTTGGCTGCAGGCATGTCTATCATGAGCACTGACAGACCAAATGATCTGATGATCTCGTGAAGTGCGTAATAGGTAGCAACACTTCCGTAGTTTGCACCGAACCACACGCCATATATACCTACATCGTACTTGTCCTTTATGGCATAATCGTATGCCTTCTCCATGGATGAGCCATTATTTATCTGCTCAAAATATCTCTGTCTGGCAGGATGATTCTTGAAGCAGTGGTCAAAAGGCTGTCCTGTCTTAAGCACATCATCACGCGGAATCTCCTTGTTCAGGAGCAGCTTGTCCGCTATGGCTGCATATATCTTCTCACCCTGTGGACTGTTGACCGACACGATCGATGTTCCCTTGCCGTCAGTGTAATCTCTGTTGTACTTCTGGATTCCCCAGAAATCCGCAAGTGTTATATCACCTGTTCTCGGAAGCTTCGCGTATGCGCAGTGTCCACAGAACTTTCTCGTTGATATACAAGGAAGAAAGGCTCTGTAATACGGATCCTGTGTCCTTGTTCTGTGATAAACTGTTCCGTCAGTATACTTTACAGTCATCTCTGTAGACCAACCGAAATAGTCCTTGTCTCTGAATCCAACATCAGCAACCTTGCCCTGATCCTTGCCGTGGTATTTGTTCAGATAATCATCGAACAGCTTTGGCGATGGGCCGCCGTGGCACATCAGATCTATTGTGTAGAGATTTGATATATCCACATTCTTGAGTGTTGCGTAAAGTCCTGCGACCTGACATCCGCATCCGCAGAATACTACCACTCTGCCTTCCTTGAGTATCTTCTTAACGTCCGCATACACCTTCGATGCATCAGCCTGAACATACTTGGATTTTCTGAGCTTGTCCAGATCATCCGGGCTCTCTATGATAAAGTGTTCAACCTTGAAATCGTCTGTGTATCCTGCTCCGCATACAGCTCCACCCTGCTCAAATGCATACTCAGCCAGCAGTGTGAATATTCCACCTGACGAACTCTTTGCCCTTATCTCATCGTCTGCATATGCCGCATAGCATGCAGGCTCGACAGTGTTCTTATACTCAAGATTTATAGATGGACAGATCTTTCTGCACAAACCGCAGTTTGTACATTTGCTGCGATCCACTACAGGAGCAAGGAATCCCTCTGAATCATACTTCATGCTTATAGCATTTACTGGACATACACTGTAGCACGCGCCGCAGCCACAGCAGTAATCAGGATGTATGCATCCGACTGTCTTGTCGCTGTCGCGTCTCACCGCTTTCTTTCTCCACTCTACTCGCTCTTCTTCTCTCTGTCTGGCACTCTCCTGCTTCTCAAACACTTTGATCTCAGGCTCTGCTTTTTCCTTCGTGGTGAATACCTTATTCATCCTGATCTCAGCAGGCTCGACCTTTACAACAGGCTTTTTGCCGTCTCTGAGAGCGTAATCACCGCTCATCGCCCTCTGCGCCGCATTTACTCGCTGGGACGCCTTGAGCTTATCCTTTGGCTTCGAACCGTTCTTCTCTGAGGTGTAATCTCCCCCCAGTGCTCTTCCCGCAGCCGCCAAACGGTTTTTTATACCTTTAATAGTAGCCATACCCTAAAGATACTCCTTCCATATCACTTTATATATGCAGATATTCCTTCCAGAACTTAGTTGTCTTCATCTCGTCAAATGCATTTCTGTAAGCCTGCTCAACTTCCACATGTGTCTTCTTGTATTTAGCCAATACTTTTCTATATCTCTTTATAAGCGCAAAACAACGCTTTCTGTTGATCGTTCTTCTGACTCCTGTTCCACCGTTCTTGTTCACGGCAACGAGAGTCTTCTTCATGTAATTCTTTCCCGGAACAAAGAACCAGTCGTACGCGATGATATACGGTGTTCTTCTAAGCATGAAGTTTGGAAGAAGATGTCCGTTTATCGTGAGCACATACATTGCCTTGCGGAACAGATTAAGACTCTCATACTTGTATGGATCTGTAGGAAGATCCCCTGCATAGCCAAGCTCTGCCAGCGGCACAAGCTTCTCGTTCTTAGCATTGTGCTCCTTGAGGCTCTGCTCTCCGTCAAGATGCATGATATACTCTGGTCCCTTGAGGTAATCCTCAATGGAATCTATGAGCAGCTCAGCATTGTTGTATGCAAATCTGGTTATATCCTTCCAGAACATTCCCTTTACTCTCGCAAGGAAATCCACATCCTGGCATATTCCGCTTGCCGCCTGGATAACAAAACTGTTTCTGTGAACCTGGTAAAGCTCCATGGCAGCGTTGAATTTGCCTGCAAATCCCACATGCCATATACAGATACCATTTAATGCTATGAATCCCGGCTTGTTTCTCAGTGAGAACTCCACGTCATCTCCTCTTACAAATACAGGAAGTGGTAATCCTCTGTCCTCGATGTGCTCCACAGGTATACAGCAGTACCACCAGCCTGCATATGCATCATCGACATTGAAGCTGTAGTTCTCATTTGCAACTATGTTCTTGAGAAGCCTCATATCCATAGCCGACTTGACCGGACCGTATGATCCGTCTGCCTTGTGTACAAATCCCACGTCCTCATACTGCTTCTGGCGTATATCGTAATCGAACATGGCACCACTCAGGAAGCACTTCTTGTACTCGTCCTTGAGGAGTCTGAGCAGATAATATGTTCTGAACAAACTCTCTGGCATGACCATAACATCATCATCCATGAGAAGTACATGTGTAGGCTTCTTTGGAAGCTCCAGTGCCTCTATCATTCCACGGGTGAAACCACCGGCTCCACCTACGTTGTTATTCATATAAACCTTGAGATCCTCACTGTCGAGCTCTGATGGATCGAGTTCTCTGTCATTGTCAATGACATGTACGAACATGTGTCCCTTGAGGTCACTTCCATCATAGAGTACATTTGACTTGATGAGGTCTATATTACGCTTGATATATTCCTGCTTCTTGAATGTTGTTGTGACAAGAGAGATATTTACATCCCTTATTCTGTCCTCCTCGATGTCAGCAGAATAGTATCCGCTGTATATCTCTGTATCTTCCAGGGTATCCATATAGAAACCTACAAGAGCCTTATCTGTCTCCGGTATGTTCACAACCACCTCTGAAACCTCATCACTCTCAACTACCTGTGATACAAGTGGATTGTAGGTAACCGCAACGGATGCTGAATATATTGCATATACGGATATTGTAGCCTTTCCCTTCATTGTGAGGTGAAGCTTGAAGTTCTTTACCCCTGTATACTCCGACCAGCGTTTTACCTGAATGCAGTTGTAATAGCTCATGAAATTAACCTTTGTGAGCTTCTCTACAACATGGCATTTCTTCTCTGAGTCGTATATAAATGGTGATTCCTCTCCCTTTCCAATGGCGCTGAATTCAGGATACTCTATCAAGTTCACATCCAGATTCATCTGCAGCATCACATTCTGCAACTTCACATTCTGTAACATTATCCAATCCTCCTGTGTTGTATATCAAACATCTTGCCTGATTTCTTGTTATTTCTTGTTATTTCTTGTCCTTGCTCTGGACCTTTGCCGGTGCAGGTGCATCCATCTCGGCCTTGAATGCATCGCATACCGTATCGGCATCTCCCACCATAACTACATTTCCATGATCCAGCCACATAGCCTTGTTACACTGCTTCTTGACAGCAGCTATGTTGTGGGATACATACAGCAGGGTCGTTCCATCCTCCAGCATGGCAGTCATCTTGGCCGCACACTTCTTCTTGAATCGCATATCACCTACAGCAAGTATCTCATCCGCAATGAGAATATCCGGCTCAACCGCCGTCGCTATGGAGAATGCAAGTCTGGTCTTCATACCTGAAGAAAAGTTCTTGACCGGAGAGTCAAGGAAATCCTGCAACTCTGAAAACTCAACTATATCGTCAAACTTTGACTCTATAAATGCCTTTGAATATCCCAGCAGAGTTCCGTTGAGAAATATATTCTCACGGGCCGTGAGCTGTGGATCGATTCCGGCTCCAAGCTCTATGAGAGCTGCCACAGTTCCCGATACCTTAACAGTACCGCTGGCAGGCTTCAATATTCTGCTGACTACCTTGAGCAGGGTGGATTTTCCGGCACCATTGGTTCCAACGAAGCCCCACGCCTCGCCCTTCTTTATATCAAGATTGATGTCCTTTAACGCTATGAACTCCTGGAACATCAACTGTTTTGTCACAAGTCTTATAAAATACTCTTTCAGATTGTCCACCTTCAGATTGTTCTTGTTGAATCTTATGGTCACATCCTTGAGCTCTATAATGGTCTCACCCTTTGCCACAGTTGTTGTACGCTGTGCATTTGAGGTGAAAATCTTCTTATCATCAAGTTCGTTCTTTTTCTCTTCTACGTTAGCCAACTGCCACACCTCCTAAATATACAGAATGAACTTGTCCTGATTCTTCTTGAAACACAGCACTCCCAGTCCAAAGAAAAAGAATGCATAGAGGAATCCGAGACCGATAGTAGTGAGATCAGGCATCACTCCCTGATGCGCTATGCATCTAAACTGCTTGATATATACATACAGTGGGTTGAAGTAATTCACAAGTAACTTCAACCAGTCTGGCAGCATATCTATAGGATAGAATATCGCTGAACAGTACATCCACGCTGTGGTGACCGCATTCCATATATATCTTGTATCTCTGAAGAATACATGGAGCTGTGCAAGAAAAAAGCCCAATCCGCAGGCAAATATATAGGCCTGAAGGAATATGAACGGGAACAACAGCATCGTCCAGTAAAATGGTGAACGTGTGAATATGATAACGATAAGAAACGCTCCCAGTGAAAACAGGCAGTCAACAAGTGAGCTTGTGATCTTTGCCAGCGGGAACATAAACTTTGACACATACGTTTTCTTAAGCAGTGACGAATTATCTGTTATACTTCCAAGTGCCTTACCACATGCACCTATTACAAATTCGTACAGTATACGTCCTGCAAAAAGGTACACAGGGAAGTGTGGTATCGATCTGTTGAACATCTTGGAGAATACGATAACCATTACGATCATGATGAGCAATGGGTTCAGGATACTCCACACATATCCAAGAAAACTTCTTCTATACTTTAACTTTATATCTCTTGAAACAAGCTGATTTAAAAGATCTTTATAATTAAAAACTTCTAAAAAGCTTCCGCTTTTTACTTTCATTTTTCGTTAATCCTCCATAGTAAATCTATTCAAAACTCTTATTGTGCCTTACCTTGTTGTAAAGCTTTGAATTAAGCATTTTGTTGTAGCCTTCCAGACCCACATGCGCAGCATTCAGAAGCTTAAGTATCTTATAATGCTTCAATGTCATATCAACGACGTGTCTGTCTCTCTTGACTATATAACTCATAAGCTGATCTACCCGTGCAACACCTCTCTTTCTGTCGGAATCGCATAACATGGAAGTTACCATGAAGCTCAGCAGAAGAAGATGTATCTTCTTGTCGCAGTATTCAAGGGCCCACTGCTCCGAGATGTCCTCTCTGTTCTTGAGCATCTTTACTATGACCATCTTGGTGTGGTCGATTCTCTTGAGCTGATTCTGCGCGGATACGCTCTGGGACACATCCCCGATCCTGTACTCGTACACGAACATATCGAGTGGCAGTATGGATTTTGCCAAGCAGCATGGATATGTCGCATATTCGTGATCCTCGTAGAATACTTTTTCTGCAAGTCTGACTCCATTCTCACGGTAAAACTGTGTTCTATATGTTATTCCATGGAATGTGAGGCTTCTGTCAAATTTTTTCCAGTCTGACATGACCTCTTCCATAGTATATTCTCTGTCGAATTCATCAGGGAAACATCTCCAGTTCTTTATCTCCCCTGTTGTTATATTGATGGTGTGGTGACATGTCAGAACAACATCCGCACTGGCATTCTCGAGCTTTCCTATAAACTCAGGAATACTCTCTGTGAGAAACCAGTCGTCGGCGTCAAGCACCTTCATGTATCTGCCCCTGGCCTTCTCAGCTCCGGCATTTATCGCTGAGCCATGTCCTCCGTTCTCCTTATTAATAAGTGAAAAGCTGTCAGGATACTTCTCAATGTACTCCTCACATATACTCTCACTGCCGTCTGTCGAGCCATCGTTTACCACTATCACGTCTATTTTGTCCATAAGCTCCGGAACAACAAGTGATCCAAGACATTTGTCAAGATATGGCTTGCTGTTGTAAGACGGAATTATCACACTTAATATTTTTTCACTCATTTCTTCTTCCCTAACCTGTTCTCATGTATTCCCTTCATAATAAGTCTGAAGGCCTTAAACCATGATATATCACTGTCAAACTGATGTCTCTTCCTTATACTGTAATACGCTGCGTACAATACCGCCGGTACATAACCCATGATGTATCTTGTCGTATTACCTCTGTTTATGAAAAATTCTTCGTTATACCCCTTAAACCATGTTGACTTTGTCTGCGCAACATCCGCTATGACAAATGGTACATAATATATTGCAAGTCCGTTCTTCCTGCAATCCGTGAGGAATCTGAATTCCTCTTCAGCTCCGTTGCCCGAGCCCGCACCCATGCGCTCATCAAAATATACATTATTATTGACTATGCTCTCTCTCTTGAATGATATCTGCCAGGATGCCACATGCATGAGATCCAGATATCCAAGCTTCTTAGGCATGTCGCCCCAATGGGCAGGTCTGTTGCCTATGTTGAATATGATGACATCCGCCTCTGGCAGATCTCTGTACGCAGTCAGTATCCCTTCTTCGTAATTCCTGCTGAACACCTCATCGTCATCACACAGCAGACACACATCCGCCTCGGAATGCTTTATAGCATAGTTCCTGCTCTTGGTAAGACCCTTGTCATTCACCGAAAAAATTCTTGTCTTATGTCCGTTCCTGTCATATTCATTGTACCCATCATATCCACACTGGTTGACTATGATCGTGTCGGACTCTATATGGGATTTCGTTATGATATCCTCATCCTGAAGGTTCATACACGAAAGCAGTATTTCTAGTCTCATATGTCAAACACCCATTTCTATCTGATAAAGCCCTAAAAAAGGGCATAATTAACAAAGACCGCAGAAAGCGTAGTTTACTTACTTATACAACGTCTCTTTTAAAAAGTCAATACGCAGAAAAGAGCACCGGCAAATCTACATCTGATTGTATATAGTATTTGTCGGTGCCCTGTCACTTTATGTTATTTATATTTTGGAATTAGTCATTATATCCATTTGGATTCATCGACTGCCACTTCCATGAATCAGCACACATCTCGTCGATTCCGTACTGAGCCTCCCAGCCAAGCTCCTTCTTGGCAAGTGAAGCGTCTGAGTAGCATGTTGCGATGTCGCCAGGACGTCTGTCCTTGATCACATATGGAACGTCATGTCCACATGCCTTGCTGAATGCCTTGATAACATCGAGGACGCTGTAGCCATTGCCTGTTCCAAGGTTGTATACCTTAACTCCAGGATTCTCCTTGATCTTGTTGATAGCCTTTACATGTCCAACTGCAAGGTCTACTACATGGATGTAATCTCTCACACCTGTTCCATCCGGTGTGTCGTAATCATTGCCAAATACTCCAACGCTCTGAAGCTTTCCAATTGCAACCTGTGCAACATATGGAAGAAGGTTGTTAGGAATACCCTTTGGATCCTCTCCGATAAGTCCGCTCTTATGAGCTCCGATTGGGTTGAAGTAACGGAGAAGAATTACATTCCACTCTGGATCTGCTGTGTGGAGGTCTGTGAGGATCTGCTCGATCATCCACTTTGTCCAGCCATATGGGTTCGTAGGTGTTCCCTTTGGGCACTCCTCCGTGATAGGGATAAATGCAGGATTACCGTATACTGTAGCTGATGATGAGAAGATGATGTTCTTGCATCCGTTCTTTCTCATAACCTCACACAGATTAAGAGTTCCTGTGATGTTGTTCTGATAGTACTCAAGTGGCTTTACAACTGATTCACCAACTGCCTTGAGTCCTGCAAAATGTATTACACAGTCAGGCTTCTCATCTGCAAATATCTTGTCCATAGCTTCCTTGTCAAGGATATCTGCCTTGTAGAATGTGAGATCCTTTCCTGTTATCTCCTTGATTCTGTCGACTGCCTTCTCGCTGGCATTGTAAAGGTTGTCGAGAATGACTACCTCATAGCCTGCATTAAGCAATTCAACACATGTATGACTTCCTATATAACCTGCTCCGCCTGTTACCAAAATTTTCATAATGTTTTTCCTCCTTTATGATACTGTGACTCATAACCATCTGCCAGACACCTGTGCTTTTGGGGGCACTGTTCATGTCTTGCGCAAATGTCGATCACCAGTTTATAAACATTTTTATTTTGCAATGACGTTTTCTCCAACACTATACCACTACATCCTGTTATGCACAATAAAATGTGGCATTAATAAATATTAGTTATGGAATACGTCTGTCACAGATACACATATATTATTACATTTTTAGTGCACACTATATTACTGTGCATTCACATAATCTACGAACTTGAGGAATGCAGCCTTTCCGGCCTCATCTCTCTTGTAAACGCCTGCACACTCAAGGATCTTTGCGAATACATCGCCGATCTCATCCTGAAGTATCTTGTGTACGTTATCCGCATTTATATCGTACTTTCCAATGAAAGTCTGTACCCAGTCGTAATGCTTTGCTATATTCTCGTGGGCCTTGATGTCTCCACCTGCCACAAGAACCTCTGCAAGCTCTTCCATCTCGCCCTTGAGTCTTGCAGGAAGCACCGCAAGTCCCATAACCTCGATGAGTCCGATGTTCTCCTTCTTGATGTTGTGATACTGCTCCCATGGATGATAGAGACCAAGTGGATGCTCCTCTGTGGTGATGTTGTTACGAAGGACTAAGTCCATCTCGTACTTGCCATCTCTCATTCTTGCGATCGGAGTGATCGTGTTGTGAGGCTCTCCGTCTGTCTCCGCGAATATGTACGCATCCTCATCTGTGTAGCCTCTCCATGCGCCGAGAATCTTGTCGGCAAGCTCTATGATCTTGTCTGGATCCTCTCCGTCAAGTCTGATGACTGACATAGGCCACTTCACGATTCCTGCCTCGACATCCTCATATCCTGCAAATGTAACCTTTGTCTCAACAGGTGCCTTTGTCATGGCAAATGTATAACGTCCGCCCTGGAAGTGATCGTGTGTGAGGATTGAACCACCTACTATAGGAAGGTCTGCATTTGATCCCAGGAAGTAATGAGGGAACTGACCCACAAATGAGAAGAGCTTCTGGAATGTCGCCTTCTCTATCTTCATTGGGATGTGCTGTCCGTTAAACACGATACAGTGCTCATTGTAATATACATAAGGGGAATACTGGAAGCCCCACTTGCTGCCATTTACCTCTATAGGGATGATCCTGTGATTCTCCCTTGCAGGATGGTTGATCCTTCCGGCATATCCCTCGTTCTCCATGCAAAGCTGACACTTTGGATATGATGACTGTGACATGGTCTTGGCAAGGGCGATCATCTTCGGATCCTTCTCGGGCTTTGAAAGGTTGATGGTGATGTCGATATCACCATACTCTGTAGGCTTTACCCACTTGATATCCCTTGCAACTCTGTATGTTCTGATGTAATCTGTAGCTCTGCTGAGCTTGTAGTAGAAGTCTGTCGCCTCCTCTGGGGACTTTGCGTACTTCTCTCTGAATGTCTTTATGATCTGGCTTGGCTTTGGAACCAACGCATTCATGATCTTCGTGTCGAACAGATCTCTGAGGACAACCGAATCCTCTGCGATAAGTCCATTCTCAACTGCATAATCCAGAATCTCCTTGAGACACTCCTCAAGTTTTTCCGGTGTATCTATAGCTGGCACCTCACCCGGCTCCTCGTAGCTGTCCTTCTTCAGCATCTCAAGGATGGTGTTGGTTGTATATATTCTGTCCTCTTCCTCTATCAGCTCATTTGCAATTCCGTACTCAACAAGCTGCTTGATATTTGTATCTATCATGATTGTAACCCTTCTTTCTACATATCCTTATATTTTTCTCGCACAGATATTTGCGAAACCCATAAACCTGTATTATGTTTGAGGTAATTTAACATTACCAAATCAGGGGAATACGAGGCCGCCGGTCCTTAGGTAATAGTCAATGCTAAGAAATCTGCATTGACTATTACCCGCAACAGCTGGCAAGCCAGCTGTTACATACGCTGCAGACAGAAATAAGCGAAAGCGACCCTTGATTGGTATGTTAAAGCGCCTCAGACACTACATTTCAATTATGTTTCGCAAATATCTATTCAACTACCTTGATTCCGCCGTAAGGTCTCACCTTGAGGACGTGGCATGCGCCCTCTCCGAAGATCGACTCTATGTTCTTCTTGTACTCAGCAACAGCCGCGTTCTTGACAAATGCCTGGATGGTTCCGGCAAATCCGCCGCCGTGTACTCTGCACACACCATCCTCGCCGATGAACTTCTCTGAGAAGCCAAGTGCTATTGATACGTTCTGTGTGAGTGGATCCTTTGCGCTGTATATATTCTGAAGAAGCTTAAATGATGAATCTCCACTTCTCTTTATCACGTCGAGGAAGTGGTCAAACTCCTGATTCTCAAGCGCTGCAACGCCCTCTGCAACTCTATCCTGCTCTGTGTAGAAGTGAAGCGCACGAAGGACTGCTCTGTCGCTCACCTTGCCGCTTGCTCTCATCTCACCAACCTTGCTGATGAAGTCCTCCTCTGAAACTCTGCTGAGTAATTCCTCACCGAAGTAATTTGCAACCTGCTTCATCTCTGCAGGGATTGCTGCGTAGTCGTCTGTGAGGTCTGCATGTGAACCCTTTGTGTCAACGATACACAGGCTGTACTGATGAGCCTCAAAGTCAACCGGAACCTGCTTGATAACAGGATTTGCCTTGTCGAAGAAATCAATATATATAAGTCCTCCGACTGCACATGCCATCTGATCCATAAGTCCGCATGGCTTGCCGAAGTATACGTTCTCTGCGTACTGTCCGATCTTTGCCACATCTACAGATGATACCTTCATGTCATTGTAGAGGCCTGAAAGGATAGTTCCTATAAGGCTCTCAAATGCTGCTGATGATGACATCCCAGCTCCCATGAGCACATCGCTTGTCACAAATGCCGTGAAACCGCCTACCTTGAATCCGTAGTCTCTGATTCCTGCAACAACACCCTTGATAAGCGCTGTTGTTGTTCCCTCAAGTGCAGGATCCTGCTCGATATCATTTACATTGATAACTTCCTTAGGCATATCGTCTGACACAAGCTCGATCACGCCGTCCTCTCTAGGTGCCACAATTGCTATGGCATCAAGGTTGATTGATGTAGCAAGTACATGTCCGTTCTGATGGTCTGTATGGTTTCCACACACCTCGCTTCTTCCGGGAGCGCTGTAGATAGCAACCTCCTGATCTCCGAATAACTCTGTAAATTTATCAAGAGCTTTTACATATCTTTCCCTGTTGTATGGGATCATATCCTTGTCGAGATAGATCTGTGCAAGCTTCTCGTCAAACTCTCCACCTGCGATAATTTCCTTTAATTCTGCGATTTTCTTCATTGTCTGTAACTCCACCTTTCTCCATCTTTTTATATTTTTTCTTAATGTCCGTTATTTTGTTGTCCATATTGCGCACATTTTCTGCGCTACGCCGTTGCGCTTCTTGCTTTGTGAATATAATTCTATAACAATATACAGATTTTGAACATGGCATAGCGTTGCAAATATATGTCCATTTGTTAGATTGTTTTTTCTCGTAAATGTGGTATACTCGGATATAAAATAACTACGGAGTATACAAAATGGAAAATAAGATTGTTATGGAATTTCCCCAGGAAAATGACACAGATCTCTACCTGAATGTGTTCGGTCACTCAATAACCGAGCCGCTCCACAAGGCAGGGCCTGCGGTCAAGACCTTCTACCTCATACATTTCGTGCTGGAGGGAGAGGGCGACTTTTATGTGAAAGGGGCACATTATCATTTGAAAAAAGGGCAGGGGTTCCTCATTGAACCGGACACCCCAGCGACATATATATCAGACGAGCACCATCCGTGGCGTTACGTATGGTTCGGATTCTCTGGCAGATGTGCTCAGGACACGCTGAGCAGTATTGGCTTGACACAGAACCAACCTATTTTCACCTGCGAGGATGGCGATAAACTGAAAAAGTACGTGTTTGATATGCTTGCCCACAACACCTCGGATCACGCAGACCACTACAGACTTATGGGTATGC
The DNA here is from genome assembly GCF_003603115.1 of Coprococcus sp. AF19-8AC. Classification (NCBI taxonomy): domain Bacteria; kingdom Bacillati; phylum Bacillota; class Clostridia; order Lachnospirales; family Lachnospiraceae; genus Coprococcus; species Coprococcus sp. AF19-8AC. Next base: position 645,030 of record NZ_QTMI01000002.1, on the reverse strand, counting down.
TCTATCTCGCACTTTCAGTAATTGCAAATGCACAGAAGGATAAGCTGGAGGCTCCGTCGGGAAATGCATATGTGAACCACGCAATTTCATATATCCAGAACCACTACAGTATGCCGATGAAGGTGGAGGAGCTGTCCGACTACGTTGGAATCAACAGAAGCTATTTCTCCGACCTGTTCAAGCAGTACACCGGGATGAGTCCTGTGAAATACCTGCAGAATTTCCGCATAACAAAAGCCCAGCATATGCTTACCATATCTGAGCTTTCTATAGAAAGTATTGCATTTTCATGCGGCTACCAGTCCGCTGAGGCATTTCACAAGATCTTCCGCAAGACCACCGGCATGTCGCCCAATGCCTACCGCCAGGAAAAGCGCCAGAGAACGCTCTCCAGTCAGGAGACCATGAACAACAACAGGCCGGATTATATTGATACAGATGATGATTTTTAAAATTATCTCCAGTGGCAAAGGCACCAGACATTATTACAAATTCCTACTTTCTTTTCCACCTAATTATCATCATAATAATAGATGCACATACGCACAATCCCCCTACAGCAAATGCCCCAACAGCTATTTCCTGCCACATTTGTGCATTATACAATTCTACCCCCGTAACTATTATGCAAATACCTAATAATGCCATTGCCGTAATCACCAAAGGCATCTTTTTAGTCGCTATACCAACTATTGATACAAGGACTGCCACAACTCCGATGGCAGCCACAACAATTGCCATATTCATATTTTCTTCTCCTCTACTTCTTTTTTGACGGAACCTTTATCGATGTTTGACACGCGACATAGCTCGCACCAGTATTTTTCATTGCTATGTATCTTGTTGTGGTACTCCAGCCATCGTGGACCACCAAAAATGTATACACCTTTCCCGTTCTCATATTCTTAACATCAACTACATTCACTGACATTTTAGAATTAAAGCTACTGGAATATCTATGCAAAAGCCTCCACCCTCAAACTGCAATAAAATGGAATCCTATTTTGTTCTCTAAAATAAGGTCTCATCCTCAAAGGCCTAAAATCATATATCCTTTTTCACCAGAAACATGAACACCATCCCAACTTTGAATACTTACCATTTCCATACCTTGACTATAGTTCAAGAGATTACATATGTAATCTCTCTTTCTACCATTAACACTATGTTCTGATTTAGGTTAAACTCAATCTTTGTCATTTGCTTCACGATATTATAATCTTTACTAATTTATCTTATAAAGTTCGTCTGGTTGCCTCTCTCTGTGTCAGGGAGCGCAACACCTGCTGCCTTGCCGGCTTCAAAGCATTTGAGCATCCATGCAAGGTTCTTAGCAAGATTCCTCATGGTCTGCATACCCTCCGCATCCAGCTCAGCCTCTCCAGGCACGCGTCCGTGTACAAGATTCCAGTATGTAGAGCCAGCCACCGGCATCTGTGATATTCCAAAGTATTTATTCATCACATCGAATGATGCTGATGTTCCGCCACGTCTTGCAACCGCCACAGATGCACCCGGCTTGAATGCAAATGCACGGCCGCTGCTGTAGAATACTCTGTCAAGGAATGACTGCACACGTCCGCTTGGATGAGCATAGTATACAGGTGTTCCAAATACCAGTCCGTCTGCTTCCTTTGCCTTGGCAACGAACTCATTTACCTTATCGTCATCAAACACACAGCCTTTTTCCGTACACTGTCCACAGCCTATGCAGTCTCTCAGTGGAGCTGCTCCGATCTGGAATATCTCATAGCCTATTCCCTCTTTCTTGAGCTGCTCGCCTACCTCGTAAAGTGCACGGTATGTATTGCCCTGCGGCTTCGCGCTTCCATTCAACATTAAAACCTTCATATTCAGTTCCTCCAATCAACAATCATTTTATATCTCATTTAATATGTAACTGCCCGCCACACACACATGGCAGTTTCTTCTATATTATATATACACTTAATGATAAATTTTTTCCAGCTATTTATCACCGCCTGATCGACTTCCTGTACTCCATCGGTGACATCCCCTTTTCTTTCTTGAACACCCTGCTGAAGTAGAGGGGGTTGTCGTATCCAACAATCTTGGCGATCTCTGTCATGTTATAATCAGAGCTCTCGAGAAGCATCTGGGCATTGGCTACTCGCTTCGCCATGATGTACTGTGTGGGCGTGGTGCCGATGCGCTGCCTGAAATTCCGTATAAACCAGCTAACGCTCATGTTATGCTCATTTGCATAATCCTCAACAACTATCTCCTCGTTGTAATGCTCTCCGAAATATCCCGCTGCGCGGTCCATCTCCTCCGCCATGGCTGACACATTTTTGGAATCATCCTGTCCCTGCTGCCTGTGAACTGAGATAAGTATCTGTCTGAATATATATTCCAGCATCTCCTCGTAGTCATCCCGGCAGAGCTGCAGTTCCTGTATCATCTGTTTGAACAGGGTTCTATACTCCGCATGGTCTCCACCATAAAATATATTCACATCATCATCTATCCCATATCGTCTGAATATCTGCTTCACCTCTCCCCCGGTGAAATGCACCCAGAATACTTCCGTGTGTTCGTCCCCGTAATACACATACCTCTGCATCTGTCTTGGTCTGTAGATAACCATATTTCCGGGGCAGGCAATCATATCCTTTCCGTCTATCTCAAAATGTGCTTTACCCGCCGCCACGTATATTAGCTGATAATCTTTTCGCCCTTTTGGTCTGTAGGTTGTAAACTCCTTCTGCGTATACAGCTTGTAAGTTCCGCAGCTTGTGACTATGAGCGGTCTGCTCTTGTCCACTATGTCGAGCAGTGAGTTGTGAAGATATGCTGAGTTTGTATACATGTGTGGCTCCTTTCTATATGGCAAATTACACTATTATTTCACTATTTTTACACTATTTTGAAGCGTGTGCAGGCACATCCTGTATGCTTTATACTTTTTCTTTTGTCTGTTCAGAGACTTCACCCTGCAAGCGGACTTGCAGGGTGCGGCGTATCCGCCTTATAAAACTAGAATGTGCATATTTTGTCTCATTATATGTATGGACTTTTCATGTGCCGTTATCTTATAATATATCTAACAAACGACGAATATACAACGTTTTATATATTAAATTAACCACAGGAGGTATTGTTATGATCATTCCGCGTCACTACGAAAATCTGCATATTCTGCATGAGAACACCATGCCGGATAGGAATTACTATATTCCTGCTGGGAAGGCATACAGCACATCCCTTGATGCAAGGGATCACTCGGACAGAGTACAGTTTCTGAATGGAACCTGGAAGTTCCGCTACTATGACAGCATTTATAAGCTTCAGGACGAATTCCACAGTGAGGGATATGATATATCCGGTTTCGATGATATTCCGGTTCCATCAGTATGGCAGATGCACGGATACGACTATCACCAGTACACCAATGTCAGGTATCCATTTGCATTTGACCCACCTTATGTTCCAAAGGACAACCCTTGTGGTGCATATGAGACAGACTTTATCTACGATCAGAACGAGGACGCACCACTCGCGCACTTGAACTTTGAGGGTATAGATTCCTGTTTCTATGTATGGCTCAACGGCAGGTATGTTGGCTACAGCCAGGTGTCCCACTCAACCAGTGAATTTGACATAACCGAATTCATAAGAAACGGCTCCAACAGGCTCTGCGTGCTGGTTCTCAAATGGTGTGACGGAAGCTATCTTGAGGATCAGGATAAGTTCCGCATGAGCGGTATTTTCAGGGATGTATATATCCTGAAACGCTCTGAGGGTGCTGTATATGACTATTTCATAAAGACCAGCTGTGACGATATAAAGGATCCAACTAAGGCAGATGTAACCATAGACTTCACAGCATTTACAGAATATTCCTGCGTTGAAGACCGTTTTTTATCAAAACCAGAAACAGTGGTTGATAAAGGCGCTGATTCAAATTTTGATATTGAAGTTACCATTCTGGACGCCGATGGCAGCATATGTTCATCAGGCTGTGTAAAATGTGAAATTTCCGCTCAGAGCGATGCCAATACCAATGCAGACGAAGGCAAAACCGCAGCCAGCTCCAGCAGCATTACTTTGTCGATCGACTCCCCTGTGCTGTGGAATGCAGAAAAGCCATATCTCTACACTGTCATCATAAGATGCGCCGGTGAGGTCATCACTGACAGGATAGGAATCAGGGAGATAACGATAGAGAATAAGATCGTGTACATCAACGGCATGCCGATCAAGTTCCATGGAGTGAACAGACATGATTCCGACCCTGTGACCGGTTTTACGATCAGCAGAGAACAGATCATCAGGGATATGTCTCTCATGAAGCGGCACAATGTCAACGCCATAAGGACAAGCCATTATCCAAATGTTCCTTATTTCTATGAGCTCTGCGACGAATATGGATTCTATGTGATAGACGAGGCTGACATAGAGGCACATGGTCCAAGTGAATTGTTCTATTCTGATAATAATTGGGATAACAAGGCAGCAAGGTGGAATGAGCCGATCGCCAACAATCCTGAATTCTGTGAATCCATTCTTGACCGCATCAGGCGCTGCGTCATGAGGGACAAGAACCGTGCCAGCGTAGTCATCTGGTCCATGGGAAATGAGAGTGCTTACGGCGTGACATTTGAGGAGGCTCTGGCATGGGTCAAGTCCTATGACAGCTCCCGTCTCACCCACTACGAGAGTGCACAGTATACAGACGGTAAGAGAAAATATGACTACAGCAATCTGGATCTCTACAGCAGAATGTATCCATCCATATCCGAGATGGCTGAATATATAGATGGTGATGGCGACAAGCCTTACATCCTGTGCGAATACTGCCATGCCATGGGCAACGGTCCCGGAGATCTGGAGGACTATTTCCAGTTCTTCGACAGCCACGAAACCACTTGCGGAGGATTTGTGTGGGAGTGGTGTGACCACGCCATATACAAGAGTAAAGCGGCAAACGGCAAGGATATATACGCCTACGGTGGAGACAGCGGTGAGACTATCCACGACGGCAACTTCTGTATGGATGGTCTGGTGTATCCGGACCGCAGACCACACACAGGACTTCTTGAATTCAAGAACATCAACCGCCCGGTAAGGATCACCGGCTATGATGAGACAAATGGAGTTTTGACTCTGCACAACTACATGGATTTCACTGACATCAGGGACTACCTCACAATGAGCTACGAGGTTATGCGAGATGGTCAGGTTGCCGCATCCGGGGATATCGACACGCCTTCCATAGCTCCTCACAGTGTCGGAACTATCAGCCTGAGCCCTGTTACAAATATACAGAAGTCATCGTCAGACTTATATGCATCAAGTCATTCTGACATTTCTGACAGCTCGGATGTTACCGATCGTTCAAGTGTTGTTGAATGTTCAGATGTCGCCGATTGCACAAAAGATATTATTACACACAGAATGTTTCTCCGTGTGATATATAAGGCAGCTTGTGACAGTGCATTTGTCAGAGAAGGTGATGTGCTGGGATTTGACGAAATAGAACTTGCCACACAAAAACAGAACGCAGACAAGGTCCTGGATAAAGCATCGTTTTTGGACAAGGCGCAGAATTTGGCGGAACAATATCTGACTACTCAGGATACAGCTTCTGCCCATCTTCATGTATCGGAAAGCGACACAGAATTTGTTGTCAGCGGAAGTAATTTTGAATATATATTTGACAGGAACACAGGAAACTTTACAGGCTTAGCAATTGACGGTCAGGAACTTCTCGCTGCTCCATGCGATAAGACAATCTGGCGCGCACCTACGGACAATGACAGAAATATAAAGAACGAGTGGTTAAGAGCGCACTATGATATGGTATCTGAGCGGACCTATGATACAAGCTGTATTGTGAAAGACGGATGTGCTGTGATTACATGTACATCCAGCCTCTCTGCACCGACGGTACAGCCGGTTCTGAGGATAAACGCTGAATGGATAATAACACCTGAAGGAACTATAAAATCAAAAATGCATGTAAAGAAAAATGCTGAATTCCCTATGCTCCCAAGATTTGGCGTGAGGATGATTTTGAGAGAAGATATGCGAAATGTAAATTATATCGGTATGGGTCCATATGAAAGCTACGCAGACAAGCACCATGCAAGCTGGCATGGCTCATTTTCTGCATCCATTGACGAGATGCACGAGGACTATATCATGCCACAGGAAAATGGAAGCCACTTTGACTGTAGCCTTGTTCAGGTCAGTGCCACTGGAGCAAGCGACGAGTCTGACAGGAATAGCTCCGACAAAAATAACTTTGTCAACGGTTCATCATATCAGAGCATTTGCAATGCGCAGACAGCCGAAACGATCGCAGCTACAACAGCCCACAGCATAACCGTGACATCCGCTGTGCCATTTTCAATGAACGCCTCGCCTTACACCGCAGAGGAACTGACCAATGCAGCCCACAACTACGAGCTGCCGGAGAGCGGCAAATCCGTCCTGTGCATAGACTATCGCCAGAACGGAATCGGCTCCAACAGCTGCGGCCCCGAGCTTGATGAGAAATACAGATTTGACGAGGATGAGTGGGAATTTGGATTTACCATGCAAGTGAAATAGATACAAAATTATCGCTAAATTAAGTTTATCTCATGAAAAAGGACAAAGTCTCCAAACTTTGTCCTTTTTTCCGCTTGTATAAGTATTTAGATACAAATCTACCAAGCAGCGATATTCCTCTTCATCTGGCGCATCTTCTCCGGATCCTTGCCCGGTTTTTGAACGCCACCTACCACATCGTACTCTATGCCAGATGACACATCGACTACGTCGGGATGTACCTGCTCTATCGCCCGCCGCACATTGTCCGGCGTGAGACCTCCGGCAAGCACAAACAGCCTTCCATCACGCTCTATTTCATTCAAACTATTCCAGTCAAATGTCTTGCCACTTCCAGGTTCACCGGCATCGAACACATAACCTGCAATATTCGAAAGGCTTTGATAATGTAGATACATATCCATATCCTTTACATTGAATGCCTTCCACACAGGCAAATGTGCACTCTCTATAAGCTCATCGCTGACCTGTCCATGAATCTGGATGAAATCAAAGCCCAGCTCTGCTATCTCTGTTATCTGCTCCTCATCCGGGGATACCACCACCGCAACCTTCTTCACATCTTCCCTCAGTTCTTCAAGTAATCTGCGCGCAGTATCCACACTGACATTTCTCTTTGATTTCGGGAAATACATCACCATTCCTATATAATCAGGTCTCACCTCATTCACCGCGGCCACATCGGCCGGGGTCGTGATTCCGCACATCTTTATCTTCATGCTGTCTCTCCTATTTTTTAACATCGGCTCGTCAACAGGCGAAAACTGATGCTACATATCCTTATCGAACGTCAACCCTGATAGGTCAAGTTTATATATCGTGTCAGCCATCTTTTCGTTTTCCAGAAACGCAATCATATATATCGGCAAATATACTTTTTTGCCGCTGACCTCTACATTTCCCTCCGAAAAAACATATGCATATTCTATTCCGTAATTTTCATCAGCCAAGACATTACACAACGCAGAGTGCCGTTTGTAATCCTTACCCGATTTTATCTCCAGTGGAACTACTTTTCCATTCAGTTCTATTACAAAATCAAGTTCACCCTGCTTTTTGCTGTTAAAATAATATTCTTTATGACCTTTGCTGAGTAGTTCCTGGGAAACCACATTTTCAAATAGCGCACCATTGTTTATAGATTTTTCTTTATTCAGTATCGCCATTTTCACCTGATCCGAATACCTGCTTGTCAGCAGCCCTACATCGGAGAAAAATAGTTTAAACAGATTCCTATTCTCACTGATCACAAGCGGAAGTTTCGGCTCACTTATATTATAGACCGGTATCGCAACCCCAGCATCCTTAAGCCACAGAAAATCATTTGCAACCCTATAATAACTGAGGCCTTTACCTATACTATTGATCTGGAATCTTTTATTTTTCTGATCAAGCTGTCCCGGCATAGCATCATATATCTCCTGCAGTTTCAGCTTGTATCTTGTCTCATACTTTGTAAAATCACTCTTATATAATCTAACTATCTTTTCATGTACCTCCGCTACCTTCGCAAGATCATTTGTCTCCACATAGGTATTGACCGCCTCCGGCATCCCGCCCACGATAAGATACAGATTGAATACATCAAGCATTTTTTCATGTACAAACGAATCAACAGGCAGCCTCTGCGTAAAGCATTCCTTCAGTGTGTCGATCACATTCTGATTCACACCAACAGAAACCATAAATTCGCACAAATCCATCGGATACATATCGCATACACGCAGATATCCAACCGGTGCAGATCTGAGGTCATTCAGCTCTACGCCCAAAAGCGAACCGCTCATAATATACCTGTAGCTCCCATCTTCCACCAGAAACTTCACTCTTGTCACTATATCTTTAAACTCCTGCACCTCATCCAGAAATATGATCGTACGGCCTTTCTCAAGAGGCTGTTTAGTCACCAGACTAAGTCTCATAAGCAGATCCTTTGCATCTCTGGCACCGCCAAACAATGTGACAAGCTCCGGCTGGTCAATAAAATTCAATTCCACATATGGCACTCCACTTTCCCTGAGGCATTCTTTTATAAGATATGTCTTACCGATCTGTCTCGCTCCCGTTATGAACAAAGCGTCTCTGCCGCTCTGAATCCATGAATCTATATATTTTTTTGCCGATCTTTCCAGCATAAAATCACCCCACATACTGCATTTGCAACTTTTCTATCCCTATGATATCAATTTTTTGCAACTTTTCCAACCTTTTCGCGGTGATTTTTGCAACTTTTCCAACCTTTTTTTGGCGGTTTTTGCAACTTTGCGAGCTTTAGTAACAATTTTCTTTTATTTTACGGCGGGTCCTCCTTATGAAAATATCTGTCCGGGCAGTGTTTTTTTCTCTTTATATGGAAACTGCCTGTCGAATTCTTCCACAGCCTTTTCGTCCACGAAATATCCTTCTGGCGGAGCGTACTCACCCGTGACTCCATCAAGATATCCGGAAATCAGCTCCTTGCAGAGGAAAAACGATGCATCCTCCCCCTCATCAAGTCCATGATAGCGAATGCCAAACTCGCTTGCCGGTCTGAATCCGCTTTTGCCATAAAAATCAATATTCCCCTCAAAGCATAGTGCACCGCAGCCGAGCTCTGCAGCTTTCTGCAACGAATAATCCAGCAGTATCTTTCCATAGCCCTTACGCTTAAGTTCATTCTTTATGCATATAGGGCCCATCGTCATAACCCGAATACTTCTTCCATCATCCGCTGTTATTTCCGCCCTCATAAACATGTTCTGCCCGATGAATTCTCCATTTAACAGCATTACAAAATCCAGTTTCGGGACAAATGCACTGTCATTTCTCAGCTGATTGAGCACATAGTGTTCCAGACAGCCGGGACGATACACATTCCAAAAACTATTCCGCACTAGATTCTCGACTTCCCGGTATTCATCCTCTTTTTCCAATCGTATAACCGGATCATCATTATGACTGACTTGCGTAATATTTATGTGAATTTGTCAAGCATTTTATATATTATTTTCTTACCTGTCTGGCAGCCTCAACCATATTTCTGAGGCTGGCGTCAGTCTCAGGCACACCTCTGGTCTTAAGACCGCAGTCCGGATTGATCCAGAGCTTATCCCTGCCTATCTTCGTGAGCATGACATTTACCGCCTTCACGATCTCTGCCACCGACGGAACTCTTGGAGAGTGAATATCATATACGCCAGGTCCCACCTCTGTCTCGAAGTTGTTCTCCCTGAGAGAATCCAGGATCTGCAGATCGGATCTTGACGCCTCAAATGTGATCACATCCGCGTCCATATCATCTATGGCAGGTATGATATCCGTAAATTCACTGTAGCACATATGTGTGTGTATCTGTGTCTCAGCCTTCACACCGCTGTGTGTCAGACGGAATGCAGGTATCGCAAAATCAAGGTACTCCGTATACCAATCAGATTTTCTGAGTGGAAGCTTTTCTCTGAGTGCAGCCTCATCTATCTGTATCATCTTTATTCCATGCGCCTCCAGATCCAGCACCTCATCTCTGATCGCAAGCGCTATCTGTGATATAGATTCCTTGATTGATATATCCTCCCTTGGGAATGACCAGTTGAGTATCGTCACCGGACCGGTCAACATTCCCTTCATGATCTTGTCTGTGAGCGACTGCGCATATACAGACCAATCAACCGTGATCGGCTTTTTGCGGTATACGTCACCCCATATCACAGGCGGCTTTACGCATCTCGTTCCATATGACTGTACCCATGCTTTCTCAGTGAACAGGAATCCGCCAAGTGCCTCACCGAAATATTCAACCATGTCATTTCGTTCATACTCGCCATGCACTAGCACATCCAGTCCGATGTCCTCCTGCCACTTTACACATTCCTTTATCTTTCCCTTTACAAAGTCCACATATCCCTGCTCAGATATCTCTCCCTTTCTGAGCTGTGCTCTCTGTGACTTCACATCCTTAGTCTGTGGGAATGAACCTATAGTGGTTGTCGGAAGCTCAGGAAGCCCAAATTCCTTCTTCTGAAGTGCCTGCCTCTCGCTTCTCTTCGGAAGTCTTACATAATCCGCCTCAGTCACTGCCGCCAGTCTCTGTCTCACCTCGTTGCTGTTGCAGTCTCTTGTTCCTGCAAATAACTCCTGATTCTTGTGGTATGCCTCAAGCTCTGTGTAGTTATAGCTCTCGGCTAGTGCCGCAAGCTCCGAGAGTTCAGTAAGCTTCTCCTCCGCAAATGCAAAGAACCTCAGATAGTCCTGTGACAGCTTCATCTCTTGCTTAAGTGTGTATGGCACATGAAGCAGTGAGCATGATGTAGACAGAACCACATCTATCTTCTTATCGCGGAGCTGCCCTACTACCTTGAGAGTCTTGTCGTAATGATTTCTCCATATATTTTTGCCATTTACCAGGCCGGCAAAAAGTACCTTATCCCCAGGGAAGCCGTATCTGTCTATAAGCTGACCGGTCTGTTTGCCCTCTATAAAATCAAGGCCTATTCCGGCAAATGGCATATTTATGATATCTTCATACACATCCCTCACATCACCGAAATATGTCTGGAGAAGTATCTTACAGTCTGCACGATCTGCAAATACCCTGTCATACACCCTGTGGAAAAGTGCCTTATCATCGTCATCCATATCTCTCACCAATGATGGTTCATCAAATTGCAGCCACTCCACATTCTCTTCATCGCACTCGGCGATGAGCTGTCTGTAAGCCTCTGCCACATCATCAGCAAAATCTTCTGCATTCTTTGATCCCACATATCTGCATAGCTTAAGCATTGTGTATGGTCCTATAACCACAGGCTTTGTCTTGATCCCCAGCTCCTTGGCCTCCTCGTATTCACCTGTAAGTTTCTCGCAGTCAAGGCTTATCACTGTGTCATCCTCTATCTCCGGAACTATGTAATGATAGTTTGTGTTAAACCACTTCTTCATCGCAAGAGCCTTCACATCCCCGGATTCTCCCTGATACCCCCTTGCCATGGCAAAGTACGTGTCAAGCTTTGAGACATTTAGCTCTCTGTATCTCTTTGGCACAATTCCGAGAAGAACTGCTGTATCAAGCACTATATCGTAAAATGAAAAGTCGTTGCACGGAATAAAGCCTATCCCTGCTGCCACCTGTGTCATCCAGTGTCTGTGTCTGAGATCCGCTGCAATTCCTGTAAGCTCCTGCGCCGTTATCTCATGTCTGAAATATTTTTCAGATGCAAATTTTAACTCTCTTAATGTTCCCACCCTCGGAAATCCTATAACTGATGTCTTCATCATATCCTCCTGCTCACTCACTGGCATATCTCATAGACCAGTGTTATTTTCTTGTTTGTTGTTGACATTATATGAAGCTCTGGTTCGCTTGTATAATACATAAAAATATAGCGTGGATATAGTTTTTTGCTATACCCACGCTATTTCTATGTCTTTTATTCTATGTCAGCTATGTGGTTTTAACCCTTCTCATATGTTCCGCCGCCTTCTCCCTCACATCTCCGCAGGCAGGCTCTCCGTTATCCCTCATCTCGTTGAAGCGTCCCCTGTGTTGGAGCTTTCTCTGAGGAATTTTTACTGAATCTTCCGGCTCGTCACTGCCAGCCGTGAGATAATTTGCCAACGCACCGAGATAGGTGTTTCCAAGTCTGCTGAGGATCGCCTTCCTGTGGACGATATACCCTATCCTCATATCGCTCTCATCCGCAAGTGGCACCGATATAATGTCCTTGCCGTTCAGCTTTTCATCTATGACACCGCTGCACACAGTATATCCATTCAGACCTATCAGCAGATTGAACAGTGTCGCTCTATCCCTGACTCTTATATTCTTCTTTCGCTCCGTCGTAGAGAATATTTCCTCCGAGAAGTAAAAAGAGTTGTGCTCTCCCTGCTCAAATGACAGATATGGATACGCCTCCAGCTCTTCATTTGTTATGATATCGTTCTTCGCCAGTGGATGCTTTCTGCTTATGAACACGTGAGGCTTTGCCACAAACAGCTCATGAAATTCCAGGTCATTTGCTCTGAGGATCTTGTTCAGCACCTTCTCATTAAAGTCATTCATGAACAATATTCCGATCTCGCTTCTCATCCTGGCGACATCATCTATGATCTCATAGGTCTGTGTCTCCCTTATGCTGAAATCATATTCGTCCTGTCCATACCTCTTTATCAGGTCAACAAATGCATTTACCGCAAATGAATAATGCTGGGTGGACACGCAGAAGCTCTTCTTGCCGCCATCGTCCCCCTTGTATTTGTCCTCAAGGACCTTCGCCTGCTCAAGCACCTGTCTCGCATAGCCGAGGAAGACCTCGCCCTCTATGGACGGACTTATTCCCTTATTTGACCTGTTGAATATATTTATCCCCATCTCTTTTTCCAGCTCATGGATGGCATTTGTCAGGCTTGGCTGGGATATATACAGCCGGTTCGCAGCCTCGGTGATCGTGCCCGTATCCGCAACCATCACCACATATCTAAGCTGCTGAAGTGTCATATTCTCACCTGCTTTCTACTATTATTTTCTTGAACTGCTTTGCTGCCTCATTCAGCGGGTGCAGGCAGTCATACACAAGACATACATTCCTGTCCGGAAGCTTTTCCTCAAGTGAAAGCTTTACAACCTCTTTGTTCTTTACTGCCTCCCTCGCCATCAGTTCCGGTATAAATGCAAGTCCAAGCTCACACTTCACAAGTGGCAGTATCTGATCCGTGGTGGCCGCCTCCGTGTCCGGCGCAAGCTCCACGCCATGCTCCCTGAATATTCTGTCGTAGAATCTGAATGTCATAGTCTCCCTGCCTAGACAGATCATAGGATAGTTCCTCATCTCCGCAATGGACAGTTTTTGCTTTTTAAGTGAAGAAAATGTCGTTCCGCCGATAAGTATCTCACGATATGACTGCAGCACGATCTTCTTGAGAGGAGCCTCCACATCAGCCGGAGTTGTAACTACTGCAAAGTCTATACTTCCATTCTTCACTTCCTCCACAGCCTGAGGTGTAGAATGGTTGTATATCTTGAGATTTATACCCGGATACGCCATGTGAAATGCCCGCAGTCTGTCCAGCAGATATATATTTAACGCCGTCTCACTGACACCTATCGTTATACTTCCGTGAGTGAGATTCTCACCATCTGCCAGCTCATCCTCCGCCGTCAGAAGCTGTGACATTGCAGCCTCCACATATGAATAGAGCTGTTCCCCGTCTCTTGTGAGCTGTACACCCCTGTTTGTCCTGACAAATAGTATCCTTCCAAGCTGCTGCTCCAGGCAGTTCATCGCCCTGGTCACATTTGGCTGACTGTTTCCAAGAACCTTTGCGGCTTTGGTAAAGTTATGATATCTCGCAACATAATAAAATATCTTATAATACTCGAAATTAATGTTCATAATCTATTGTTAGCCACAGACTATATTACATGTCTGCTATACTCCCTTTCTTAAAATTATTTTCCATGCAGCAGCCCCAGCATATCATTTTGTTATCACTGCCATATCAATTATGATTTTCACTTATTGCTACTCCAATAGTATAATCTAACCAGATTTAAATGACAAGACAGCATTTATCATATGAAAGGATGCGCATATCTATGGAAGAAAAGACCATTTTCCCAAGGGAAGAAAAATCAGAAATATTATTTGAAAAAATCCTCAGGGATCCCTGGGCATGTGAAAAGCTCATGGACACATTCTGTAATTACCTGTTCTGCAATGATGACTTCGACTGCAATCTTTCACCGGAAGAATTTACAAAATCACTGCTCTCAGCTTATCTGGACAGAGATATGTCGGCATTCCTCATGTCCATCTGCAACAATACCATGTTCGATCTGCTAAGGAATTCCTACCTTATCCCATATCGCTTCAACGCCGATGGCAAGACCAATCCTGTCATCATGACCGGTGAGCACGGCGAACTTCTGCCTGAATTCAGAAACTCTGTAAGAGAAAAGGATTATCAGCACTTTCACGATATATACACACATATGACACACAACGAGAATATGTATCTTGCAAAGGCGTACAGATACAGCCATGAATACACTTCTGACAACATGGAAGTCGGGCAGAAGATCCTTGAAGAGTGCACCGGAGTCCTGCTCATCAGGGAGCTGCCGGACACGGTAAAGCTCAAGGAGACCGAAGCTGAGGCATACTGTGCTGTGTGGGATATCATGGTTGAACTGGAAAAGAATCTTCCCATGGCATTTGTATTCTACGGTCAGGATACTTTGGACAAACAAGGCATGCGATATGACGAGCTTGGAATATTCCTGCCGGATTCACTGCTCATGAAGAATCTGGAAAGACACGTTGCGAAAGCCGAGGCGATCATATATGCGGAAAAGTAAGAATGCAAAAAACGTAAATGCGGAATCATACATAGACATTATGGAAAAAAATCACATGGAGATTCCATGGCATGACTACGCCAGTGCCGACAGCAATGTACTCATATGCAAGGCAGGTCTGATTGAAAAGGCTTCTGTCATAGGCAGAGTCGGTCTTATCATGCTCTCATGCGGAACAGGTGCATGGCGTGTCCGTACTTCCATGAACAGGCTTTCCAAGGAACTGGGAGTCACATGTACCGTCGATGTCGGACTCATGTCCATAGAATTCAACTGTTTTGACGGTCACGACTGTGTATCACAGTCCCTGTGCATCGCCAATACAGGCGTGAACACCTCAAAACTCTACAGAATGGAGCAGTTTGTTGACAATTTTCCAAATGAAGAGGCGCATCTGACCGGTGAGGAAATCCATCAGAGACTTGATGAGATAGAAAAAATACATACCTTGTACTCTCCTCTCCGTCTCGGACTTGCCTCTGCCCTCGCTTGCTGTGCCTTCACATTTCTTCTAGGCGGCGGGCCTGTAGAAATGATGCTGGCATTTGTCGCAGCCGGAATCGGAAACCTCATAAGGACAAAGCTTATCAAACACCATTTTACTTTATATATGAACATAGCTGTATCCGTGTCAGCCGCTTGTCTTGTGTACGCACTGCTGCTAAAGGCCGCCGAGCTGGCATTTCATATACCCGCCTTCCACGAAGCCGGATATATCTGCTCAATGCTGTTCATCATACCGGGATTTCCATTCATCACCAGCGGTATAGACCTTGCAAAGCTGGATCTGAGATCAGGACTTGAGAGGCTTACATACTCGATCATCATTGTGCTTGTGGCAACGATGTTCGCATGGATCATGGCGCTTCTGCTGAAGCTACACCCACAGGATTTTGCGGCACTCGACATAACACCAGGACTTCATCTGGTGTTCAGACTGATTACCAGCTTCTGCGGTGTGTTCGGATTCTCCATCATGTTCAACAGCTCCATACACATGGCTGCCACAGCAGCTGCCATCGGCGCCATAGCCAACACTCTACGTCTAGAACTTGTAGATCTTGCCGGCATCCCTGCAGCTGCCGCCGCATTTGCCGGAGCCCTCACGGCCGGACTGCTCGCTTCATTCATCAAAAGCACCAACGGTTATCCGCGAATCTCACTGACAGTCCCATCCATAGTCATCATGGTTCCAGGGCTTTATCTTTATCGTGCAATATACAACTTTGGAATCATGTCACTTTCCGATGCCGTGTCCTGGTTTGCGGCTGCCATCATGATCATCATAGCCCTGCCACTTGGACTTATATTTGCAAGGATCCTGACGGACAAAACCTTCAGGTACTGCACCTGATCCCCGAATGGGGTCAGGTACCTCCGTCCCCCAGATGAGATCAGCGCCTGAATGTCAAATCTACAACCAAGGAGTATATGAACCATGAAGTTTTATCCACATAGACAAATGTCAGAATCTTTCATCACCGCGGCCTTCCTGTCAATATCAGGAGGTCTGCAGGATGCATATACCTATATATTCAGAGGAAAGGTATTTGCAAATGCACAGACAGGCAACATAGTTCTTCTCGGTCAGAATCTTGTAGACCGAAACTGGAGAATGTGTGTACACTATGCCGTTCCTCTATTATTTTTTGCGCTTGGAATTGCTGCTGCCGAGTGTATAAAACAGAAATTTCAGAATATGCAGCAGTTTCACTGGAGACAGATCGTTGTATTGTGTGAGATTTTTCTGCTTCTTATCGTGGGATTTCTTCCCATAAAACTCAATCTTCTCGCAAATGCCATGGTTTCATTTTCATGTGCCATGCAGGTTCAGGCATTCAGGAAGGTCAATGGCTACGCATTTGCCAGCACCATGTGCATTGGAAATATCCGGAGCGGCACAGATGCCCTGTGTGCATACTTCAGAACAAAGGACAGGAACACACTGTTCAAATCCCTATGCTACTGGGCGATCATCCTGCTGTTCGGAATCGGCGCAGCTATAGGCGGTCACTTCATCCGTATATTTGATATGAGGACCATCTGGTTCTCCTGCTGTCTGCTGTTCGTAAGCTTTCTGTTCATGTTCATCAAGGAAGAGAGAGAGTAAAAATGAGCTTACGCGGGTCCTCCTTAAGGTGCAGACGCATGAAAGGCGCTTCGCGCGGCGTCTGCGTACATCATAAGGAATCTCCCGCTTACGCGGGTCCTCCTTATGATATATAGTCTCCTCTATCGACAACAATCTGGAATCCGAACGCCTCTGCGCGCCTGTCAAGGCAGCCGCGGCACTGGGCGGATTCCTCCCCCGTGCATATCTTGTTGTCATAAAGCTCGTATTTCTTTCGGACAGACACAGGAGACAGATTCGGCATGACCACATTCGCACCGTGCATAAACCCACGCTCCCTGCCATCCGCCGCTATCGTTCCGAGAGATGTGGTGGATGGTATGAGTGCCTTCGGGAACATCAGTCTCAGCATGCTTATCATCACCAGCGTCTGCTTGACCGTTCCCTGCTCCATCTTCGCAAATGGCGTCTCCTTGTGAGGAACATACGGCCCGATCCCTATCATCTGTGGCTGCAGCTTCGCAAGGAAATGCAGATCCTCGGCCAGATTCACCGGCGTCTGATACGGCGATCCCACCATGAATCCGCTTCCCACCTGATACCCAAGACTTTTAAGATCGTACAGACATCTGACTCTGTTGTCATAGCTCATCGAATCCGGGTGTAATCTTTCATAATGCACCCTGTCCGCGGTCTCATGTCTCAGAAGATATCTGTCCGCCCCGGCCATCCGCCACAGCCTGTAAGTCTCATATGGATGCTCGCCAAATGACAGCGTGACGGCACAGTCCGGATATCTCTCCTTGATACACCTCACAATGTCAGCTATAGCCTCATCTGAAAATCCTCCGTCCTCACCGCCCTGAAGAACAAACGTCCTGAACCCAAGCACATATCCTTCATCGGCACAGGACAGTATCTGATCATTTGTCAGACGGTATCTGTCCACATGGCTGTTGCTCTTCCTGATACCGCAGTAATAGCAATCGTTCTTGCAAATGTTCGTAAACTCGATAAGTCCTCTTATATATATCCTGTTGCCAAAACTCTGATGAGCCAGATCGTAAGCCTTCCTTCTGAGATACTCAAAGTCAGTGAGATCATCCTGAGAGCTCTGAGGGTTCTCTGAATCCGACAAAATTCTTATAGCTTCAGCCAGCTCATTGACTCCCGGTAGTTCACCTCTGCCCTGTCCATATTCAAATGCCTTATCTATGATATCTCTAACTTTTCCCATATAAACTCTATACCCTGTTTTTACATTTATAACTCTGTATGATCAAGTGATTTCCGATACAAGGTAAACAAAGTTACATCCAGATACTCCATTCCATCCCTTTCTACTCCGTCATACACAGCAGACTCCTAATGTGCGCAAGTCTGGCATCAAACTGATCATAGAAATCCTTCTCCGCATCATACATTCCCACATACATAACCTGCAGCACCAGCATGGTCTGATTTCTCGCTGTCTCATCCTCGCCAGCGCGCATATACTCGATCAGGTTTCTCTGCATGTCCTTCTGGAACTTGTGCCAGTCATTTATATATTTCGTGTACCGCGGCAAGTCCTCTGTATCTATCCATTTCGACACCTTGACCTTAGTCCTGCCTGCGCGCTCACACTCATGTATCTGCAGGATGTATCTGAATCCGTCATCGGTGTAATATCTGCCAAGTGGAAAGAGTCTGCAAAAGCCAGGTCTCGCGCTATGGATGCTGCATCTGCCCTCATCGTTTAAGAATGGGCACTTATCCGCCGTCATCCTTATATTTGGAAGCACCAGACCATCCACCACATTGACCTCAAGCTCCTTTTCAAGCAGCTGCGTAAAGTTCTTGCCGGTCTCCTTACAAAGTCTCATCACGTCCAGTGGATCAAGGATGATGGAACTCCCCATCCCTGTGCAGCAGGCATGGCACCCCTTGCACTCATCGCAGTACGCCTTCACCATATCATTCGCATCGTATAATCTTCCATCTGAGATATCTTCCAGTTTCTCATTTCTTATCATAGCAGTAATCCTCAATCATTTTATTATTTGTCTACAGAACACCATACTTGATCCGCACCCTGTCAAGCTTCTCAAGAAATGGTCTTGCCAGCAGCCACAGGAATATCACCGTTGCAGTTCCATGCACCACGTCAAATGGGAATCCCGTCACATATGACGCTATGATCATGCTCCTGTTCACAGCCGGCTGCCAGATTATCACCGACGCCGGATTCATTATTCCGCCGTATATCAATATACAGATAAGTGCTCCGAATATGCACAGTCCAAGCTTTGTCGTGTTCTTTGTCCGCACTCCGCTTTTGGAGAAGAAGAGTCCCGCCAGGAACCCCACCAGTCCCATGGCAAACATCTGCCATGGAGTCCACGGACCCTGCCCCATCAGGAAATTAGACACGAACATGGACATTGCGCCGACCACAAATCCTCCTTCGCAGCCAAATGCCACTCCGGATATGATCACTATGGCCATGGTCGGGCTGAAGTTCAGGAGCATGAAGAATGCCGCCCTGCCCGTGACGGCCAGAGCACACATAACCGCCAATGTGACTATATCCCTTACCTTGGGCTTTCTTCCCTCAAATGATACGAAGAACGGGATCATTGCCTCTATTATAATCAACAGAGATATAAAATAATATTTTTTGTCTCCAAGTCTCTCGCATCCAAACCATATCGTAAGTGGAATCACAACGAGCATAGCCACTATACTTAATATCGTTCTCCTGACGGATCTGTGACCGGAAGCTTCCATAACGATATCCTCGTTCTTCTTTCTGGTGACAGGTCTTATAGCAAGGAGCAGCCCCGCTATGGCACATATCATCACTCCATACATAGCCAGATATTTCCATCCCTTTGACGTGATGGTCATCCCTCTCTGCACAAGATCTGCCAGATTGGACTGGGCCATGGTCTGCCAGAAGCAGAATATGATGATCACCGACGTGACAGATATCGTGAGTATCTGCCACCATTTCAAGGGATCAGCTTCGCGCTCCTTCGTCAAAGTTATGTCCTTTATTATAGCATCATCGTCGATCCTGTTTCCGTCTCCACATACCGTCCTCGACTCCCTGACTCCATATGCCTTCAATATATCAAAAACAGTAACCGCACCGCAAAGTATCCCCTGGGAGATCCTTGCCGCTGCCGTGGTAAAGAAATTGTTACCTGTCAGATATTCCTGAACACCGCTGACTGTGGCAAGCTCGCCATCGAACAGCAGCGCTATGCGGTCTCCCGCCACAGCGCAGAATTCCACATCATGGCTCACCACCACTATGGTCTTGCCATGTCGCTGCAGATCTCTGAGCATACTCTTGAGTTCTGCCTTAAACCCATTATCAAGCCCCTTTGTCGGCTCATCCATGAGCAGAATATCAGGATCATACAGAAGTACCTTTGCAAGTGCCAGCCTCTGCTTCTCTCCTCCTGACAGATCGTAAGGATGTCTGTCCATCAAATGCTCCAACTTACAGAACCTCACTATGTCCACCAACTTTTTTCTGTCACTTGCGTCCACCAGTTCTTCCCGTACAGAACGTCTTGTGAAAAGGAGCTCCGGGTTCTGTGGGAGCATGCCCACACTTTTACCCTGTTTTATCTTTATTCTTCCACGGTACGGCTTATTTACCCCCGCTATCAGGGAGAGCAACGTCGACTTGCCGCATCCGTTGCTTCCATTTATCATAAGTATCTCATTATCGTATATGTCAAGATCCAGACCGCGAAGTACTTCCTGCGAACCCTTGTCGTATCTGAAGTGAACCTCATCTATCCTGACTGCCCAGGACTTGTCCTGACGATTCGCAATTTTTGTTGTAGTTTCTCCAGCACCATGATCAGTTTTCTGACCATCTGCCTCCCTGGCATCCCCTTCATCCACCAGCACATACCCAGGCGCAACCTCATGCCCCGATTCCCTGTACTTACTGTCAAACTGTGACAACCAGTTTCGCCCCTCCGCTACGGTCACCGGAGATTCATCCGAGCCATCAAGCCCCAGATACACCTGGACAGCCGCCGGCATGGAGAGATACAATCCATTTCTGTTTATACCTTTTTCCTTTAACCTCTGTCCTTCATTTTTCAGGGTGGCAGCTACCTCCTTGACAGTTCCTTGACACAGCACTGTGCCTTCATCCATGACCACCGCTCTGCTGCACACCGGAAGCACCTCCTCCAGCCTATGCTCAGTCATGATGATGGTCGTGCCAAGTTCCCTGTTGATTCTCACAAGACATGCTATGAATTCATTCGCAGCTATCGGATCGAGCTGGCTGGTCGGTTCATCCAGTATCAGCACCTCCGGAGACAGAGCCATGACCGACGCAAGATTCACCATCTGCTTCTGTCCGCCAGACAGCTCTGCGACACGCCTGTGGAATATCCCGGACAACCCGAAGAATGAACACATCTCCGCAACGCGTCGTCTGATATATCCATTATCGTATCCCAGACTCTCCAATCCAAATGCCAGCTCATGCCACACTTTATCAGTGACAAGCTGTGCATCGACATCCTGCTGTACAAATCCGATCTGCCTTGCTGATGTCCGGTCATCCATCTCCTCCAGGCTTCTTCCTTTGAACTCTATCTTCCCGGACGATCTTCCGTGAGGAGCGATACTTGTCTTCAACTGCCTAAGAAGTGTGGTCTTTCCACATCCGGAACTTCCCAATATGACCACGAATTCCCCCTGTCCCACTGATAGCGTCACATTTTTCAATGCATCAGGTAAATATCTCTCGCCCGAATCATCATTGCTATCGGGATATGCAAATGTCAGTTCTTTTATATCTAATATATTCACAGCTTCTCCTTTGTCACATTTTGTGAATCTTAAAATTTTCTTTTGCCTGCATATATATCGGAACGCATATAAGGCATACATACACTACATACATGCTTATAGTAACCGCCCCACCTACACTTCCTCTTATGGACGGATAATACCAGAACGTAAATCCTCCGCGCACACTGCCAGCCATCACATATAAACCACACACAAGAATAAAAACGAGGGCTTTAATGTCACTTTTTCTAAATCTATATAATGAATATGCAGATCTTCCGGAAAGTCCATATCCCCGTGATCTCATACTGTCTGCAGTGACAAGCGCCCGTTCAAGAGCCCAGGTTACAACGGCAGAAAACACATGGCAGCCCGTTCTAATTCTCACAAAATACAAACCTTTTGGTTTGTATCCAGATGCCCTCTGTGCCCTGTACACCTTTCCAAACTGTCCTGCTATGTCCGGAATAAATCTCAGTGTCATGGAAAGTATCAGTGACAACACTGGCGCCGCCTTGCCGAACAGATACACCATCTTGTCCGATGATATAACGCAGTTAAAGCACGAAAACCAGCATATCACTGTCACCAGCATAAACGCAGCCATGATTCCATACATTATAGACTCCAATGTCAACGGATTTCCAGACGGAAAATATGTGAGTATCGTCACGCCCTGATGGCTGAACGCCGGGTTGATGAGCGCCGTCAGCAATATAAGTGGGATCATATATTTTATATTTGTCCTGAAGCCATCATATCCCCTAAGCAATACTGAATACACAAATGCCCCTATAAAAGACATGCCCAGGCAAACCGGATGGGTAAATGCCAGGGCATATCCTATAGTGAATATAAAGTATACCAGATTGACTATAGGGTGATATGTGGAAAATGAATCCTGTCTTTTCACAATTATATTTTTATCTCCTATCAATCACTATGTCCAGTACCCATGTCTCAGCGAATCTGTCAATGCATCTCGGATCCAACATCTGCTCCCAGGTCACATGTATAGAGCCATTTTATCACATCTCCCTGCTTGAGTTCATAGCTTGAACAGCCATAATTTGGGAACCAGCCATTTACCGAGTACATCCAGCCTGAGCCATCACCACAGTCAAATTCATACAGATTGTGAATTCCTTCTATATAATAACTTCCATACATAGGCGTCCATGAATATTCAAGCTGTATACCATAATCCCTGCACACCGACTTAAGCACTTCGAATACTGTGTCCCCCTCCTCAAATGTGGCAGTCACAGTTCCCAGAATGACACCATCATCAGGTACATAGTCCTTTTTCTCCGGTCTTAGCAGTTCCAGATTGTCAAATATTGTAGAACATCCTATTGATATAGTGCAACTGTAGGTTTTCTTCGGCGCTTCAGTTGTATTCTCTGTAGTTGCCTTTGTCGTGGCAGAAGAATCAGCAGTTGTCTTATCCGGTTTCCGCTTTTCCGTAGTCGTCGTGGTCCCCGGCTTCTTCTCAGTTGTTTTTTGAGACTCCGTGGTGGTATTCTTCTTTGTAGTAGCCTCCGTCTTCTTCTCCGTGGTAGTCTCAGAATTTCGCTCCGTCACATTCTCCGATGTGCTCTCAGCGGAAGTCTGATATTCTGTTTCCGATGTATCAGAATCCGAATGAGTTCCTGAGGAGGTATCGGTTACAGAACTGTCTGATTTCTTTTTCTTGTCATTCCCTGCATCAGTATTTTCCTCTGTCGCACTCTTCGTTGTCTCCGTCAGTTCCGCACCGCCTACAGCTTCAGTTGTGACTCCCTCTTCGGTCTTTTCCAACTTGAAACCTCTGGTCCCCGGCGCATTTCCTCCGTACCAGAAAGCCCACACCAGGATCAGCAGAACAATCACAGCTCCACCTATGTGTTTCTTATATTTCTTTACAAATTCTTTGATCTTATCCATACACCTACTTCTTTCGGATCACAACGTTTACAGTCTTGCTCCATGCTCCGTAATAATAAGTCTTTCCAACCTTCTTGAATCCCTGAACTCTGACATAATACCGCTTTCCCGCCTTGAGTCCGCTCAACGTCACATTTGTCTTCTTGTTTACCGATGCCCTGTACACCTTGACATTCTTTTTAAATGTCTTATCCGTGGAATACATCACCCTGTACCCCGAAGCACTCGCATTTTTTTTATAAGTCACAGTGCACTTTTTCTTCACCGTTGACTTTATCTTTGTTATCTTTTCCTGATTGACCCTGTATATTGTCTGGGTCGTATACGTAGCCTCCCCGCCACTTCCAACAGGCTTAACTGCATAGATATATTTCTTGCCATTTGCGACCTTCCGGTCAGTGTAGCTCAGAGATTTTGTGGTGGCCACAGTCGTCCAATTCTTTGCATTTCCAACCTTTCTGAGCACCACATATCTGTCAGCCCGTGCCGCTTTCTTCCACTTTACTGTTATGCCTGCTGCTCCATTACCCGCCGACACACTCGTCTTAGCCGGCGCAGCCATCTTTATGACAAATGTCTTGCTGGCTGAGCCCTTGAATATTCCCTTGCCGGTCACCACTACCTTTGCCGAATTGCCAATATTGACATTGTTCTGATATGAAATGGTGTAATCCACGCCATCCTTAAGCACTCTGTCACCAATCTTCACCGTCACGCCCGGCTTCTTGGCCTTGCCGTCGTACACATACGTGCTGGTGCTGAGTTTCACATCCGCTGTCGCCACGGATCGGATATATAATGACTTTGCATCAGACATATCATACAGTGTGTTCTTTCCTTTTTTGAATCTGTCATAGGCAGCCAGAGCATATCCAGCCTGCTGCGAAGCCATTCCATTTACAACCAGTTCACCATTCTGTTTTACATCATGGGCAAACCCGCCGGCACTCGCAACATAGAATCCCATCAAAGCATCCAGCACAGAATGTCCATTTTTGACAAATGCCTCATCTGTTCCGGCATCCCTGCCTATATCAAGTAATCCACATATCACCTGCGCACAGCTCTCAGAATTCACAGTTCCCCATGAAGCAAATCCACCATCAGCCTTCTGCAGCCCCGACATTACATCAAGCGCCCTGTCAACCGCCGTCTTAACCTCTGTGTTAGACTTGTAATACGGCGCAAGTGCCTGAATTGTCATACCTGTCATATCCGGGTCAGCATTACTACCAGAAAATGCCCAACCACCGCTAGAAAGCTCTCGTCCAAGGATATATTCAACAAGCCCTTCCCTTGTCGTCTGAACACCGTCACTTCCATCTGGAAGCTTCGGAATATCATAACCTACCGTGTCAAATGCAATCAACGCAAACACCGGGCCATTGATTCCCTGTGTTGTTACATAATTCATATCGGCCAATGGCTCAAGCAGATTGTATCCACCAACATCTGTGGCATCAGCGCCAATCGCAGTGAGTGCAAGTATAGTTCTTGAATTGTCCGTACTCTTATTCTTGTGAAGCTTTGCCGAGCCTTTTGCCTTAACATACTCCACAACATTATCATAGTATTCCCCATACCATGCCTCATCCTCATAAGCATATCTGGCAAGAGTCATCACGTTCCACTCAGCTCCAAACTGAGGGTCATCCGCAGTCTTCCTCAGATATACAAGAGTATCGCCAAGGGCCTGTGTGTAATCAACTGCAGCCACATCTGCAGTTTCCTCTGTCGCAGTTCCTGTCACCGGATCCGTCTCGTCATTCGTCGCTGTAGATACTGCTGGATTCGTCATATCGTCTGGCACTGTGTATATCGTAGAATCTGTTACACCATCCGACTCTGCATATATCGTAGAATCCGTTACATCATCCGCCGCATACACGTTCACAGCATTTCCTGTTGTTCCCGTGAACATAACCATTGCCATCGTGCACATCGCCATACACACAGCAAAAATTCTTCTCTTCATAATCGTGTCTCCTTTCACATTATTCCGAGTGGATATATAGCAAGCGATCTGACTTGCCACAATTACCCCAATCTTATCAACGCCCATGTTCTATGTCAACCTGAAGCAAGCAAGTCAAAGAGCACAAAATTTTATCTTTTTCGCAAAAAAATTCCTGAAATAACACAAATTTCCGGGAATTGTATCTTTTAGCCATTTTAAAACTCATTTAGATACAATTTTCTCCCAAACAAGCCAAAATCCCCCAAAAAGAACACAATTTTAAATTTTTTCAAAATGCAATCCTCAAAGCCGGCCACAACGTAAGACCCGCTTGGTAATATATATATCCGACAATCGGTAGCGCAGACGTCTATGCTTCGATGGTGCTTGCTGGTGCGCAGATCCGCCGACGCCCTTTTGGCGGTCGGAGCACCATGCAGATAGCACCCAATCGAAGTGCAGTAAGTCAAGCGTGATTGCGGATGTATATATTACCAAGCGGGTCGTCTGTCACAAAAGCTTCTTAAAATCCTCCAGACAAACCGGTCTGGAGAAATGATATCCCTGATAGTAAGTGGAACCATACCTATGAAGGTAATCGAACAGTGCCTTGTCCTCGACACCTTCAATGCAGCTCTTGTATCCGAGTTGATGTGCACAGGACACAACCGCCTGTACAAGGACCTGATTAGGCTTGCTCTCCTGTATTCCCCTGACAAATGACATATCGACCTTAAGCTCATCTATCGGTAATTCCGTGAGCAGATTTAGGGTAGCATTTCCCGTTCCAAAATCATCAATAGCGATCTTTATTCCAAGTTTCCTGAAATATTCCAGCTCATTTTTCAGAAATGCTATATCCATATTCTTACATCTCTCTGTGAGCTCTATGCACAAATACTCAGGAGGGAACTTCGTCTTTTTTAATATATCCACAACAGCCTGCCTGAATCCATGATTCTCAAGCTGAGTCGCTGATATATTGACATTCACCACAAAATCAGGTCTGATCTTGCGAACCTCCATACCATCCGTGAGTGCCTGCTCTATTATCCAGTTGCCAAGTTCAAAGAAACACGGCTCCATCTCAAGCCACGGTATAAATATTCCCGGTGGAACCACTCCAAATTCCTTGTGTTTCCATCTGAGAAGAGCCTCCATACCTACTATGTGTCCTGTCTCGGAATTTGCTATAGGCTGATAGCACATGAAAAAGCCTTCCATGTTGTTTGCCACACATTTGTGTATTGTGCTGTACAGCTGCAGTCTCATTCTATCATTGTCCTTGATCTCCTCATTGAAGAATACAAGTTCACCATGATGATCCTCCTTGGATCTCTCCAAGGCATATTCCACACTGCTCTTTATCACGTCCTCATCGGCTCCTACGTGGTCATATATCAGACCACCACCGTATAATTTAAGCGGGATCGCCGTGCCGTTCAGACCTACATTGTCAAGTGCAAGATTCTGTACATGTCTGTATACCTCTTTTAGCTCCTGTTTGGTATACATGTTTGAGCAGATTGCAAATTTTGCTCCATCGAGTCTGAACACGAGTCCCTTTCCACCGACGACATTTTTGAGCTTTGTGGCAAAATCCTTAAGAACAGAATTGCCATATGCATATCCGTACATCATATTGATGCTGTTAAACATAGATATTCCTATTGCCAGAATGCTCATCGTCTGCTTATTTCTCAAATGTATAGATATATACTTGGTATACTCTTGCTGATTGTGCAGGTTTGTCACCGGATCAACCCCGTCTATGACTCCGTGGTTTATGACCGTTCCCACAAAGAACTCCGGATCACCATTTTCCTTCTTGGTGATGAAGCCTCTGCAGGTACAGACCACATATTCACCCTTTTTGTTTCTCATTCTATATTCTACATCATGAAACTTTTTACGCCCCGCAAATACCTCTGTAATATCCTGTTCAAATATTGCTCTGTCATCCGGATGTATAAGCTTTTCCCACACTTTCTGTGTATCATATATGTATTGCCCCGGAAGTCCAAAGTAATCCACAGCACTTGCAGACCATTTTGTCACATTCGTATCGAGATCATTCATAAATATATAATTTCGGAGTGTTGTAGCTGCAAGGGCGTCAAATATCCTGTCTGTCTTCCCAAGATTCCTGTAATGCGGAACTCCATCCTCTGTAGTTCCTACAGCTATATTCGCCTCGTTCTCCACACTCTCGCGCCTCTTGACCTCAGGATGCTTCGAATAGAATCTCTTCTTATCCTCATACATCAGTCTTTCGGCTTCGTTCATTATCTTGTCTATTGAATCTGCCTCAGCCTTCCAGACTGCGCCGAACGCAACCGGAGCCTCCTCCTGCTCGTCAATTACCTCTTTGTATCTGGCGATCATTGAGTTAAACGACTGCTCAGCAATATCCATAATGATGACAACAAATTCATCGCCGCTTATCCTGTAACATGCATTTTCGCCAAAATGCTGCGCCAGCATCTGCGATACCCTCTGAAGATAGAGATCTCCTTCTTTATGTCCATAATGATCATTCACATACTTCAGTTTGTTCACATCGTTGAATATGAATCCGACCGACCGCTTATCCTTTCGGTCCGCGTACGCGTCACACAGAAGGTTAAATGCATTTCTATTGCCTAGACGAGTGAGTGCGTCCTTGTAACTGTAAAATTCCAACAGCTCCTGCCTCTCTATGCTCTCAGAATACTCCTCATGTATATCCCTCGTATAAAGATAGAATACCTTATTGTCATCTCTATAGTCAGCAGTAGGTATGACCTCTGTCATCACCCATCTGTACACCATATCCATCTTGCGCTTATATCTAATGGTAAATCTGTCATGCCCATTCGCAAAATATTTTATGAGGAACTCAGGCGACAGGCATCTCCTTACCCTGTCCACATCGTCAGGGAATATCTCACCGCCTATAGTCATGTCTTTCATGTACTCTCCAAAGCAGTTATGCTTAACCTCATCCCTGCTTCTTATATATCCGCCTCTCAATGTCTCGCAAATATTGTGAGTCACATCAATCCTGAATATACGCCTGTATACCCTTGTCAGTGTCCTGAGACTATCCTCCAGTACCAGAGTGTCAAGGCTGACTGGCCTCATGCCGAACACAATCCATTGTCCGTCCTCTCTCGGCTCCTTCTCAGCTTCTATATCCATGGAAACCCACTCATAGTCCTCGCCAAGCCTCAATCTGAACCTGAAATTACGCACGATGGATCTGGCTCCGGCTTCTATGAGTGCTTTGACATGCTTCATATCACACATATATGCAAATTCTCTGACCTCATCAGGATGACAGCAGTCCAGTCCCCTGTTATCTTTAAAATAGGAGGATACGTCAGTGATGCTTTTGTAATTATCTGCATTTTTATCCACGCTGATAACACTCACATACTCCCCAGTATCAATGTTGACCAGCGCCAGCTTCACATAATTATCATATAATATATTTTGTATCTGTTCTTTGTAGTATTTTTTGTCAAGTGATATCTCTCTCAAAAGATCCCTCCTTGCAGCATCATCCGGCCTGCCATATATTTCCACGCAACCGTTTTCATTATAGCATTTACGCCACAATATAAAAAGGATGTTTTAACTAATTACATGGCTAAATAGATAAAAATAGCCGGTAAAAAAGTTACATAAACAATTTTACCAGCTATTAATAACCTTCAATTAATATTAAATTATTTATACACCAAACAATACCTCTGTTTATTTAGTCTGGCGTTTCTTGTAATCCTCAAGCAGCTCCTTAAACAGCTTATCGTGCTCAGGATATGCCTTTCTGATAAACACAAGCTTGTTGTTGCCATCCAACAGGCAATGTGAGCTTGTACAAAGTGTCCTGAGCTCGCCTGTCTTCTTGTCCACGATCTCATATGAAAAGCCTACACGGACACCTGTATACTCCGAAAGGCTGACATGTATCAGCACGTCATCGCCAAAGTGGCACATGCTCTTATACTCAGCCGTTACACCAAGCACAGGAATTATATATCCGTCATCCTCTACAGACTTGTAATCCCAGCCTATCTGTGTCATCCAGTCCAGCCTTGCCTCCTCAATCCATCTGATGTAATTGGAGTGGTGTACTATCTGCATCCTGTCCGTCTCATAATAATAAACCGATCTATCATATGGCTTGATCTTACTCATATCTATATCTATCATTTATTTCACCTGATTTCTGACTTACTTCCAGTCCTTTTCCTTGATCTCAACACGTCTTACCTTGCCGCTGATGGTCTTTGGCATCTCATCAACGAACTCGATAACTCTAGGTCTCTTGTAGCTTGCGATGTTCTCCTTGAAGTATCTCTTGAGCTCCTTCTTGAGGTTCTCATCGCCAACTGTACCCTCTGTGAGAACGATAGTGGCCTTTATTGCCTGACCTCTTGTGCTGTCAGGTACTGATGTAACTGCACACTCAAGGACATAAGGTATTCTCATGATCTCATTCTCTATCTCGAAAGGTCCTACTCTGTAGCCTGCAACCTTGATGATATCATCCACACGTCCAACGAACCAGAAATATCCATCCTCATCCTGGTAAGCCGTATCACCTGTGTGATAGAAGCCGTCATGCATAACCTCGGCTGTTCTCTGTGGATCCCTATAGTACTCCATGAACAGTCCGTCCGGCGCACCGTCTGCGATGTTGATGACGATCTCACCTGTCTCACCAGGTGCAGCAAATGTTCCGTCTGCCTTCATGATCCTCACGTCATACATTGGGCTTGCCTTACCCATTGATCCCGGTCTTGGAGTAGTGTTCTCAAGGTTACCAATGGTAAGAGTCGTCTCTGTCTGACCAAATCCTTCATATATAGTGAATCCTGTCTTCTCCTTGAATACGTCAAATACCTCAGGGTTAAGTGCCTCACCCGCCGTTGTACAATATCTGAGTGATGAGAGATTGTACTTACTCATATCCATACGGATAAGGATCCTGTACAGTGTTGGAGGTGCACAAAATGTTGAGATGTTGTACTTCTCAATAAGCTTGAAGATTGTATCTGCGCTGAATGTATCAAAATCAAATACGAATACACAAGCCTCGCACAGCCACTGTCCGTAGAGCTTGCCCCAGAGAGCCTTGCCCCAGCCCGTATCTGAAACTGTGAGATGAACCTCACCAGGCTTATTGCAGTGCCAGTATTTTGCTGTGATGTAATGTCCAAGTGGATACAGATGATTGTGTGCAACCATCTTTGGATGCTCTGTTGTTCCCGATGTGAACATGACGAACAGTATATCATCCTTTCCTCCTACGGCATCCTCGCCTGTAGGTCTTGGAAACTCGGTGCTGCACTCCATGATTCCCTCATCGAAGAAGTTCCAACCTTCAACCGAATGATTCACAACGATCTTTGTCAGCTTGTCATCAGCAAATGTATCTATGGACGCCGTGATTCCGTCATCTGATGTACACACAACCGCTGATACGCCTGCTGCCTCAATTCTATACTGATAATCTGTTGCCTTTAATATATTTGTCGCCGGTATAGCTATGGCACCGATCTTGTGGAGAGCCATCATGGTGAACCAATACTGGTAATGTCTCTTTAACACGAGCATTACCTTGTCACCCTTCCTGATGCCCAGGCTCTTGAAGTAATTGGCCGCCCTATTGGAATAATCCTTGATATCCTGGAATGTGAATTTCTTCTCGATCGTTCTATCCTTTGATACATAGATGAGCGCTGTCTGATCAGGCTCCTTCTCTGCCAGAGCATCCATTACGTCGTATGCGAAGTTGAAATTCTCGCTGTTGGTGAACTCAATCTTGCTGAGAACTCCATTCTCATCAAGAGCTGACCTCACAAACTTTCCTGCTATTCCCTGCTCTGGTCTCATTTCTGTTGACATGTTAATTTCCTCCATAAACTATAAGTTCTGATAATATATATGGTAAAACGGTTTTTCCGCCTTTTAACGCCGGCGATACATGCCGTTTTTTATCACATTATGTATTAACTTAGTATAAAAAGTCTTCTAAGTTCGTATTTCTATCTAGCAATCAAAATAAACGTTACTTTAATGTGCGTTTTCAATTAACTTTACACGTAGTTTCGATTACTACATCCATATATTATCATATCTCTTTGTCATGTCAACAGGAAAATAAAAGTTTTAATTTATTTTCACATATTGGTATTACATTTTGACTGCACAGGTTTTTCCCTCAATCCATAAAAATAAGGCGTGCAGCAATGAATTTCCCCCGGATAAGTCCAGTTTCATCTCCATCGCTGCACGCCTTAATTTTCTTATTATTTCATTATATATCACAGTCTCTACTGATCCTGTACCTGCTTGGAATCCTGTGTCTGCTGCCGGCTGTCCCACTGAAGCTTCTTCTTACGCATCTGTGACTTGTATACAAGTATCGCCGTAACCACCGATACGCACACAAATATAAGCACACATATCACAAATATCAAAACTGTTGTCATGTCTTTGTCCTCCATGCACTAATCTCTCACCATATCAATCTTGTCTGCTCCCTGCTTCTCAAGATTCTCTGTGATGTTGATATCTGTAGAATTATCAAGGGCTGCCTTTCTGTCACGCATCGCCATGTTCGGATCCCTGTGTCTTGAAGGGCCGCCCACGCAGCCACCTTCACACGCCATACCTTCCATGAAGTCATCCTGGAATCTGTTGAACTTCATGAGGGTCAGTGCCTTCTTACATGCATCTATTCCATCGCATTTGCACACCTTAACCTCGTCCTCGCAGCCGAGCTCCTTCATGCTCTCTATGACTGCCGCTGTGACTCCGCCTGCATTTGCAAATTTCTTGCCGAACAGTGTGGACTGGTCGTTATCTTCAGCCTCAGGCTCAAGCTTGACATCCTTTGCTCTCAGCATGGCTCTGATCTCTCCGTATGTCAGCGCATAGTCCGCAGATTCCTTCTCTCCGGCTGCACTCTCGGCTTTCTTGCCGATACAAGGGCCGATGAATACTGTCACAGCGTCCTCATAATTCTCCTTGATGTATCTGGACACAGCACACATAGGAGATACCGTCTCAGATACCCTGTCTGCCAGCTCAGGGAAATGCTTCTCCACAAGAAGCTTGAATGCAGGACAGCAGGAGGTTGTCTTCTTCCTGCCCTCTGCCTTGGCCTCCATCCATTCCTTTGCCTCTGCCATGGCTGTCATGTCGGCACCAAGTCCCACATCCACCGCATCGTAGAAGCCTATCTTCTTCATGGCTGTTCTCCAGCTCGCCATGGTGATATCCGCACCGAACTGTCCGTATGTGGCAGGTGCGAACATGGCAAATACCTTCTTGCCGGCTCTCATGTCATTTATTATATCTACTATATAAGACTTTGATCCGATCGCACCAAATGGGCACTTGTGGATACATGAACCACAGTCTATACATTTGTCCTTGTCTATGACCGCAATACCTGTTCCATTCTCAGCCACAGATATGGCACCAACCGGGCAGCTCTTGATACATGGACGCATCAGATCTGCAATGGCATTGTACGGACATGCCTTGGCACACTGTCCACACTCCTTACACTTTGATGGGTCGATGTAGGACTTGTCACGTCCCATGCTGATGGCACCGAAACGGCACGCCTGCTGACACGCTCTTCCCATGCACTTCTGGCAGTTATCAGTTACTACGTAACGTGAGATCGGACAACCCTCACAGGCAGAATTGATGATCTGGACTACATTCCCATCATCCTCTGTTCCAGGGGCTTTGCCCTCGGCAAGTCTGATCCTCTGTCTGATGACCTCCCTCTCTCTGTATATACAACATCTGAAAAATGGCTGTGGACCGGGAACCATCTTATATGGAAGATTGTCCCTCTCATCATCCAGCCTGCCTTCATACGCAAGCTTTGCCACCTCATAAAGCACCTCGTGCTTTACCTTTAATAATGTAGCGTCATTTGTAATCATGTGTTAACCTCTACTTATATATATTGTGGATCTTCTGTCATAGCAATCACTACGCATATGATCCAGTTGCTGATCGTATCACTCTTCCCATTCAGATCCAGTTATAATCTCCAACCGTTATAGCCAGGCTGAGCAATGCATCCATCTTCTCTACCTCTTCTGCGCCCTCTACGATACGCATGAGTTTTGCAGTTTTCTCCTCAGCATCTATCGCACTACCTCCATTTATAACATAATTTTCGTTCAATAACAATCTATGCAATTGACCAAAACCATTTATTTTCATTTGAGGGCAGTTATGCTATAATAAAAAACACTTTTAAATATAGTAATCAATCTTTTATATAAGGAAGGCGAAATACAAATGTACAAGATCAATTTTTCAAAGCCAATCAACGTCCATTTCATGGGCATAGGCGGAATAAGCATGAGCGGTCTCGCAGAGATACTTCTGAAGGCCGGATTCAAGGTTACCGGATCAGATATGAAAGCATCTGAGATTACCGATCAGCTTGCCGATATGGGTGCTCTGATCAACATCGGCCAGTGCGCTTCCAACATAACAGACAACATAGATCTGGTCGTATACACAGCAGCCATACATCCTGACAATGAAGAGTTCAAGGCCGCAGTGGAGAAGAACATTCCTATGCTCACCAGAGCCCAGCTTCTCGGCCAGATCATGGAGAATTACAAATATTCCATAGCCGTCAGTGGAACCCACGGCAAGACAACAACGACTTCCATGCTGTCCTACATCCTCATAGATGCGGACACTGATCCTACCATATCAGTCGGAGGAATCCTCGACAGCATCGGCGGCAATATCCGTGTAGGCAAATCTGAATACTTTGTAACAGAGGCATGTGAGTACACCAACAGCTATCACGCATTTAAGCCTTTTATCAGTATCATACTGAACGTGGATGCCGACCACCTTGATTTCTTCAAGGATATAGATGAGATCGCTGAGTCATTCCATGTATTTGCCACCAAGACTCCAAAGGAGGGCCTGGTCATCGTGAACGGCGATATGAAGTATTATGATACCGTTGTCAGAGACCTCGAGTGCCGCGTGGTAACATTTGGAAAGGGCGCACAGAACAAATATTCAGCACACAATATACGATTCGATGACTTCGGCCATCCAACCTATACACTGGTTGTGGACGGCAAAGAGATCACTGACATAACACTCAAGGTATTCGGTGAGCACAACGTATACAACTCACTGTCAGCCATAGCGGCATCCCTTGAACTTGGAATCTCCATAGATGTCATCAAACAGGGACTGTCAGAGTGTGTCGGTGCCGAGAGACGTTTTGAGTACAAGGGAACCATCCTCGACAACGTGAGAGTCATGGATGACTACGCTCACCATCCAACTGAGATAGCAGCCACACTGAAGGCAGCAAAGAACACAAGCTACAACGAACTGTGGTGCGTATTCCAGCCACACACCTACTCAAGAACCTACGCTCTGTTCGATGAGTTTGTAGACGCACTCAAGGTATGTGACCACGTCATCGTGGCAGATATTTATGCAGCCCGAGAGAAGGATACCGGACTTGTCTCAGCAAAGCAACTCGCCGAGAAGATCGCCGAGACGGGTACTGATGCGTTCTATCTTCCATCTTTCGACGATATAGAAAATTATCTCTTAAAAAATTGCAAAAAAAATGATTTGTTGATAACTATGGGCGCCGGAAACGTCTATTCTATCGGAAATGACCTGATAAAAAATTAGTTATCCACATTATCCACACAGCTCTGTGGGAAAGTTTTCCCCACAGAGCTTATATTTTTTTGTTGACATAATTTTTACAGAAATATTACAAAGCCCTGTTAAACTATGACTTTTGTATTTTTATGTCTCTTTTTCGTCCACATTATCCACATTATCCACATCCCCACCATTTTTCCCAACCGACTGTATGTTCTGTTTGCATTCCAAAAAGTTCATGTTATAATGCATTTGCGCTAAGGGAAATGCGCTATTTCAGGAGTATGATCAAGGAGTTTTTTGACATGAGCTACATTACTATTACAACAGAAAAAAACGAAACATATTCCTCTATATCAAACTTTTTTATAGACTATTACATGACCTCCGCCAGCGGAGAGTTTGTTAAGGTATATCTGTATCTGGTCAGACTTATGTCTTCCAGTAAACCCGTGTCTGTCGCCAACATAGCAGATCATTTTAATCTCACAGAGAAGGATATTTGCAGAGCCATAAAATACTGGATAAGCCAGGATGTTATGAAGCTCAACTACAACAAGAAGAAGGAGCTTACAGGAATAACTCTTCTCCCTCTTCACGACAAGGGCAGCTCCTCCGACAGCGGAGTTGACGACCTCTCTATTCTCGGCATGGATTATTCCACCGGGGATGACGATAACAACAGCGAGATCACGGCGACGATCACAGATGAAGACAAGGCCGAGGTGCCGGAGCGCACTCTGCCTGACAAGATAACAGTTACACCAGAATTTCTTAGGAAGAAACAGGAGGACGAGGTTCTCTCTGATATTATGTTTGAGACAGAGGCATATTTTGGCAGACCGCTTTCCATGCCTGAATCAGAAAGTCTCATATACATATACGACCAGCTTGGCTTCTCCCAGGAGCTCATCGAATATCTGATCGAATACTGTCTGACCATGGGCAAGGCAAGCTTCAGATATGCGGAGACCGTAGCCATAGCATGGTATGAAAAAGGAATCGACACGGTTGACAAGGCCAAGGCAGACAGCTCCGCCTACAACCCATTTTACAGAAAGGTCTTCTCTGCACTTGGAATACGCAGAAGCAATCCTACCAGCATAGAGACCGCATACATTGACGCGTGGACAGGTGAGATGAATTTCTCAGAGGATCTTATCCTTCTGGCATGTGAGAAGGCCATAATCTCCAAGCCACAGTCCGCCAACTTCGCATATGTCAATGGAATTCTTGAAAACTGGCATAAGAATGGTGTACAATCCATTAGGGATGTCGAACTGCTCGATCAGGAGTTCCTCAAGAAGAAATCAGCGGCCACAGCGCAGCCTGCAGCCACCAGGAATCCGAATGGATTTGCGAACTTCAAGCAGACAGACATGTCCAACCAGTTGGACAAGCTGGAACAGATGCTTGCAGATGAACTCAATCTTGATAAGAGGTAATATATACATATTATGGGCAATATAAATTATGATGATATTTTGTCCCGGCTGAGCAGGATCAGACAGGACAATCTTCGCAGACAGGACAACAGAAAAGCTGAGGTATATGCTAGGATCCCTCGTATAAAGGAGATCGACGATGCCATCGCCCACAGTGCCGTCCAGGCATCAAGGGCAAGGATACTGCATCAGGAAGTGGATGAAGAAGCACTCTCCATGAAGAACCACGCTCTCCGCGATGAGAAGCATCAGCTCATGGCACAGACCGGATACCCTGACGATTATCTGGCACCGATATACAACTGCCCCGCATGCAGAGACAGCGGATATGTAGATGGTAAGCCATGTTCATGTCTGAAACACATGGTCATCAGCCAGTTGTACCAGCAGTCCACCATAGAGAAGGTGCTGGAGACGGAGAATTTTGCCAGCTTCAATCCTGATTTCTACAGAGATGAACACATTGCTGGCTACAATTACACTCCTTACCAGAATGCACAGAGTATATTGTCTGCATCAAGACAGTTCACAGAGAATTTTCAGGACAGCAGACCGGGCATTCTTATATATGGAGAGACCGGAACAGGCAAGACCTTCCTGACAAATTGTATCGCTAAGGAACTTTTAGACAAAGGTTATACAGTTTTATACTTGTCGGCGATAAATTTATTTGATAATATCTTACAGGACATTATAATAAAGGGTGGTCATGAACCGCATCAGAAGATGCTGTATGACTACATATATAACTGCGATTTTCTTATAATTGACGATCTGGGCACAGAGTACACCAACTCATTTGTCCTGTCTCAGTTATTTGAGATTATAAATACGAGAACTATCAAGAGACAGTCTACTCTCATTTCTACCAATCTTGATCTGCAGGAATTCAAGAACAGGTATACAGAGCGTATCATGTCACGAATAGTTGATAGCTATCTCATCTTCAATCTCTACGGAGATAACATCCGCTATGTAAAAAGAATGAAAAGCATAGCCAGGAACAAAAGGTAGACAACGAAAGCAGATTAGGAGGATTTTTATTATGCCAGACGATAGCAAGTTGGAAACAATACCTGTAGGAAGCTTAGGAATCATTGCTCATAAGAGCATTGTACCTCTCGGAGAGAAGGTCGATTCTTATATCGTAAAATGGAGAAAGAACCGTCAGAACGAGAACAAGTCAAGCATCGTATTCCACGGTTACGAGAAGGACTCTTACCTTATCAAGGCAGACTGCCCTAGATTTGGTTCAGGTGAGGCAAAGGGTATTGTCAACGAGTCAGTCCGCGGTAAAGACATATATATCATGCTTGATGTAGGAAACTATAGCTGCACATACACCATGGGTGGCCAGACTCAGAGAATGTCTCCTGACGATCACTATGCTGATCTGAAGAGAATCATCTCTGCCATGACAGACAAGCCTAGAAAGATCACTGTCATCATGCCTTTCCTGTATGAGAGCCGTCAGCACAAGAGATCAGGACGCGAGTCCCTCGACTGTGCAGTTATGCTCCAGGAGCTTCAGCAGTATGGTGTAGACAACATCGTTACATTTGACGCTCATGACCCACGTGTTGTAAATGCTATTCCAAAGAGCGGTTTCGAGAACGTAAAGCCTACTTACCAGTTTGTAAAGGCACTCCTCAGATCAACTCCTGATCTTGAAATAAACAACGATCACATGATGGTCATATCACCTGACGAGGGTGCTATGCACAGAGCGATCTACTTCGCTAACCTTCTCGGTGTAGATGTAGGTATGTTCTACAAGAGAAGAGATTACTCAAGAGTTGTGGACGGACGTAATCCTATCGTTGCCCATGAGTTCCTCGGTGATTCAGTTGAAGGCAAGGATGTTATAATCATCGACGACATGATCGCATCAGGCGAGAGTATGATAGATGTTGCCAAGCAGCTCAAGGCAAGAAAGGCTAAGAGAGTATTTGCACTTGCTACATTTGGTCTCTTCACCAAGGGTCTTGAGGTATTTGACAAGTGTCACGAGGAAGGTCTCATTGAGAAGGTCATCACAACCAACCTCACTTATCAGCTTCCTGAGCTTGCAGACCGCGACTGGTATGTATCAGCCGACATGAGCAAGTACATAGCACTCATTATCGATCACCTCAACCACGATGCATCTCTCAGCGATCTTCTTGATCCATCAGAGAGAATCAGTGCGAGAATTGCTGAGTACAAGGAGAAGCACACTATCTCAGATAACTACGAGAATTACTAATATACAATTATAGACTTACAAAAAAGACCTGCGGAAGCTCACCTGATACATACCATGTATCGCAAGCTTCCGCAGGTCTTTTAATTATTTATTATTAGAAACTTTCTACAATGTCACCACATTGCATGCTATATGAATATCCTCAAGTCTGTTAACCAGATCCTTATCGGATGTAAGCAATATCGTCTGCTCCGTGTTCACCATACTCATCGCCTTGAGCACTCCCGTGAGCTGACTCTCATCGGTCACATCTATCACATCGTCCAACACAAGTGGCATTTTCTCGTTGTTAAGTATCTCTGCAACAGCCAGCCGCACAGCCAGATACACCTGACGAACGACCTCATGTCCCAGGAATTCCGCCCTGAAGAAATGGTCATCCTTTTTCACTGCAACATGCATCTCATCATCGAGCTTTGCCTCCTGATACTGTCCACCGGAGAGTGCGCTAAGAATATCCGATACTCTGCCGTCTATACCGGCAAACAGTCCTGAGAACTCCTCCGATATGTCCATTATGGTATTGATAGCCTTATCTATGGCCTTCTTCTCAGTCTCAAGAACATCATAGTCCGCAAATATGGCGTCTCTCTTCTCCTTGAGTTCATAATAGGCATCCCTCTTCTCTATGGCATCATGCTCCTGGAACTTGAACATATCAAGCTTCCTGTCATGCTCCTCCTGAAAAGCTCTGTCTATCTCAACGCGAACCGTCCTCGACTCAGTTGCTCTTCCCATCTCATATATGGTTCTCCTGAACTCCTCCTCAGACGGAAGCTTATCACTGTCAAATGCGCCTTTCCTGAACAATCCATCTATGATGGTTATAGCAACAAACGCAATCGTACATATCGTGAATAGCTGCTGTATGGACTTCTGAAAACCAACAAGGTGAACCACTAGCATGACCACCGCAACAACCAGTATTCCTGTTGCCATTATGACAAATATATTGTCCGTCAGCTTCTTGTCCTTCTTCTCCTGCTTCTTTTTCTCCTTCAGCTCGTCCTCATCATCTATAGCTTCAACCTCAAGGAATATTCTGCTTCGCTCCCTGTCCTCATCCTCGTCAGGGATCTCAGCATCCTTTTCATTCACAAGCTGCCTTGCCTCTCTCTTCAAACGTGCGATCTCCATATTATAAGCATCAAGCTCCTCACGTCTGGCAGTTCGGATGTCTTCAAGCTCCTTATCAACTTCACCCAGCTCATCCATCTGGGCTTCCAGCTCTTCTATCTGAACCAGATACTTCTGATTGTCATATTTCTTCTTTTCATTCTCAAGATACGCCACTGCGTCTGCTCTGTTTATTCCGCTGCAGCCCGTCTCCTTCATATTCTGAAGATACTTCTCGAGTCTGTCACACAAAGCTTTGTCATCTCCGCCCATCTCCTCCGGCGGATCAACACACATTGCATCCACAAATGTGCTCTTGTCCATATCAAACAGGACACCTCTGTAGGAATTCTTAGACACAAGTCTCTCATCCTTCCCGCTCTCTATATCAGTGAGCGTTGCACCGTCCGTGGACATGTTGAAATTTCTCTCCATAAGATGACTCTTTCCAGCATTTGTCACCTGTGCCTTTCCGGCATATCCATTTCCACCGGATGGCTTTCTTAATGCAAAATTGTCTCCCCGGGATCCAAGGCCCTTGGTTTTATTCATACCATACAGTATACCGGACACAAAATCCCTGATCGTACTCTTGCCGGCTCCGGGCTCTCCATAGAGCACATTCAAGCCTTTGTCCAGCTTTATTTCTTTGTTATTGAATTTTCCAAATTCTTTCAAAAAAAGTTTATTTATATACATTACTTTTCTCCAGTTGCTATGATCGCCTCAAGACCATATTCAAGTGCCTTTTTGCTGACCTCGTCATCCTCACCGGACAACTCAGCGATAAATCTTCCAAGTACATTGTGCTCATTGTCCCTCTTGAGACCATCAGCATTGTACTCGAACATCGTATTATCCACAACCTCATATATCTTGTAATCCTGAGACACATCATCAAACTGAGGTCTCACTCCGCACCCCTTCTGGCCCTTCAGGATAACCCGATATATGTTCTGCGTTCCCATCTTATCGATCTGTTTCAGAACAGCATGCTCGATCTGTCTGTCAGTATATTCCGGCTTTATCTCAAGTCCAAGGTTGATGTAATTCCTGCAGGCAACAGGCTCCCACTTTATCCTTGTCTCTCCGTTTATTATCTGTCCATAAATAAAGCCATGCTTTCCTGTGTCAGAAGGTGACAAAGGCTCCGGCGATCCCGGATATGCCATACGGTTCTTCACCATGTGCTTCGGCTTTCTCAGGTGTCCGAGTGCCACATAGTCAAATCCTGTGTCAGCCAGCTTTCGGAAATTAAATGGACTGTGGCTGGCATCTCCTCCATGCATGAGAAGTATATTGACAGCGCCTTCCGTCTGGGCATCTATCCCCTCTGAAAAATCCTCCGTGTATTCCGCCTGTCCATAGCTGAAACCGGTCACACAGGTATTTATATCTTCAAAATACGCATTGCTGAACTCCCCAGCCGGAAGAAGCACTGTGTTCGATGTGAACTCATAATTCTCCGATGGAGATCCACTTTCAATGTAATCACTACTGCCCGCAATGATCACCGTTCTTGTATTTGTAAGTTTTGCAAGTCTGGCATCAAGCTTTGCAAGATCCGCAGCCTTCGGCGCACTGTGATACAGATTTCCGGCAATGAGAAGCAGATCCACCTTTCTCTCCTCCGCAATTTCCAGTATCCTGTCAAATGTGTTTTCTATCTCTTTAGCGCGGATGTCACTCCAAGGCTTTCCCTTGTCAGGAATCATCCCCAAATGCACATCCGAAACATGAATAAATCTCATATCCTAACCTCTAATCTATAGTTAAACTGCCTTTTTCTAATAGCCCACACTTAGTCCGCTATTATACAATCATCAAAAGTTTAACCCAAATCAGAGAAAAATACAACATAAGCTATGTTAAAACTTTGTGACATGCAGATACTTCTCCCTCGTGGCAAGCCCTCCTCTTATATGTCTCTCCGCCTTGTTGGCATCCAGCACCACCCTGGCCTGGGCCGCCAGCATGGGTCTTATACGGACCAGCCGTTCCGTTATATCCTTGTGCACCGTTGATTTGCTTATACCCATCTTGTCCGCTGTCTGTCTCACAGTCGCCCTTGTGTCTATGATATAATTTGCCGCTTCGATTGCCCGCTCTTCTATGTAATCCTTCAAAGAAAAAGCCCCCGCATATTCTGTTTTTACAGTCTATGCGGGGGCATGCGGTTTATGTACATTTAATCCTGATTTATGGGGATCAGCACAAGTGTTTCATATTCCCCATATGTATTCTTTATCTCCATTATTCCATTGTACTTGTCCATGGTATTTTTCACATTTTGTATACCATATCCATGAGTCATATCCTTACTGCCGCCCACGTCAGACTGTGTACTGCTATTTTTCACATCTATTACCAAATGCCGGTCTGTCTGCACTATTGCCAGCTTTATATATACCCCCTCTTTTTCCTTCTGTTTCTTACATGCATTGATACTGTTATCCAGCAGATTCCCTATTATTATACACATATCATAGTCAGAGACCATTATTGAATTTTTATCGAACTTAAAATCCGTATGAAATTTCACGCCATTGTTTTGGGCAAATGTATACGCACTGTTCACAAATGTATCAATAACAAGATTTCCTGTTTTTGAAACAACATATTTATTTTTTAATTCTTCCTCATATCTATCACATACTGTTCTTATCCTGTCATATTCTTTCTCTTCTATGCATGACCTTATATAGCTTATATGCTTCTGGGTATCATGAACCATACTGCCAATTTTCTTATAAGAAAGAACCAATTGGTCATATTTATCCGACTGATGCTCCAACTGATAACCAAGCATTGTTACCTGATTTTTCAATTTATAATTATCCACCATGTTATCAAACAGATAATAATTCAAAACATTTAAGACCAGCACAATTATCAGCACAAATATAAATCCGTACCCTGACAAAAGCACGATCTGTTCTGGTATTATCAAGTATAGATAACAACTTATCATTGGAGTTATAAGCACTATGACCAACTGTTTAAATGAATATCTACCTGATACATAATTTCTCACTACCAGTATTATGATCAGGACAGGCAGCATAATAAACTGTGCATACATATCCATCACCGAGATCAGATGAGTTATTCCACCGTCATACAGCATCTGATCCGTTGTAATTACCACTACATCAGATAAACCGATGCTCACCAGATAACCCAATACCCATATAATAACCGCAGATATACATTCAGCTATACGGGAATCATATAGGCAAATAAATACGAGCATGATAACTATATGCGCGGACACCTGGCTGACCATTGCTTTCTCCTGTGACACATCTATCATGAAAAGCTGTCCGCCTCTTGAAGCCAGCTCTGTTAAAATAAATATACCCCAATATGCCATTGTCGATATTCTAAGCGGAGGCTTTCCAAGCCATTTCTCTACATAAACTTTTACAGTCACAGCATCCATAATTGCTGATATAAAAATTAATACTAAATAACTCACCCTTTAACCTCTAATGCTCCCCATATCTGATATAACCGTATTAATAAGACTCTTCCTTACCTCTTC
Source organism: Coprococcus sp. AF19-8AC (assembly GCF_003603115.1). Classification (NCBI taxonomy): domain Bacteria; kingdom Bacillati; phylum Bacillota; class Clostridia; order Lachnospirales; family Lachnospiraceae; genus Coprococcus; species Coprococcus sp. AF19-8AC. The sequence goes on along the minus strand of NZ_QTMI01000002.1, from coordinate 601,331 downwards.
CTCATATTTCCTTGACAACGGAATAATCTCGTTATTATCCAAAACAAGCTCCCCGCCTCTCAAGGTAACTATGTGATCTATATTCACAATATACCCCTTAAAGCTGTATACAAACCTTTTGTCCTTTAACAAGTTAAACCATTTTTTTAAATTTCCTGTAACCTGTATAATCTCTTTTGCAGAATGGATATCTACACTCTTTTGAAATTTTCTCGAGGTTTCTATATACATAATATCAGGTATATTAACAACTCTTTCTCCATCTGCCGCTGGCACAATCAACTTGTTAAACTCCATGTCCCTTATCTCACGCAAAACCTGAGATAATACTTGTTCCAACTCTATATATTTAAGAGGTTTCTGAATATAATTATATGCATGCACAGAAAAGCTCCGTCCCATATGTCCCGGGTAATTGCTTACAAAAATGATAATTGCATTTTTGTCGTATCTTTTTCGGATAATTGAGGCGATATATATTCCATCCTCCTTCTCCATTTCCACATCAAAGACAAAAAAATCATAATGTTCACCAGATTCCATCTTGTCCAGCAATTCCTGCCCCGTCCTGTAGTTGGCGCATTCAATATCCAGATTGTGTTTAAACGAATACTCCAATATGCATTTTTCTGCAATGTCTATATCCTTCTGCTCATCATCACATATAGCAACTTTTAACATCTTCCGCCTTTCATTTACCAATTAATACAACTTACGTAAATTTTAGAGCAACTAAACTTTACTAATTATAATTTATTAATGATGGGAGGTAAAGTAGTTATACTTATTATTAAAATATTGAAAGGAATCAGGTAATGCTTAAACAGAATTACATACTATTCAGGAAAACTCCACAATGCTTTTGGCCTTCCATCGCTGCTATCATATTTTGTATTTTATACTCAGTATACAAATTCATTGAAGACAGTCTGCTTAGAGAATTTAACTACATTGATATAGTTGAACATACAGATATGATGCTTGGAAATTCCATATATTATTATATTCTGTTTTTGTACTTGTCCTTTGAATACACATCTATCGTAAAAAAAACCAATATGGTAGAGAGCATAAGCACATACACTATGTCATCAATTAAAAGAGAATCACAGCAACTGCTTATTCTCTCTATCATAAATGTCTTATTATGTATGTGCATGTTAGTTCTATGTATATGCCTTTGTATACTGTCAGGTTCTTCCTCTGCAGACTTTTATATATATACAATTAAGGCTATTTTCACACATGTATTTATGGTTAACACTTGTGCGGTTATGACTGGGCTCATCATATCGTATATCAACAATACTATCCTTGCCTATCTTGCATTATTTGGGTTCACTATAGTTGCCATATTGCAATCGGGTAAGTTCACCTTTCCTGCGGAAGATAAAATCGGCAGTATACAGGAAATATCCAATATATTCTGTGCTTCTCTTACTTATATTCCAGATGAAGCAGCTTTAATTCCTGTAAATATACATTTTCTGTCCAAACCTTTGTATATAGTATTTGGCGTGATCTCCGTATATTTGATCACAAATTTCTTCAGATACAAGAAGTTATCTTTGATTTTTGCCACCATATTTTCAGTGTTATGCTCGTTTTCCTTTATTTATATCTGCAACATCCCATATAATGGTAGTAACCCTGGATACGCAGACGATTCCTCGGATTTATTTGCAAATGAACAGGAATTACTTACTCCAACAAAGGAAATAGATTTTTATGTTACAGAGTATAACATACATTTTGACATAAGGAAGAATTTGATCGCAGATATGTATATGCAGCTATCAGACACCAGTCTCCCTGAATACCATTTTATACTCTGTAAAGATTACAATATCGACTATATAGCAGATGATCAGGATAATGCTATCCGCTATAGCAGAAATGGGAATAAGCTATGCATATACAACGAAACCGGCAATCTCTCATCCATATACATAAAGTATACAGGAAAATCCTACAATATTTGCTACACAGGGGAAAATGGTGCATATCTTCCTGGGAACTTCCCGTATTACCCAATTGCTGGAAATGGAGACTTATTTCAAAACGGATATTGCCGGCTTCCTAAGGATCTGAGCAGGTTCACAGTATCCATATACTCTGATTTTACTACGTATAGCAATCTCAGCTTGTCCGGTGACACGTTCAGTGGTTTCAGTGATCAGCTAAGCATTGTTTCCGGCATATTTTGGAGAGAACAGATTATTGATAATGTGCGATACATTTTCCCATATATTGGCGCGGACACCGATCCGAGTCGAAACCACTACATAACAAGCCAGATAAAAAAATATATAAACTATACACCTGAAGAAAAGGCAACTGATTATTCCCTTATCGGAAAAACAATCCTGATACAACCAATACACAGAAATGCATATATGTATGGTTCTGACATGGTGATGTTTGATGCTGCAGGTAATTTGGATATTTACTACACCAATTATATACAGACAGGTAATTGGTACAATATTGATTCAATTCTCACCGATGAGGAACTTCAAAAGATTCAGGAAGATGTATACGACGAACTTGGCATCACTGAAACAACAGAATAAAGTAACTTGTATCCGTTCAGATAAAGGGGGATTATTATGCTGGAAATAAAAAATATGGCAACTACTTTGGGAGGGAACACAATTCTTCACAATTTAAACTGTAATTTTGAATCAGGAGTACACGGACTACTCGGTCCTAATGGTGCCGGCAAAACCACATTCATGAGATCCCTTATTGGGTTATATCCATCAGCTACCGGAAGCATTCTCCTGAACGGAGCAAATATACATTCTGTTGATATCGGGTATCTGCCTCAGAAATTTGGCCTTTTTCCCGGAATGACCGTAAGAGAATGTATGCGTTATATTGCATTTTCCAAGGGTATTTCATCATGTAGTCTTGATGAAGACATCGAATCAGTTATAGAAAGTGTCAATTTATCAAGTTATATTGACAAAAAGGCTCATACTCTGTCTGGCGGAATGGTGAGACGTGTTGGAATCGCCCAGGCTTTTCTTGGCAATCCCCCTATAATAATATGCGATGAACCGACAGCAGGTCTTGATCCTGAGGAAAGACTCAGATTCAGGGATCTTATAAAACAAACCAATTGTGATGACAAGATAATTATTATATCCACACACATCGTAGACGATGCGGAGTTTTTGTGTGATTATATAGAAATTATCGATCAAGGCTATATAATTGCAAAAGACACTACAGACGGAATCAAAACAGCCATGACCAGGCTTTGGGCTTCCCCTTCTATTGATACCTCAGAGCCTGCATCAGCTGATCCCACTTTGGAAGATGGATACATGTATATTCTTAAGTCTTACAGGAACGGAGTGTAACTATGGTGCAAAGAATACATAACTCACTATTTATATTGCGTAAGGGAATGATACTCTGTGTAATTTTAGCTGTTTTAGCTGCTATTACGGGCTTTATGATGATGAAACCCCTTGATCTGCAGGATAAAGAAAACGCACTGCAGCAGTGTTACTGCATAGCATATCCTGTGTGCGTTATGCTGCTATATACAATAACCTTTATGCCGTTTGTATATAGCCCAAGCCGGGAACTTTTTTACATATCCCACAGAATAAAATGGGTAGAAACAATTATTCCATTTTTATACCTGTCTTTATTAATGTGTGCAATAACATCGTTGTTGTTCTTCAGGACAATTCTCTACCCAGAAAGATTTATAGCCAAAAATCTTATTATAATATATTGCTTCTGCGGTTTATATTACGGCACAGTATATACAGCGAAGAACATCACCATAGCCATCATTTTATCATTTACACTGATCATCCTGTCTCTTAGCGGAGGAAATCTCTTTAATGCTATCATACCATGGTATATTGATGTTCACTCAGTTAAGACTCTCGCCTCTTTTATGAAAGAATACATAATTTTAGGAAGTGCAGGCTGTATTCTGGGATTGTTCAGCAACCACAGATACTCAGATTACCAATAAATATATGCAACCTCTCTTTTTAAGCAATTTTAGGGAATCTCACAACAAATCTTGATCCTATATCCGCTCTGGATATGACTTGTATGGTGCCTCCGTGGGCATCCACGATCCATTTGGCGATGGACAGGCCAAGGCCCGAGCCCCCAGTCTCATTATTCCGGGCCTCGTCCGAGCGGTAGAATCTGTCAAATATGTGGGCCAGATCACCTGGATTCATTCCGGTTCCCTCGTCCTCTATCATATAACTGACATAACCGGGCTCCTCTTTTACACCGAGTATTATGGCCGTGCCGGGTTCAGAATACTTCGCCGCGTTCTGGACAAATATCCTGACGGACTGCTTGATCATCGCCACATCGCCGAGCACACACGCCTCATTCTCAGTGCCCCGGAACTCATATCTGTGGCTCTCGTCTATCATCATGGACTCCTCCCACACTTCACTTACCATGCGGTTGAGATCGGTTTTCTCCATGTTCAGGTGCTGCCTTCCACTGTCGCCCCTTGCAAGGAATAACAGCTGTTCCACAAGCTCCTTCATGTGCTGGGATTCATTTTTGAGTGCCTCTATGGACTCTCCCAGAACCTGTTCATCCTCCTTCCCCCAACGGTCGAGCATGTTCACATATCCCTGGATCACCGCGATAGGCGTCCTGAGCTCGTGGGAAGCATCCGACACAAATCTCATCTGACGTTTCTCATTCTCCTTCATATTCCTGAGCAGATTGTTGAGCGCGATCTCTATACTCTGAAGATCCTTGTCTCCGGTATGTATAACCTGCTCGTCGTCATCCGCGGACAGATGGGATATGGCTTTCTCCAGATCGTCTATCTTGTTGTGATCCATAGGCTCCTTGCTGAGTTTTTCCGCCGTCACCGCCAGATCATTCAGCGGTTTCAATCTTCTTCTGACATCCGCTGTCCTGAACAACGCAACAAACAATACTATAGTCTCCATCCCCAGCAATATAACGCCCGGAATCTCTATGATATCCCAAAGGATCTTAACGTCATATCTGTACTTCTTCTCATCTGACCCTTCTATTATATATTCATACGCTCCGCCATCTTCATTTTTCTCAACGTAATATCTCATTCCACCCACGCCCTGTGGCAGCTGTTTCCTGCCCCACACAGCAAATACACTTACAATAAGAAAGGCAATGACGATATCTATAAGTATCACATTGCCCAGTTCTTTGAGCCAGAAGCTCATGTTGATCCTTCTGGCTATCGATGACATTCTTTTGTTTTCGTTAGTTTTCTTTCCCATGTATTTTCTCTCTATCTATGCGTATCCGTGTCATGCGTTGCTGGCTTGTCACATATCTATCTGCTCTATCCTGGCATCCAAAATGGTCATTCTTTGATAACATATCCGACACCTCTGACAGTGGTGATCAGCTTAACTCCAAATCTGTCATCTATCTTTGTTCTCAGATACCTCACATACACATCTATGATATTGGTCTCTCCCAGATAATCATATCCGCACACCGCATTCAGCAGCTTTTCCCTGTCCATAACGATGTCCTTGTTCTCCATGAGTGTTCTCAGCAGCTCAAATTCCCTGTTTGTCAGCTCAACTATCTCGCCACACACTGTAACCTCATGCCTGTCGGTGTCCATGCACACTCCACGGATCTCTATCCTGTGTGTGTGAACCTCCGCAACTCCGCGTCTCTTCAATGCAACCCTTATCCTGGCAAGCAGCTCCTCTATGGCAAATGGCTTGGTGAGATAATCGTCTGCACCGGCATCAAGACCAGATACCTTGTCCATGACCGCATCCCTCGCGGTCAGCATGATGACCGGCACATCACTCTCCTTGCGGATTCTTCGAAGCACCTCCAGACCGTTGAGTCCCGGAAGCATCACATCCAGCACCACGAGGTCGAAGCCACCGGAAAGAGCTTTGTCCAACCCTGTTCTTCCATCAAATACCTTCTCCGCCTCGTATCCCTCATGCAGCAGCTCCAGCTCCACAAATCTTGCAATTTTCTCTTCATCCTCCACAATGAGAATCTTCTGTGCCATATCTTTTTCCTTTCTTTTATGACGGACGCTTGTTATTGACGTCGGACTTAAGGTTGTCTACTGAGTCGGCTACTTTGTCACATGCGCTATTAAGGTTTACGTTGATGTCACCAATTCCTTCAAAATGGTACCTGCACTCACAGAAGAGACCTACAACAAGAAGTGGAAGCACTACCCAGAATGCAAGTATGAGTGCGATCACAAGCACCAGAACCGGAACGTTTATCATGGTCTGGCCTCTGCGTTCTACTATGAATGTGCTATCCACACTCTTCTTTAACACCTTGCCGCACCATTTGAAAAATTTGTCCATCATCTGTCCAAACGTCACTTTATTGCAGTCATTTGTATATGTCTGCTGTGCCTGCTCGAACTCTGTTGATGTCTGCTGCTCTGCGCCTGTGGTAAAGCTCTCCACCTCAGGGGCTTTCACCTTGTCCAGCTTCTCAAGATAAATGATCGCATCCAGCAGATCATAATCGCATGCCTCAAGCGCATTCTTTGCATCCTCGTAACTTACGCCTGTTTTTTCTCTTAACTTTTCTACCTTTTCCAGTTTATCCATAATCTTTGCACCCTTTCTCATTATCTTAGTTTCATCGTCTTCCGATGATCTGTCATCTTTCTTATCGTTTGCTGCTGATATCATCAACTGATGTTATTACTATACCAACCGATGATTAATCTAAAATATGAGAAAGATTAAAATCAGGTTAATTTTATAATGAATAGAAGGATATGTCAAAGTTTGTTCCCCTTTTTATCTCGCTGCTATTTTTTACTATAAGTTAACTTATATTTATTTTATATTGTATTAAATTAGCTTTAAGTGTATAATTTGTTCAAAAGGAGGTTGATTACTATGTCCGATATAGAATTTGAAAGAAGAATGAATGACCAATTTGCAAAGAATCTTTTCTTTTTTCTTAATAAATATCAATATACTCAAGCTGCCTTTGCTAAGCAGATGAATGTCAGCACTGCAACTGTGTCAAATTGGTGTAACGGACTAAAGTCTCCCCGAATGGACAAAATTGACCACATGTGCGCTATTTTCAATTGCTCTAGGTCTGATCTTCTGGAAGAAAAAGATATCATAAGAAGCCAAAAGAAATCAGAGGCATATGCAATTCCTGTATTTGATTATATATCATGTGACAAAACATTTTGTTCAACCGAAAAGATTATTGATACAGAAGAAATACCCGAAAGTCTTGCTAAAACTGGCGAATTCTACGCTCTTAGAATAAAGGGGGATAGCATGGAACCCAAGATCAGCAGCGGCGACGTTGTAATTGTCCGTCAACAGGATGATGCAGACACAGGGGACACTGTTATTGCTACAATAGCTGGTGAAGACGCCGTGTGCAAACGCCTGAGAAAATATAAAGAAGGACTGGAACTGATTTCCACCAACCCCAGCTATGCACCGCTCTATTTTGACGATGAAACCATAAAAAATAAACCTGTCAAGATCATTGGTAAGGTAGTGGAGTTAAGGGCAAAATTTTAATGGATTGGAGTGATTATTATGCTTTTTTATGTATATGATGAGAATACTTCCTCGACTGCTCCTGTTGAGGTATCAGATATACCCGAGTTAAGCGAACAGGAACTTGAATTTATATATGATGATAAAATCAGAAAAGTATGGCACTCACAGGAGGAGGAATGGTATTTTTCCATAATTGATGTAATTGACGTTTTGACCGATAGTTCCGATCCAAAACAATATGTAAAAAAGTTACGATCCCGCGACCCAGAATTATCAGCTAACTGGGGTACAATTTGTACCCCTATTCAAATGATAGCCGCTGATGGTAAAATGCGTAAAATCCAAGCAACAAACACACATGGGTTATTGAGAATTATCCAGTCCATTCCGTCAAAAAAGGCTGAGCCATTCAAGCAATGGCTGGCAATGGTGGGCAAACAACGTCTGGACGAGGAAGTTGATCCTCAGATTGCTATAGATCGTGCTATAGAATCATACCGCAACAAAGGATATTCTGAAGATTGGATAGCCCAGCGTATGCGTGGGATAGAGATTCGTAAAGATATGACCAATGAGTGGAGGCGTGCCGGAATTACCGATTCCAGACAGTATGCTTCTCTTACAAACATACTTACTGCCGCATGGTCAGGAAAGACAGTGAAAGAATATAAAAAGTTTAAGGGACTGAAAAAAGAAAATCTCAGAGACAATATGACTAACACAGAGCTTGTCCTGAATGCTCTTGCAGAGATATCAACAACAGAGATATCAAAGGCAACTAATCCTCAAGGTATAACCGAGGCCACAGATGCTACCATCCAAGGTGGCAATATTGCCAGAAATGCACGTGAATCCCTTGAAAAGCAGATAGGGCGCAGCATACTATCCCCATTAAACTCCAACACTCCCAAGCTGCTTGATGACAGCAAGGAAAAGTAATATAAACCGAATATGTCACAACTATAAAATGCGTATGAATCCTCAGACAACAGTCTCGGTTATTCATACGCATTTTTATCTTTTCCATATCACACCGTTCCCGCAGCAATCTTCGCCGTGGACTTCTTCACACAGTAAAGACATGTCGGCAATATATAGATGGTCGCTGTGACCCACGCTGTCTGGTCAGCAAAACAGATGGCCGTGAATCCAAATGTTCCGACAAATCCCAGGCTCACTATGATCCTGGCCGCCATCTCTGTAACACCTGAGAATATAGCCCGACCGGAATATCCAAGTCCCTGTGTCACCATACGCGCCACGTTCAGTATACCGAGACTCCAGTAGAAGAATCCCATACATCTGAGGTATTTCGCAGAGGCATCAAGTACGTCGACTGCGCTCTTCTTTACAAATATCATTGAGAGCGGCCTGCCAAAGAATATCATGATAAGTCCTGCTATCAATCCATATCCCACTGCGACTGCTATCGCCTGCCACAAGCCCTGTTTTATACGTTTTGCCTGTCCGGCGCCAAGGTTCTGGCTGCAGAACACAGATGCCGCCGTTGCAAATGCATCAAATGGACACATAGTGAACTGCTTTATCCTCATACCGGCTGTGAAGCCTGACACATACAAACTTCCCAGCTTGTTATTTGCAGACTGCATGACCATACTTCCTATGGCAGTTATGGAAAACTGCAGGCCTGTCGGAATTCCCATGACGAGAAGTTCCTTCACTGCAGATCCCTCTATCTCCCTGTCCTCCGCCTCAAGATGCATGATCTGAACCTTCTTGAAGATATATACAAGACACAATATTCCACTCACCGCCTGTGCCGTGATGGTTGCTATAGCCGCACCGGCGCAGTCCCATTTGAGGACAACTATGCAGAACAGGTCAAGGAATATGTTGAGTATTGCCGAGAACGCAAGAAACATGAACGGCGTTCTGCTGTCTCCCAGAGACCTGAGCACACTTGACAGATAGTTGTACATGAGTGTGAACGGAATTCCCAGGAATATAACTATAAGATAAGCATATGCCTTGTCATATATATCCTGAGGAACCGAAAGCAGATGAAGTATCTGATTACAGCACACCGAACATACAATCGTGACTATCAACGCTATGATGCCCGTCAGCACCGCGCCGTTAAATATATACTTTCTCATCTTGTGCAGATTATTTGCACCAAAATACTTTGCAACAGGAACACCAAATCCTGCGCAACAGCCCATACAGAATCCCAGAACCAGAAACTGTATACTGCTGCTTGCTCCAACTCCCGCCAGAGCCTTATCTCCCAGTATCTGCCCCACAATAGCCGCATCTATTATGTTGTACGTCTGCTGGAGCAGATTGCCGAGCAAGAGCGGGGTGGCAAACTGCAGCATCAGACTGAGGGGCTTACCGGAAACCATGGACTTAGCCATGTCTTACACCTTCCTTACATTATTGATAGGACAATGAGTTGCCAATTTTTTCTTTGAACACAGAGTTGCTATACATATCATTCGCTGGGTTGCTTCCGCTTATTTCGCCCTGCAGCGGTACTAAGGTGCCGCCTCACATCGCCACCTAAGAACCGGCGGGCTCAAATTCCCTGCTCACGATATGTATAGCAACTCTGTGTAACAACTTTATTGTGACAACTCACCTGTTAGATGAATAATAACTACGTATGTAAGTCGGTTTCAGACTTACTTTATGTTTATTATCCTTATCTCTTATAACAGTTTTCCAGCCAAAGCTTCGAGCGCTGCCACATCCGACTGCTTGAACGCGGACCTTATTGTCACATGCTCATCCACGATCTCTATATCCTTCATCGCTGCCATCTGCTCTTTCATGAGTTTCGCCGCCATTGGTGCCCATGAACCATTTTCAATGAAAGCGACCTTTCTCTTCTGGTATGCCTTCATCTTCAAGTGGTTGATGAAATCCGCCATGACAGGCATCACACCGCCATCATATGTTGGGGCTGCAAGCACAAGTCTGTCGTATCTGAATGCATCCTCTATACACTCTGCGATATCATCCCTTGAGAGGTCTGATATCGCAACCTTTGGCGCCCCCTTTGCCTCAAGTATCTCCGCCAGCTTCTTTGCCGCCTTCTCTGTGTTGCCGTGGAGACTGCAGTATGCGATGAAGATTCCCTCATCCTCAGGTGTGTAGGTTGACCACAGCTGATATTTGCCTATGTAATATTCAAGATTCTCTGTGAGTATAGGTCCGTGAAGTGCGCATATCTTCTGTATGTCAAGTCCTGCTGCCTTCTTGAGAAGTGCCTGTGCAGGCATTCCATACTTTCCAACTATATTGAAGTAATATCTTCTCGCCTCGCATGCCCAGTCCTCATCTGTATCCAATGTTCCAAACTTGCCAAATGCATCCGCTGAGAAGAGTATCTTCTCGCTCTGCTCATATGTGACCATGACCTCAGGCCAGTGAACCATAGGAGCCATAAAAAACTGAAGTGTATGGCTTCCAAGTGAGAGTGTCTGTCCCTCTGCAACGGTCACGCTTCTGTCTGCCACAGGAACCTCAAAGAAGTTTGGAAGCATTGCGAAAAGCTTTGCATTTGATACAATCTTGATATCCGGGTATTTTGCAAGCACATCACCAAGATTCGCCGAGTGATCAGGCTCCAGATGTGAGATTATGAGGTAGTCAGGCTGCCTGTCGCCAAGCACCTCTGCCACATTTGCAAACCACTGGTCTGCGCACTTTGCATCCACCATATCCATGATGGCTATCTTCTCATCCATGATGACATATGAGTTGTACGCTATTCCGTTTGGCACTATGTACTGATTCTCGAACAGGTCTATGTCCTTGTCATCCACACCTACGTAAAATACTGTGTCAGTTACATTCTTAAGCATTGTATATCCTCCTCTTGATCCTAAGTATCTAATATAAATAATCCACGTTGTGTCCACATGATAAAATGATCGTTGCGACAGTTGCACTTGTGCAGACTATCATAATGACAGTTAATTATAACATACTAAATGAAAATAGAGAATCAGCACATAAGACCTGATTCTCCATTTTTTGATATTTTTTTATCATTGTCTGCTTATCCTTCTCTGCATCTTCTCCTGATACATACTGTGATCCGCTTCCCTCACATACTCTTCAAGGGTTTTATCACCATCTGGGTCTGTTATAACATAGCCTATACTAAACTCCAATTCAAACGGAAGCTTCTCCTGCGCCGCTATCTCCCTGGCCTTCTCAAGTATCGCCGCCTTTCTTTCCTCAGGAGTCTCATCCTCATCGTATATAGATATGGATACGAACTCATCTCCGCCGTATCTAACCGGAATACTGCTTATTCCGCCGCCTCCCGCCACAGCTCTGGCTGCATTTCTTATAGCCTTATCGCCAAACTCATGACCGTATGTATCGTTTATATATTTAAGCCTGTCCATATCAGCAAACATTATGAGAAGTGCCCTGCCCTGGCCCGCAGCCTTGTCAAATGCCTTTGCGGCGATCTGTCTCATGCCTTCCCTGTTGTATATCTGGGTAAGCGGATCCTTTATGGATATTGCCGTAAGCTCCTGATTGATCTGCTCCAGCCTCCATTTATTGAACAGGTTTATCATGGCTACATTCACTTCGCTCATTACAGTTGACCAAAGCTGCTTATCCATGAGGTAATATCCATTTTCGACACAGCAGAACCCAACTGCCTTTTCTCCGAAATGAAATGGCGCAAATAAAAATATATTGCCGCCGGCTTCATCATCCAGAAGAGGAAACATACTGTGGTATGTATCGCTATCGCCATCCGCTATGCCCTGCCTGTACACGATCTGCATTCTATGAGGATAGCCCTTCACAGCAAATACATCCTCATCGTACGCCGCCGATAGTGTCGGGCCAGCTCCCCCCATCTCCACAAGGGATCTGTCGACAACCATAACGCATTTCTTACACTCTGCCTGTGAATATGCCGTCTGTACACATGGATAAAGGCCACTGTAATCACCACATTTGCTGAGCAAATGCGTGAAGTCAAGTGTGCTCTCATCTATCTCCTCGCGTTCCACAACTCCCATTATATAATTCTTCAGGTACTGTCTGCCGTTCAGCATAGCATCCGTGCCACAGCCACAACTCTCCGTAAATATACAATTATAATCTATATAAGAGCTGGTATCCGGATTGTTTCCCGCCCAGATATTCAGCATGATCTCTGCAGCCGCAGCTCCGATCTTCTCACGGATCCTGCTCACCGTTGTTATGCGCGGCGTATAGTACGCTGCTTTATCAAAGTTGTCAAATCCCGTAACCTTAAAATCATTTGGCACTGAAAGTCCAAGTGCTTCAGCTCTGTTGCACACACCCACCGCCAGGTTGTCATTTGAACAGATTATTACATCCGGAAGAATCTTCTTCACTATCTCCCGTTCTTCCAGCCTTCTCTCATCCATCTCCTCATTATTCGAAGCCTCGGCATCCGGAGCAGAATCCGCAAAACTGCCACTGGTTATCTCACCGTACACCTCCGCAGGTCCACCGTAATCCGGTCCGTCCTTCTCATGTTTTATACACGTATGTCCATGTGCTCTGAGCAGCTCCTCGAATCCCGTCACGCCATCATTAAAACCAAAATCTCCAAACAGGACATCCTCATCCTCAACCTTGAGTCCATACACATCCATACAATCGCAGAATGCACGGCATCTCTCCTGAGCCTCATAGTTGTCCTTCGGTCCGGCAAGATACCACACCTTCTTCGCACCATGTTCCTCTATCATATGCCGAGTCATGTCATACATGGCATCATAATTGTCTATACCCACAAAATGCAGACCGTCAAAAGCAGTCTCGAGGCTTATAGCCGGAACTCCGCTCTTCCTTATCCTGTCCAGCAGTTCCGCCGTGACTTCCGGATATTTGATATTGTTGACAGATATTATGATCCCATCAAAGTCTGTCAGCTCCGGAAGATTGTATATATTGTATTCTCCATAGCTGTAACCGTCGTCCCTGTTCCAATTGCCGTTGCTGTTGAATATGTACAAATTAACATCAGCCCTGGCTTCCTTTATCTTCTGCATAAATCCCAGCGGCCAGGCGTAGGTGAAATACCTCTTCCAGCCATCCATGAACAATGCTACTTTTTTCATACCTTACCTCCTGATCAATCAGAACAACCCGTCCTGTCCCCCATCTGTAAATTTGCCAAATATATTAAAAAGGCGCATCTGCATATATTATACACAGACCCGCCCAACCAAAACATATCCAAATGTATCAAAAATATGTACTTTACTATCAGAAACCACGGGGACGGAGGGGACAGACACCTACGTCCCCATAATTTACTTAAGTGGATAGTCGTCATGCGCCGGCTTGTAATCACGTATAGTCTTAAGTGCCGGCAGAGCATGTCCGTCATAATCAAAAAGTGTCTGATTTGCCCATTCATTTCCGCATGGTCCAGACTCCTCTATGTATGACAGAGCACCTTCCGTAGCCCAGCCGCTTCCCGGTACTGGTATCCAGCCTGCCTCCCAATAATAAAAGCCATCGCCACCAGGAACATCATCTATCAGTTTCATTATGTCGTTCATAAATTCCGCCTGTCCCTCAGGTGTCATAGGGTAGTCAAGATTCTCCACCAGTGAAGGCTTTGTGGCATAGCCCTTTCTATCGTCAGGTCCCAGTTTCTCATATTCTGCGTAGTCCTCCATGGTAAATCCCATGGAAACCTCAGCGATAACTATCTTTTTGCCATATCTAACCGCCATATCTCGCATATTTGCCTCTAGCTCCTTCATGGTTCCATGCCAGAACGGATAATACGACATTCCGATTATATCAAAATCTTCTCCTCTTTCCATGTAGTGGTCAAACCAATCCACATACATAGGATTGTTGCCGCCATTGTCGAGATGTATCATGACCGGAATATCAGAGTCAACCGATCTGACCGCCCTTATTCCTGCGCTCACAAACTTCGCGATATTGTCATACTCCGGCTTCTGTCCCAGCGGCCACATCAGTCCGTTTGTAAGCTCGTTTCCAACCTGAACAAGCTGAGGGAGAACGCCCGCAGCCTTCATCTCTAAAAGAGTCTCCCTTGTGTAGTCGTACACAGCCTGCTCAAGCTGATCCGCATCCATGCCTCTCCACGCCTTCGGCACCCTCTGCTTGCCCGGGTCAGCCCAGAAATCACTGTAGTGATAATCAAGCAGAATGCTCATTCCATGATCCATAGCGCGCTTCGCGAGTTTTTTGTATACCTCAAGGTCATTTGTGCCCGCACCATAAGGTACGCCGTCCTCCGTGTACGGATCATTCCACAGACGAAGTCTCACAGAATTCACACCATAGTTCTTAAGTATGTCAAATATATCTCCCTGCACACCATTGTCATAATATTTCGCCCCCAGCTCTTCAACCTCGACAACAGCGGAGAGATCCACGCCCTTTATATAATCTGCCATATTTTTGTCTCCTTCACCTGCATTTATTTTACTGCCTGTTATAACCAAGAACAGCCGCCGAAGAAAAATGTTCTGCATACCCCTGATGTACCAGTTCATCTTCATCTGTCGGCGGCCTTCTATCAAGATGACATCTGTCACCTAGTCGTCAAATGTAATCCTGTCATACATTCTTCCATATTTTATTCTGATGAGCTCGTTCTTTGCCAGAACGTCCTCCTCTGGTCCAACATACTGACAACGGATACAGTAGTATTCCTTCTTGTCCTTATCATAGAACATATCTATATCCAGATCTCTCATAAAACACATTGGACATCTGTAATTTAATTTGCCTTTTCCAGACTGAGCCATGTTGAAAATACCTCCTTATCCTTAAGTGTCTTTGTAAACCCGAGAGTGAACATTGGCGAGAACGCATATCCCTCTTTGAAATATCCTGTTGCATCGCTGCCAGATGCTCCCATGGCAGCCTTTGTCTCGATCGCAGGTATAACTGCTGACACCTCATCGGCGCCTGCGAGATCCTCTTCTCTGCACTTGTACTCATATGTGAGTGACTTGCTCTCTGAAGCATTCTTTGCTGTGAGAGTGATTCCTGTCATGTCCTCTGGGTACTCTGTTGTACCGTAGCATGCCACCATGTACTCATTGATCTCAACCTCTGCATCAGGGTTGCTCATCTCGAGGATAGTTCTTTCATGTCTTATCTTGGATGAACCCTCCTCAAAATATATCTTTGTCTGAAGTTTAACTGTCAGATCGTAGAACTCGATGTCAACCGGGTCAAGTGTAAGGATTCTTGTGCTTCCCTCCTGCGAGAATGTTGCCTTTGTTCTGCACAGACAGAGGTCGACCTCCTCACCCTTGTAGCTGATCTTGGCACTTCTTACAGTACCCTCTCCAGCATAGTGTGTGAAATATCCTGCTCTGTACTTCTCCTGGATCAGGAATGGATATGAAGCATCCTGAACATGTGGAGTTCCGATACCTACAGGCCAGTTGAGCTTTGCAGCGTATGGTCTGAGGTCAACGATCGCACCGCCCTGATCCATGTTGATCTGGGCTCTCATGTATGGATCGCAGTACCAGAATATCTGCTTGTCTGATCCGTACAGTATATCCTTCCAAAGAGCACACTCAGGCTCCTCGTATGTCTTGTTCTCTCTGTAGAAGTCAGCAAATTCAGCCATTGTCATGTCGATACATTTGCCTTCCTTCTTCAGGTCGCCATAATACTTCATTCCATCCTCGTAGCTCTTCTTGAGCAGCTCGTATGGAGCCTCCCAGCGTCCCATCTTGTTCAGCCAGCCTGGTCCAACGAACATCATGTTGTATGAATATCCATTGTTGAACTTAGCCAGATGACGATACTGGTCGATCAGGTTGTACAGATATGGGTACTCCCATGTCTTGCTGTCATAGATCATTCCACGGAGAACGTTCTGTGGATGTGTACCAAAGTTAGAACCATTTCCATCATAGCATGCCAGCAGATCTCTTGAAAGATGCGGGATGGCAACGATTCCGCTGTCCTCAGCCTCATTTGCTGCAGGTGCATGTGTGTTCTGCTTTGAAGGTATCCACGGATTCCATGGGCCGCCATCAAACAGTGTGTACCATGAGTTGTTACATGTGTGGTAAGCCTTAGGGCCCTCCTCCCAGCATGTTGCAACTGCACACTTGACTGATGGATACTTCTCCTTGATGTAGTTTGTAAGCTCAGCATCCATATAGTATGAACCTGTAGACACTGGATAAAAGCCAAATATATCATGGAACTTTCCAAATACGTCATCGACGATATTCTTCTTGTCCTCCATAGAGAACATCCAGATACAGAAGTCCTTGGTCTTGTACTTCTCTCTGAACTCTGTGCAGGGAAGTCCGAGAAGTGAGAGCGCTATCTCATCTCCATACTTCTCATGATGCTCCTTGGCGAGTGATACAGCCTCCTCGTTAAAAAGGCTGGCATATGTCATCTGAATAGTAGTCTTGAGTCCGTTCTTGTGAGCTGTCTCCTGCTGGAACTTGAATATGTCCAGTGACTCTGTGAGGAGAGCTTTTCTTCCGATATCCTCTGCCTGACCATGGCCTGTAACCTTCTCGGCATACTCAGGAACCATCTCAGGACGATGGATAATGTTTACAATAAATGTATTCTCCATATCTTAAATCTCCTATTTCGTATATGTTGTAACCTTTTGATCTAAAGATAATCGTCCCCAAATAAGCGACAATATCCTCATTTTTCATCCTGTCTGCCCTATTTTAGGGCTAATTATAGCAGGCATCCGCACCACCATCCATATGTGGTCCATCCGGCAACGCAGACACCTGCCCAAAATAAATTTTCTCATTTCTCTCAGACCGTCCGCCTTAACCCTTTACAGAACCGCCAGTTACACCCTCTACATAGTACTTCTGCATTATGACGAACAATATTGAGATAGGGATAGCTACCACGATACCGCCGGCGCAGAATACTGAGAAGTATTTGTTGACGAGTGATTTTTCAAGCATATTGTAAAGACCTATAGCTACTGTCCAGTCCTTCGAAACTCCTGAGTTGAGCATAAGCTTTGCGAATACAAAATCGCCCCAAGGTATAAGGAATGAACTGATTACCTGATACACCACGATTGGCTTACACAGAGGAAGGATTACCTTCGTAAATATCTTCGCCTCCGAAGCACCCTCAAGTCTGGCAGCCTCCTTAAGTGACATAGGTATTGTGTCCATGAATCCCTTCATGATGAGGAATCCAAGTCCTGATCCTGCTGAGTAAACTATGATCATACCGAAATGGCTGTTTGTAAGTCCCAGCATCTTCAGGATAAAGTAAATTGCTATCATGAGAAGTGGGCCAGGGAACATGTTCAGTATCAGTGACGCACTCATGATCTGTTTTCTGCCGTTGAATCTCAGGCAGCTCATCGCATAGCTGACCATAATTACAAATATAGTAGAGATGATACATGTAAATACTGCAATAATAAGTGTATTCTTGAACCATGACACATACTGCACAACCGAGTCAGGTCTTGTAATCAGCTGAACAAAATTGTCCATAGACCAGCTCGTTGGGAAGAAATGCGCTGTATTGATTCCCTTATATCCGCTGAATGAAGTGACAATCAGCCAGATGATCGGAACCAGCCAGATAACTGCGAGGACAAGTAATACGATATGTTTAACGATTGAACCTATTGTTTTCTTCATTACTGGTACTCCTCCTCTTTATCTCCTGCAATCATTCTTGAGAATGATATAAGTGTAAATGCTGCACATATGATAAATACTATGATACCGATAACAGATGCCATCTTGTAGTCGTAGTATTCATTTGTAAGTCTGAACAGCCATGTAACAAGAAGGTCAACTTCCTTCGCATGCGAATTGGCGAGAGCCTGATTCTGTGTGACGAATACATCCTGTGTGAGCAGGTAGATTACGTTGAAGTTGTTGATGTTCTTTACAAAGTCTGTTATAAGTGCCGGGCCCTGGATGAACAGGATATATGGCATTGTGATCTTCCAGAACACCTGGAAATTTGTTGCTCCATCGATCTTTGCACTCTCGATCTGATCTGTAGGTATGTTCATCAGAACGCCTGTTGCGATCAGCATCTGGTATGGAACACCGACCCAGATATTGATGAGAATGATCATTACCTTTGCCCAGTGAGGATCAGTCAGGAACGGTATATATGTAAGATGCTCACCGACAAGTCCTGCATGCTTAAGCAGGTCTGTGATACCGATATTTGAGCAGATAGTGTTCACAATACCGGAATCAGCGAAGAAGTTTCTAACCAAAAGCAGTGTTACGAACTGTGGAACTGCTATTGATATGATGAAAAGTGTTCTCCACATCTTTGGCAGCTTGGTTGTCTTGGAATTGATCGCCTTGGCAAGAAGGATACCGCCTATGAATGTGGTAAATGTCGCCATGACCGCCCATACAAGTGTCCAGCCAAGAACCTTTCTGAATGAATATCCAAATGTTACTGTCATGCTGTTTGAGAACAGGCTTGCAAAGTTCTTGAAGCCCACCCATGTAAACAGTGAGTTTGGTGGAAGGTGCTGCTGATCATAATTGGTAAATGCCACTGCAATAAGTATCAGTATTGGCAGAATATTCATTATGACTACACCAATTGTCGGAAGTGTGAGAAGTGTTATGTGGAACTTCTCGTTGAAGAGTGACTTCATATCTTCCTTGAATGTATTTATATGTTCTCCATTTTCCTTCATCTGCTGAAGCTTGTACACTGTCTTGATATTGTGAATGTAGAAAAGCACGAATATAAGAATGATGAACAACGCAACCACCGAATTGAGAAGGATCTGGAAAGAATTGTCGTAATTATTAGTAGTTGTCTGCATGGTGAGTGGATCAAATACCTGCTCAAACTTTACAGTTCCAAGAGTTCCAAATTTGGCAAGGTTTGGTGCCGCATAGCCTACGCACATCAACACAAACGCAGCCTCAACGATGAGCATGATCAAACCATTGACGATCTGCTTTCTTGCGAAGTAACCTGCACCCATGATAACCGCTGAGAGCTTAACCCATATATCACCTTTTGCAAAAGCAACACCAAAATTCTTGAAATATCTTCCTATGGCTTTAAAGAATCCTGATATTTTCTTCATGAAAAAGCTCCTCTCTTTTTA
Organism: Coprococcus sp. AF19-8AC; assembly: GCF_003603115.1. Lineage (NCBI taxonomy): Bacteria > Bacillati > Bacillota > Clostridia > Lachnospirales > Lachnospiraceae > Coprococcus > Coprococcus sp. AF19-8AC. Next base: position 581,708 of record NZ_QTMI01000002.1, on the reverse strand, counting down.
AAATGCCCCATATGCCACGAATGACATATGAGGCATTCTCATTATAACTTATAAATATTATTCAAAGTACTTCTTATTTAAAATTACTCCTGTGATACAGGTGCCTCAATTCCTTCTACAGCGTTGTCGAGAAGCTTCTGAAGATCTGTTCCGTCCGGATTACCCTGAGCAAGGATTGAACCAAGTGTCTCTGCTGGTGTCCAGTAGTTACCGCCTACACGCTGTGGTGTTGCATATGCTGCCTGAGCTGCAAGAGCTGATATAGCTGGATTAGCCTTAACTTCCTCTGACTCTGAAGCGTTGATGTTTGAAGGACCAAGACCTCTCTGCTTAAATCTTGTAACCTGTGTATCCTCTGATGTAAGATACTCAGCAAGAAGCATTGACCAGCCTACGTTCTTTGAATGTGGGTTTACACCGATAAGCTTGCAGCCTGAGAATGATGCCATCTGAACCTGCTTGCCTGCAACTGTGTATGTAGGGAGCTTAGCTGCTGCATAGTTCTCGCCCCATGCTGCCTCAGCGTCTGCTGCTCTCCATGTTCCGTTAACTGCTGCACAGATCGTACCCTCAGCGATTGCTGTTGCCTGTGTAGGATCATCCATATCTACAAATACGCCTGTCTTAAAGAGATCAAGAATTGCCTGAGCTACGTCTGTACCGCCTGCCTGATTCCAAGTACATGTATTTGTAAGTCCGTCATCGTTAAGTGTAAGGTCAAGACCTGCGCCCTGGAAGAATGAGTATACATACCATGCATCTGATACGTTCATAGCGATCTTCTTGTTTGCCTTCTTTGCTGCCTCGATCATGGCATCCATCGACTGAACATCATCCTCTGTGAATACTGATGAATCATAGAACATGAAGTATCCGTTGTCTGCTGTCATTGGATATGCATATAATGTTCCATCAACAGAAGCTGCCTCTATAGAAGCTGCCACATTCTCGTTTGCAACATCAAAAGTGTATGTAGCCTGTACCGGCTGAAGTGCACCAGCCTTAACCAGCTCATTGATCTGATCATCAGCAAATGCGAATACATCAGGAGCAGCCTCAACGTCTACCAGGATATCATCCTTTGCCTTTGACTCAGACTCGGCTCCGAGTGTGATGTTGAAGTCAACATCTGAATACTTTTTCTTGAATTCTTCAATAACCTGTGTTGTGAGATCCTGATCTTCCTCAGAAGCCCATACCGAAAGATCTACAGTTTCTGTTGTTGCATCAATTAAGTTCTGAATTGCATCATCTGATGCTGCAGCCTGTGTTGTGCTGTCGCCAGCAGCTGCTGTTGTTCCTTCGTCCTTCGAATCTGCGTTGCCACATCCCGCAAGGCATCCTGCCATCATCGCAGCAACAAGTGTTAATGATAAAACTTTCTTTCTCATTCTTATGTCCTCCTCTTTAAATAAATAACAAGAAAATTAGTTGCTCTTTTTGTTTCCCGTGCGCAATCGGTTGTTCTTTATGGTTATATATTATCAGTTCTGTTTATTGTTGTCAACTACTAATTCATATAACTTTCAAAATAAAAAAATATACATTTTGCACAAGTCACTTTGTTTGGAAACGTTTCCATGTTCGTTATATTTTGCGCACCCGTTTGCGTTGCACACTATATATGGTAATATTTGTTAATCATCTGCTATCCCATATGTAAGATTTTCATGTTTCATTTCCTTTTCCAGCCATTATTACACTCATTTAGGCCGTTTTTTCATTACTTTTCTCTTTGTTACACCATAGAATATTGCTATAACAGCAATATTCTATGGTGTATTTTCATGCCCGTCGCGCATCATTTTTTTGCGCATGTTGCGCATATTCTGGCTCTTTTCACATAAAAACAGGGCGTCAGCCAAACACTGACGCCCCTCTGGGAAGGATATATAACTATGAATTACTTCGTTGACTCTTTTAATCTGAGTTCATAACCCAGATGTGTCTTCTTCTTAACTTCGTTGCCCTCTATAAAATCCACCAGCAGTTTACATGCTACCATTCCAAGCTCACGCGGATCAAACTGGAGCGATGTGATCGCAGGCTGGTAATTGTTCAGAAGTGAGCTGTTGTAGAATGACGCAACTCTCACATCAGTTGGCACCTTTATGCCCTTCTTATCCAATATATTAAGTACATTCTGGCATATTCCATCATCCATACACAGTATGCATTCTGCTTTCTGCTTCATTATCTCTTCAATGGCATGTTCACATAATACTGAATTATCTATATCAAAGTATACCAGGCTGTTATCTACCGGTACCTCCATATCCTCCATCGCATCAAGATATCCTCTATACCTGTTGAGGGTTACCACATGATTCTTATTACCACCCATGAGGGCTACCTTAGTCATTCCTTTGGCAAGCAGTATAGATGTAAGCTCACGGCATGCACTTCTGTGATCATGATCAACCTGGACAACATTGTCATCATCCATACTTCCAACCACAACAAATGGTATCTTTTTTTCCTTGAGATATTCTGCCGGGGCATCATTCACAAGAGTTCTTCCAAGTACAACCCCATCCACCTTATGATTCTCAACAATTCTCTCCAGCTGGCTCATATCATCCGGTGACACTGTACACACAAGCACATCATAATCCACTGGCGCAGCCATCTCCAGCAATCCCATCAGGCACTTCTGAAAGAATGGCAGATCCACCACGCTGTAGTCGCTCGGCATGACCCACCCTATATTATAGGATTTTGACTGTGCCAGCCCCTTCGCTATAACGCTTGGCTTATAATTATGCTCCTCTATATACTCGAGAACTCTCCGCCTTGTCTCGGCACCGATCCTTCCCTTTCCGGAAATCGCTCTCGATACTGTAGTCTTAGATATATTTAACGCCTCAGCCACATCAGAAATGGTCATCTTCTGGCCTGACTCTTTTGTCTCCATATTCAAGTCTCCTTTTGTTCAGCACGTATCACCGCATTTGCGCAACGCTCCATGCGCAATCGGTTGCCCTTAATATTATCATAGCTTTTTTTGTGCACAAGTCAAGAATTTTTTGATTTTTACCATGTCAAGTTGGCTATTTTGTCAAAAAGAACAAAGATATTTTTTTATTTGTGCAATTATATCTTACTTTGATGCCCACAGATCCCTGAGAGCCTGCTGCAAATAAGAGAAATCCACAGATGGCACATCCGGATTCAGTCTGCCCTCTTTCCTGCACACATCATATAATCTTATTCCAAGAGATGCCACATCCCGTCTGTCCTCCGCAAACAGACTTGCATACAGCATGTCAAATTCAACCAGAGCTTTAAGGTCACCTGACCAACCCGATGCAAGCCAGGCTATATCAGCCGTCTTGTCATCTCCAAGTGCTTTAACGCTCTCAACCAGTTGACTATATTTGCTGTTGACAGTTCCATTCTTCATACCCTGCCAGTGAAAAAGTGCAGTCTCAGACACACCGAGAGCACTAGCTATAGCCGGAATGTGCCGCACTGTCGGAAGCCTCTCCTCATTCTCCCACTTGTAATATAGCCCTTCTGTTATCTTATGATTCTCCGGCAGGAGCTTATTTATCTCCGCAACCATATACTTTACCGTATACTTCGAAGATCTGCTGTTTTTGCGGATATCCCGCATATTGAAGCCTATCGTATCTACCATTTCTGTAGAATCCGACACCCCCTTTTTTGTTCTCCTTCTATTCATCTCTCTCCTCCATTGTATACATTTATACAGATTGTACAATTTTGTATCCATAAATATCCTACCACTTATCGCGTTAAAGTGCTACATTTTTATCCATACAAAAACAAAGGAGATCATTATGACAGACTTAAACAATGCCGAAACACAAACCGATGCCCCCTGTTCCGCCATCAATTATTGTAACCTCAACGGATACGAACTCACCGCAGAAGAGAAGATAATCTTTCTTAGTTCCTATGTATCCCGCATTGACAACGAGACAGTGTATCAGCCCGCAACCAGGGAATTTGTCCAGAATTTCAATGTAGATGCAGCCATCAGCATAATAAACAATTATGCCACAGCAGACTCATTTTTCAGAAGAATGACAGGTTCATTTCCGTATATCAAAAACTCGCAGCGTTTTTCATCCCCGGATATATATTTTCTTCTATTGGAGTTAAAACTGTACATCAACGAGAGACGGCGCGTAATAGCAAAAAATAATTCAGCGGACACGCTCTCTATCATTGAACAATACAAAAACCGTTACTCGTTCAACCAGTCAGCCACCCAGAAAATGGAAGCCCTGCACAGCATAAAAGGTTTCGCACATCCATCTTTCTTTGTGCCGGAAACCGTACTGTACATAAACGAAAACTCTATCCTGTACGTACACTCAGCTTTGCGCTATATCGATATGCTTCTCGAATACATGCAGCGGAATGACAATTCTATAGATTATGAAATTTATTCTTTTTTTCAAAACTTCAAATCCATGTTATTCAACAACGAGCACGACACAACGCCAACATATATAATCGACCAGTCAAGAGATTATATCTATAGCATTCTCGGAAATAGTAAAAGAAAATCTAAGATGACCGACATATGCAAATACGCAGCCTTCGTGGAAAGTCTCACAGAACTCGGTAACGCCATAAGTGCATCCAATATGAAACTCTAAATCCCCCCCTGTTTTTCAGAACATAAAAACAGCCCGTCGTTTATGCGACAGGCTGTTAAGAAGGGGGGAGTGGAGGATTCCTATGTTTTGGGGTTTGGGGTTATGGGGTTACATTACATCGTATAAAGGGATTTCTACGAATTTCGTGCTAAGGGAACCCTCCGTCTATCAAAATATAAGTGATTGTCTTTTTTATAACCAGAAGGCTTGTTGATCACAACTCATCTCCTTGTTATGCCCATATACTATCAAAACACTTTGAAATTGTAAATACGCAAAAATTTATAAAACGAAGGCTTTTTTTTGTGGTAATTTATCAACAGTTGCGCATTTCAATAGTTTTTAGAAGATTTTTGAATGCAAAATGATTGTTTTATTCACGTTTGAACGGTTTATTGTTCATTATGATCACTTTTCGCAACAATAAATTTCAGATTATCGTGCAAAGCTGTCAAATTCGTTTGACTGTTGGCGAAGATCGGAGTGTTGTAATATAATAGTAAGAAGTCAATGATCTCGGAGGACATGCTATGAATGAAAACGATATTCTAAAGGGGCGGTTAAAGGATCTGGCAAATGCCGCCTTCCGCCAGAACAGATATACATATACTAATTTTCTGAGTGCTGCAGACATGGAAGTATTTTACAGCAATCTTGAACAGTTGTCATTTGCAGGATATACCATCTTTGGAGGCAGGGAATCCTGCGACCGCGTTATGATCGCCTTTGGAAATGAAGCCGACTGCGGCTACGCACCGGCTTTTCCCATCTGCACCATGAAGGTTTCCGCTGTTTCGGACAAATTCTCAGACGATCTGAACCACAGGGATTTCCTTGGGGCACTTATGAATCTTGGCATTGAGAGGGAGATGGTGGGCGATATACTGATCACCGAATCCACTCATTCTGGCAAGCACAACAATGCCTATATATTCTGTGTGGACACTGTTGCCGATTATATCGCTGAAAATCTGACAAAGATAAGGCACACAAATGTAAAATGTACTTTTTGCAGCACCCAGGATACTGATGAGATACAGATAAAAAAGGAACCTCTGCACATAATCGCAGCATCTGCAAGAGCGGACGCAGTGACCGCCACAATAACAGGCCTTTCAAGAAGCAGCACATCCCTGTTGTTCAGGGAAAAGAAATTTTCACTAAACAACAGGTTGTACGAAAACAGCAGCTACCAGTTAAAACCGGGCGACGTATTTTCAATACGTGGATATGGCAAATATGAATTTGTCGAGACAGGCAGCGCAACCCGGAAGGGCAGACTGAACATAGAATTACTCAGATATATTTGATCTTCTAACAACTAGCAATTGATCAGTTCACTGTAGTATCTTTTCACATCAGCGCGTCTTGTTGCGCTGATGTGTATACTTTTACCATTTGTCAGTATCATTTCATGAGCCGTGCATCTGCTCACATGATCCGGATTTACAAGATAGGATTCATGTGGTCTGATAAATCCCCCGTAGCCCACCTTCATGCGCTTTTCCATCTCGCCAATACTTCCATAAAAAACATATTTTTGTTCCGTTGTGACCAGATTTATGCGACGCAGTTCGCTTTCAAAATACATTATGCTCCGGGTATCTACACTGTATCTCACCCTTCCGGATACAAATGTGAATCTTCTCTCATCCCGGCTCCCCTCAACCGCCATCGTCATCACCTTTTTGAAATTTGCCGCATTAACAGGTTCATACAGAATATAACACGGTTGGATATCATACAATCTCCGGTTTATTCCTGCTGCTATCATCACGAGACTACCTACCCTGCGGTCTTTTTTCAAGACATCGGCCACATCCCAGGAACGATACACCACCACTACATCGTAAATTCCTTCAAGATCCATGTCGACCATGATCGCATGCACATTGTCATAATATCTCACAGCGCACACACATCCCGCATCTCTCTGCCATATACCCATGTACTCCTGCAACAACGGGCTCATTACTTTCTCCTCACTGTACACAGCAATCTTCAGCATATCTCCCTCCAAAGCTGCAGAAGCTTCCGCTCCTGTTCATCCCGGATAACGATTTCCTCCCTCGGAGTCACATCCTCCTCCATCACATCGATATCCCATATGAAATAATCACATGTGCGGTTAAGCACCCTCGACAGCAGCACCAGCCGCTTCAGGCTCGGCAGACTTCCGCCATTTTCAAGACGGCTTATATATTTGCCATCTGCATAGATAAGATACCCCAGCTCCTTCTGTGTGAGGTTCATAGACTTGCGGGCATCCTTTATTCTCTGCCCAATAATAACACTGTTCAATTTTTTCTCCTCCCTATCCGTCCCCGCGGACAACAATATTACTTTACAATAAAATCGCAAAATAAAAAACCGCATCCCATGCGGACTTTCCACATAAGATGCGATTTTTAGTACACTTATTTACTAAATATTTCGAAAAACTTTATTTTTATTCTTATTTTGTAATTCCAAGCTTTATTGCCTCGTCAGCTACAGCCTTGGCAACCACCTTAGCAACTCTCTCGTCAAATGCTCCAGGAATGATGTAATCCTCCTTGAGCTCATCATCTGTTACAATGGATGCGATAGCCTTGGCTGCTGCCATCTTCATCTCTTCAGTTATGCCTGTTGCCTTGGCGTCCAGGGCACCTCTGAATATTCCCGGGAATACTAGAACGTTATTGATCTGGTTTGGATAATCCGAACGGCCCGTCGCCATTACTCTTACTCCGCCCTTTGCCGCTTCCTCAGGCATGATCTCAGGTGTAGGGTTTGCCATGGCAAATACTATAGGATCTGCTGCCATAGATGCAACCATCTCTGCTGTCACGATATTTGGAGCTGAAACTCCGACAAATACATCCTTACCCTTCATTATCTCGGCAAGAGAACCTGTCTGTCTGTCCTTGTTTGTAATCTCTGCCATCTCTGCCTGTGCCGGATTCATCCAGTCCTGTCCAGGACACAGAGCACCCTGCCTGTCCACGAGAACCACATTGCCTATACCGAGCTGAAGCAGAAGCTTACATATTGATATACCTGCAGAACCTGCTCCGTTGATAACCACATTTGCCTCGTCAAACGGCTTGCCGACAAGCTTTAACGCATTGATGAGTCCTGCTGACACAACGATAGCTGTACCATGCTGATCGTCATGGAATACAGGAATGTCAAGTTCTTCCTTAAGTCTTTTCTCTATCTCGAAGCATCTTGGAGCTGATATATCCTCCAGATTGATTCCGCCAAATACAGGTGCAATGCGCTTTACTGTCTCAACGATCTCATCCACATCCTTTGTGTCAAGGCAGATAGGGAATGCGTCAACTCCGCCGAACTCCTTGAAGAGTATGGACTTTCCTTCCATTACAGGTATAGCTGCCTCAGGTCCTATATCTCCCAGACCGAGAACCGCTGTTCCGTCTGATACCACGGCAACCATGTTGCCCTTGCATGTATATTTGTATACGTCAGCCTTATTGTCACGGATCTTTCTGCAAGGCTCTGCAACGCCCGGTGTGTAAGCCGTGCTCAGATCGTCTCTGTTCTTCACTGCCACCTTGGACACTACCTCTACCTTACCCTTGTGCTCCTCATGCATCTTAAGACTTAAACTATTGTAATCCATGTCTGTTCCTTTCTGCGCACCCGCGCATCCTGTATTTTATCTACTGTATATATAACAGCGCCTCTCCTATATAGCGCTGCTCCGGAATCCCTGTTTTCCCCGGCAACACCGCTTATTCCATAATAACCTTGACTCACATTTTAGTCAACGATATGTGCCAGCATATGTACTCTGTTGAATGGGAACGAGAAGTAATATCCGTCCGCAAAGTCCGAAGTGTACTCAAGTATATCTCTGGCAATCTGTATGCCGCACTCCTCGCCTTCCTGCCTTGTGGCATTTTCACTGTATCTCTCTATGATCTCGTCCGGGATCTCTATGCCTGACATCTCATTTTTCATGAACAAGGCATTTCGCCTGCTGACAAGCGGCATGATTCCCACAAGTATTGTCGCGCCGGTCTCAGCCTTCATGTCTCTGAGGATCTGTGCCTGCTCTCTGGAGAACACCGGCTGTGTCAGAAAGAATTCAGCCCCGGCTTCCATCTTTCTCTTTATTCTGTCTATCTCAAACTTTGTGTTAAGTCTGTTCTGGTTGATCGCTCCGCCGTAGGTGATCTTATCCCCGCTGAACACCTCTTCGTTCATAGACTGCAGCAGCTTCATCATTCCGACTGAATCAAAGTTGAACACGCTCCTGGTCGTCTGTCTGAACATGACCGGAACCGGATCACCTGTTATGACAAGGAAATCCTTTATACCATTAAGCTGTGAACCGAGCACGCTTCCCCTTATGGCTATGGCATTCTTATCACGGCAGCACAGATGCGGCATGACCCTGAGTCCTGTCTCCTTATGCACTTTCTCCGCCATGAGTATGGAATCCGCTCTGGTTCTTCCCGATGGCGAATCAGGGAATGTCACCACATCCACATGTGACTGCTTAAGTATATGGGCTGCATCAAGCAGCTTCTGATCGTTGACATCCACCGGAGGTGCCAGCTCCACAGCAATCAGCTTGTGCTTGTGTCCGTCGGCATTTTTTGTGGCTGCCCCGCCACGCTCCAGACGTCCTTTGAGAAAATTGTCCTTTACAGCACTGTCAGCCTGTACCTTTTCCACATGAACCTTGGCAGCCTTTGCAATATCTCCGGTTTTCACCCATTCCATGATCTGATGTATGTATTCAGGATTTGTTCCGCAGCATCCTCCTATGATATCTGCACCAAGCGCCGCTATGTCCTGGATCTTATCTATGAATCCCTCTTTGTTGTCATTGAACACCAGTCTGCTCTGTGTAAACTTCGGGTATCCCGCATTCGGCATGACTGATACAGGCTTTCCGCAGTCTATATCCAGCTTTTTCAGAAGCTGAAGCATATGGTACGGACCAACTCCGCAGTTGAATCCAACACAGTCCACATCCTGATTTCCTGCCACCTGGGAGAGCAATGCTCTTGCCGAAAATCCACAGTTGCTGTACCCAAACTGGTTCACGCAGAACGACACCATGACCGGCGTGTTCTTTCTTGCCTTCAGGTGCTTCACCACAGGCTCGAGCACATTGAACTCAGGAAATGTCTCAAACCAGATGATATCCACTCCCATGTCCTGCATCGCCTCACCCAGCAGCTTGTACTGTGACACCCTTTCATTCAGTGTGAGACCGGCATCCGCAGGTATTGGGCCTATATCTCCGGCAATGTATACCTTTTTGTGATCCGTTCCAGCTTCGCCGTCCGCAGCCTGCTTCGCAAGCTTTACCGCCGCACGCACATTTGAAATGACATAATCCGTGTCAGCATCAAGGCTCGCTGTATTTGCCGCAAATGTATTTGTCCTTATAAGTCCGGCTCCAGCCTTCACATACTCCTTATGGATCTCCAGCACACGCTCCGGGTGGCGCATGTTTGCAAGCTCAGGAGCGACAGTTCCCTGCTCTCCGTACATTCCCACATAACAGGTTCCAAATGCCCCATCCGCGACAAGTAATTTATCCTTTAAACTCTCAAGTATATTCATCTAACATCTCCATCCTAATATTATTTTTCTACCTGTGTCTAAGTCCGATCCTTACATGTTAACTTCAGCCCTGTCCGCACTCTCATCTTTATTGCTTTACATCGGTGAACCATCCTACATAGAATAATATAATACATCTTCATAGTCAATTATTACTGGATTGAAATCATTAAATCTATCGGATTGGGATTGTAAAATCCATCGGATTGAGATTGCAAAATTAATCGGATTGAGATTGCAAAATCCCTTGCATTATATTATCATAATTTATAAATATATATAACTACTCAGGTCAATAATATTAGTGACATATAAGAACGGAGAGCATATAGCATATGAAAAGAAAAGATTACAAGCCAAGACTTTTAGACAATATATTAGATAATTACTTAGAAGCATTTGGCGCAGTATGCGTAGAAGGTCCTAAATGGTGCGGGAAAACATGGACATCGTCATACCATTGCAAAAGCGAGATAATGATTGGCAATCCAGATGGGAATTTTCAAAACAGACAATTGGCACAGCTAAGTCCATCATTGGTTTTGGTTGGTGAAACGCCAAGATTGATCGATGAATGGCAGGAAGTTCCACAACTATGGGATGCTGTCCGATTTAAGGTTGATCAAAACGGCACTAAAGGACAATTTATATTGACAGGATCTGCAACACCAAATCACAAAGGAATATTGCATAGTGGTGCTGGAAGGATTGCAAAATTAAGAATGCACCCAATGTCATTATTTGAAAGTGGCAATTCCAGCGGAAGCGTCTCGCTTAAAGATATATGCAACGGCAAGATAGAACCTCAAATATTAGGAGAAGTTAATCTGTCAAGGCTTATTGATTTTATTATAAGAGGCGGCTGGCCTGCCAATCAGGATGCGCCATTAAAACAGGCAGCATATCTTCCTAAGCAATATATTCAGGCTGTATTGGATGATGATGTATATCGAATAGATGAAATAAAAAGAGATAAACACAAAATGGAATTACTTCTCCGCTCACTTGCAAGAAATGAGGCTACAACTGTAACAAACAACAAACTTAAAAATGATATTAAAGAAATCGACAACGAAGATATTGATGTAGAAACCGTTGCCGCCTATCTGGATGTTTTTCACAGACTCTTCCTAACGGATAATCAAAAGCCTTTTGAAGCGAAGCTTCGATCACCCATCCGCATCAAACAGGCCGAAAAGAGACATTTGTCAGACCCGTCCTTAGCAGCTGCCTTGCTAAATGCAACCCCTGAAATGCTATTGAATGATTTGAATACACTAGGATTCTTATTCGAAGCATTATGTGAAAGAGATTTAAAAATATATGCAGAATCCTTCGATGCAGAATTATATCATTATCAGGATTATAATAACAACGAGATGGATGCAGTTATAGCACTGCCCAACGGAAAATGGTGTGGATTTGAAATAAAACTGGGTGCAAACCAAATAGATGCTGCTGCCGAAAATCTTATAAAAATAAAAACAGCAATTGAATCCAATGGCGGAATGGGTCCGGATTCATTATGTGTTATATGTGGATTATCTAACGCAGCATATCAAAGGTCTGATGGTGTATTTGTTGTTCCCATTACAGCATTGAGAAATTAGTTCTTGAACAGATTAAAAACAGGCTCGCCTTGACAATAATCAAAGCAGAGCCTGTTTATCTCACTGAAGGAGCGTGTACTGCTCCAGATTCCACACGTCTGTCACAAGACCATCATAAAATTCAGGCTCATGACATACCAGAAGTATAGACCCCTTATACTCGGAAAGAGCACGCTTCAATTCATCCTTGGCATCAACGTCAAGATGGTTTGTCGGCTCGTCAAGCAGAAGCACATTTGTATCAGTGTTGATTAACTTGCAAAGTCTCACCTTCGCCTGCTCGCCACCCGAGAGGACCTTCACCTTGCTCTCGATATGCTTGGTGGTAAGTCCGCATTTGGCAAGAGCCGCACGTACCTCATACTGGGTATATCCCGGGAATTCCTCCCAGATTTCCTGCAGGCATGTATTCTCACTCGGCTTGACCTCCTGCTCAAAGTATCCAATGTGCAGATAGTCGCCAAGCTGCGCCTTGCCGGATATAGCCGGGATAAGTCCAAGCACACTCTTCAGGAATGTCGTCTTTCCTATACCATTCGTTCCTGTGATGGCTATCTTGTCACCGCGCTCCATGCGGAGATTCATCGGTTTGGAAAGCGGCTTGTCCTTGCTGTAACCTATCACCAGATCATCGGTCTCGAATATGACCTTACCAGAGGTTCTCGCTTCCTTGAAGTTGAACTCAGGCTTCGGTTTCTCACGCTCAAGCTGAATGACATCCATCTTGTCAAGTTTCTTCTGTCTGGACATAGCCATATTTCTTGTGGCAACCCGGGCTTTATTTCTCGCCACAAAATCCTTCAGCTCAGATATCTCCTGCTGCTGCTTTCTGTACGCAGCCTCAAGCTGGGATTTCTTCACCGCATACACCTCCTGGAACTTGTCATAATCGCCGACATATCTGTTGAGCTGACAATTCTCCATATGGTATATGATATTTACAACTGAATTCAGGAACGGAATGTCATGGGATATAAGAATAAACGCATTCTCGTATTCCTGAAGGTATCTCTTGAGCCACTCTATATGGTGTGCATCAAGATAATTCGTAGGCTCGTCGAGCAGAAGTATCTCCGGCTTTTCAAGCAGAAGCTTCGCCAGCAGAACCTTGGTTCTCTGTCCGCCCGACAGCTCAGTTACATCCTTGTCCAGTCCAAGCTGCAGCAGGTCAAATGCTCTGGCAACCTCCTCAACCTTCGAGTCTATTATATAGAAGTCATGGCTGTCCAGAAGATCCTGAAGAAGTCCCATCTCCTCAAGAAGAGTGTTCATCTCATCCTCGTCAGTGACCTCCGCCAGCTTGTCACATATCTCATTTATCCTCTTCTCCATATCGAAAAGTCTGGAGAACGCATCCCTCAGCACTCCGCCTATGGTCATGCCCGGCTCAAGGACCGTGTGCTGATCCAGATATCCGACCTTCACATTCTTCGCCCAGGTCACTGTACCCTCATCCGGCATGAGACTGCCCGTCACTATATTCATGAAGGTTGATTTACCTTCACCATTTGCGCCGACAAGCCCTATGTGCTCGCCTGCCAGAAGTCTGAATGACACATTTTCAAATATTGCCCTGTCACCAAATCCATGGCTGAGGTTGCTTACATCTAATATCATAATCTCTCCTTGTCTTGTCTGACGGACGACACTTCATCCGCACGGGCGAGTTTGTATCCGGGTATATGCCAAATCACGTTTGCCTTCCCGAACTTCGTCCCGCTTCCATCGTGCATGCGGCTGTGCGGGCGATAAGGGCGTTTGCCCGCTCCGCCTTAGCGCAGAAGCGAAACGAAGCTCAGGCGGCTTCACTACCGATTTGGCATATACCCGGATACAACTCACTCCTATGCGGATGAAGTGCCTGTCTTTGTAATAATTTCCTTTAATTTCTGCTGTTTACTTATATCACAAAATATACACTATGAACAGTCAATTATTTTTATTAATGTCACGTACACCTTTAATGTACTCTTTCATAATTAGCCTGAACAACTATAATTGATCCATCAAAATGATCCCCGTGTTTCGAAGATCAACTGACTTTATACATCCGTAAAGCACAGCCACTCCTAGTCCACCGGCTTTAAATACATTACAGACAGAGCCGGAAGATCAAAGCCGAAGTCACCGCATACGCCCTTGATACTCTTTACGGTGTCTTTAGTGTTTCCACCGTATTTATTCCAGTCCGTGTTCATGAGGACTTTCATGGAATTGCCCTCACCGTATCTGAAGTGATAATCCCTGTATGTATTTCCTGATAGGTTCATGACTACTACTATCTTATTTTCCTCAATAACTCTCTGGAATATATATACAACATCCTGCTCTTTGCCACAGAGTATCCAGTCAAACCCGTGAGGATCATCATCCCACCCTGACAGCGCAGGCTCTTTCAGATAGAGCTTATTCAAATCTTTTATAAATCTGTTAAATGAATCGTGGTTCGGGTATTTCAGTATATCCCAGTCCTGCTCACGCTTCTCATCCCACTCTCTTAGCTGGGCTATCTCGTTACCCATGAAGTTAAGCTTCTTGCCCGGATGCGCATACATGTAGGCGTAGAGCGCCTTTGCATTTGGGAATTTCTCTTCATATGATCCCGCCATCTTCTGGGCTATGGTTGCCTTGCCATGCACAACCTCGTCATGCGAGAGTGGCAGCATGTATCTCTCATTATAAAAATACATCATGGAGAATGTCAGCTTGTGATACTGGTCGCCTCTGCAAAACGGCAGAGTTCTGAAGAAATTCAATGTGTCATTCATCCAACCCATATCCCATTTGTAGTCAAATCCCAGTCCGCCGTATCCGACTTCCTTGGTGGTTCCCTTGTAGTCCGTGGAATCCTCGGCGCAGAGAATACATGACGGGTGTCTGTCCTTAAGTCCCTGGTTAAGCCCCTTTATAAACTCAACCGCCCTGTCATTTACACCTCTAGACTCGTCGCCCATCCAGTAGATTATCCTGCTGATGGCATCCATTCTTAGGCCATCAAAATGATACTCTGTGAGCCAGTAATTCGCCGCACTCTTTAAGAATGTCTGAACTTCTCCCTTGGAATGGATGAAATTCTTACTACCCCACTCGCTGTAGCCCACATCATCGGTCGGATGCTCATACAGATTGGTTCCGTCATACTTTGCAAGTCCATATCCATCCAGTGCAAAATGCACAGGCACATAGTCCATGATGGCACCTATGCCGTTCTTGTGAAGCGTGTCGATGAGGAACTTCAGGTCATCCGCCGTTCCGTATCTAGCCGTCGGACTGAAGAATCCGGTATTCTGGTAGCCCCATGACTCATCACATGGATGCTCCGAAAGCGGCATAAACTCCACATAATTGTAGCCCTGCTCTTTCAGATATTCCACAAGCATCGGTGCTATCTCTCTGTATGTATACCAGCCCTCAGCAACTCGGTCAGTCTCAATGACTTCTTCCGGTGTCAGCTGTTTTCCATTCTCATCATACACCGGCTTGCAGTGCCATGAGCCCATGTGCATCTCATACACATTGAGCGGACCACCCTTGCACTCATTCCGTGTCCTCATCCATCTTGCATCGCCAAATGTATACTCATCCATATCTCTTATTATAGATGCAAATGCCGGTCTCAGCTCCATGCCGAATCCATACGGATCACAGTGATCCACACAATATCCATCTCTCTGGTATATCTTATATTTATACATCTGTCCAGCCTTTGCCCCCGGCACAAAACACTTGAAAAAGCTGCCGTCGTAGCACCTCTTCATGGTGGTCTCTCCCCAGGAATTGAACTCACCTGTGACCGTCACCGACTCCGCATTCGGCGCATATGTCACAAAATCCACGCCTGTCACGGTCTTCCTCCTGCTCTTGCCCACATTCTCCTTCACAACGTGTGCGCCGAGCTCATTATAAGCATCAAAGCACCTTCCTGAATAAAACTCATACAAATCCATAACTTTTCCTCCATACAAGGTTAATATTCAAGTCTCATCACCCAAGCCCTCGCAGTCATTTCTTGACTGTAGTAAATTACCTTCAGTATACCGTTGCACATCCGCTATATGAATATTCGTTTTTTGATAAAAGTAAAATAATTTACTCCAGACAATTATTGACAATTAGATTTAATATGTATATACGTTTTTTTGACTATATCTTTCTTTTGTTGTATTCTATATTATAATGCATAGAGCATCATTAGGGCGCTTACAGCCATTTATAATCATTACCCGCGTACAGCTTTTGTATGATCAGAAAGGAGCTTTTATGGACAGAAGGATTCAGCGTACACGCAACAGCTTATTCAGCGCATTTATCGAACTGCGTGCCACCAAACCTGTGGAGAAGATCACAGTGAAGGAACTCACAGAAAAGGCCAATATCAGCAAGCAGACTTTCTATCTGCATTTTCAGGATATATATGATCTGTCGGAATACCTCGAAAATGATGCTCTTCTGTCCCTCATCGGTGACATTCCAAATCCAGAATATATGCTTACCAATCCTGCAGAAGCAAGCAGGCAGTTATGCAACGCATTTATCAACCAGGGACATTTGTTCTCCATACTCTTTCCTGATGACAATAGAAGCTACGGAGTCCTGACCAACAAGCTCGACGCCCTCATCAAGGAAAAGATATATGACGTCCGTCCCGAGTTCAGAGATGACCTTGCCAAGAATGTTGAGGTGTCAATGTTCGTACAAGGCTGTGCTTATACTTTCCTGAAATACAAAGATCAGGATGCCGCTATGGTCATAGATACCCTTGCTGGAATCATAGACAGGGCAACCAGAGCGTAAATAAATGGCATGTGAGCTTTTCAGACGACAAGCTCGCATGCCACATATTCATAATTCACTTTCTCTCTCCTGTTTATCTTAAGCTGATATCCTTTATCTATACCACCAGAATGACCTGTATCAGCATTTTCATCGGAATGTACCTCCAGCACAGCATATACAGTTTCGCCTCTGCCAGCAAGCGTCTCATATGGATACTCTGCAAGCAGCCTTCCTTTTCGCACCTTCTCGCCATCACCACATGTAAGTCTTATATCTACATAGCTCTGTGTCCTCTGCCATCCGGTGTCGATCTCTGATATCAGATATATCCTGACTACGTATCCTTCCTCAGATGTACACTCTATCTGACCTTCTCCGGCTTTACTATATCCAGCCTTGCAGTCAAACGGCGCTCTGATCTCTCCCCGTGTGGCTCGAATCGCACACAAGCCGACACTCCCGTCTCCCAGGTTCTGTAGGCAATGTATATCAGATACGCGCACAACATCACCTTCAACAGGCACATACACCTTCTTAAGCACTCTTTCATAATCGATCTCAGCCTCCTGTTCAATATTATCTTTCCTGTGTCCATCTATATATCTTCCAAGTTCTCGGCATATCCTTTCCACCTGATCCTCATAGAATACCTGCACCTGCCTGCCCTTTGCCAGTATTCCCAGAGCTCCTGTGGCTTTCAGTCTTCTCCTGTCCACCAGCGCCCCGTTGTTCACCGTAACTCTAAGTCTTGTATCACTGCTCCTCAGACTGTAAATATTTGCTGTTCCTCCCAAAGCTCCAGCAATGGCAATGGCTACAGCATCACCATCGATGTAGTTATCCTCCGATGAATACTCCCTGTCCTCCCGCTCATCCTGACTATCTTCCAGACTGCCTGAGGCATTTCCCCTGACGTATTTTCTTATCCATACGGTCAGACATACCGCAGCCGCCAAACAGACAATCACCAGCACCATTGCCACCATAAACTCATTTTCAATATTATTGATCCCAGCCAAAGCAAAAAGGACATCCATATCCGCATTCAAATTTCTCATAAGAATTCCTCCTGCAAATATAATGTCCTTCTCTTAATTTTAATATTCATTTATAACTTCCGCAAACCTGTTCACATCCGCCTCCGGCAGCCTGTATATCTTCTCTATCTTGTTCTTAGTCATCTCCAGAATCTGCCTGTCAAACTGTGCACCTTTTATGTACTCAATCGTCTTGTCCGGAAACACGAAATAGCTCTCCGCCAGGCCAAAGGCTACGCCGTCCTTTGCATAGTAGCCGCCATCCTGCATATGTTCAAATGCATAAAGGCATTTGTCGATATACTTGTCATTCACAAAGTAGCACTTCAACATGATAGCCACAAACCTGAGTCTGAAGTCATCGGACATATCCTGCCAGGTTCCTACTGTGATGCCTCCCTGTCCCTCTGGAATCTCTGCCTCCTCCTTCTTTCTCCACGCAGGATTCAGCTCGGAATCCCCCATATACTTCATGATGAATTCCCACACTATCTCCGGGTACATGGATGCCGCCACAAATGTACTGCAGAACGAGTCACACACCCACCAGTTGTCTATCTTGGGAACAAATTCATCGGCATATGCAAGTATCTCCTCCAGCTTGCCCTGTGCGAATCCAAGGACAAGCCCCTGAATGACCACATCCTCCAGCGTATCATCCGGCGCATGCTTCAGATACTCCTTCCAGTTTATGTCGGCTATCTGTCTGGCTATCTCCTTCAGGTCATCCAGCCTCACACCTATTATATTGCCACAGCCCGGAAGGTTCATGGCCAGATATTTGCCAAATTCCGGATCCATGTGCTCATACAGTTCAGACCTAACCAGTCTGTTCACATCCTCAAAAGAACTGCTCTCCATCTTCCTGATCTATCCTTTCTTCTTACAGCTAAATTTCTGCTCAATGGCTAATCTTATTCTTTTTATACTGTATTTACAGGCTTTCCATTGAGAAACGCCTCTATATTGCCACCCGCTATATTGAGAAGTCTCTCCCTGACCTCCTTCGGTGCCCAGGCGATATGTGGTGTTATGATCACATTCTTTGCCGTGAGAAGCGGATTGTCCGCCGCCATAGGCTCCTGTGCTATAACATCCACCGCGGCTCCAGCTATACGTTCCTCGTTCAGGGCATCTGCCAGATCCTTCTCCACTATGCAGCCGCCTCTGGCAGTGTTTATGATGAATGTAGTCTTCTTCATCCGGCCTATCGCACTCCTGTCTATCATTCCCTCCGTCTCAGGGAACAGAGGACAGTGTATGCTTATCACATCCGACTGTGCGAACAGTTCATCCCTCTCAGCCCAGCTTATCCAATCGCCATCCGGCAGGGCTTTCCTCGTCCGGCTGTTCACCAGCACCCCCATGCCAAATGCATGTGCGATCTCAGCCACCTTCATACCTATACTGCCATAGCCTATGATACCCATAGTCTTGCCCGCAAGCTCCATGGTCGGCATCACACTGTAGGAGAAATCCTTACTTCTCACCCAGCCACCGTCCTTCACTGACGCATCATGCGCCCCGACCCTGTTTGCCAGTTCCAGAAGCAGTGCAAATGTAAACTGCGCCACAGCATCCGTACTGTATGCCGGAACATTTGTAACCACTATGCCGTGCTCATGTGCCGCCTCCACATCGACCACATTGTAGCCGGTGGCAAGCACACCTATATATCTGAGGTTCGGACAGGCCTCGATCACAGCCCTGTCTATCACCGTCTTGTTCGTTGTTATGATCTCCGCATCGCCTATCCTTGAGACCACCTCTGACCTGTCGGTTCTGTCATACACCGTCAGCTCACCATACTTGCCAATACTGTCCCAGCTAATATCGCCGGAATTCGCCGCACATCCATCCAGAACAACTATCTTCATGTCCATCACCCTGCCTTATCGTATATTGTTGTTCTATATTTTACATCAACTGTCTGATTTTTTTAAAAAAATTATAATATTTTATTCAACTATACCATATTTTACACCATATACTTCACGGTAATTTTAACATTTAACACAAAAATGCACAAATATTTCTGTACGGATTGAATAATTTTATTGAAAAATACTGTCAAACACATTAAAATATAAGTAACGTGCATTGGTAACATATCAAAACGAATGGGAGGTTTGAAATGGACAAAGACACATTAACAAAAAAAGTATTGGAGGTTTTTTCTGATATTCTTCCAGACATAGATGCGGGCAAGCTGGACATGACTGCAGAACTCACCACCGAATATGGCGTGAATTCCGTTTCCATCATTCAGTTCATCGTCGGACTTGAGCAGGCTTTTAACATTGAATTTGATGATTCTGAGCTTGCACTTGGCCTCTACTATGACATGAACGATGTAGTCAAGGCTGTAGCAGCCAAGGTCAGCTAACATCACGTAATCTTAATATGAAATGGAGGTAATAAGCACATGAGCAAAAAGATTTTGCCAATAAGCTATCCAATGATAACATCCTGGCAGTGGCATGCCACACTTTTCTCGATCATAGGGGACGACGAGAAAGCCAAGAATTGGATATTCAGCAATTATATACAGTTAAGATGTTACAACATCGAAGAGATCTTCACAGGAGATGAGATGCTTCTTGCAGATATGATGCCGGGAAGCAGTTCACTTAAGGAATGCCCTTATCTTCTCTTCTCTCTCATGACAAA
Organism: Coprococcus sp. AF19-8AC; assembly: GCF_003603115.1. Taxonomy (NCBI): domain Bacteria; kingdom Bacillati; phylum Bacillota; class Clostridia; order Lachnospirales; family Lachnospiraceae; genus Coprococcus; species Coprococcus sp. AF19-8AC. The sequence continues at coordinate 561,398 of NZ_QTMI01000002.1, read as the reverse complement.
GGAGCAGGTAGAGAGCTACTGCGGAGATATTCTCACTTTCATCAAGAAGACCATCAATCTGGGCGGATATGTATACGGAGTATTTGACGAGGCTAAGATCCTCTGCGATTCCGGTGCCGACTACAAATTCCCACACGAGCTCTTCATCTACGGATATGACGACGAGGAGCAGCAGTTCTATGTTGGAGATTTCACATTTGGCGAGCATTATTCCTACTCAAAAGTATCATACTCAGATGTGAGAAACGGCTATGACACCATCACAGCCCAGGAGGATCATATTTTCAAGGACGACTACAAGGGACGCCGTGGAATATACGTGATCCAGAAGAATCTGGCTGATACATACTACGAACTCGACACACAGTATATCAAGGATACCATCATCGAGTACCTTGAGTCAAAGGATACCAAGAATCACTTCCGTATGATGAGGAATCGTTTTAAGGACACAGTATTTGGGGTTGATGTCTACGATGCGGTTCTGAAGCAGATCGGCAAGCAGCTTTCAGCAGAGGATCCAGACTTTGATATACGTGCTCTTCACATCCTGTATGACCACAAGGTTCTCATGATGGAGAGACTCAAGTACATGATGGATCACGGATATATCGAATTCAACGGTGATATCCTGAATGATTATATGGAGGTTGAGAACACCATGCTCACCGCCAGAAACCTTCTCATCAAGACTTCCATCACAGGCAAGGTTGACTGTATGGACAGATTTGAGAAGTACCTTATGGGTGCAAAAGAAAAAGAGATCGCAGTTCTGGGCAAAGTTGTTGAGCTTCTGTAATCTCATATCATTCTTTTCATGTTTTCCCTTTGCGGGGCAGTCCTATGGCTGCTCCGCATTTTTTTGCGATTTTACATTATTTTATAAATAATTTCTTCCAAATTATCATTTACTTCTATATACTGTTTAATAAATGGTTTTTCGGCAGTTCAGGAATACCTGGCATTGTCACATTGGAGGTTTTTATGAATATATGTGTATACGGCGCGTCAAGCAACGACATTGACAGATCTTATATAGAAGAAACAGAATATTTAGGAAGGGAAATCGCCAAAAGAGGCCACACTCTTGTGTACGGCGCTGGAGCAAATGGGCTCATGGGCGCAGTGGCAAGGGGTGTATACGAGGAAAATGGCACCATAATAGGCGTCACTCCTTCATTCTTTAATGTTGACGGAATACTGTTTGAGAATGTCTCCGAGCTGATAACCACTGAGACCATGAGAGAGCGCAAACAGATCATGGAAGATAAGGCAGACGCTTTCATCGTAACGCCCGGCGGAATTGGCACTCTCGAGGAATTCTTTGAGATCCTCACGCTCAAGCAGCTCGGACGCCACGGCAAAGCAATCGTAATTTTCAATCAGAACGGATTCTACGATCATCTTCTGTCCATGCTCAAAGAGACGTCGGACAAAGGCTTTATGACGCCTGCGACCAACGAGATATATACCGTCATGGATAATTCAGATGAGATCCTTGACTATCTTGAAAGCTACAAGACAGACATAGGTCGTGTATTCAAGTTCTGATAAGCTTCTTCACAGCTTCAATAGCCACACGTATGGCTTTATCGGTGTCGTGTACCTCAGGATTCGGGAGACCGGCTGCAGCCCTCTCCTGATTCGCCACCACAAGGAAGCACGCACCGACCCTGACCCGCAGGAACGCTCCAACTATGAACAATGCAGCAGATTCCATCTCAGAGGCCTTGCAGCCCATCTTCTTCCACGCTTCCCATTTGTTCATAAGCTCATATCCAACCGGCATGATTCCCGGCGAATGCTGTCCATAAAATGAGTCCTTGCTCTGAACCACACCTGTGTGTGCCGTCACTCCAAGTGCTCCTGCTGACTCTCTGAGCGCATTCACCACATCTATATCCGCAACCGCAGGGTACTCTATAGGCGCATACTCTCTTGACGTGCCCTCCATCCTGACAGCTCCCGTGGCGATCACCACGTCTCCGCCGACGATCTCAGTCTGCATACCGCCACAGGTTCCAACCCTGATAAAAGTGTGGGCACCGGCGTGCACCAGCTCCTGCATGGCTATGGCCGCCGACGGGCCGCCTATACCTGTGGACGTGACACTGACCTTCTCTCCATCCAGATAGCCTGTATACGTGACAAATTCCCTGCTGTCCGCCACCAGCTCCGCATCTTCGAGATACGCTGCTATCGCCTTACATCTCTTAGGATCCCCCGGCATGATAACATACTGGCCTATCATATCCTCATTTACCTTTATATGGTATTCCAACCCCTGATCCGCTTCGTATATCATAATCATCCCTCCTGACACTTGTCTCACAGCATAGGAAAAGCAGGCTTGCAGAAAATCTGCAGCCTGCTTTTCTAAGCTTTCTTATGTATCCTATAGAATTAGCACTTAAACTCATCAAGCTTTGCCTGAAGCTCTGGTGCAACTTCTCCATGAAATTTCACTGTAAGTGGCTTCTCAAGATTTAAACTGAACACACCTAAGATTGACTTTCCATCTACGACGTACTGAGCTGATGAAACGTCAACATCATTTGGAAACTGATTCAGGTATGCAACAAACTTCTTGATGTCATCCATAGTGTTAACTTTAGCTTTCATCTCTGTAATCTGCATTGGCTGCGCCCCCTAATATCTCTTAATATTTATAAGGACATTCTAACACTCCATCAACGAATGTGTCAATGCATACAGACCACGAATTAGCTATGAAAATTATTGTAATAAATACTCCTTATGCAGCCAGCATAAATGGCTGTAATGTATTTATAAACGACTCTGTCGCTCCGTTATAGAACTTTACTGTGAGTTCCTGATCAAGTCCAAGACTAAAAACTCCCAGTATTGATTTGCCATCTACAAGATAATTCCTGTTGGATGAATATACATCAACGTCTCCATCATATTTTCTCATTGTCTCTACAAACTGTCTTACCTGCTCTACTGAATTGAGCTTAACCCTGATATTTGTTGATTCCATGATAATTACCTCCATTCCTGTCCGTAATCAATGTTCAATTTATACTACTTTTTGGAATAATTTGCAAATTACAAAATTGTAACTTTGTAAACCAATTTGTGCAAATGGCTTGTTTTTATTAACCTAAAGCGCCTTTTCAGGTTATTTTTTAGTCATGTTGTATAAATTCAGGAATGTTTTTTTACAAATATACTGTCGGGTGGAGATCATGGTCTTATATATTTTCGTCTATTTTTAATTATTCTCAAATGGTATTTCTATTATGATATGCTTCTTGACTCGTCAATTCTCCCCAATTACAATAATACTTACATGCAAAGCCGTTTTCACGGCTCATTTTGACGAAAGGGCGGGCACAAAGCCCCATAAGAACATATATGAACCTACTTACAATAAAAGGATTTTCAAAAGCATACACTGACAAGATTCTGTTCGATGACGCAGACTTTTCAGTAAATTCAGGAGAAAAGATCGGTGTCATAGGCGTAAACGGCACTGGTAAATCAACACTCCTCAAGATCATAGCCGGCATAGACGAATGTGATTCAGGACAGTTGTCAAAGGGAAACAACGTGGTCATAAAATATCTTCCACAAACCCCCGACTTCGCAGAGAAGGTCAGCATATACGACTATGTCATCACTGCAAATGTCGACGAGGAGAACAAATGGAGCATAGAGGGTGATGCCAAGGCATTTCTTCACCGTCTCGGATTTGACGACACCAGCCTCATGGTGAGCACACTTTCAGGAGGTCAGCGAAAAAAGGTCGCTCTGGCTGCGGCACTGCTGTCAAGATGTGACATTCTTGTTCTGGACGAGCCCACCAACCACCTCGACAACGATATGACAGAATATCTGGAGGATTACCTTAACAACTACAAGGGCGCTCTGGTCATGGTCACCCACGACAGATACTTTCTTGACAAGGTGTGCAACCGCATAGTAGAGATCGACAAAGGCAAAACCTACAGCTACAATACCAACTACGAAGGCTATCTCATGCTGAAGGCAGAGCGTGAGAGCATCGCACTTGCCACTCACAACAAACATCAGAATATCCTGCGCAAGGAGATTGCATGGATGCAGAGAGGTGCTAGAGCCAGAAGCACAAAGCAGAAAGCCCATATCCAGAGATATGAGAAGCTTGCAAGTGAGGAGCTTATAAAGGAAACTCAGTCGGTTACCATGAGCTCAATCGCGAGCCGGCTGGGAAACAAAACAATAGAGCTCTCCCATATAGCCAAGACCTGGCCGGGCAGACCAAGTCCGGTCATAACGGACTTCTCATACAACTTCCTGAGGACTGACAGGATAGGTGTTGTTGGCCCAAACGGCTGTGGCAAGACAACGCTCATGAAGCTCATAACCGGTGTCACCAAGCCGGACAGCGGAACCATAGAGATCGGAGACACCGTAAGGATAGGATATTTCTCTCAGGAAAATGAAGCCTTGGATCCCAACATGAAGGTACTCGACTACGTCAAAGAAACCGCAGAGTATATCCAGACCACCGAAGGTCTCATGTCAGCATCCACCATGTGTGAGAGATTTTTATTTGACGGCACTCTGCAGCACCAGCGCATAGAGAAGCTCTCAGGAGGCGAGAAGCGAAGACTGTATTTGTTGAAGGTTCTCGTATCATCGCCAAATGTACTGATCCTTGACGAGCCAACCAACGATCTGGACATTTCCACACTGTGTATACTTGAGGACTATCTCGATTCCTTCCAGGGCATATTGATAGTCGTATCACACGACAGATATTTTCTGGACAGAGTCATAAGAAAGCTTCTGGTGTTTGACGGCTGCGGCGGAATCTCACAGTTTGAGGGCGGTTATACCGATTATTATCTGACCCACGGTTCATTTGCCAACAGCACATCGGCAGGGGCAAATACCCAGACAAAGCCGGAGCGTGTCAGCACAGCGGACAAGGAACCTGCCCAGAAAAAGAAAACGCAGAATCCATCCGTGAAGAAAAAGTTCTCCTTCAATGAGCAGAGGGAATATGACACCATAGAGGACACCATCGCCCAGAAAGAAGCTGAGATAGAGCAGACGGAGACCGATATCAACAACTCTGTGTCAGATTTCGTGAAGCTTAACGAACTCACGCAGAAAAAGGAACAGCTTGAATCAGAGCTGGATCAGCTTCTGGAGAGGTATGTGTATCTCACGGAGCTGGCGGAGTCATTTGAAAAGAACTGATCACATTGATCATTTGCCAGAAAAACGGGAGACGCGCTGCTGCACATCTCCCGTTTTTCTTCAATCGTCACATCTGATGTCTCACTATCCTGTATTCATCATCCAACTGAAAATACGGACAATTGTCGTAGCCTCTTGCCACAAATCTGGCAAAGTCATCCTCATCCATATTCACCAGGCACTCATAAAAATCATCTTCGTCATCGTACACATAGTGTGCACACATATCGCAACTGGAAGCCATGTGTTTCCTCCTTCCATCCGTTAACCATCAGGTTTTTACTATTATACACATATGCGAAGCAAAATCCAACCGCTTTAACCCATTTTCTCTGGCAATAATAACCATAATGTGTTATTATTGAAGGAAGTATATAAAGGGGCTTTGCATAAGCAAAAGAAGGAGTGTGTTCCAGTTATGAAGAAAAAATTTCTTGTACTGCTGCTTACGCTTACCATGATATTATCATTTTCTCCATATGTCGCAAAGGCGGCGGATACAGATGATACGGACAGCAGTAACAAAACCGATACCATAGATGGCAGAACTTATTTCTATGACCAGTTTGACAACAGTGCGTACAGAACCGTCTACAAACAGATCAACGATGCAGCTCAGAAATTCAACGAGTCGACATCCAATGCTTCTTATCAGGACGGCGGATATTACACAGCATTTACATTGTCAGTCAGCAACAAAGACTGGGAAGTTATCGGAAACGATGGAATGGATCAGATCGTCAACGCTGTACTCGCCGATCATCCTGAGTATTTCTGGATGTCCGACAGCTATCAGTGCAAGCAGGAATCCTCGGGAGAACTCAGATATACAGCTCTCACCATCGAGTGCTATTCACTGTATGCCAACGGAGATACACGTTCCATATACAAGAACAACTTTGACCTGACCGTCAAGAATTATGCAGCTTCTCTGGATGAGAGCGCAAAGGATTACGAGAAGGTATATCTTATACATAATTCGATCATCAACAAAGTTTATTATGCCTCAGATGCAACATCTAAGAGCAAGGACAACATATACGCATACACCGCAGACGGCGTGTTCAACTCCAAGTATCAGTCGGCAGTCACCTACGGATACGCAAAGGCTTTCAAGGCCATTATGGATTACGTCGGTGTGCCATGTCTGTACATTGAGGGACAGAATTCAGATCTTCTGGACGACTCGATGGACACACAGAAGCAGCTCAAAGAAGAGAGTTACATCAACAACTGTGCATGGAATGCCGTTTATCTCGGCGGAGAGTGGTATCTCATCAATCTCGGTCTGGACGATCCTATAACCACAACAGGTAAGGAGGCATTGTCATATACATACTTCAATGTAACCGACGAACAGGCAAGCAACCTTACAGCCATCACATCAAGACTTCCGGGTATACCAAAGTGTACCGGAACAAAGTACTGCCTCTCAAAGGTTCAGGCAGATCTTGAAGCGGATGGACTGTGGGAGAAGTCAAGCTACAACATAATCGACAAGATACTGGACAAATACGGTTTATCCGTAGTCCTCATAAGCATAGGTCTTATCCTGCTTCTGGTGGTAATGTTCATCAAGAACATACACAAGAGCAGATCGAAGAAGAAAAAGGAAAAGGTTAAAAAGACCAAAACAACAGTGGTTGACAACTCAGAGCTGGATGCAGAGCTGAGAAAGCCGCCTATCTCATAAAATACTAAAATCAAAAAGCTCAATGCTTTCGGATTTCATCCCCGTCAGCATTGAGCTTTTTTCTGTCATTTTTCAAGATATTTTATTTCGTTCACACCCTACTCATCAAAGTTACTCTTGAGTACATTTACGGTGATCTGTCTGGACGCCTTGTTGCCTGCCCAGTCCTCCGATGTGAGAGTCACTGTTACGGTTCTCTCCTTGCTTGTGTCCACATCCTGAGACGCTTTAAGCGAATCCTGCACATCTGGATCCTCATCTGTGACATTGTAATAATCACTCCAGTTTATATCCGTTCCCATAGAAACGTCTATCTCGTCTGGGCCGTCTATGTATGGATTTACCTCGTCAACAACATTTATCACAGCCTTTTTTGTCTTGCTTAACTTTCCACGTCTGATCTTATATTTGATGGTGTACTTACCAAGCTTATCCGGTGCAAATTCTGAGTTGTCATATTCCAGCCTGGCATCATTGCTGTCCGGCTCAATATAGTTTGTTATATCAAATATATCACCCATATTATAATCCGTCTGGATCTGCTTGACCCTGAGCATGCTGGATCTCATGATCATCGTGATCACAAGTGCAAGCACTATTCCAACCACCAGAGCCGCCACGACCATCATTTTCGTATTCAGCTCATATCGCTTCTTTTTATTTCTGCTCTGCGCGGATTTTTTACCGGAACCTGTTGACGATCTGCTATTCGCCGGTCTCCTGGTCTTGCTTCCTGAAGACACGGACTTCACCGACTTTTCAAGTGGACGTCCCGTACTTGTGCGCCTTTTGTCCTGCGCAGTTGCACTTTTCGGACGACTCGCCGATGATAAGTGGCTGCCCGATGCCGGACGATTTCCCGACACAGGACGGCTGCCTGATGCTGACCGACTGCCTGACGCTACTCCCTTGCCCGGCTGTGTCTTTTTCACACTGCTCGTTGTTGCACGGCTCACAGTTCCCTTATGAGCTCCTGCGCTCCCTTTATTCTGCCCCATATCCTGTCTGTCTGCCAATTTATATTACCTCCTAAAACATTTGTCTTAACTTTATTCTCAGTACATTATACATAATATTTTACACCCATACAATCATTTCGGATTGCAATAGTTGTAAATAAGTGAGATAATTCAATGAAGACTTACCTGAAAGGAGTATTATATATGTCAATCAATAATCTTAGTTCATTTACGAAGGAGCGTCTTGGTCTCTGTATTGAGAACGATACCATAGATAACAACCTCTACGAGGAATACGGCGTAAAGCGTGGACTTCGCGATCTGAATGGAATAGGAATAAATGCCGGCATCACCAACATTTCACTAAGCCGGGCGTATACAATGGAGGACGGAAAGCATACTCCTACTGACGGTGAATTATATTATAGAGGTTACGAGATCCGCCAGTTGATAGACGGATTTACAAAGGAAGGACGATTCGGTTTCGAGGAGTGTACATATCTGTTACTGTTTGGAAAGCTTCCGGACGAGAATGAGCTTGCCAAGTTCAAACAGGTCCTCAACCTTGCATACGACCTTCCACACAACTTTATACAAGATGTCATAATGAAGAACCCTACCAAGGATATCATTTCAAATATGACCAAGAGTATCCTTGCCCTCGGATCATACGATAAGTCTGAGACGGATATATCTCTGGACAACGTTCTTCAGCAGTGTCTTATGATAATAAGTGTATTCCCAAGACTCGCTGTATATTCTTTCCAGGGATACAGACATTATGAGCTTGGCAAGAGCTGTTATATACACAAGCCGGATCCTGAGCTTTCATTTGCAGAGAATATCCTGAGCATGCTCCGTTCAGACAGAAAGTACACACAGCTTGAGGCAAAGGTTCTCGATCTTGCCCTTGTTCTCCACATGGAACACGGAGGCGGAAGCAACTCTACGTTTACAACACGTGTTGTCACATCATCCGGCTCAGATACATACGCCACAGTCGCAGCAGCACTCTGCTCACTCAAGGGACCGCTCAACGGCGGTGGAGACCTCAAGGTCATGGAGATGATGAAGAACATACACTGCAATGTCGAGGATGTTACGGACGAGGAGCAGATCCGTGAGTACATCAGGAAGATCGTGCGCGGCGAAGCATTTGACAAATCGGGCGTGGTATACGGAATGGGCCAGCCTGTATACTCTCTGTCAGATCCAAGAGCTGTCATTATCAAGGAGTATGTAGAAAAGCTCGCCGAGGAGAAGCACGAGAAGGACGAATTCAAATTATACGAGCTCATAGAGCGCATCGCACCTGAGGTCATTGCCGAGGAGCGCAAGATCTACAAGGGTGTGTGCATCAACATAGATTACTATTGCGGATTGTTATACAAGATGCTCAAGATCCCTTACGCCCTCTACACACCACTATTTGCCATTGGCCGAGTGGTTGGATGGAGTGCGCATCGTATGGAGGAGCTGATCAACAGCTACAAGATAATGCGTCCGGCTTATCCAAGTCTTGTAGAGCCTAAGGACTATGTACCTATCAAAGACAGGTAATATGCCATGAACAATTCTGATAAATTCGAATATTCTGTCGTCAGGAGCAGGCGCAAATCTATCTGTATCGAGATAGACAGAGACCTCAACATAAAGGTTCGTGCGCCCCTCAGAATGACCGACAGTCAGATCCAAAGCTTTGTGGATTCCAGACAAAACTGGATCCGTAGCCATCTGGAAATCATGCAGAAAAGAATTTCCAATATGTCAGACGAAAAAAATCCAAGCACTGCCCTGACAGATGCCGATATAAAGGCACTGTCAGAACAGGCTCGGATATATATTCCTTCACGTGTAGAACATTTTGCTCAGATAATAGACGTGACTTACGGAAGGATCACCATCAGGCATCAGAAGACCCGCTGGGGAAGCTGCAGCTCCTCCGGTAACCTGAATTTCAACTGTGCACTGATGAACACCACTCCCGAAATCATAGACTACGTGGTAGTCCACGAGCTGTGTCACAGAAAGCAGATGAACCACTCCGCACTTTTCTGGGCCGAGGTAGAAAAAGTACTCCCAAACTACAAGGAGCTCCGTTCCGCCCTCAAAAATTACAGGTGTTAAAGCCTCTACCACTCCATAACCACAGCGCCGTATGTGAGCCCTGCGCCGAATGCCGACATGGCGATCTTGTCGCCGCGCTTCAGGCCGTGCTCCCTCACGAGCTGGTCGAGAAGTACAGGTACACTCGCCGCAGACATATTTCCTGTGTAGTCGAGAGTCGTAGGGAACTTCTCAAGCGGTGCCTTAAGTCTCTTGGCAACAGATTCAATAATTCTTACATTTGCCTGGTGGAGTACGAAGTAATCCACATCGTCAACGGTCATTCCAGCCTTGTCAAGAGCCTCCTGGAGGCACTTAGGACACTGTCTCACCGCAAACTTGTACACCTCCTGTCCATCCATATACAGATAGTCATGATTGATCTCATCTTTTACAAATATATTGTTGGTCTTTCTGCTCTCGCAGTTGAGCACCATACCCTTCTTGCCGATTGAACCCTGGACAATGCTTATGATTCCCTTGTCAGACTCCTCTATATAAGCGGCACCTGCGCCATCTCCAAACAATACGCATGTACCTCTGTCATTCCAGTCAAGTATCTTTGACAGCGTCTCCGAACCTATTACAAGAGCATTCTTCACAAACCCTGTCTCTATATACATCTTTGCAACATTGAGGGCAAATACAAAGCCCGAGCATGCCGCATTCACATCAAACGCAATCGCCTTATCCGCACCTATAGCCGCCTGAACCTGACACGCCCCGCTTGGTGTGTAATAATCCGGAGTGACTGTGGCAAGCACTATAAGCTCCACATTCTCTGCGGACTTCCCTGCCATCTCAAGTGCCCTCTCAGCAGCCTCAACAGCCATGCTCGTCGTCGTCTCCTTAACAGCTATTCTTCTGTTCTTTATACCTGTTCTTGAAGATATCCACTCATCAGATGTATCAACATACTTTGCAAGCTCATCATTTGATACCTCTTTCTCCGCAAGGTAGCTTCCTGTTCCTAATATTCTGATTGCCATTATATATTTTCTCCCTTTTATCCGTTATTCTCTTTATTCTTCCTTGTCTCCAAGCAGCTCAGTCACATACTCGCCCCATTTTGTGAATTTCTTATATCCCTTAGTAAACATGGATGGCTCCACCGTATCGTCATATCCAACTGCAATCCATCCTATATCATGCTTTTCCAGATATCTGGTAAATTTTATTCCAAATACATTTCTGGTGCCCTTCAGCTTCTCATTCTTGACCTCGACATCATCGTCTGCATATCCCCACTCTGTCACTATAAGAGGATAACTTGTCACATAGCCCGACAGGAACTTCTGCCAGAACACCTTGTCCGGGTAAACATGAACAGAGAACGCAGTATTGTCATTCTTCACGCCGAGCTCGTCAAGCCATCCGAGATCATAACAGTAATCCGGACTTCCAACGATTATAAGCTGCTTTGCGCCGGCATCCCTTATAACTCCTATAAGGCTCTCCGCGCATCTCTTCCACTCTGAATCACTCATGCCAACCGGCTCATTGTATATCTCAAATATAACATTTGGAGTGTTCTTGAAATAATCCGCAATGTTCTTCCAAAATTCAGCAGAATAATCCAGCGGATTCTCGTCGAGATCCGGCATCTCATCCCCGGAACCATCTATCGGGTTACCTGTATAATCCCAGTCGAGAATAACATAGTTATCGTTCTCTCCGGCCCAGGTAACTATGCGGTCAAGATATCTCCACATATAGTAATCGTCATTCTTGTACTCCACAGGGCTTATTGGCACCCTTATGGCATTACCACCCTTGGCAAATACATCCTTGTAGAAATCCTCATTAAACTTCTTCTCCTCATACAGACTGCGCGACTCTGGAACCATCACACCCTTGAGAACAACCTGTTCTCCGTCTGCATTCAGGATCTGAGTCCCCTTCGCTGTAAGCATGGTAGGATATTTGTCTGTATCACCGATAAATTCTGCACGTGTTCCCACAGGTGTCAGCAGATCCTGCTCCTTGCCCCGCAGGTACATCACGTACCATATGATTGCTGCCGCAATGATGGCGGCCAGGATAACTATCAAAGTAACCTTTATCTGTTTCTTCATAAACGCTCCTCCAATTCAAGCTGTATCTTCAGCCATATACATAAAGTTTACCAAAAAAACACCATCACTTCAACATATGCATGAATAAAAGGCATTCCCCGTGAGATAAATTTCTCACTTGAGAAATGCCTTTCATCTATAGTATATCTGTGATCTACAGATTTCTGAATCTGTCGTATCTGTCCTGTGCGATCTCCTCAGGAGTCTTGTCTGAATACTTCTTGAGGAATTCCTTAATGTTCATCTTAAGGTACTTGCCTATATATGGAACTGACTGCTCATCTGCTCCGCCGTACTCAGGTACGACCTGCTCGATAACGTTCAGTCTCTTGAGATCCTGCGCTGTAATCTGCATAACTTCTGCAGCCTCCTCAGCTCTGTTGCTGTCCTTCCAGAGGATAGACGCATATCCCTCAGGTGAAAGGATTGAGTATGTCGCATTCTCAAGCATCCATACCTCATTGCCGACTGCAAGGGCAAGTGCTCCACCGCTTCCGCCTTCTCCGATAAGGATACAGAGTACAGGAACCTTGAGTGATGACATCTCATAGAGATTTCTCGCTATGGCTTCACCCATTCCTCGCTCCTCAGCCTCAAGTCCACAGAACGCACCCGGTGTATTTACAAATGTAATGATAGGTCTGCCGAACTTCTCAGCCTGCTTCATCAGACGAAGAGCCTTTCTGTAGCCATCAGGAAGAGGCATACCAAAGTTTCTCTCCATGCACTCTGCCATGGAAGCTCCCTTGACCTGTGATATAACTGTTACAGGCTGTCCATCTATATGACCGATACCACCCACAATGGCTCTGTCATCATTCATGGTTCTGTCTCCGTGGATCTCACGGAAATCATCGCATATATACTTCACATAGTCGAAACCTGAAGGTCTGCTCATCTGACGAGCACCTCTGAGCTTCTCCCACGGAGTCTTAGGCTCGTCATCCTTGAGTCTCTCCTTGAGGATCTCGCTTATGTCAAATTTCTCATCTTCAACAGCACTGTCAAAGTTAGCATAGCCCTGTCTCTGCTTATGTGTGACGATGAGATCATACATTGTGTCCTTCATCTTGTCTCTTGTGATTATGCCATCTATGATACCATGCTCAACAAGGAACTCTGATCTCTGGAAGCCCTCTGGAAGCTCCTGACCAATAGTCTGCTTGATAACTCGTGGTCCTGCAAATCCTACGAGCGCACCTGGCTCTCCAAGGATAATATCTCCAAGCATTGCAAAGCTGGCTGTAACACCACCTGTTGTAGGATCTGTAAGAATAGATACATACAGAAGTCCTGCATCAGAATGTTTCTTGAATGCAGCGGATGTCTTGGCCATCTGCATCAGAGAAATGATTCCCTCCTGCATACGTGCACCGCCTGAACAGCAGAACATGAATACCGGAAGCTTCTCCTTTGTAGCCTTCTCGACAGCTCTGGCAATCTTCTCACCCACAACATATCCCATGCTGCTCATGAGGAATCTTGCATCACATACACCAACTACAGCAGGCTCACCATTGATGGTTGCCTTTCCTATAGTAACAGCCTCCTTGAGGTTTGTCTTGGCCTGTGCAGCCGCAACCTTGTCCTCATAGCCCTCTGTTCCAAGAGGATTTGAGCTTGGCATATCCTCAAACCATGGCTCAAATGACTTTGGATCTGTGACCATTCTTATTCTGTTCTTGGTCTTAACTCTGAAGTAAGAACCGCACTCATAACAAATGTACTTTGCGTTCTTCACTCTTTCCTTCTCAACTTCTCTTCCGCACTTAGGGCACTTTACAAGCTCCACCTTTGGTGCTTCCTGAATTCCCTCAGCAGCCTTTGCCTCCTCTGCAGCCTTTGCTGCAATTATCTCGGCATCCTTTGCCTTTTTTTTGATAAATAACATGATATTTACTGCTCCTTATACTTCTGTAAGACGATACATGCATTGTGTCCGCCAAATCCAAGTGAGTTGCTGATCGCAACATCAACGTCCATCTCGCATGGCTCCTTACAATAATCCAGATCAAGCTCCTCCTCGCTCTCCACAAGGCCTCTTGTTCTGTGGATATAACCTTCCTCTATACTCTTGACACAGGCAATACACTCGATGGCTCCTGCTGCACCGAGAAGATGTCCTGTCATAGACTTTGTTGAATTGATCTTGATGTCCTTTGCGTGATCGCCAAATGCCTTCTTGATAGCACGTGTCTCAACAAGATCGTTCAGATGTGTGCTTGTACCATGAGCATTGATGTACTGAACCGCATCAAGTGGAAGTCCTGCATCCTTAACCGCATTGGTCATGGCAACTGCTGGTCCCTCACCTGACTCCTCAGGTGCTGTGATGTGGTGTGCATCACTTGAACATCCGTAACCTGAAAGCTCTGCGTAGATCTTTGCTCCTCTTGCCTTTGCGTGCTCAAGCTCCTCAAGAATAACAATACCTGCACCCTCGCCGAGAACGAATCCGCTTCTGTCCTTATCAAATGGAATAGAACATCTGTCTGGATCTGTTGATGATGTAAGTGCTGTAAGTGAATCAAATGTTGATATACCGATAGGTGAAACTGCTGCCTCACATCCGCCGGCTACCATGACATCAGCATCTCCGTACTGGATAGTTCTGAATGCCTCACCGATACTGTTTGTTCCTGAAGCACATGCTGTTACAACATCTATACTCTTGCCCTTGAGACCAAACTGGATCGCAACGTTACCTGCTGCGATGTTGCTGATCATCATAGGAACTACGAATGGACTTACACGAAGTGGTCCCTTTGTAAGTATGGTTCCATATGCGTTCTCAAGCTCCTGAAGTGAACCAACACCTGAACCAATACATGTACCAACTCTGTAAGCATCTTCCTTTGTCATATCAAGTCCTGAATCTGCCATAGCCTCCTGGGTTGCCTTCACAGCAAACTGTGTGAATCTAGCCATACGTCTTGCAGACTTTGGATCAATGTAGTCCTTTGCTACAAAGTTCTTAACCTCGCCGACAAGCTTGCACTTGTATGCTGAAGCGTCAAACTGTGTAATAGGTCCGAAGCCATGCTTTCCTTCCTTAAGTGAATCCCAATACTCGTCAACTGTATTGCCGACTGGAGTTATGGCTCCTATGCCTGTTATTACTACTCTCTTCTTCATACTTATCTCCTTGCATTACTTATTCTGCTTTTTATACATATTTAACCATTCAATTATACTCCAACTGTCAAATGTTTGGAAGTAATTGTGTCCATGTTTTTCTATAAAATTTCGATAAACATTCGCATTTATACATATCTCTTACAGTTTTTCCTTTATCTTTCTGAATATAAACTTCTTGCTTATATAATAATTGAGGAATATCACCAGCACTGATGTGAACGTCTTTATGCCCATCGCCCACAGGTGAAGCCTGTCAACCAGTATATAGATCAGGCCCTCCTCCACCGCCAGTGTGAACACCCTGCTCACGTAGAATGACACCAGTTCTTTTATGAACTCCCACGCAGTCTCTGCGACAGTGTGGAACACCGATTTTCTATTTGTTATGAATGACACAAAATTGTACAGTATCCATGCCAGGAAGTTGGCCCTGACAGGTTCTATCCCGCATTTGTACATAAATATCCAGGCGGAGCCAAGATTTACCGCTCCCACGACAATTCCCCACAGTATATATATGTATATCTCCCTGGGTATCTTCTTCAGCACTTTATCTACAAACATGTAACTCCCTTATAACATCCGCCTCTTCCGGAAACTCCCGCTCTATCCGCTCGCAGAGACGTCCGTTAAACTCAACCCTTTTCCCATAGTTAAACTTCAGAATATTCTTATATCCCCACAAATGTGTGAACACATCCTGTCTCTCTATATCCGCCGCCTCAGGGAAAAATGAAGCAATGATCTTTCCCTTTCTCGCAGCACACATCGCAAGCAGTCTCTGCTCCGCAAATACCATGTGGCACAGATTTTCCTCAGTCTCCCTACAATTCTCCATAAATTGTATGGAGCTGTCCACATAATAGTTCTTAAATTGCTCCTTAGCCATATATAGCATACAGGTATTTACCGGCGGAACATCCCAGCTCCACAGGGGATCAAAGCTGTACGAACTGTCCATATTGAAGAAGTCCCTGCCGGGATATACATCCGGATATATTCCTTCTCTGTGTATTGCACAAATATCCGTCCCCGCTATGTATTCCCCTATATTCTTCCACACTATAAGGTCCAGATCCACCATGACCGCCGGCATATGCGCCGCCTTAAGCGCATACAGCTTGCCCGCAGCCCAGAACACTCCCGGGGATATGCTGTCAGGAACCTGTATCTCTTTTATGCCGCCATTCCATATATGCGACAATCCCTGTCCCTCAACATAATCAATGGCCCTTGCATCACCGTAAAGTGTGATAGGGCCATTCATTTTTCTCCACATAAGAGCAGACAGGATCATGGTCAAAAGCTCATAATCCTGCATGCTGTAAGTGTCATCTTTACTTTTCTCAAAATAAGGAGCAGTCCACAATGTGTGGAATCCCTCTATATCCTTCATATATCCTCCAAGATCCGGTCATGTACTAGATCAGATCCAGTCCATATCCAAACTTAGCATTGCCACCAATCCGGCTGGTCGGTCTTCTGCTTCTGTTGATAAGCTGCCACTCCTTAGGGAACTCAACCATCAGCTCCTGGCTTGTTCTGATTGAATCCATACTGTCCTGTGGCCACTGTGTGTCACTTTCAAGCACCATCGGCATATTTTTTATCCGCTGACTTCCAAATATTCTATATTGGCTGCCTGACAATATTCTCTGGCTGCCAAACAACATACGCTGGCTGCCAAACAACATACGCTGGCTGCCAAACACTCTGTACTGGCTTCCCGCCAGGTATCTGAAGCCTCCCTGACTTCCAAACAGCAGTCTCATCTGACTGCCATTCCACCGGAACCTCTGACTTCCTGTCATTCCACTCTGACTTCCCATCAAAAGCTTCTGGCTTCCAGTATCCACAGTCTGTTTCGCAGCTTCGCATCCAAGCTCTTCGTATCTGTCCTCAAAAGGGATCAGAACTCCACCGCCGAATTCCACACTGAAAGGTCTGCCGTCCATCATGACATATGTCCTGTAAGGATACAGTCTGCCATTCTGCGCTATCAACTTCATATATACCGGGAGTCCCTTGTCAAGCCTGTGGAATCTGTACGCCTGCGGTGTGGTTGCTTTGACGAAATATCCTCCTGCCGGCAGTGAATATCCAAGCACTGCCTCAAGCTCACCATCCCATTCAATATATACTCCGAATTCTCCAGTCTGGGCATCATAATTCCTGAGGTCAAAATATGCCTTTCCCGTGACAAAAGGAAGCATCCTGGCTATTCTATTGTCAAATAGTGCCACACTCTCGCCGGCACCTCTATTTAAAGACGAATATATGAAACCCACACACAATCTCCATTCCCAAACTAGCCAAAATCTATATCCGACTATTTGCCTTATACTATGTATGGTACTCTATTTCTCCATATAATTCAATTTAATTTGAGGGATTTAACAGTCTTATTTTCCACTAATTTCCTAATTAAAATTACTTGCCAAATGTAAGGACATAATATCTCTTATATCCCTGTTTATCATTTTTGAGAGCCACAAATACTGCAACGCCCATGGTCTTGTATGTAGTATTCAGCATATTGCTGTCATGTGCGGTCGACTTGGACCATGCTCTGAACACGAGATCTCCACCACTGAAACCACATGCAAGATTCTCTCCGTACAACTCGTACATGGAGTTGAGACACAGTGTTCCATTTGGTCTGTAATGGCTGTACTTGTTGCTTATCTCCTTTGCTCTTGTGGTAGCGGTCTCTGTCAGAGATGTTGACACCTTAAGGCTTGAAAGTCCATTTTCTGCACGATGCTGGTTGACCATCTTACTCAGTCTGTTTGCCGCGCCTATATCATAATATCCATATACTCTTGTCTTTCTGCCCTTACCAAGATCGATAGTGTAATATCTCTTGACCGAGAGATCGTACTCTCTCTTATATACAACGCCTCTTCTGTTGACATATGCTATGTAGCCATCGGCTGTCTTATACTTTCCAGCCTTTACAACTCGCTTTGCAGCGCTGTTGAAATAGTAATTGGCATTTCCGATCTTCATTATGAGCTTCTTTGCAGGCTTCCACTTTCTGCCTGTAAACTTGTATGCCTTCTTGGTGCTGTTGTTATAGCTCATTGTGGCTACGCCTTTAGAGCCGAAATAATATCTGCTGCGGTAGACAGTCTTCCACATATTTTTCTTCTGCACCCATGTGTTCTTCGAGTAATCAAAGTCGTATACCTTCTTTGTACCCTTCTGATCTGTATATCTTGAGGTAACATATCCGCCGTCACATACGTAGTAAGCGGTACTTCCATTTACCTTCTTCCATCCTGATGATGTACGTCTGTTTCCATTTGCATCATAGAAGTAGTATCTGCTTCCGTTGAGCTTGTCGATCACATTTGAGACTCTCTTGTATGACTTGCTGCTTGATATGTATCTGTACAATATATTCGATGCCTGATCATACAGAATGGTACATGTGCCTGATCCATCAAAATACATCAGCTTTCTGCCTGTATTCTTCCACAGGTTCTTGTTCATATCCCAGCTCTTCTTTGAATCGTTAAATGAATACTTTCTGAAAATGCCTGATGCCTTGTAGATCCTCTCCTTTACATAGTGGGATCCACCGCCTGTTACAAATACCATATTGTCATAATTTATATGATACCAACCGCCCTTTGTGACCTTGTCACCATTTGAATTGAAATAATATGTTCTGCCATCGTTGAGAATAAGCATCTGGTTCTTCACCTGGACAAGCTTGCCGCTGCTCAGTGACTTTGCCTTCTTGCTGCTATTATCGTATATCTTTTCACACAGTCCGGAATTGTTCAGATAATAGAGAACGTTATCCACTGTCTGCCACTCGTTCTTGCAGATAGTCCAGTCCTTTGAATCAGCGCTGAATCTGTATATCTTGATGGTATCGCCAGAACGTGTAAACTTCATAGCTGCCACGCCATTTTCATCTATAAGATATCTGGTGCCATCATCGGCATCTATCCAGCCTGCAGTTTTCTGCACTTCACCATTAACATAATATCTGAAGTAACCATCCTCATCCTGTATCATTCCACTCTGAACTGCATCTGATGCTGTGGCCAGAACTGCCGTGCCGTCAGCTCCCATCTCATCTGCCTGTGTCACCACATTTGTAGAAAAAATCACAATAGCCAATACAGCAATCGCCATAAGACTGCCTATAGCTTTTGCCGCCATCAGGCTCTTTTCTCTCTTTGCAATATTAGTCTTCATTGTAGACATCTTTACTGTCCTCCTTTTTATTAAACATCAGTTTCCGCAGGGAATCTGACGTTTGTGTGCATTCTGCTACGTTCGTAGTATACACGTGTTACATAATTTTTACAAGTATAACTTTTTTACAAGTTTTTTGTTACAAATGTGTTAAGTTGCCCCATCTTGGATTATTTGTCTACATATGGTAAAATAAATCCGCAAAATTCAAAAACAGACAACGAAAAATGTCTGCCAACGGCAGTACAGAGAAAGGATACATATATTATGGGAGCTATTGTTACATTAAAAAAGGGAGAGGGACGACTTCTGAAGTCCGGAGGAGCATGGATATTTGACAATGAGGTCGACACCATAGTCGGCAGCTTTGAGAACGGCGACATCGTCATAGTAAAGGACTTCGACGGTTATCCACTCGGCAAAGGATTCATAAATACCAACTCCAAGATCTTCATCCGCATGCTCACAAGACATGTGGACACCGAGATCGACGAGGCATTCTTCACAAAGAGACTTCAGGATGCATGGGATTACCGCAAGAAAACCGTCGACACCAGTAGCTGCCGTGTCGTATTTGGCGAGGCTGATTTTCTGCCGGGAATCGTCATTGACAAGTTTGAAAACGTGCTTGTTGTCGAATCACTGGCACTCGGCATCGACAAAGTTAAAAATTTGTTAATAAATATTTTAAAAAATATACTTAAAAATGATGGTATAATAATCGAGGGTGTTTATGAACGAAGCGATGCAAAAGTCAGAAAACACGAGGGGATGGATACCTATAAAGGGTTTATTGGTGACGAATTTAACACAAAGGTTCATATAAATGAAAATGGCGTTCGATATATTGTTGATGTGAAAGACGGTCAGAAGACCGGATTCTTTCTGGATCAGAAGTATAATCGTCTTGCTATTCAGAGAATATGTAAAGATGCAAAGGTTCTTGATTGCTTTACACACACAGGCTCCTTTGCTCTAAACGCAGGCATAGCCGGTGCTTCCAGCGTTTTGGGAGTAGACGCTTCAGAACTTGCTATTGCCCAGGCCAGAGAAAATGCAGCGCTCAACGGATTGGAGAGCACTGTCTCTTTTGAGTGCAGAGATGTATTTGATCTTCTTCCTGAACTGGAATCAAAAGGCGAACAGTTTGACGTTGTCATACTTGACCCGCCGGCATTCACAAAATCAAGAAATTCAATAAAGAACGCAGTCAAAGGCTATCGCGAGATTAATCTGCGTGCTATGAAACTCGTAAGGGATGGTGGATTCCTTGCAACTTGTTCATGTTCACATTTTATGGATTTCGAGTTATTTACCAAGACCATAAAACAGGCCGCCATGAATTCACATGTAAGACTTCGCCAGGTAGAGTTCCGCACACAGGCTCCTGATCACCCAATATTATGGGCTGCAGATGAATCTTATTATCTGAAGTTCTACATATTCCAAGTAATAAAGGAGAGATGACACAATGCAACTAATTCAGAGAAATAAGGATTCAGCATATTTGCAATACGACAAGTATGTAAATTATGACAATCCTATCGTCGCTGCAAAGGCAAAGGAACTTGCTGCAGATTGCAAGAGCAGTGATGAGATCATACAGGCATGTTACTATTTTGTCCGGGATAGGATTTCTCACACATATGACAGCAACTTTTCAGTAATAACTATCAGCGCTTCCGATGTACTGGAAGCCAGCACGGGCATCAGCTATTCAAAGGCCAATTTGCTGGCAGCACTGCTTCGTGCCAACAACTTATATACAGGATTCTGCTATATCCGTATCAAGCACAAGGGCGGACTTATGGCTATGCATGCACTTAATGCGGTATATCACCCAGATCTCAAGAAGTGGATACGTCTTGATGCCCGTGGCAATAAATACGGCGGTTTCAACGCCGATTACACACATAATGAGACTCAGATGGGACATGTGATTGATTCAGCAGCCGGAGAGTATGAGTTCAACGACCTCATCGCCGTACCGCTTCCATCAACCATGAGGGTTCTCGAACAGAGTACCAACTTCTACAAGATGTACTTTAACGATATGCCAGATTATGACGCTTAAAAAAATATTACCAGCGGATGACCGCTGGTAATATTTTTCTATACTATATGAATAAGAGGGGAACCGATCCATGTCAAAGACAAAATCCAAAACCATATTAAGAATATCTTTTAACTCACCTGTGGTACTTACATTTGCACTCATTTGTCTGGGAGCTTATCTCCTGAATATCCTCACAGGCGGCAAAAGTAACTTTCTTCTATTTGAAGTATACAGAGCCCCTCTCACCGATCCTTTAACCTACATCCGCATGTTTGCCCATGTGTTTGGTCACGCAAGCTGGAGTCACCTTATCAACAACATGACGCTGCTGCTTGTGATCGGCCCACTGCTTGAGGAAAAATACGGCTCAAAGGATCTGCTCATCGTAACCATCACCACCGCACTGGTGACAGGAATCGTGCATTTTATATTCTTCCCTGGTACAGCATTGCTCGGCGCCAGCGGAGTGGTATTCGCATACATTCTTCTGTCTTCTTTTGCATGTATAAAGGACGGCTCCATACCGCTCACCTTCATACTTGTTGCAGTGCTTTATATCGGCGGACAGGTGGCTGACGGAGTGTTTGTGAAGGACAATGTGTCGAATCTCACCCACATTATCGGGGGGATCATCGGAGCGTTCTTCGGGTATATCTCAAATGTCAGGAGATGATATGACGAACGGACGGATGACATACTCTCCAGGGACAGAAATTGGGTCTCTATATATGTAATCACGCTCGACTTACCTCACTTTGCTTTGCTTATATCTGCACGCGGCTCCCGCTCGCTATAAGGGCGTTGCGAGCTCCGCCTTAGCAATAAGCAGCAAAGTTCAGGCGTCTTCGCTACCGATTACATATATAGAGACCCAATTTTATATTCCCAGGGAGTATGGCATCCTGGTCTTGTTGGATATATACTTTTCAGATCATGTTCCTGACATATTTCGCTGAAAAATATATTTTATACACCACACTATATTATAGATATCGACTCTTACCTGTTTTTCTTTTATTCAGTTCCCCAGAGTGTCATCCCACAAAAATAATCATAGATATTTAATAAAAAATATATTAACACAGACATCTATAAACTATAAGCTACCTTTCTATCTACAGATTCAGGATTTCCTCCGGTGTCTCTACTATGTTGTCGGCGCCGGCTGCCTCGAATTCTTCCCTGCTGCCGTAACCGTAGAGGACTCCTATGGTCTGGAGGCCGCAGGCTTTGCCACCTTCTATGTCGTAGCGTCTGTCGCCTATCATCACAACCTGGTTTGATTTTATCATATCTTCTGTCAGTCCGTGATCTTTCTTGAGGCTTTCAAGGACCTGGGATATGATGTGCTTCTTGTCTGATCCTGTTCCGTCGGGATTACTTCCAACTACAACGTCAAAATATTTTCCCACACCGAACTTCTCAAGGATACGGAGTGTCGGCTCTGTCGGCTTGCTGGTTGCAACTGAGAGTATGCAGCCCTTCTCCTTAAGGGCACGCAGGGTGTCTGCCACTCCGTCGTACACCTCAGCCTCGAAGAGACCTACCACGTTGTATCTCTCTCTGTACTTCGCAACCATCTCTTTCGCTTTTGCGTCGTCCATGCCGAATTCCCTCACGAAAGAATCATAAAGTGATGGTCCTATAAAGCTTCTGAATACTCTGTATTCAGGATATGGAATTCCAGCCCAGTTCAGAGCGTATTTTATACAGTTGAATATTCCTTCCTCAGACTTGGTGATGGTTCCATCAAGATCAAATAATAAATATTTGTACATATACCGTCTTCCTCCTTGCGAAAATAATGGGTCAGGCACACCAAAAAAGCGCTTACCGAAATGCCCCGCAAATTCTATGAATCTGTGGGGCATTTGTAGTATTTATATATTGAAACTACCCATGAATATTACATGATATCAACATCTGCTGAGTAATCCACACCGTCGATCTTGAAACCGAACATGTTGTAGAAATCCTCCCAGTATCCATCGATGTCTGCTATATCCTTGACATTGTCATTGTTGACTGTATCCCAGTGCTCAGCAACAACTTCCTGAACATCATCTCTCATCTCCCAGTCGTCCATACGGATGAATCCGTTGTCGTCCACCTGGGTGTCATCCAGGATCTTATCCATGAACAGTCTCTGCATCTGCTCTATGCATCCCTCGTGGAGTCCCTTCTCTTTCATAACTTTGTAGAGAAGTGTGATATACAGAGGTACGATAGGGATAGCTGCACTTGACTGTGTGACAAGAGCCTTGTTGATGGCTATCTTCGCCTTTATGTTAGGGAATTTTTCATTTATAATGTCTGCTGACTTGTACAGATCCTTCTTTGCCTGTCCGATCGATCCCTCAGCGTAGATAGGGAATGTGATCTTTGGTCCTATGTATGAGTATGCAACTGTGATCACGTTATCTGCCAGAACTCCGGCATCTGAGAGTGCCTGCATCCAGTCGATCCAGTCCTCACCGCCCATTACCTTGATGGTGGCATTGATCTCGTCATCATTTGCCGCTGTTATATGTGCATCTGTGATGGTGTTGTCCTTGAGTACAAGTGTCTTGTTGGTGTACTCCTCACCAACCGTCTTGAGTACAGATGTGTACTTTGTTCCATCTGGAGTTGTTCTTCTAGGGGCAGCCAGGCTGTATACAATCATGTCTATCTTGCCCATGTCTGCCTTGATGGTCTCGATGACCTGCTCCTTGATCTCGACTGAGAACGCGTCGCCATTGATGGACTTTGCATAGAGTCCGGCCTTGTGAGCCTCCTCCTCAAATGCTCTGTTGTTGTAGAAGCCAGCGGTTGCTGTACGGCGTCCATTTGACTCCTTCTCAAACATAACGCCGAGGGTATCTGCGCCATAGCCAAATGCAACTGCGATACGTGATGCAAGTCCGTATCCTGTTGACGCTCCGATCACCAGAACCTTCTTAGGTGCGTTATCGCTCTTAACTGCTCCCTTTGACTTGACATACTCGATCTGATTCTTTACATTCTGTGCGCATCCCACCGGATGAGCTGTTGTACAAATAAAATCTTTAACTCTTGGTTCAACTACCATTTTCAATTCTCCTTATAAAACATAATATATTTAGTGCTCTTTGTTGGCAAACTTCGTGTATTCCTGCAGCCATACCAGATCCACAGATCCGGTGGCACCTTTTCTCTGTTTAGCTATGATTATCTCCGAGATACCCTTCTTGTCGGTATCAGGATTGTAATAATCATCTCTGTATATGAACATAACCACATCGGCATCCTGCTCGATAGATCCCGACTCTCGGAGATCCGCAAGCACAGGCTTGTGATCCGGTCTCTTATCAACCTCTCGGTTAAGCTGTGACAGCGCTATGATAGGCACATCCAGCTCCCTGGCAAGCATCTTCAACGATCTCGACATATCAGATACGAACTGCTGTCGCGACTCAACTCGTCCCGTCGTGCTCATAAGCTGCAGGTAGTCGATGATGATGAGTCCAAGATTGTTCTTGCTCTTGAGCTGTCTGCATTTTGATCTCAGCTCGGATATGGTGAGTGCTGAACTATCCTCTATGTACAGCGGTGCGGCAGCTATACTCTCCGCACTGGCAAGCACCTGATCCCAGTCGTCCTCAGCCAACTGTCCCGTCTGTACCTTCTGGGAATCAACCAGGGAATCCATGGCTATCATACGCGTTACAAGCTGCTCCTTGCTCATCTCCAGGTTGAATATCGCAGTGGCAATTCCCTTGCGCACGGCAACATGGTGGGCAATATTAAGGACAAATGCCGTCTTACCCATGGCAGGTCTAGCAGCCACCAGTATAAACTCCGATCCATGGAGACCGGTGAGCATATTGTCCAGATCTATGAATCCCGTAGGGATACCTGTTACTCTTGTGTTCTTTCTGGAAGCCTCCTCTATCTGCTCGATAACGTTCATGACGATCCTGTCGATCCCCACAAATTTGCTGGAGCCGTTTCTCTCCTTTATCAGATTGAACACACCGCTCTCGGCCTGTTCAAGAAGCTGTTCAACTCCCTCAGAATCCAGATAACAGTCCTTCTCCACTTCCTCGCACAGCTTTATCATCTTCCTGAGTATGGATTTGTCCGCCACGATCTCTGCGTAATGCTTGGCATTCACCGATGTCGGAACCGTCTCCAATATCTCCGCTATGGATTTGGTGCTTATGACCTCATCAGGTACATTGTTCTCCTCAAGCTTGTTCTTCAGGGTTACCAGATCGACCGCCTTACCCTCCTTGAACAGCTCTACCATATTCTCGAACAATATTCCGTACTGACCGTAGTAGAAATCCTCCTTGGTCAGCATATCGGACGCCTCCACTATGGCATCTCTGTCCATGAGCATGGAACCTATAACAGACTTCTCGGCATCCAGATTGTAGGGAAGCTTTTTTCTTGCAAATGCATCTTCCATATTTTATCTATACTCCTTATGCTTCCTCGACCTTTACAGCAAGCTCTGCCTGAACCTCAGGGTGAAGCTTGACCTTCACTGAAAAGCTTCCTAACGCCTTGATGGAGTCCTTCATAACGATCTTCTTCTTGTCTATATCCTTACCGAGCTGGCTCTTGATGGCATCTGAGATCTCCTTTGTGGATACTGAGCCAAATGTTCTTCCGCCCTCTCCAACCTTGATCTTAACAGTTACTGAAGCCTTCTCAAGCTCTGCCGCAAGTGCCTTGGCATCAGCAAGATTCTCTGCTGCCACCTTCTCCTCATGAGCCTTGCGGAGCTTGAAATCATTCATATTCTTTGGAGTTGCCTCCATGCCGAGCTTCTTAGGAATGATGAAATTTCTTGCGTAGCCCTCATTTACCTCTACCATTGCGCCTTTCTTTCCAAGGCTTTTAACATCCTGTAATAATATGACCTTCATATCCTAAATATCTCCTTCCTTATACATCTCATTCAGGAGCCCAACAAGCTCCTTCTTTATATCCTCTGCTTTCGCATTTTCAAACTGAGCTGCCGCGATATTTGCATGACCGCCGCCACCCATTCTCTCCATGATTATCTGGACATTGACATCGTCAATGGCTCTTGCACTTATCTTGACATCCGCACCCATCTGCGCTATTACAAACGAAGCTCTGACACCTGCGATGTTCAGCATCTCATTTGCAATCTTGGCGGTGAGTACCACCGGCGACTCAGGGCCATCCCCAGGTGTAATGATTGATATGGCAAATGCATCAAGCACCATCTCTGCGTGGCTGACACCCTCCGCCTTCTGTCTGTAGGTCTCTATGTCAGTTCTGAACATCTTCCTTACTCGCATGACATCCGCACCGCTTCTCTTCAGGAACGCGGCTGCCTCAAAGGTTCTGACACCGGTCTTGCTCAGGAAGTTGTCGGTGTCAATGAGTATTCCGGCATACATGGCGTCCGCCTCTGTAGGCCTGAGCTTTATCTTCTCATCCATGTACTGGAGCATCTCTGCGATCATCTCACATGCAGATGACGCAAATGGCTCTATATACGACAGTGTCGCATTTGCAATGACATCCTTTGTCTGCCTGTGGTGATCGAACACCACTATGCTCTTCGCATATGCCAGTAGTTCCTCACACTCCGTGAGCGTAGGATTATTCACATCCGTCACAACTACGACCGTGTCGTCATCGACCAGACTGAGCGCCTGATCGTTGTTGATTATCATATCTGCCGGGTAGGAATTGCTCGAAGTGAAATTGCCGTATATCGGACTTATGGCCGATGACACCTCATTTACAACTATATGCGCCGTCTTGCCCAGCGCAGTCACCATCTTGTATATTCCTATACCTGAACCAAAAGCATCCATGTCCGGATTCTTGTGGGCCATGATTATAACCTTCTCTTTGGTCTCAAGAAGCTCCTTGAACGCAAGAGTCTTAACCCTCGCCTTAACTCTCGTGGACTTCTCCGTTCCCTGACTCTTACCGCCAAAGTAGGTGATCCTGTCGGCGGACTTGATAACCGCCTGATCGCCGCCTCGGCCCAGAGCAAGCTCCATGGCGGAACGCGCTGCCTCAAAGTTTTCTATAAAGCTCTTGTAATCAGTACCAAGACTTATACTGAGTGTAAGCGGAAGATCATTTCCGATATTTATAGCCTTGACCTCATCGAGCAGGGCAAATTTGTTCTCCTTGAGCTGATCCAGATACTTCTGTGGCATCACGAACATGTACTTGTCCTTCTCAAGGCTCTTGACTATGGCGTCGACATTTGCCATGTATTTGTTAATCTTTCTGTCGACCAGGGCAACAAGAAGAGAGTGTCGTACTTCCTCAAGCGACTCAAATATCTCATCGTAGTTATCAATATATATGAGACCCGCAACCAGCTTCTGGTCATGGTTCTCCTGAGCGAGCTGATTCACCACTGTCACATCAAACATGTAGAACGCAAGGAAGGTGTCCGTCTTGCCGTGGTGTCTTGAACCACCGTGCGAAGCCTTCGTATCTTTCTTCTGCTCATCAGCCCCATCTCCGTCTGTGCCGGCCCCACCCGGCTGGGCATCCGTCTCTTCCATAGCAGGCTCAACCTTATTCACCTGTACACGTCTGATCTCATAACGGTATTCTCTTCCGTTAAATGCTATCTCTCCCTCGGTGACATCCTCCTGATAAGGAAGACTCTCCTCGGTAACCTCCTCAAATACCTGAACTATATTCAGCTTCATGAGCTTTCTCTTACTGGTCTCCGTTATACCTGAGAACTCGTCGTTCACCCACACAACTTTTCCATCCTCGTCAAGCAATGCGTACGGAACCGGAAACTCCTTTATGAGCTCCTTCTGCATCTTGCCGTGCTCCATGGCAAATTCCACATATCTGTCGCGGGACAAAGCATTCATCCTCAGGAAAACAACAATGCTCACCGCTCCGTATACTGCCGTAAAAATGGTGGCTATAACGCCGGCTCCTATTCCGACAAAATACATGAACACTGTCATCAGACAGAACATTCCTATCAGATACAATGGAACCTGTCTATATCGGTTGTACAGCCCCTCTACATCTCTCTTTTCATTCATATGTCACTGCCCTTCTTATCCTTCCATTCACAATGCAAATGATCAGGCTCAATTCTGAGCCTATACACTTCATAAGTATAACATTGTGCGATTCTGATTACAAGAAATATAGAATTGCAAAAAAATGCAGGTGTGGCAAAACACACCTGCATCTCTTATATATTAATCTGTAAAGATCTATTAACCGTTGATTCTTGCAAGAAGCTTCTTGCCAAGCTCCTCGTTGCCCGGCTTGCCGAGAAGAGCAAACATGTTCTTCTTGTAGCTCTCAACACCTGGCTGATTGAATGGATTTACACCAAGTGTGTATCCACTCACACCACATGCAAACTCAAATGTGTAGAACAGCTCACCGAGAGTGAACTCATCAATCTTGTCGATGTTGATCTGGATGATAGGAATTCCACCATCTGCGTGTGCAAGGATAGTTCCGTTCATAGCACTCTTATTTGCAAAATCAACTGTCTTGCCTGCAAGATAGTTAAGTCCATCAAGATCTGAGTCCTCTTCCTCCATAACAATCTCACATGTTGGGTTAACAACATTGATAACTGTCTCGAAATGGTTCTGTGAACCCTGCTGGATGAACTGTCCAAGTGAATGAAGGTCTGTTGTAAAGTCCGTAGCTGTTGGGAAAAGTCCCTTGCCATCCTTACCCTCGCTCTCGCCGTAGAGCTGCTTCCACCACTCTGATACATAGTGAAGTGCTGGCTCAAAGTTAGCAAGGATCTCGATTGACTTACCCTTGTTGTACAGTACATTTCTTACTGCTGCGTACTTCATAGCATCTGAATCGTCGAAGTCCTGTGCAAGACAATCCTTTCTTGCTGAAGCTGCGCCTTCCATAAGCTTATCTATATCAGCACCGCTTACTGCTATTGGCAGAAGACCAACTGCTGTGAGAACTGAGAAACGTCCTCCTACATCATCAGGAACTACAAATGTCTCATAGCCTTCCTCTGTTGCAAGTGTCTTGAGAGCTCCCTTTGCCTTGTCCGTTGTGGCGTAGATTCTCTTTGCTGCGCCCTCCTTGCCATACTTCTCAACAAGCTTCTTCTTGAAGATTCTTGAAGCGATACCAGGCTCTGTTGTTGTACCCGACTTGGAGATGATGTTGATAGAGAAATCTCTGTCACCGATCACCTGAAGCAGATGAGCCATGTATGTGCTGCTGATGTTTGATCCTGCATAGTAGATCTCAGGAGTCTTACGGATTGACTTGTCAACTGAATTATAAAAGCTGTGTCTTAAAGCTTCGATGGCTGCTCTTGCACCCAGGTAAGAACCACCGATACCGATTACTACAAGCACGTCTGAATCTGCCTGGATCTTAGCTGCTGCCTTCTTGATTCTCGCAAACTCTTCCTTGTCATAGTCTACTGGAAGGTCGATCCATCCAAGGAAATCATTTCCCTCACCGGTCTTGTTTACAAGTGTTGCCTTTGCAGCTACTACCTGATCCTTGATTGCTGCGATATCAGCGTCTGTAGCCATGGCTTTTGCATTCTTAAAATCGAAACTTACTGTCTGTGCCATTTGTTTTCTCTCCTTACTTGTATTAAATTTTTCACATTGAATCAATTTTAGCAAATAGGTATACCATAATCAACTATTAATCTCAAAAAACTCCCCCAAAGCCACAACCGGTTTGGAGGAGTTTTCAATTATAACCATGTCTAAAGCACTACTTAACCGTCACTTTGATCTTTGCACAAACACCATTTTCAGACATTACATAAACCGTACATGTGCCCTTACGCACTGCCTTTATAACTCCTGCAGATGAAACAGTTGCCACCTTTGCATTGGATGTTATGAACCTTTCCTTCTTCGTAAGATGGTTTAACGCCTTCTTCTTTGGATTCTCAAGCTTAACCTTCTTGGTGATCTTAAATGTTTTACCTTTTGCAAGGTTAGCCTTGGTCTTGTTCACAGTAACTTTCAGGACATTTGTCTTTGCTGCATAAGGCATTGCAACATGGACTGTATTTGTCCTGCCGAGATATACCTTCTTGCCACCCGACATCTTGTATGCGACTGTAAAATACTTGTATTCTCTCTTATTATTGAGGTTCTTATCGGCATATTTCTGGGACTTCGGTACATTAGCAAGCTTATTGAAGTTGTTCTTTCCATTACAGTATGACCAGTATACATCATATCCTGTTGCACCTTTGACCTTATCCCATGTCAGATCTATTCTTGTTCCTGTTCCCTTTCCTTTCATAAGGAAGAACGGAAGTGTCTTCTTATAGAGTTCTGTTCCACTAGGTTCAACATTTGGAGATTTCTTTATAACAAGACGGCCAAT
Organism: Coprococcus sp. AF19-8AC; assembly: GCF_003603115.1. Classification (NCBI taxonomy): domain Bacteria; kingdom Bacillati; phylum Bacillota; class Clostridia; order Lachnospirales; family Lachnospiraceae; genus Coprococcus; species Coprococcus sp. AF19-8AC. Next base: position 530,600 of record NZ_QTMI01000002.1, on the reverse strand, counting down.
GGCAAATGTTATATTGTAGTTTGGATTTGCACCCTTCTTCTGGCTTGCTGTGATCGTGTATGTTCCGGACTTCTCACCAGCAGCTCTCTTGAGAACAATTCCTGTAAGCTTATCCTTGCCAACAAGTCCCTCCGCTGTAAATGTAAACTTCGGATCCGCCTTGCCTTCATACTTAGATGCGTCATTTGCAGTTACTCTGATGGCTTTTTTGTTTACCGTGATCGCAACCTTTGCAGCTGCTGCCTTATAGTTCTGATTTGCCGCAACGGATACTGTCACAACCGCCTTGCCTGCACCAACTATAGTTACCTTGCCTGTGCCATCCACCTTGACAACCTTTGTATTGCTGCTTGTAAATGTTTTCTTGTCATTTCTACTGCACTTCACATTGAGGGCAAACTTTGCACCTCCATATGTCTTTGCTGCCACCTTGCCTACTTTGAGAGTTGTTGCTGCTGGAATTATCTCTCTCTTTGCAACTGTGAACTGAACCGGTTGTGTTACATACTCATTGTAATTGGTTGTAGCACAAACCTTGGCATACATATAATATGTGCCCGGATCTGCCGATCTGGAGTTCTCCCACAATGTTCCATCCGTGTTGCTGTTCTCTGTTGTGTAGTAATACTCTATAACAGGATCCTCTTGTGCTCCTGTAACCTCTGGAGCCTCTACACTGTCGCCAAATGTGTAATCGATTACATCAAATTCAACATTCTGATCAAGTCTCTGTATTTCAAATTCTGCATAAGCCGTAACATCAGCTATCTTCACAACAAACTTATAAGTACCTGCATTTACCGGCGCATTCTCATTTTCCGGATAATCGGTATCGCCTGTTCCCTCATAATATGTAACAGCTGCCTCTCCGGTCTTCTCTGTTATCCAGTTATTAACAACTGCACCTGCATATTCTGTGCCGTCATACGCTCTGCTTTCTGCTGTCACAGTACAGCTGACCGCCTCGTTTCTGCCCTGATATGCGCAGTGTGCCGGATTCTCAGTTTCATTGCAATATGCAATTATCTTGTTACTGTGGCCTTCTTTTATCTCATACGTCCAGTCATGATAATGAACCATATCCCATGACTTGTTCTGAAGTATGTAATTGGCTGCATTACCCGTAGTTGCAAGCCCAAATCTGTATGTAGTTACAACCGTCTCTATTCCAGGTGTAACGTCCCACAGTACTACAGTATAATCCTCGTCATATACAAGTTCATCTCCATCCAGCAATCCTGAGAACTGGATTCCCTGTATATATGCATTTTCATCAACAATTACCTTATCCGCTGTGATCGTTTTCTTTTCGATAGTCACAGTCACATCGCCAAATACCGGTGAACACTCATCTGCTGTAACAAGGTAATACACCTTATATGTTCCGGCATTTTTAAGTTCTGGAACCGTCTGTGTGTACGGCTCATCTGCTGCCAATGAATAACTGATAGAAGCTCCATCCAGGCCATCTGCAATTGTAACAGATGGGCTATGTATCAATCCATCGTAAGTGCAGGTTGTATCTTCCGCAGTTACTCCGGCGATCAGATCACGTGAGACTGCCTTGGCATCTGACCACAATGAAGCTGGTTTTGTCGTATTAGCCACGTATCTTGTGCGAACATATACCCTCTGATTCTCTTCAAGTCCTGAGATAACATAATTATCTGACACATTCAGATCATCGAGAACTGTCCAGGCCGCTCCATCCATCGAATACTGATACTGCTGTCCGCCAAGCGGGCTTACTGTCACAGAATCACCAGTCACGCTTACTATCTCAATGCCTTCGCCGTCTGCAGCACTTTCCATATCAGCTGGTGTTGGATTCTGTATGTCTGCAAGAGTCTTCGGTGCAGATGGCGCCTCCGGTCTTGCTGCAACAGTTATATCAGCAGGTGTATCCTGACTGTCCTTCTTGCTGATACTTATATTTTTACCAAACAAACTATATGATACGTCGTTATCATCTGTTCCCTCAAGGGCTATATCACCATACATATCACTCACAATTTCATATGACTCGCCATCAACAGTGATGATATATGAAGTATCGCCATCAAGATCTGTCAGATTTTCTGTTATATAATCAACCTGTCCTGTAACTGCTCCTACATCAGCCACCGCTCCAACGCTGAATTTGAAACCTATATGTCCGCCATCTTCAACATTTGTCCATGACATTGTCAATCCCGAATCTATTCCTTCAACCAGGGATGCAGCATTCTGACCATTTATTTCAGCAGTTTCCTTTATGTAGCTTGATGAACCTGTATTGTACTCAAATATTCTTCTGGAATCATAGCCCCCGATCCAGTAATTACTTGCCTGTGTTATAGGGGCAAGAACAAATGATGGAGTATCATCTGCCGCATCCGCCGCTTTAGCAACTCCCATCATCGCTATCTGCTGTAATTCACCATTCTTGACAGTGGCAGCAAGCACCGCTTCATCTGCACTGTCAGAGCTTGTAATTTCATTTCCAATATTCGCGTCAGCTCCTATAGCGAATGAGTGCTGTCCCTCACCAAGTTCAGCATCAAAAATCAGATCGTGAGTATTCATAGGATCAAACGACAATCTTAGAGCTGCAAGCGAAGCCACAGATACTTGTGATGTAGCCGTTTCTGCTGAAGGCTCTGAATCGCTTCTGCTGTACAATCTCCATACTTTGTCGTAGCTTGTTCCAAGCATATAGTTCTTTCCGTCCTTGGTATACAAGCCAACAATATCAAACCCATTGCCATTGGCCATATAGGCCATAACTCCATTGCTTATATACCAGCAAGTATTTGGCTTTGTCCACGTATTTCCATTGTCACTGGTAGGGATAACTGCCTTTACCGCTCTGCTGGCTGTACCATCCACCACGCACCTGTACCAGTATCCATGAGTCGGGGTGAACGTATATGTACTTCCATTTGCACCTTCAATATCTGTAAATGATCCACGCTTACTGGTTGCGCTCTGCCACTGATATGTTGCAGCTTCCCCTGTCACGTCCATAACGAGAGTGATTGAACTATTCGTCATATTCTTGCCATATGGATATCCATTGTTCATGAATACAACTTCTTCCTCCGAAGGATCTGTATTGCCTCCGCCTGAAAAGCCACCGATCTGAAATGTTATTTCATTGCCGCTGGCGTCCACGATCTTGCCAGCATTCAGATCAATACTTCCTATGTAAATATCAGGGAATACATAACCATTATAATATGTCCACGTATACAGATAATACACACCCGTGGTACCCATATCTATTCCCTCTCCGGAAATGGTATCCGTTCTGTCATATGTACCTGAACTCCTTGAGAACGAGTTCTCTGTTATCCAGCCTTTAAATCCGCAGCCTTCAGGTGACTCGGCACTCGCCCATCCACTGTACCTATGGCTGCTCAGATAATCACCAAAGTTTGTGAGATCTCCAGTCGTGAACTTCTCAGACTGAATGCCAAGCTTGCAGCTCGCGCTGGCATAACCGCTGGTTGTCCACCCCCACTTGAGACCTCTCATATGTCCATCTGTGCTTATATCCACGTCTGTTACCTTGATATTCTCCATAGCCGCTGCGTAGGCAGTATTCTTACCACCTATCGAAATCAAACACGTTATGACCATGAAAGCTGTCATGAGCCATGCCATAACTTTTCTGCATAGAATTCTTTCTTTCATACACTTCCCTCTCTTTCTCAATAAAACCTCTTTTTCGTGTGTCCGTTAATGTTTTCTCTCTGCAACCATTACCTCCTGTTAATTCTTGACTCTTTTCCTTTAACAATTTATGATAATTATAATTCGTACATCAATGTTCAAGTCAACAATATTTTTGCGGTATTTATGCAATATTCACAATTTTTTTTGTCTATTTTTAAGAGAAGGGGAATCATATGAATCACGCAAATAAAAATCTATATCAAATTGGCGAAGTCACCAAAATGCTTGGAGTGACAAGAAGAATGCTGTTAAACTACGAAGACCTGGGGCTTCTGACACCCGCATACAAAAATGAGAGCAGCGGTTTCCGCTACTACTCTGCCGATAACATCGTACATATACGAATTATAAAAGTTCTTCAGGGACTAGGATTATCGCTATCCGAGATTAACAAGTACTTCAATAATACCGAAAAGCTTGAGGATGTCATTGAACGTATGACTACGCTCCGTTCCCAGCTGGATCTGTGCATAGCCCAGCTTCAGCTGCGTCAGTCCCAGACATCAGAACCGGAGATCCGTTTTATCACTCTTCCCTCATTCACTGCATTTTGTCAGGAGTTCAAAGACTCTGATCTGGCCAGAAAAACTGAAGATCTGCGCAAGACCTTTATCGAGGCAACAAAAAAATACCAACTGGACACCACAGGCAAAATGTGTACAGAGGTTTTTGTCGAATCAACATCCGAAGGAAGATATGTCATACCTGTCGCAGCAGATCCTGACACCAATGACGAACACATAAAAAAACTTCCACAGACTGCAGCTATCTGTATATACCACCGTGGTCCATATGAAAATTTCGACACTGTCCAGAAGAAACTATTGGACTATGCAAAAGAAAACAATCTTGCTACTTGTGGTTATTTTCGCAATTCATTTATGGAGGGTCCTCCAACCCACGGAGCAAATAAAGATGCTTATATCACACAGATCGCACTGCCAATACACAAAAGCTCTCCGTTCGGATCGGCATGATCCGCACAGAGAGCTTCTGTTTCTGATACCACTATTCAATTTTCATCTCATTCAAAGACCTGAACTCATATCCCTCCTTCTCCAGGTTTGTGAGAACCGTATCAAGTGCCTGCGCATTGGACGACGACACATTGTGTATGAGAGGAATGGCTCCCGGATGATGATATTTCGCAAAATGATCAATGACATAGTCCGTCCCCGGCTGATTGTTCACATCATAATCAAGGTAAGCCATACTCCAGAATATGGTCTTATACCCCATATCCTTAGCCAGCTGCAGAACCTGTTCACTGTACTCACCGCTCGGCGGTCTGAAATACATATCCATTTCATACCCAGTTTCATTCCTCATAAAGTCTGAGCACTCCTTTAACTCACTTTTCTGCTCCTCCACACTCTTCTCCGGCATGCACGGATGATGCACCGTGTGGTTTCCCACCTGATGTCCCTCCTCCTTCATCCTCTTTACTATATCCGGATTGTCCCTTATGTAAGTCATCGTCACGAAGAAGCAGCCCTTTGCATTGTGCTTTTTGAGCACATCCAGCATCTGCTCTGTATATCCGTTCTCGTACCCACAGTCAAATGTCAGATACATCACCTTTTCATTCTTCTCAGCACACACTCTGTCCACGTAGAACGCATCGTACTGCTCCAGCGGAAAGCTGTTGTCACAGCCACTCATTCCATGATTTTTGTCCCGCACTATGTACCATGAATATTTCTTTGTCGATATCTGGCTGTAATCCCTTAGTCTGGTCATATCCTCACCCTGACTCTCCCCGTCTGTGTCCGTGTTACTCTCCGCATCTTCCGTCTTGTCTCCCGATTTTTCTTTTCCTTCCGCATCACCTTCCCCATTCTTCGCACCGTCCGCCTGACACTCTGCGTCCCCCGGAGTCGCCACCATCTTGGACAGATCCTCCTTGTCATATATGGAGCATCCGCTGAGCACGGCTCCAATCACGCAGGCAGCATACAGTCCTGCTATCAAGTACAGCTTTCTCACTATCTACCATCCTGAATTTATTGGCTTCTGCAGGCGGCTTTCACCTACATTTCATCTGCCACGCACCTGCTCATCAACACCCCTGCTATCCGTCCGCAAGCATTTTCTTCATTATTCCGTCAAGCAGAGCATCATAATCTGACTTATCACTCCGCTGTGCTTTCCGCGCAGGCTTCGCCTTTCTTTTTATCCTGTCATTTTCATCTGTCTCACTGCATGCTGCCATGGCCTCAACAGTATCCTGCTTCGTCGTCTGTTTCTCTTCTTCCTTTTTCAATCTGTTTGCCAGGCTGTTGCCCAGATAATTTCTGGCGCTGTCACGCAGAGTCCTCATATGCCATTCACAATTCCACTGGTTATGAGCAGCCACCAGCACTATGCAGGTTGCCAGTCCACACCCCAGCATCTTCAATGTCTCCACGCCATCGCCTACTACATAATATTGATACGCCGCTGCAAATATGCCTGTCCCAGCTGCGGCCACTCCCATATTTTTCACAAATCCATTCCACACATTTATCGGTATAAAACCTATCTTCAGCCTGTCTATGTACTTGTCCACAAATGCGGCAGTGTCATGTATGTTCACATCCAGCGATGTTATATCCTCATACCGCCTGCGCATCTCCATCAATGGTTTTTTCCGCGTCGTTCCCATGCGCTCAGCCGCCTTTGCCAGTCTTGCAAGATAACTGCTCATCACAGCCCGTCCTGTCAGCCCTATACACCCACACACTATCATCACATACATACACACATTCTGATTCAACAAAATTTCAAACATAGTTTTCCCTCTCTTTTCAATTATTCGATCATATCCTGTCAGGGCTTAACCCCACATCCGTTTGGCCGGTCCGGATGGTAGTATTATATGAGCGACATTCCGGGGTATACAATTATTTTCGCTCGACAAATGTTTGTCTTTTGCATGCTCTTTTGATATACTTCAAGATGAAAAAAGCAGGATACATACATCTTAGAATGTATCAGCGAATATTAAAATGATTGGTTAAGTACAATAGAAAAGAGGTATTGTTATGGTTTATAAGACTAAAGGAACCTGCTCTGTCGAGATCAACTTTGACGTCATCGATGGCAGGCTGCATGATGTAAAGTTCACCGGAGGATGCAATGGTAACCTCAAGGGTATCGGAGCTCTCGTAGAAGGCATGAAGCCAGAGGACGTCATCGCCAGACTCGAGGGCACAACCTGCGGTTTCAAGCCGACTTCATGCCCGGATCAACTGGCTCAGGCACTCAAGCAGTATCTGGCTTCAGCACAGTAACAGGAGGATTAACAATCATTATGAAGAGAATTATATTGACAGGCGGCGGTACAGCAGGTCATGTCACACCAAACATGGCACTTATGCCGGAGCTGAAGAAGCACGGATATGACATCCAGTACATCGGTTCATATGACGGCATGGAGAAAAAACTTATAGAAGATATGGGCATCCCTTATCACGGCATAGCTTCAGGAAAGCTCAGAAGATACTTCTCAATGAAGAACTTCTCAGATCCGTTCAAGGTACTTAAAGGAATATCTGAAGCAAAGAAGCTCATGAAAGAGCTCAAGCCTGATGTAGTATTCTCAAAGGGAGGATTTGTCACAGTCCCTGTGGTATTTGCCGCACACTCAGCAGGTATCCCTGTGGTGATACACGAATCAGATATGACTCCCGGCCTTGCAAATAAGCTCGCCCTTCCAAAGGCGACAAAGGTATGCTGTAACTTCCCTGAGACAAAGGATCTCTTCCCTGAGGGCAAGGCAGTCGTAACCGGAACCCCTATCAGAGAGGAACTTTTCCGAGGCGATTCCGCATTTGCATATAACTACTGCGGTTTCACTGACAACAAGCCTGTTCTCCTTATCGTGGGCGGAAGTTCAGGAAGCGTCATAATCAACAACGCAATAAGAGACAATATCGACCGTCTTCTGGAGACCTTCAACGTCATCCACCTGTGCGGCAAGGACAATCTGGATGAATCCCTCAAGGATAAGAAGGGCTATGTCCAGTACGAATATGTAAAGAAGGAACTTGCAAGCATGCTTGCACTGTGCGATATCATCATCTCACGTGCAGGAGCCAATGCCATCTGTGAGCTTCTCGCACTCAGAAAACCGAACATCCTCATTCCTCTGTCAAAGGCTGCATCAAGAGGTGATCAGATTCTCAACGCCCAGTCATTTGAGAAGAGCGGATACAGCTATGTGATACAGGAGGAAGAGCTGAACACAGATTCCCTGTTCGCCGGAATAAATGAAGTGTACAACAACAAAGAGAAATATATCCAGGCTATGGAGTCCAGCAACCTGACCGACTCAACGGGAATCATCATCAACATGATAGAGGATCTCGTAAACGACCACGACTGATCTGCATAAGATCTGCAAAAGCAATTATAAAAATGCAAAATAAAACTCCACACCGTCTAAATCATAGTCGGTGTGGAGTTTTATTGTATATTAACTATTATTAGTTAGCCAGAGCCTGAAGTACAGCAGCCTTCATCGCATCGTCACACTGCTCATCTCCTATGTACAATGTAACTGTACTCTTTCCGCCTGCAGGGAAATCAAATACTGCCTTCAGTGTCTTGTCTATATATGTTCCATCTGAACCATACTTTGCAAGATCCATGCTGACCTTTGTTCCATAATATGTGATTCTGAATCCACCGTTTGTTGTGTCCTCATAATACCATACTGTTGTCTTGGCCTTCTTATCAAGAGCGTCTCCATATGTAACACCTGTAGGAACCTTCTTCTCTGTTCCGTTGCTCTGTACATCTGTATAGACGATCTCATTCTTCTTAAGGCTGTCTATCTTGTCCTTTGCTTCATCGTTAGTACGATACTGAATATTACCCTTTACAAATATCTGAGCTGTCTCAGGAAGAACCAGATACACACCGCCACAGATAGCTGCTACCACAATAATGGCTACAAGGATCTTAACAAATGTCTTCATAATTATCTCTCCTATCCACAATCAAATTCATCAATCGATACTAGAACAGTTCTTTCTCAAGCTGGAATATGAAATCCTCAAGGAGCTGCATGCGTTTGCTGTACTCAAGTCGTCCAGCCTCCGTCTTACATCTCTTGATCTTTGGTTTATTGATCTTATAAAAATTCTTGATTCTGTAATATGCGCGCTTATAGCTTGCCTCGTCCTCTATAGCCGTAGCCATGGAATCCCACAGAACACTGATCGCTCCCACTTCATCCAACAGGTCTGCATCCATAACTATCCTGCACTCAAGTGACAAATCTGCATCAGTATCCTTCTCCTCATGGATCATGATTATCTCGCCTATCTTGGCTATCTTCTGTGGATCGACTCCCAGACTGTCAAGATAATTGACAGCTATCTCTGCTCCGACCTCCCCATGTGGTCTCTCGTCATCCCAGCCCACATCATGAAGAAGTGCCGCGAGAACTATTATATCCAGATCTCCACCTAACTTCGACTGAAGCTTTATCGCCCATCTATACACCCGCATAGTATGTTCAAATCTGCTCCTGAATGGATAATTAGGCGGCCTGCCGTTAACGGCTGTCTGTTCCTTTACAAAATCAATTACTTCAGCGTAATTCATATCCGTTTCGCCCCTTGGAAATCACTATTCTGCAGCGCATAATAACACTGCAAAAGTATCATACTTGATGATAACATCTTTTGTGGGATTTTGCTATATTTTTTTAAATTTTTAATAAATAATGTTAAAAATAAAAAAATCCATGCGATCTTCCTTCGAAGCGTCACCATAGACGTTACCTCAGCAGTTAACTCAGCCCAGGCACCCTCACGGCACACAGGAGATTCCCCTTAGTGCTGCTTCGTCTCCGACCTGACACGGTTCGAAGATTCCTGTTGCGCGAGACCCAGACATCAACATCACTTACTGAGGGCAGCCCTACAGCGGCCACCCCTCCGGAAGACCATCACCCCTGCTATAGCGGATTGCAGGTACAGGGCGCCGCTACCTCCCCGGTTGCATGGAAACTTTAAAACATATTTAATTGGCTGTGCACAAGATGCACCGCAGGCTACATTATATCTGACATGCCGCCCGCCGTCAAGCATTCTTCGCTTTTCCCTGTCTCAGGTCGCGAAAAAAGCTCTTCATCATCTCACTGCATTCATCCTGCCGCACACCACGTATAACCTCAACCTGATGATTGAACTGTTTCATGTCCAGCAGGTTTATTATGGAGCCCGCACATCCGGCCTTGGGATTCATGCATCCTATCACCACATTTGGGATACGGGCCTGCACTATGGCCCCGGCACACATCTGGCACGGTTCAAGGGTCACATACATTGTGCACTCCTCCAGCCGCCAGTCGCCGAGCTTCTTTGACGCCTGTTCTATGGCCAGTATCTCCGCATGTGCAAGTGTGGTCTTTTTCAGATTTCTCTTGTTGAAGCCCCTTGCGATTATCCTGTCATCGTGGACTATGACACAGCCTATCGGAACATCGCCATTTGCATAAGCCCTCTTTGCCTGGGCTATGGCTTTACCCATATACTTCTCATGGATACGCCGCTCCTCCGGCGTCAGCTCATCTATATTGGTATCTTCCATTCTCTTTATCCTCTTCTTCCTATCTTATATCCACTATCCAGTAGCCGAAGCTGCCGGTCTTGATATGTGTCTCCTTCTCCGGCACGAATCTGTCAAATCCAAATATCCCGGCAAGGTATTTCTCCCTCGAGGAATACACCCCCGGAACTCCAAGTATGTAACTGACGCGGTCATCATCTGGGGAAAATATGACTTTGCCAAACATCAGGTATTTGTAGCTGTAATACCCGTGTGTCAGGAAGCTGTTCACCCCGAGCTTCCAGTTGCACATGTCCAGCAGACCTATGTCATTCGGGGATATCTTCACGCTCTCTATGACGCTGTCCAGCCCGTCATCCAGGGAGCTTCCCGGAAGAAGTGGCAGACGTTCATAGTTCTCAAACATTTTGTCTATCGCCGTTCCGGTCTCGGAGGTCTCGACCTCATCAGAACATACAGGCTCCGCCGGTGCAGCACAGCTCTCAAGCTCCAACTCTGCCGTGACCGTATCTGTTATGGAGGCCTCTCTCACCGCCTCGCTCAGTTCCTCAGCATCGCGGCCCGCACGTTTCGCATCCCACATTCTGGAATAATCTATCACACTGTCCGTCCAGGACGAACAGAATATATCGCTGTCGTAATACTCCTGCCCCATATTTCCATCCGGCTGTATACGCCTTATGACGATACCGGCAAATGCAGTCACAGGCCGTCCGCTCTCCATGACATCATCCCAGCAGAATGAGAAGCACTCCTCACCGTGTCCATTTCTGAGTCTCATCTTACCGACGAGCACCGGCAGAGGGATCATCACGGGTTCATTTGTCTGTTCACCGCCCACTGCGCCTTCGTCGGCCAGCGTCTCCCTGTAAATGAACACGCCATAGATTTCCTCTCTGCTGTTCATTCCGTTTCTCAGTCCAACCGTGAGTCTTCCCGTTCTCCCCACCTTTGCCACCTTGGCAAATCCTGAATTTTCACATTTGTGTCCGTCGTGATACCTGTAAATATACGATATAAATCGGTTCCAGTACACCATAGATAATCCTCCTCTCCCTTCCGGAATTCTGCGTCCTTTTCCGGGGGCTTTATCAATTATCTATGATTCTGTCTCACCACCTATGACATTATTTGTCCGTGAGAATGTCGCTCAAAGCTGCAAATTCCGCCAGACTCAAACTTTCTCCACGGATATTTGCTGATATTCCAAGGGATTCCAAAGACTTTGCGATCTGCTCCTTGGTAAATGACAGTTCTCCGCTGTTGGCTATGCCGTTCTGAAGAGTCTTTCTTCTCTGGTTAAATGATGCTCTTATCAGCCGGAACATGAGCTGCTCGTCCTTCACCTTGACCGGCGGTTCCTGGTATCTGTTCAGTCTGATGACCGCTGAGCCCACACCCGGTCTCGGTATAAAGCAGTTTGGCGGAACATTTGCCACTATATACGGCTCGGCATAATACTGAACTGCCAGGGACAGTGCTCCGTAATCCTTGGTTCCCGGGCCCACCTGCATGCGGTCCGCAACCTCCTTCTGCACCATGACCGTCACCGAGAGAAGCGGCACATGCTTCTCGAAAAGTCCCATGATGATCGGTGTGGTTATATAGTATGGAAGATTCGCAACCACCTTGATAGGCCTGCCGCCATTTCTCTCCTCCACGATCTTGTTGATATCCACCTTCAGTATGTCATCGTTGATGATGGTCACATTGTCGTACTCCGCAAGGGTCTCGTCCAGAATAGGGAGAAGATTCTTATCTATCTCCACCGCCACAACCTGTCCGGCACTCTCCGCAAGATACTGGGTCATGGTTCCTATTCCCGGGCCTATCTCCAGAACGCAGTCGTCCTTCGTGATGTCCGCCGCGCTGATTATCTTGTTTATGACATGGGCATCTATGAGGAAATTCTGACCGAACTTCTTCTGAAATGCAAATTCGTATTTCTTTATCGTCTCTATCGTGACCTGTGGATTACTTAACTTCTCCATGCTTTGTCCTTTCCTGCGTCCAGACAATGGAGGTTTCATCAAGATTTGTGTCACGACCAGGACTTTGTGGTATGCCTGTCTGGGGAATACCACAAAGTCCTGGTCTCAATTCACATTACGAAACCTCCATTGCCTGTAATCTACGTTTTTATTACATCTTGTACATTTTCAGGGCATTCGCGTATGTCTGGTCATACACTTTCTGAACCGGAACGCCCTTGATCTCGGTTATCTTCTCAGCTATATAAGGTATGTTGAGGGCAGAGTTCCTTGTTCCCCGGAATGGAACCGGAGCCATGTATGGGGAGTCTGTTTCGAGAACTATCTTTTCCAGAGGGATGTCCTCCACGACCTCCTGAAGCTTCCGGCTGTTCTTGAAGGTGACTACTCCGCCAACCCCTATGTTAAATCCCATCTTAATATATTCTCTTGCCTGTTCTACGCTGTATGAATAACAGTGTATCACACCGCCATTTCTGCCGCCATCCATTCTTTTCAATATCTCCATGGTGTCTGACGCGGCGTCCCTGCTGTGTATGATGATCGGCATGGCAAGCTCCTGTGCAAGCTCAAGCTGTCTGACGAACCATTTCTTCTGGACATCCCTCGGGGGATCATCATCAAAATGATAATCAAGGCCTATCTCACCTATGGCTCTAACCTTTGGATTATCCTGCACCATGCTCTTAAGTTCCTGTATATCCGCCTCCGTCAGCTCTCCTACCTCACTCGGATGTACGCCGACTGCCGCATAAAAATGCGGATATTTTGCGGCAAGCTCCACCGAATTCCTCGACGACTGCATATCCGCTCCGACGTTCATGACCTTGTCTATATCCTTCTCAAGGAATTCTGCAATTAACTGTTCTCTGTCCTCATCAAACTGAGTATCGTCATAATGACCATGTGTCTCAAATATCATATCTCAAACCTCTCTTATGGTACTAATGCATTGTTTATAGTACCGCAATATCGTATCCGTCACGCTGTATTATACAGAAATACCCGCACTTTGTGAACGTTTAATTATTTGTTTATGATTAGTTATTAATCTTTATAAATAGATTAATCTTTAAACACATTTTTTTCACAAATCCTGAATATACTAACAATCGTAAAGAGTTTTTCATTTATTTGAATCCTCTCTCCCCTCATTTTTTTGCAAGAGGCAGCAGATCTTCCCCGTTCTGTTACCTCTTGTTTTTTTGTGTCCAAAACTGTATATTTATTGTGATGTATAGATGTACACATAGATTACATCAACGTATAATATGTGTCCACATTACACGTGTCATATTGCATTGATTTTATATGTATATTTATCATAACATTTTACATAACAGGAGGACTTTCATGATTTCAAAGAAATATTCATCAATGTTAAACAACACTTCCATCATCAGGGAATTTGCACAGTATGCTTCAAAGCGTGCCGCTGAGATCGGTGCTGAGAATGTGTTCAACTATACTATAGGCAATCCATCTGTGCCTACCACGGATGACTTCAACAAGGGACTTATCGACCTTATCCAGAATGAGGATTCACTGGCACTTCACGGCTACAGCCCTACACTTACCATCTACTCTGTAAGAAAGGCTGTCGCAGAATCACTGAACCGCCGTTTCGGCATGGAGTATGTTCCTGAGGACATTTTCATGACATCAGGTGCTGCCGGAGCCCTGGCTCACGCCATCAGATGTGTCACAGAACCGGGTGACGAGGTCATCACATTTGCGCCTTACTTCCCTGAGTATGTTCCATACGTTGACGGAACCGGTGCTGTTCTCAAGGTCGTTCCAGCAGACATTACATCATTCCAGATCAACTTTGACGCATTCCTCGAGATGATGAACCCAAATGTTCAGGCAATCCTCATCAACTCGCCAAACAACCCATCCGGAATCGTCTACTCAACCGAGACTATAACACATCTTGCCCAGATCCTCACAGAGAAACAGGAGGAGTACGGACATGACATTTACCTTATATCAGATGAGCCTTACAGAGAGATCGTATTTGAGGGAACTGATTCGCCGTTCATCTCTAAGTTCTACGACAACACCATCTGCTGCTACTCATTCAGCAAGTCACTGTCACTGCCTGGAGAGCGTATCGGATATGTGGCTGTAAATCCTAAGTGCAAGGACGCTGAACTCATCATCAACATGTGCGGACAGGTATCACGTTTCACAGGACACAACTGTCCTTCATCTCTGATACAGCTCGGAGTTGCAAGGGTTCTTGACGAGACCTCTGATCTGTCTATCTACGAGAAGAACAAGAACATCCTGTACAAGGAGCTCACAGCTATGGGATATGAGTGTGTTGAGCCAGGCGGAACCTTCTATATGTTCCCTAAGACTCCTATCGCAGATGCAAATGAGTTCTGTAACATGACTGCCCATGAGCTTGATCTGATCCTTGTTCCTGGCGACAGCTTTATGTGTCCGGGACATATGAGACTGGCTTACTGTACTACAACAGATATGGTTGAGCGCTCTCTGCCACTGTTTGAGAAGGCTATTAAGATGTGTAAATAATGATCTGTGTGTACGACAATAACAGATCTTGTTTGTACAAAATTATTTTAGGAAAGTATAGAGATATAGCATATGACTAACATAAAGATAATTCTCGCCTCGGGATCGCCTAGAAGAAAGGAACTTCTGGCCCAGGCGGGATACGACTTCGATGTGTGTCCAAGTCTTTCTGATGAAGATCTTGAACCTATGGCTCCATCTGAATATGTAATGCTTCTGGCTAAGAAGAAGGCAGATGAAGTGTGCAACAGGATCATCGCCCAGGATGTTGTAAGACGGGTTAAAAAGCTTCCTGAACGCTTCGTTGTCCTCGGCGCAGACACTGTTGTATCGCTGAACGGAAGGATTCTTGGTAAGCCTTACGACTACGACGATGCATACAACACCTTGAACAGTCTGTCCGACCAGACGCATCAGGTGTACACCGGCGTGTGTCTGATATATGTGAACGGAAGAGCCAAGTCATCCAGCTCATTCTATGAGAAGACGGATGTCACCTTCTATCCTGTATCCCACGACGAGATAATCCAGTACCTCGCCACAAATGAGCCGTTTGACAAAGCCGGAAGCTATGGAATTCAGGGCAAGGGCGGTCTGTTCGTCAAGGGAATTGAGGGCGACTACAACAATGTTGTCGGACTGCCACTCGCAAGGGTGTATCACGAGCTTGATGATTTGATTTCTTGAATGGTTTGGAAATATTTTCTCTAAATGGCAATTATATTTATTTTACGACACTAAATTATCCCTTTTTGAGGAAAATATCTTGAAAAAGGCACAAAATCTGAGATTTTGTATCTTTTCAACAAAATTTCCTTGAAAAGGGATAATTTTATGCACATATTATTAAATTCCACGATAAACAGCACAAAGACTTTTATCCGCCATCGTGCCATAAGAAATAATTCCTACATGAATCCTTACATAAGCTCTTTCTTCACATTGAAGATAGTTCCAACGACCTTCGGGCCCGCATTTGATGCAACTGCTGCCCCGATCTGGAAGTAATCTGAAGGGCCATAGCCAACCTTCTCCGTCATACGGGCTGTCAGCTCGTCTCTTACGGTCTCATCGTTACCATATACTATCTGGTACTCTGAACCCGGATCCATCTCTTCCACTGTGACATCCACCATCTTTGCCATGAGCTTCTTCTCGCCGCGGCACTTGATAGCTGTCACGATCTCATTTGCCCAGATCTTCATGATAGGCTTCACGCCAAGTGCATCTCCAACCAGAGCCGCTGCACTAGGTATTCTTCCAGACTTTGCGGCATACTTAAGACCATATATTCCGAAGTATATCCTTCTCTTTGGGAGCTCATCCTTCAGATACCACACGATATCCTTGGCATCCTTGCCTTCCTTCGCCATCCGCGCTGCCACAATAACAGGATATCCATACTGTCCGCTGTAGCCTATTCCGTCAAATACATATATATTGCACTTTCCGGCGCACTCAGGATATTCCTCCTCGAACTGATCTGCGGCCATCTGCGCATTTGCATATGAGGCAGAACCATCCTTGTTGATGCTTACATATATAATATCCGTGTAACCCTGCTCCACCAGCTCCTTATACACCTCGCCGAACTGGTACGCTGTGATCTGTGATGTCTTTGGAAGATCATCATTCTCTGCCATGAGCTTGTAGAAGCCCTCATTGTCAAAATCGACTCTGCTCAGATAAGACTTGCCACCTATCACGACCGGGAAAGGAATGATCTTGATGCCGAGCTCCTTCTCCTCATTCTCTGAAATGTCACTGGCAGAATCTGTCATTATAATAATTTTTCCCATAATTCACAAAACTCCATTTTTTGCTAATGAGCAGACGCATGAAAATGCGCTGCGCGCGGCGTCTGCGTGCTTCATAAGGAATCCTCCCACTTACGTGGGTCCCTCCTTATGAAAATTTACTTATCATTCTCCATACGCCACTTGATACATCTGTTGAGATAATGAACATAATCAGGGTTCTTGCACATACCCTTGCCCTTATCATCAGATATCTTGGCAACATCCATGCCGTTACATGCTGTAGTCTTCATAACTATGTTGAGCGGTTCATCGCACGTATCGTTGGATATATATGTTCCTATTCCAAATGCAACCTTGATCTTGTCCTTGAAATAGCTGTTAAGTTTGTCCGCTTTCTCGAAATCAAGGCTGTCGCTGAACAGAAGTGTCTTGGTCTTTGGATCAAGTCCAAGCTTCTCATAATGATGAACCATCTTGTCGCCCCACTCATAAGGATCGCCACTGTCGTGTCTCACCCCACTGAAAAGTGTCGCATATGTGAGCTGGAAATCCTTCAGGAAGCAATCTGTTGTGATGGCATCAGTGAGAGCTGTTCCGTTCAGCACTCCATACTCCTTAACCCATGCATCCAATGCATACCAGTTGGAATATGCAGGATTGTGCTTATGATTACCCTGTCCAACACACATGATCCACTCATGCGCCATAGTTCCAACCGGAACCAGATTATACTTCCTTGCCAGATATACATTACTTGTTCCGACAAATGTTGAACCCGGATACTTGCGCTTGCTGAGTTCCTTGACTGCAAGCTCCTGAGCTTCAGCCGAAAGTCTTCTTCTGAGTCCAAACTCACTGAAAGCTCCAAGGTTATACTCTCCGGTCTCGACTTTTCGGATCTTCTCATCAAGCTTCTCCCTGAATGATGCAAGCAGCTTATCATAGTCATCGTTCATTCTGAAATAGACCTCATTCACTATAGCCAGAGTAGGTATCTCATACATGGAAGTATTGAGCCAAGTGCCTCTCGCCTCTATCTTCAGTCCACACTCAGCGTCATCTGATATCTCAAAGTCCTCATATCTTGCCTTCCAGAGTCTCAGAAAATCAACATAAGAACCCTTTATCCACTTGATATTGTGCAGATACTCAAGCTCCTCCTCTGTAAATCTCAGATCACAGTAGAGCTGTATCTGTCTTTTGATTTCATCAACCATCTCCTTTGTGAAGAACACGTCAGTATTCCTGCACTTGAATGACCATGTTGTCTTATAGTCACTGAACTGATGGTAAATCGCCTGTCCCATACTAAACTTGTACATATCCGTTTCAAGCAGGCTTGTGATTATTCTTTCCATTTTTATACTCTTCTTTCTCTTTTTATCCGCTCCACACATACGGCTTAACCGCCATATATCACGGAAATACGGAAGTATACGCAAGTTAAAATACTTCCACTTATAATAAGTTAGCACACAGCCCGCTGTCAAGCACTATTACCTTGCAACTATCACACATAGTATTGTATAATGTTACCGTTCAGAGCCATGCAGCACAATATAAGAAGTGGCTTGTCATGCTTGCATGAACAAGGCATTTCTTATATTGTGCTATACGGCGGATACGCCGCACCGAACAGGCTCGTAAGAGACTGTGAGGTGGCATGGCTCTGAATGCCGCAGGGCACACCAGCCGAACAGGCTCGAAGAGACTGTGAGGTGGCATGGCTCTGTGGTTTTACATATTATGAAAAGAGGATAGATTATGTTAGAGCAGAACAACGAAAAAAAGCCTAAGAAGTACGCCGGCATTCTGGCTCACCCGACATCATTCCCAAGTCCTTATGGAATCGGAGATCTGGGTCCGGGCGCTTATCAGTTTATCGACTTTCTTGCAGCTTCAGGATTAAATCTGTGGCAGGTGCTTCCACTCGGTCACACAGGCTTTGGTGATTCACCTTATCAGCCATTTTCAGCATTTGCAGGACAACCACTTATCATCGATATCGACTACCTCAGAAAGAAGAAGTTACTTCTGGACGAGGACTTCTCAGCTATGCCTGACTGGGATCCTGAGAAGATCGACTATGGAACACTTATAGAATTCAAGACAGAACTTCTGAAGAAAGCGTACGAGAGATTTATCGACGCTGACTATGCAGATGATATGTCAGGAGACGAGGATCTCATGGCAAAGTTCGATGCATTTGTCAAGAATACATCATGGCTTGCTGACTACTCTCTGTTCATGGCAGGCAAGGATGCGCACGAGGGAATGCCTTGGTACATGTGGGATGATTCACTGAAGAAGCCGACCGCAAGGCAAAAGACCACATGGAAGAAGAAGCTTGCAGACGGCATCGGCTACTACAACTTCCTCCAGTTCCTTTTTACAGAGCAGTGGCAGGCCCTCAAGACATATGCAAATGATCTCGGAATCAGTATAGTAGGTGACACACCTATATTCCTCGCATGGGACAGCGCAGACGTATGGTCCAATCAGGAACTGTTCCTGCTGGATTCAAAAGGATACCCTATCGAGGTTGCAGGTGTTCCACCAGATTATTTCTCAGCTACCGGTCAGCTCTGGGGCAACCCTCTGTACAACTGGAAAAAGCATACCGAGACAGGCTATGCATGGTGGATAGAGAGAATCAAATATCAGCTCACAGTAACAGATTTCCTCAGGATAGATCACTTCAGAGGATTTGACCGTTACTGGGCAGTGCCTTACGGTGAGGAGACCGCCATCAACGGCGAGTGGAAGCCAGCTCCAGGGCTGAACTTCTTCACACAGCTCGAAGCTAATCTCGGCTACCATCTTCCTATCATCGCCGAGGATCTCGGCGAGATAGATGATTCAGTCATAGAACTCAGAGACAAATTCGGACTTCCTGGAATGAAGATCCTTCAGTTTGCATTTGAAAATCCAAACGAGAACGACTTCCTTCCACATAACTATACACCTAATTGTGTATGCTATACAGGAACACACGATAACGACACCACCCTTGGATGGTATACGCAGGCTTATGAGGCTTCAAAGGATAAGCTCAGAAGATACTACAGCACTGATGCAAGTGATATCTGCTGGGTTATGATAAGAGCATGCTTCTCTTCTGTTGCCAACATGGCCATCGTTCCTATGCAGGACGTGCTAAAGCTCGGCTCATGGGCACGTATGAACACGCCAGGCGTTGGAGAGGGCAACTGGGCATGGAGATTCAAAGCTTCAGACCTGGGCAAGCAGTTGTCAGACAGGCTTCTTGAGACATCAAAGCTCTATGGAAGATATACTCCAATACCGGAGAAGAAGGATTCTGAGGAGAAGTAATCATACGACGAGTCAAATCAATGTTGGAACATTTAAAATAGCATAAGGAGAATTATATATTGAGAACAATATTTGCATATTTATTTGCATTTCTGGGAATCATCCTGTGTACTCCATATCACCTGTATCTGTACCTTCTTGCTAAGAAGGATCAGGAAAAGGCGTACCGCCACGCCCAGAAACTGGTCAAGGGCTTCTTCGGAATAGTCCTGTTCATCTGCGGTGCAAAGCGCACAGTCATAGGTCTGGAACGCGTGCCGAAGGATCAGCCTATTCTGTTTGTCGGCAACCACAGAAGCTTCTTCGATATACTGTGCTGTCACAACGCACTGGACAGACCTCTGGGATTTATGTCCAAGGACGGAATCCTGAAGGTTCCTATCCTTCCATGGTATATGAAGGATATCGGCTGTACATTTCTTGACAGATCTGACCTGAAGAAGGGTCTTGAGACCATCCTTCAGTCGGCCGACATTGTGAAGTCAGGACACTCCATGATGGTATTTCCTGAAGGTCACAGAAATGACGGCGAGGAGCTTCTTCCTTTCAAGGACGGCGCATACAAGATCGCCCAGAAGGCCGGATGTCCTATAGTGCCTGTATCCATATGTGGAACGGACAATATCATGGAGGCCAACAAGCACAACTTTATCAGAAGTCACAAGGTGGTCATCGAATTTCTTGACCCTATCGACATAAATGGCTTGAAGCCAAAGGAGCGCAAGGAGGTTCTTGAAACCATTCCGGCACTCATTCAGGAAGCAAGGGTTAAGAATCTCCCCCTTGCAACAAAAAAGTGATCAGACTATAATAATCTGATCACGGCAAGACAAAACACCAATAACTAAATATAATCAGGAGGAACTAAACATGGCATGGTGGGTATGGTTGATAATAGTTGCAGTTATACTTATCGGAGGTCTTATTGCATTATACATAGTGGGCAATAAGCTTCAGAAAAAGCAGTCTGCACAGAAGGAAATGATGAAGGAACAGGCACAGCCTGTGACGATGCTTGTCATCGACAAGAAGATGCTCCCTATGAAGGATGCCGGATTGCCTAAGATGGTAATGGAACAGACACCAAAGCGTTACCAGAAGGCCAAGATGCCTATAGTAAAGGCCAAGATCGGACCTCAGATCATGAATCTTATCTGTGATGACGGTATATATGATCAGATGCCTGTCCGCGGAGAGGTAAAGGCTATGGTCAGCGGTATCTATATCATGAGCGTCAAGAATGTTCGTGGTAAGATCGAGGAGAAGAAGGGCAAGAAGACCTTTGGTGAGAAGCTTCGTGCAAAGCAGAGAAAGTATCAGGATATGTACGACAAGGATGTAGCCGAGTCAAAGCTCAGCAAGGAGCAGAAGGCCGCAGCCAAGGCTAAGGCCAAGGAAGAAAAAGAGAGAGCTAAAAAGATCCAGAAGATGTAACAGCTTGAAAGGAGGTTCCCAATATGAAGAAATGTCATATTAACCTCCGCGAACTTGGAATAGCTTCACTCGCACCGATATGCATAACTTTTGTCCAGGGGCTTATTCCATCATCTCTGGTATCATGTGTTATAATAATTATTCTCTGCGGATATATACATCATGTATATTCTTGGGTATTCACCACAGGAGATAACCGTAACAATAAAAACAGAACAGGAACGAGATCACTCTCATTCCTGTTCTGTTTTTGTATTTTTATACTTATTGTCATAACAGGCCTCAGCCTGCAGTTTTTTTCGACCGGAATACTGAACGCCATTGAGCTCCATCGTCCAGAGCTTCTCGGCAGTTACAGAGACATGGTTCGTTCATCATTCTCTCTAAACAACGGTATCTTCAGAGTTACAACAGTCATGCTGCTTGCACCGGTCTGTGAGGAGCTTGTGTTCAGAGGGATCTCTCTGAGTTCTTCCAGACGTGCATTTACATGCAGACATTCAGATGCCATCGCCATCCTGCTGTCAGCGCTGCTGTTCGCCCTTTATCACGGCAATTTAGTCCAGTTCTGCTACGCCCTTCCCATGGGAATCCTTCTCGCGCTGCTCGCCACATGGACGTCTTCCCTGCTGCCATCGATCCTTCTTCACATAACGATCAACGTATCTTCTTATTTCACCGGGATGCTGCCATTTGCACTGCCACATACAGGCTGTATACTTGCAACTGGTATCACGTCAGCCGCAGGCTTCATCGCCCTATATCTGCTGTTGCGCCGAAGTGGCAAATCACACAAAGTATCTTGACATGTGATACACATACACTTTTTCATCGGGATCCTCTTCGTATCCTGACAACTTGATGATATTCTTCAACACAAAATACCTGCTGTCCCTCATGACTCTCTGATATTCAAATGTCGGGTAGTACAGCATCAGATATATATTTCTCGGTGCCCTGCGCACGGAATCTATTATATTGTCTATGACCTTCTTGAACACCTCCGGGGAAAATGGATTGAAGAAATAGAAATAATTATCTTCATCTGCAACCTCATACTCCTGCGCCGGAATATTATAGAAGTTCATCCTGTCTTCCTGATCATAAAATCTGCTCTGATAACCCGCGGCATTTTCCAGAAGCTTCTCGTATATGTCAGCATCCGCCTCTATACCCGTGGCGCGGCAGTAATGCCTTGAGTTGCCATAGAACAACACACGCCCCAGTCCGCAGCCAAAATCAACAAGTGTATCCTCCGGCTCCATGGACACGGCATTGAACAGGGTCACAAGATCCCTGTAGTAAGTCGCCTGATATATATTATTCTCCTCGGTGGGCTGCTCCGCACCTATACACAGCGTCGTATCTATAGACAAAAAATCATCAAACGCCTTCTCGTCATCCATATAGCTATCCTCACTCCACGGTTATCCTGAGTACGTTAAACGATACACATTCATTGCCATAATCCATCACATACACCACGACCAGACCAAGCCCCTTTTCCGTCTCCACGAGCTGATAGCCTTCAGTGAGTATGCTTATATTCATCATACCAACCGGAGTGGAATAAAATGCCTCTCTGGTCTCTCCCGGTCTGAATGACATGGCAGCACTGACTTCGCCCTTCTTTGTCAGGTCAAGTCCTAATTTGTCAAACTTCAGCAGATTTCTCGCCGGTTTCTCAAGATCCTCATAATACTCATCGTATTTCAGGTAAAATACCCCGTCCTTCTCATGAAGGCTTCCCCTGGTAACAAGCTCTATGGGTTCAGCGTTGTTCTCTTCCCTGCTCGTCCTCTGCTCTCCAACTACTGTCACAGTAACATTCTTTACCATATAAACTTCCAATCTATGTAATTTTATAAATTTATCTCTCTTTTGCCATCTCAATAAGCGTTGTGACGAGAGTCTTTATATCGTATCCCTGAGCATTCCACAGCATTGGATACATGCTTATTCCTGTAAATCCAGGAAGTGTGTTGATCTCATTGAATACAACTCTGTTTGTTCCATTCTCAAGGAAGAAATCCACTCTGGAGAGTCCGAAGCCGTCAAGTGCTTTGAATATCTTCACAGCGTCTTCCCTTATCTCGTTCTCTGCTTCCTTAGGGATGTCGGCGCCGATAACCGTTCTCGACTCAGCATTGTTGTACTTTGCATCGAAATCGTAGAACTCAGCAGCGGCAAGTATCTCGCCAACTCCCGAAGCCTTGGTATTGTCCTTGTAACCGAGGACTCCGCACTCAAGCTCACGTCCAACTATCGTCTCCTCAACGAGGATCTTGTTGTCGTGCTTTACGGCCTCATTCAGCGCATACAGAAGGCTTGCTCTGTCAGTCGCCTTATTTACGCCCTTTGATGATCCGGCCTTTGAAGGCTTTACAAATACAGGGTAATCAAGCTCAGCCTCAACTCTGTCCATAGCACTGTCTATGTCGCTGAAATCCTCTGCAAGCACAGGTACAAATCTCGCCTGTGAAACACCGATGTGATCAACGATTATCTTCGTATAGAATTTATCCATGGATGCTGCCGATGCCAGAACGCCACATCCAACATATGGAATATCTGCCATCTCGAACAATCCCTGTATAGTTCCATCCTCGCCATACATACCGTGAAGTACAGGGAATATGACGTCCACCTTCTGGCGCTCCACACCTGCATCGGAGAAAACTATAAGCTCTCTTCTGGTGTCCGGTGAGATCACTGCTGTGACCTTGCTGTCATACCAGCTTCCATCCGCTATACTCTCTATATTATCTGCCTTTAACCATCTTCCATCCTTGGTAATGCCAACCAATGTCATATTATACTTTTCAAGATCAACCCCCTTGGCAACTGTCTGTACCGATATACATGAAACCTCATGCTCTGATGATCTTCCTCCAAATATTACAACCAAATTTTCCTTAGCCATGACATGTGCTCCTTATACTTTAATCCGCGGTGCACCCGGGGCACACCACAGGTCAAAGTATAACACCTGGGAATCAACTTTTCAACGTCACTTATCCCCCAGATCTATACATAATGTCTCATACATTCCGGGCGGACAGTCCTCCCCGGAATCGCCAAAATACTCATAAGAAAATCCGGAGTTTGCATCGGCATCCACGCCCCACGCATTTGCCGCGCTCTGGGCAATGTCATTTATATCCTCCATCGCCATGACAAGATTGTGGCGCATCTGTATATAACTCAGATTCTCATTGTAGTCGTCCCCAAGCCACATGCCGATCTGCTTCATGACTGTGTTGCCCACATAGCTCTCAAGCTCATCTCTCTCATCCTCAGACTTCATATTGCCATCATAATCGACCTTAAGCCTTATGACCCTTCCACTGTCATCCAGTGAATTGTTGTACATGACCGCATCCGCCATTATCTCCCTCGACACCTTATCCTTATATTTCTTCACATAAGAAACCTGTCCAAATATCACACCGCCGACAATTCCTATGAGGACACCCAGTATGGCCGCCCTGAACATTCTCCACATAAACAATACCTCCTGATCATCTAAGTCTCTATTCACCTATCCCATCTCTCGCGTATGTCGCCAGACACTGGCCTTCATAGTGTGTCTTAAGATATTCATTTGTATTATTATCCCCGGATTTCTCCAGTATATTCTGTTCTATCACCACAGTCACATAGCTTGTAGCAAATTCCTTCTCAAGTTCGGCTGCAGTCTCGTTCATTACCTGGGTATTCTCCGCTACTATATACTCCACATGACTCGTATCGAGGGACTTTGCATGACTCTCATTATAACTTCTGCAAGCATCGGCAAATGAGCCGGCGTCCACCTGGTACACCACCTCCTCGGTCAGGGAATCCTCATCGTCGTCCAGTCCTGTTATGACCAGACTGTATCTCAGCCCGCCGCCGGCAGGCTCCTCCGTGCTGCGCTCTATGATGACCGCATTCACATAGTCCACATCCTCCACCGGCTTGTATTCACACCCACTCAATATACACGCCGTCAATAACACCGCCGCCAGTCCGGCAGATTTTTTTACAGGCCATTTCCCGGCAAGTGATGCCGCCGGCAATATTATCGACAGGGGTACATCCACCAGAATAAGATATCCGGAGATGATCTTTATACGGTCCTGCTGTCCGGGCAGCATCCCGGCCCACAGGCATACGGCAAATGCAAGGACTGCCCACAATGTCTTCCACAGCCATCTGTGCCGAACACCCAGTCTGTCCACAGCGCCCCATCCACCTATGACGTTTGGAACCATTGCCATCACACCGAACACTATGACAAGGTAACACACCAGCATGAGCGGCCTGAGCTTCACTCCGCCAGGCAGTTCCATGGCTCCCACTATATATAGTATATTTTTCTCCTTAGCCATGAGCGCACCCGTGCCAAGTGTACATATCACAATTATCGAACAGATAATGCCTATTATGGTACTTGTGCCTACGGCTGCACACAACATTCCTCTTCGCCTCCGAATGACGTGTATATACACCAGCACCACCGTCTCCATAGCCGAGAATCCAAGAAAAAGCAGTCCTCCCCTAGCCATGACACGGCTTATGGTGAGATTCGCCCCGCCCTCGTCTCCTATCTCAGTCACAGTCTTAAGCACTGACAGATCAAGGTTACTCACAGAAGACAGAATGACCACAGCCCCCGCCGCGACAGCGAACCAGAACACGGACTCCGCAAACCTGACCATCCCCCTTGTGCCACGGCTACCCATATACAGACATGCAAGCAACAAGGGGATTGAGATAGCAATTACCGTGTATCTTTTCAACATCAACTGCCTGGAACACTCGACAAGGACAAACAGCAGCAAGCCCATCCTAACGGCAGTTCTCGCCCCATAAATCAATGCAATAGTCCTATTTTTGACTTTACCGCTTTCGCTGTTCCCTCTCTCATCAATCTTCATGTATACAATATATAGTGCTATCACGTAAGCAAAAGCCATGCATAGCATCAAAAAAAGTGACAAAATCAGGCAATTTCTTCCAAAATATGAGGGTATTAATGTAACCACAAAAGTTATCATCCCCGGCAAAACGAGCAAAGTCATCTTAAAAAAGGCAGAAAACGTCACATTATATTTATCATTCATATCTATTTTCTCTTTCTGACCAACCTGCGCCGCTCGTCAGGATTGCTCCATTTAGGTCTGTTGATCATTTTCTTTATAGGTGCGCGGACAACAAAGTCCTTATATCCCTCGCCAGTGTATCCACAGGTCACGACAGGGGACATATACGGCACGCCAAAGCTGTCCAGGGATGCAAGATGAAACACGAGAACCAGCATCGCAAGGATAAATCCAAGTATTCCATAAAGTGCGCTGGTGATTATAATTACGAACTTAAGCAATCTGAAAACAGACGCAAACGCCTCATTCGGAATGGCAAATGAAGCTATAGCCGTGAGTGCCACAACTATCACAACCATGGTGCTGACTATCCCCGCCTCCACGGCTGACTGACCAACTATCAGACCGCCAACCACTCCTATCGTATTTCCAAGCTGGCTCGGCAGTCGTATCCCGGCCTCCCGGAGCAATTCAAACAAAAGCTCCATTATCAGCACTTCAACTACAACGGGGAACGATAGCTGGCTTCTCGCATCGGCTATCGCATACAGAAGCTTGTCGGGTATCAGCTCCCTGTGATAACAGGTGATCGCAATATAAAGTCCCGGCAGTCCCACCGCAATGAACGCTGCCACATACCTTATCATTCTGGCAAATGTCGCCACCGGCCATCTGTTATAATAATCGTCCGCCGTCTGAAACAGAGTGTTGATGGTGGCTGGAGCAATTATGACCTCAGGGGAATTGTCAAACACAACGACAACCCTGCCCTCCACCAGAGCCGCGGCCGCCTTGTCAGGTCTTGTGGTCGCCTGGTATATCGGAAATATCTCCTGCCATTTCTTCTCCATCAGATGTTCAGCCATACCGCTGTCAAACACCGCATCTATCTCATACTTATCAATGGTGCCCCTTATCTGCTGTACCAGCTCAGGCTCCGCTATATCTTCCATATAGAATATCCCGTACTCTGTTCTGGATCTGACGCCCATTGTCCCCTGCTCCAGCTTCAGATGTACATCCTTGATCCTTCTCCTTATCAGAGCTGTGGATGTCCTAAAGTTCTCATTGAAGCTGTCCCTCGGCCCTCTCATTCCTCCCTCGGTGGAGCTTTCCTCTATACCTCTCACAGGGAAATGTTTCGATGACACTACTATTGCCTGATCGCTCCCGGATACAAATATGGCCGTATCCCCCCTGAGAACCGCCCTGACAACGTTGTCCATGTCACTTTCCTGGGTATAATCCGCCGTCTGACCCTCGCAGGAGATTATATGCTCCCACAGATCTGCAGTGTCTTTATTCCGCCATTCCCAGGTTATTGGTTTTATTAATGTGTTCTCAATCAACTCATGATCGCACAGTCCATCTATATACACCACGTATATTGCCGGATCATCTCCCCAGGCACAGCGGTCCAGATCAAACCTTCGCTCCACGATATCGCTCCAGTTACCGAACATAGTCTCAATTTGTGTGATGTTTTCATCTATTTTTTTACTGATTGAAGCCATCGTCCGCCGTAAACACCTCCAACATACCGTTTATCTTCTGTAATCTATCTTGTCCAACGGATGAGTTTTTATTCAGACATACACGTAAAAAGGCGGAACACGTTTTCACGCATTCCGCCTCTTATACAGGTATTTATTATTATGCATATTGTTATTTCTGTGCTTTGACAACATTTGTGATCACGATCTGTTCCTGATCGTATATATGTATACGGGTTATCTCCTTGGCTTTCTCTTCATCCCTGGCTATTATAGCATTCATGAGAGCTTCATGCTCCGCTACAAGCTTGTCGTGACAACTGAAATCTTTGACATACTCCACACGGTATCTATACACCTGCTCACGAAGACTCTGGGACATGCTGATCAGTCTCGGATTGTTCGTCATGTCCATTATGGTATTGTGAAATGCAACATCCGCGTCAACTATCTCCGGGATTATCTTGGAGCTTACCGCTTTCTTGAAGTCGGCATAAGACTGCTTCAGCCGCTCTTTTCCCTCGTCGTCTATTCTCTTGCACGCAAGTCCTGCCGCAAGATCCTCAAGTGCCATCCTGATCTCAAGCGCATCGCTCAGATCCTTTGCCGTTATCCTTGCAACCTCTGCGCCTCTTCTCGGGATCATGACCACAAGCCCTTCAAGCTCAAGCATTCTCATGGCCTCCCTGACAGGGGTACGGCTTACGCCAAGCCTCTTCGCAAGAGTGACCTCCATAAGTCTCTCCCCCGGCTCAAACTCACCGTGAACTATAGCATTCCTCAAAGTCTTAAACACTACCTCTCGAAGAGGCAGGTACTCATCCATATTCAATCTAAAATCCATCACATACCTCTTCTTATGTTATACGGGCTGACGGCATACGCAGCCTGTATCTCGTCCTTTTCACGCAGCATATCTACTACCCTTTGTGCCAGTTCTTTATCCCTGTTGTCATATATTCCAAACACTGTCGGCCCACTGCCACTCATGAGCACTCCCATGGAGTCGTTCTCCGCTATGAGCTTCTTGACTGAATCTATCACAGGATTTGCAGGTACAGTAACCGTCTCGAGCACATTTGCCATTCTGTCTGTTATTCCCTTCAGATCTCCGGTCTTGAGTGCATCCGCCATGCCATCGATATCGGGATGCTCCTCCAGCAGATCCACCTTCAGGTTCTGGTATACCCACTTTGTGGACACTCCGATCGCCGGCTTCGCTATGACGATCAGGCAGTCCGGCATAGGTGGAAGTGGTGTAAGGATCTCTCCTATCCCCTCCGAGAGCGCTGTTCCCTGCATGATACAGTAAGGCACATCCGCGCCGAGCTTCACTCCATGTTCCATGAGCTGTTCATCGGAAAGGTTAAGTCCGAACAGTATATTCATCGCCTTGAGGGCTGCCGCTGCATCAGCGCTTCCCCCTGCCATTCCGGCTGCAACCGGTATGTGCTTATCCACAGCCACATGAACGCCTTTGTCTATTCCATATATATCCTTCATCATCCGGCACGCCTTGTATATGATGTTATCCTTCACATCCGGCAGCTCCGACGAATCCGATGTTATAACGATCTCGTCTGTGGTGACATCGCAAAATGTCAGTTCATCCCACAGATCGACCGTCTGCATGATCATTTTCACCTCATGATATCCATCCTCGCGTCTCCTGACAACGTCGAGACCGAGGTTTATCTTTCCATATGCCTTTAATGATATTTCCATTTTCTCTCCTGTCCGTGACATTTCCCCTGCAGCTTTTCAGCCTGCAATCACTTTTTTCTAACAGAATATCCAAATTTGCCGAGTTTGTCGCCAAGTGCAAAATACTCTCCATGTGAATACGTGACAAGTCCCGTGCTGTTGAGGTTGAATTTGCCGGTCTTATCCATGTATTCATCACTTATCTGGACTCCGACCACCTCAGCGATAAACATGTGGTGGGATCCAAGCTCAACTACCTGCTTTACCTTGCACTCTATGTTCACCGGACTCTCCTCTATAGCCGGGCATGACACATTCACGCCGTCACATGCATGGAGGTTCATCTCCTTGAATTTATCCACGTCTCTTCCTGACTTCACACCACAATAATCAGTTGCAAATGCCAGTTTCTCAGTGACGAGATTTATGGTAAATTCTCCTGTCTCCTTGATTATGTCGTAGGAATATCTCTCCGGACGCACCGATATGGACACCATTGCAGGATCGCTGCATATGGTACCGGCCCACGCTATCGTCACTATGTTTGGCTTCTCTCCCGGTCTCTGGCAGCTCACCATAACTGCCGGAACCGGATACAACATATTTCCTGGTTTCCAATTCTGTTTTGCCATGTCTATACCTCTTTCTCTATTGACCTTCAACTCATTTTCAGCCACTTTCAGTCACTTTCAGTCACTGTGGCGCAACGCACCACAGTGCTGATATCTCAAGCTGTCAATTGTTCGTATTTTGTATATTGTATACATTATACATAATAATACATGCCAGTGCATAAAATTACAACCGCATACAGCGCTCTTTATTTATCTTATTTTATTGACAGCGGATTTATTACTATAATATGAATGATCTGTCCCGGTGTTACACAAGGAAATGCAGACAAAAAAAATGATCACCCGGAAGATTATTCCAGATAATCACTTATTATTCCCTGTGCCGTTTCGCTGTCATCGGACACCATGTATACCACAAATGTATCATGCACATACAGAACCGCATCATCAAGTCTGGCGGTCTCCGACGATTTGTAACCAAGGTACATCTGCAACTGTGAGTCGCGTCTTTTCTTCATGTCCGCCAGTATGCCCTGGGCATCGACCGTTGACGACGCCTGAAATACTGCGAGCTCCTCGGCGGTGGCTCCCGTTGACATGTACACTGCACAGTCCTGCACCTGAACGCTGTCTATACCATAATATCTGAGCGCCGTCTCAGAGGAGACCTCCTCCACGGAATCCTCAAACTTCACGTTCTGCATGAGCATATCAGCCAGAGAGTGCACATCCGGCGTATCTGCCTCGTCGTCTCCATTTCCTGCGCATCCCGCAAGCGAACAGATCATCAGGCAGCATGCAAACAAATATATTATTCTTTTTATCATATGCCTCCGTCTCCACTATCTTCTGACATACACGTTCTTCCTGATGTAGTCCATCATCTTGAGACAATATTTCTTATTACAATGTTTTCCATCTATTCCCGCATCCTCCGGCAGAACACCATCCACAGACACGCTGTGAGCCACATCGAGATAGATCACCTGATCGTAGCTGCCACACATCTCCTGCATGAGAGAATTGAGCTTGTCCACACCCGGGTTGTTATACACCTGGTCTTTTGATGAAAGCTCCGCCGATACAGGAAGTACTGACATCACATATACATTTGCCGCAGGCTGTAACTGGGAGATCTGATCCAGTAAAGTCTTGTAGGCCGACATGTACCGCTTGTTATACCACGAAAGCTCCTCAAGCCCAAATGAAATGTATATATTCTCATAGCTCTTCATGCCAAGCATCTCGACAACCGTACACTGTTCTCCTGAATCGCAGGTGAACATCTTGGTATTAGCGACCTTCTCTATGTCCAGATTCTTCGCCACACACATATCCCAGTTATCTACACCGCTGTACAGTCCCAGCGCCTCGGCTCTGGAATCACCTATGAGCAGAGATGTCGAGAAATACTGGTCATCCGTAGCATTCGCCGGCATGTATATATTGCTGTCATATTTGTCCGCTCCCTTGCCGCTCACATCAGGGTTGGTGTAATTGACAAATTGTACATACTGACCATTTCGCTGATCCGGAATGGCCGCATCCTCCGCAGTTGCCAGATACTGCTGTGCAGCCTCCTCCGTGTCACTGTATGACATATCCTGACTGCTGCTCTCACTTATATCTGCCGATGTTCCGCTCTCAGGCTGGAACTCCTCCTGACCGTTCACATTCTTTTTCAGGTTGCCCTGTCCAAGCGCAAATATCATTATGACTGCGACGATCACTCCTATTCCGCTCTCGACGAGTTTCATTCTGCGGTGATGCCGCTGTCTGTATATCTTTTTTCTATAATCAGTGTTATTATTCTTAGTCACCTTCGACCTCCGAATTAACTAACTTTCATGTCTTTCGCAAAATATCCTATGATAGTATAGCAATTAATGATAAAATAATCAAGAACGCCGCGTTTTGTGAACCTCATTGTTGCCATACAATTTTTTCCGTGTTACTATTTTACATAGGAAAGTTCACTGTTTTTGTGGATTTCAGCATACAACTTAAACACAACATATTTATAGAAGAGGAGAACACGATGAACACTACAGCACGTACAATAGACTACAAGGGCGAGACTTGTATTGAACTTATATCAGGCGATTACCGTGCACTGATCGCACCATTTAACGGAAGCAACATTATGAAGATGGAGAACACCGCTCTGGATATTGATATATTCAGGAACGATCCTTCCTTGACTCCTGCACAGCTCAAAGCAGCAGCAGAGATCTACGGAATGCCTACCCTGTATCTCCCTAACAGACTGTCACACGGCAACTTAAGAACCTCCGATGCCATGTATCATTTCCCATGCAATGATCCTCTCGGCAACCATCTCCACGGTTTCCTTCATCTCAGAAACCACAGCATAGAGAGCGTGTCAGTGGATGGAGACAAGGCCATCGGCAAGACTTCATATGTATATGATGAGAAGGATGAGTTTTTCGCTACATACCCTGTGAGCTTCAGAGCAGACTTCACATTCACTCTTGCTCCGGACGGTATGCACTACGAGTTCACACTCACCAACCTCTCCGACAAGCAGATGCCATACGGCGTATGTAACCACGTTGCATTCAAGGGGCCTTTCACAAGCACAGGAAAGGGCGAGGATGTACGTCTCTGTGTACCTGTTGGAGACAAATGGGAGCTTGATGAGCACGCTATCCCTACAGAGAAGAACCTTCCTATAACAGATTACGATCTCCAGTACAAGAACGGAACCATGGTACCTGTTCTGAAGGACATCGACAACGATCTCTACACAGCGGAGATGAACGAGCTGGACGGCAAGCCTTTCTACGGAGTATACGCAACTGATGTTGCCACAGGCAAGAAGGTCTGCTATGAGGTTGACGACACAATGAAGTTCTGGATCATGTGGAACGATCACGGCGACAAGGGTTACTTCTGTCCTGAGCCAATGAGCTGGAATATTGACGCTCCAAATCTCTCAGGAGCACCGGAGATCACAGGCTACACAGAGCTTGCTCCAGGCGAGTCCAAGACAGTAAAAGAAAGAATATTCACAATGGCATAAAACATGACATTTTCTATGGAACGGTCTCCCGGTGGAGGCCGTTCTTTCATATTATTAATTTTTCCCCTGTCTCGTTGTTTTTCTCCCCCCAGTATAATAAAATTATTATAATACCATATGCAAGGAGGGATTCTATGAAAAAGATACTTAGATTTTTACTGGTTTTCGCGGCAATGTTCTGTATGACATGCTTCACAGCATTTGCAGAAGATACCGACGATCCAGACACATACTATCTGGAGTTGGATGCAGCAGGAGGACAGTTATCAGGGGAGACTTCCACTGTGATAAGCAGCCCATCAGCAGAATTTACGACTGTTGACCTGTCAAAGTACAAGCCGGAGAAAGACGGCTTTACATTCACCGGATGGTACAACGACAAGACAAAGGTCACCAGCATTGACACATCATACTTCCAGTCTACAAACCGTATAAAGCTGACAGCGATGTACACCAAGGACAGCTTCTCCGGTTCAGGACTCACCTTCACACTGAATGCAAATGGAGGCAAGCTCGGAGATGCGGACAGCGGAACATATGACTTTGATGTAGCAGGATCAGGATATGGCGTGGCACTGAACGACTACCCACCGACCCGTGAGGGCTATGAGTTCAAGGGCTGGAACACGAAGTCCGACGGATCAGGCAAGACCGTGAACATCATATACACCTCTTCCTTTGAGAAGGCGGCAGATAACGGATATGAGTATTCCGATACTGATGACTCATCGGCTAAAAGAAACCTGGTATTTTATGCGATGTGGAAATCAGACTCTGCTCCTACAGGCACCATCAGCATGGGCGATAAGAGCTGGAACGGTCTCCAAGATGTATCATCATTTGAGCAGTATTACAACAAGGCCCAGAAGGTTACCATCACCTGTGACAACAACTCCGACCCTTCCATCACAGTCGGCTACCTGATAAGCGACTCAGCTCTGTCATCGGACGATCTGGGTGCAGCAACATTTACCGAGTATAAGAAATCATTTTCCATAAAGGACGAGGGCAAATATGTTGTATACGCAAAGCTTTCATCAGAGGACGGCAAAACAACATACTTATCCACAGATGGTTTCATCATCGACACACACGCGCCAAAGGTCACAGGAATCGCCGACGGAGAGACTTACTGCCTGTCAGCCGTGATGACCGTGAAGGAATCCCATCTGGCAAAGGTCACAGTGAACGGCGATGAGAAATCCCTTGACGACGATCACTCACTTGCTCTGGAAGCCACAGATGGTGAGCAGACCATCATCGTATCCGACAAGGCGGGAAATGAAACCAAATTGACTGTAACAATAAACAAGAAACACACCGCAGAAACCGACGACGGTGACTGCACGACACCTCAGAAATGCCGCTACTGCGGTGAGATCGTCGTGGAGGGCAAGAGCAGCCACGACCTCGGCAACTGGACAAGTGATGGCAACGGCAAAACCCACTCCCGCAAGTGCAAGAACAAGGGCTGTGGATATAAGGTCATCCAGGACTGCTCCGGTGGAACCGCAACCTGCCAGAAGAAGGCAGTGTGCTCTGTGTGCGGCAAGAGCTACGGCAAACTCAGCACAACGAACCACACAGACCTTAAGAAAACTGATTATGTAGCAGCAACCACCTCCAGCAAGGGCAATATAGAATACTGGTATTGCTCAGCCTGCAAGAAATATTTCAGCAACAAGGGCTGTACAAAGGAGATAAGCAAGGCTGACACAGTCATCGACAAGGCAGCACCCGAGATCACCGGCGGCAAGGGAAGCAAATGGAGCAAGGCCAGCAAGAACACTATCAAGTTCAGATCGAACGCTGAGTACGCTGACTTTGTCTGTGTCCTCATAGATGACAAGGAACTTGACCCTTCATATTACAACAAGAAAGAGGGAAGCATCATAATCGAGCTCAAGACGAGCTATCTTGAATCCCTCTCGGTCGGAAGCCACACCATAACCATCAGATCCAAGACCGGAGATGCTGTGACAACATTTACAGTGTCCAAGAAGAAGACTTCCACAACCACACAGACAACTACCAGAGCCACAACCGAGGCGACAACGGCAAGTACGACCGAGGTCACCACTGAGTATAGAAATACATTTACCCCTGTGACGACCGAGGCGACCACAACTGAGATATCCACGATAGAGCGTACCACAACCGAGACGACCACTGAGGTCACAACAGAAGAGAGCACACTCACCGTGGGCAGCTACTCTTCCACTAATAAGAGTAAAAGCAAGGTACATAACCTGCAGCTCATAATCCTTATAACAGTGCTTGCAACCATCCTCATCTCGTTTGTGATAATCATAATTTCAGGTATGAAGAAGAAATAATACCGAAAAGTTCAATAAGGCAGCACGTCAGAATAGTCAGCGGCATAGACTGAATGGAGGTAACAGCATGAACATAAGAAACGACCGTGGCATCCATAAAAGACATCGCCCAGAGCGTCGGACCCATTCTTTACAGAACTGCTGCATGTCATAGAGAGTGAAATCCACAAGAACGGATGCATCCTGTCCAAGGTATGGTATCGGTCCATCTTCTCCGACGACAGGAGATGCAGGTATGAGAACGTGGATTCTGTAATCCGCAGGATGTGCGAGGAAGCCCAGTACACAACTCCGATGCTGACCACCGTGGAGATATCCAAGACGGACATGGGGCATTTCGCCCTGCAGCTTCTAATGGACAGACTCAAGGGCGGTCACAATGGAGTCGCAAGAATTGAGCTCCAGTGCAAGCTCATCAAGAGAGATAGCTGCACACTGGCAGAAGACAGCAAATGGTGCGAATATTACATTTAATATCCGCACCATTTGTCGTCTGTTCATGTATCCATGTCCATATATTCAGTTTCTGTATTCAATATCTGTATCCAGCAGTTGTCCTTCTCGTGACTACTCTGTCGTATCATCTGTAGTCGTATCTCCCGTAGTCATAACTGTTCCGCCGAGATACCACTCTCCATCCTTCTCATAACAAATGATATCCATGTCCAGATCATACGGTGAAGTCTGACCCTGGAATGTCATCATTATCGTTCCGGTAACCGGAATGACATAACCCTTTGATATACCTGCTTCCTTCTGGGTCTTTCCATATACAGTGCTGCTGACTGCCGCCAGATCGCCGGACTCTGCCACATGCCCATCACCCATGGTATAGCTGACTGTATATTCTATATTATTTTCCTTATAAGTCTGGAACACAGTGACCAGATCCTTTGACGAATCGCTGTCTAT
This sequence comes from Coprococcus sp. AF19-8AC, assembly GCF_003603115.1. Taxonomy (NCBI): domain Bacteria; kingdom Bacillati; phylum Bacillota; class Clostridia; order Lachnospirales; family Lachnospiraceae; genus Coprococcus; species Coprococcus sp. AF19-8AC. Next base: position 494,113 of record NZ_QTMI01000002.1, on the reverse strand, counting down.
GGTATCAGGATCCATAACACTCTCCACCTTGTCAAGATCCGCCTCCTCAAGGCCCTCCATGTAGGTCTTTATCAGATCCTCGCTCTCTGATTTTCCGGTCATATTTTTTCTGACAACTATGTATATCACCACTACTATCACTGCTAACACGATCGCACCAAGTGCTATAAACAGCTTCTTTTTGCCTTCTTTTCTGCTCTCCTCCATAAGCTGTATATCACGCTCGTCCAGCTCCATATCATCCATTCCGCTTCCGCCTACATAATTCTTAGTTTCATTTTTTCCCATAGTAAATAACTCCTATACTGTTTTGATACTACACAGTATAACACAGCATAAGCATCAATTAATTACTCAAATACAGGAATTAATACATTTAGTAATTGTGCAATTTTCACTATAACTTTGTTGTGTTTTAAAGTCTTTTATTATATAATCAGAGTGTATGGCTGACTTTAAGGGAGAATTTAGCACAAGTCGATACAAAAGCGGCTTCAGGGGGGCTGGCATAGCCATCTGGAAGCCTTCACAAAACATTGGAAGGAAGGTATATGCTACATGAAATTTGGTTATTTTGATGATGCCAACAAGGAGTATGTCATCACATCTCCTAGAACTCCTTATCCTTGGATCAACTACCTTGGAACACAGGATTTCTTTTCACTGATCTCCAACACTGCAGGAGGTTACAGCTTCTACAAGGACGCTCGTCTTCGTAGAATCACAAGATATCGTTATAACAACGTGCCTATAGATATGGGCGGACGTTATTTCTATATCAACGACAATGGTACAATATGGAATCCGGGATGGTCACCGGTAAAGACAGAGCTTGACGAGTATCAGTGCCGTCATGGTATGGGATATACAATCATCACAGGTAAGAAGAATGACCTTAAGGCTGAGGTTACTTTCTTTGTTCCTCAGAACTACGCTGGAGAGGTTCAGCAGGTCGTTCTTACAAATGAAGGCTCAGAGGAGAAGACATTCTCATTCTTCTCATTTGAGGAGTGGTGTCTCTGGGATGCACAGGATGACTGCACCAACTTCCAGAGAAACTTCAGTACAGGTCGTGTAGAGGTTGTCGGATCAACTATCTACCACAAGACAGAGTACAGAGACAGACGTGACCACTTCGCATTCTACACAGTGAATGACGAGATCGATGGTTACGATACAGACAGAGATTCATTCATCGGACTTTACAATGGCTTCCACAACCCACAGGCTGTTGAGGCTGGCAAGTCAAATGATTCATTTGCTGATGGATGGTCACCTATCGCTTCACACTACAAGAAGATCACTCTTGCTCCAGGCGAGACAAAGACTCTTGTATTTATACTTGGATATGTTGAGATGCCTGTTGACCAGAAGTTCGAGGCAGACGGCAAGACTATCAATAAGGTAAAGGCTCTCGAGATGATCGAGAAGTACAACACTCCTGAGAAGGTTGCTGCAGGTCTTGAGGAGCTCAAGGAGCACTGGAACAGACTGTTGAGCATTCTCAACGTTAACACACCTGATGACAAGGTTAACCGTATGGTCAACATCTGGAATCAGTATCAGTGTATGGTTACATTCAACCTTTCACGTTCAGCTTCATACTTCGAGTCAGGTATCGGCCGTGGTATGGGATTCCGTGATTCCAACCAGGATGTGCTTGGATTTGTTCATCAGATCCCTGATCGTGCAAGAGAGAGAATCATCGATATAGCTTCAACACAGTTCCCAGACGGTGGATGCTACCATCAGTACCAGCCACTTACCAAGAAGGGTAACGCAGATATCGGTGGAGACTTCTCAGATGATCCATTATGGCTGATCCTTTCAGTTTCAGCTTATATCAAGGAAACTGGTGACTGGGGCATCCTTGACGAGATGGTTCCATATGACAACGATATGTCAATTGCAAAACCTATGCTTGACCACCTCAAGGTTTCATTCTACAAGATCGTAAACAACCTTGGACCACACGGACTTCCACTTGCAATGAGAGCTGACTGGAACGATTGTATCAACCTTTCATGCTTCTCAGATACACCAGGTGAGAGCTTCCAGACATACACCAACCCTAAGTTCGCTGCTGAGGGTGGATACTCAAAGGTTGCTGAGTCAGTTATGGTTGCTACACTCTTCACATATGCAGGTCCTAACTACGTTGCTATCCTTAAGCACCTTGGAATGGACGCTGAGGCTGATGCTGCTCAGGCTGAGATCGACAAGATGAAGGCCAACATCATGGAGTCAGCATGGGACGGCGACTGGTTCCTCAGAGCTTACGATGCAAACGGTGAGAAGATGGGATCCAAGGAGTGCGAGGAAGGTCAGATCTTCATCGAGCCACAGGGATTCGCTATCATGTCAGACATCGGTAAGGATCAGGGCTGCGACAAGAAGACTCTTGCTGCAATCGATGAGAGACTTAATACACAGCACGGACTTGTACTCAACAACCCAGCATTTACAAAGTATTACATCCAGTATGGTGAGATTTCTACATACCCAGGTGGATACAAGGAGAATGCCGGAATCTTCACACATAACAATGCATGGATCATCTGTGCTGCTGCTTACGCAGGTGCCGGTGATCAGGCATTTAAGTACTACTCAGAGATAGCTCCAGCTTTCACTGAGGAGACATCAGATATACACAAGACTGAGCCATATGTATACGGCCAGATGATCGGTGGTAAGGATGCCGGATCTGATATCGGCAAGCCGGGCAACCACTTCGGTCAGGGTAAGAACTCATGGCTGACTGGTACTGCTGCTTGGAACATGGTAGCTATATCACAGTACATCCTTGGTATCTCAGCAGACTTCGATGGTCTGAAGATCGATCCATCAATTCCTGCTGCATGGGATGGAATGACAGCTACACGTCAGTTCCGTGGTGCTACATACGACATCAAGGTTTCTAACCCAGATCACATCAACAAGGGCGTTAAGAGCGTACTCGTTGATGGCAACGCTATCGAGGGCAACGTTATCCCAGCATTTGGCGATGGCAAGACTCACTCAGTAGAGGTTGTAATGGGCTAATATAGACCGTGGATTATAAAGCACATTTAAGAAAATATACGTAAGTATATAGTGCAAAAGCCCCACAATATCTATTTTAGATATTGTGGGGCTCTTTTGTTTATATGGCCTATCTTCTTCATCCCGCCACGGGATTGTTGCAAAACGCTATGTTATCCTCACAAAAGATACAACTTAGCAACCTGTCCAACCCTCCCTCTACTGTATAAGCAGCATTGGATCCACAGGATTGCCGTCCTTCTCGACTGCAAAATAGAGATTGCTTCCTTCCTCGCTGTAGAATCTGCTTGGCTCGCCAATGGTTCCCACTACCTGGCCGGCGTCCAGATGCTCGCCAAGTGCAACCTTCACATCCTGAAGCTGTCCAAGTGTCACGGTGTAGCCGTCTCCAAGCTCAAGCTTGACGTAATTGCCCAGCTCTGGGTTGCTTGAGACCTCCGCTACCTTGCTCTCATATACAGCCTTGACCTCATCGCCCGTCTGCGCCTCAATTACCATTGCAGGGCTGCACTTGTATTCCTTGAGTGTCTCAAAATACACTGTCATATCCATGCTGTAAGGAATTATCACATTGCCATTTATAGGCCATGATATGCTATCCTTTGGATCGTAATGCAGGCTGTCATTTGAAACTCCTGAAGCTCCAGTCTCAGCACTCTCACTCTCCGCTGTGGATGCAGCGGAATTCTCTATGGTATTATCCGTCTCAATATCTTTCTGCTCTGATGTACCTTCATCCGACACTCCGCTGTTCTTATCATTTTTCTTATCGTTCAAAGCTTCCTTCGCATCGGCTTCCGTCGTACTGTCATTCGGCGTATTCTGTCCTATTGTTATGGTCTTCTCCTTTGAATTGGTCTGTGCGTTATAAAGTCCGAGCACTGTCACAAGCACTGCCATGCCTGTGATGAGCGAGATATAAAATATATTCTTCTTTATGCCGCCCAAAAATTTCTTCATATTCATCACCTCATCTGTATCATGTCCACTTATTGGCACTTATATACAGATGATTTGAATGTGTAAATGTTTTTTATCAGCCTTTATTTTGCAATCTCTATTCCAGTATAATAATACCTGAGGATCTGATCATACTTCTCTCCATTTTCCGCCAATACAGACGCCCCATACAGTGACATTCCCAGAGAATCTCCAACGCCCACCGTTATGATCCTGTATCCATCCTTAACCTTATCTATGTGTATATTCGTCGAGGCAAGTCCCAGTTGTTCTTTGAAAACATCAGCCTCCAGCTCGCTCCCAAATACATTTATGGTCTGTGCAAATCCAGATTCTGTGGCTGTCATAACCTTGACCTCATCCGTCATATTGTCAGCGTCTATCCATTTTCTGAATATCTTCTGAAGCCTGTCCCCGCTGTATATCTCAGTGGTCGAAAAGTCCTCCGCTATCTGATCCACATCACTTGCCACCTGCCTGAGATACGGTATGTCATGCCCATATATTTCCTGTGCACTCACAGTATGCCCTGTACTTATCATATGATACGCCGGAAGTATTACCTCTCCACCGTATTTCATAACCTGTCCACCGGTCGCATACACCGCCTTCTCCGCCCTTCTCATTATCCCGGAGCACTCGCCTCCCCATTTCTTCTTGAGCTGCGATTCCGTATATCTTATCTCCCGGAGCTGGGACTCATTTATAAGATTCTTTGTCTGCCCCTGTGTGGCGGAATTCCTGTCATTTTCATCCATCTGGTAATAGATTCCGGTCCTAACCACAACTGCGACCGCCTTGAGCATTTCATCGCTCCATTTGTCACTCATCATTCCCGCCAGCGTCGATGCTGTATACTCTTCCACATCCACGAGGGAATACTCCCCATTATCATAAATACACACATTGCGTCCGCTTTTTGCCGATCCGTCAGTGTCATCTCCCCCAACCGCCTTGTCGTATATTCCTGATATTATGTAAGCAAGTGCCATAGCACACGCAATCCCTATAATGATCGTCTTTGCATTTCTCATTTCACCCTCCCGCATTTTTATACCTCTTATATATATATCGTTTTTACACTGCTCATATACCCTTTTTACTGAGAAATCTTAACGCAAATTTTAGTCGTATCGTTTATTGACAAATGCAACATGACATAATATGATAATAGCGTATTCAAGATTAACGGTTCGATTGCTATATAAGGTAAGCTTTTCTTTGGAGTATTCTCTATAAGGTATATTGTAGTGTTTTCATTGAGTACAAATTTTCATTTTTAGGAGGTACTCGTGATGAAGAACGGTACAGTTAAGTGGTTCAACGGAGAAAAGGGTTATGGATTCATCTCAGATGATGAGACAGGAAAGGACGTATTTGTTCATTTTTCAGCAATCAACTCTGATGGATATAAGACTCTTAACGAGGGACAGAAGGTTACATTTGACGTAGAGGCTGATCCTAAGGACGCTTCTAAGGAGAGAGCAACTAACGTAACAGTTGTAGCTTAATTCACATATAACCATTAACACAAGAACAGGCGCTATACAGATCTTCGATCTATATAGCGCCTGTTTTTTATTGCTTGTTAATATCACGGTTTCCTCACGGCTTCCCGTTACGCCCTGCTTCCGAGAGCCTTCTTGCGGGCTCTGTATTTCGCTCTGATATAACGGCCTGCCTCAGACAGTTCACTCGTCTTCCACCGGCTCGTCTTGCTCGTCCACGACGCCAGGAGGGATGCCGATTCATTCTTATTGCTGAGACTCCAGCAGAAATAGCTGACATTCGCCTTGTTGAGTCTGGTCAGCCATTTGCCGGTGTAGGCTTTGCTTATGCCTCCATCGCCGCTTGCCGCGGACATTCCGAACTCTGTGACTATGACCGCTATCCCCTTCTTCCTTGCGTATGCAAGCTTCGCAGGAAGATACCGGTTGTGGCTCCACTCATTAGCATAGAAATGGAGTGAGTACATTATATTCTTGTAGCCCTTGATAGGGTTATCCGCAACCTCATTGTGTGTGCCATCCGAACCGAGCTGGGACCATGTCGGCGTTCCCACTACGATGATCGCCTTCTTGTCATACTTTCTTATGACCTTTATGGCCTGGGACGCATATCGCTTGACGGTCTTCCAGTCGCAGCCATTTGGCTCATTGCATATCTCATAAATGATATTTTTCTGTTTCTTATACTTCTTCGCCATAGTTGCAAAGAATCTTCTTGCCTCTGCAACCTGTGTCATAGGATTTCCGTCGTTGAGTATGTGCCAGTCGATGATCACATACATGCCGAGGTCGGTCGCATATTTCACGCCCTTGTATATCTGATTTCGAAGTGCCGCTTTGCTGCCGCCCGCACAATAGCCGTTGTATTCAGATGTATACATGGCAAGTCTTACCGCATTAACTCCCCAGTCGTCTCTCAGAGTCTTGAACGCCGCCTTGTTCACATAAGGATATCCCACATCCCAGTTGATACCGTGTGTGCTGATTCCCCTGAGCTGGAATTTCTTGCCCTTGGCATCCACCAGATCTGCTCCCTTCACAGACAGTCTTCCATGTGTCGCCACCGGCGTCTTTACCTTCGTAGCTGCAAATGCATCACAGTTCGGCTGTACGGCAACCGCTGTAAATATCATTGCAAATGCGAGCAGCAGAGCCGTGAGTCTGTGTCTCAATTTTCTACCTTTCATATGTTTATAGCCCCCTTTTCATCACAACGTAACATATATATCTATCATAACATAGGCGCGGATGTATTAACAGATGCAAAATAAAAACGGACACCATACGATCATTACCATATGATGCCCGTTTGTTATTTATTATTTCATTCTATCTGATAATTACTTATCAAGGGAAACCTTAACCTTCTTAAGCTTCCAGATCTCCTTTGCATACTCCTCGATAGTTCTGTCTGATGAGAACTTTCCAGCGCATGCTGTGTTGAGCATAGCCATCTTTGCCCAGCCCTTCTCATCCTGGTATGCCTTGTCAACCTTCTGCTGAGCCTCTGCATATGAATCGAAGTCCTTGAGGATGAAGTATACATCTTCCTTTGTGAGAGAATCATAGAGATCTCTGAATCTGTCCGGATCATCCTTTGCATAAGTGCCATCGATAAGCTGTGTGAGAACTCTTCTTACAGCCTGGTTGTTGTTGTAGATATCCATTGGGTTGTAGCCGCCCTCGCGCTCATACTTCATAACCTCTTCTGCTGAGAGTCCGAAGATAAATGCGTTCTCGATGCCAACTTCCTCAACGATCTCTACGTTTGCTCCGTCCATGGTTCCAAGTGTAGGTGCACCGTTCAGCATGAACTTCATATTACCTGTACCTGAAGCCTCTCTTGAAGCTGTTGAGATCTGCTCTGATACATCTGCTGCTGCGAAGATGATCTCGGCATTGGATACTCTGTAGTTCTCTATAAATACAACCTTGATCTTGCCTTCGATTGAAGCATCGTTGTTGACAACATCTGCAACTGAGTTGATGAGCTTGATGATAAGCTTAGCTCTCTTATATCCTGCTGATGCCTTTGCTCCAAAGATGAATGTTCTTGGGTACATATCGAATTCTGGCTCTGTCTTCAGTCTGTTATACAGATGCATAACATGAAGGATGTTCAGGAGCTGTCTCTTGTACTCATGAAGCCTCTTAACCTGTACATCGAAGATTGAACGAGGATCTACATCCACATTGTTGTGCTCCTTGATGTACTTTGCAAGACGGATCTTGTTCTGGTACTTGATGTTCATAAACTCATGCTGGCACTTCTCATCGTTCACATATACCTTAAGCTTCTTAAGGTGTGAAAGATTGGTTATCCACTCGTCACCGATCTTGTCTGTGATCCAGTTTGCAAGAAGTGGGTTAGCATGAAGCAGGAAACGTCTCTGAGTGATACCATTTGTCTTGTTGTTGAACTGCTCTGGTCTCATCTCATAGAAGTCCTTAAGCTCTCTCTCCTCAAGGATCTTGGTATGAAGAGCTGCAACACCGTTTACTGAGTAAGAACCTGCAATTGCAAGATGAGCCATCTTAACCTGGCCATCGTACAGAACTGCCATATTCTTAACCTTATCCTGGTTGCCCGGATACATCTCCTGGATCTTGAGAACGAATCTTCTGTTGATCTCCTCAACGATCTGGTAGATACGTGGAAGCAGTCTTGAGAACAGCTCGATAGGCCACTTCTCAAGTGCCTCTGCCATGATCGTATGGTTGGTGTATGCACATGTTCTTGTTGTGATATCCCATGCGTCATCCCACTCAAGGCCTTCCTCATCCATGAGGATTCTCATGAGCTCGGCAACTGCTACTGTTGGGTGTGTATCATTCATCTGGAATGTCACCTTCTCTGGCAGCTTGTGGATATCCTTGTTGAGCTCCTTGAACTTGAGGATTGCTCTCTGAACTGAAGCTGAGATGAAGAAATACTGCTGTCTCAGTCTGAGCTCCTTACCTGCGTAGTGATTGTCATTTGGATAGAGAACCTCAACGATAGTCTTTGCAAGGTTCTGCTGCTCTACTGCCTTCTCATACTCACCCTTGTCAAATGAGTCAAGGCAGAACTCCTGGATTGCCTCGGCATCCCAGATTCTAAGTGTATTTACAACGTTGTTGCCATAACCGATGACTGGAAGGTCATAAGGTACGGCACGAACTGACTGATATCCATCCTGTATAAAGTAGTTTCTGCCATTCTTGTTCTCAACTCTGACATATCCACCGAACTTAACTTCAACAGCGTACTCTGAACGCTTAACCTCGAATGGGTTGCCATCCTTGAGCCAGTCATCCGGCATCTCAACCTGATATCCATCCTTGATACCCTGCTTGAACATACCATACTTGTATCTGATACCACAACCGTATGCAGGATAACCAAGTGTTGCCAATGAATCAAGGAAACAAGCTGCAAGACGTCCGAGACCGCCATTACCCAGAGCGGCATCAGGCTCCTGATCCTCTATAAAGTTCAGGTCAAATCCTAACTCGTCAAGTGCTTCCTTAACTGCATCGTAGTAAGTCAAGTTGATAAGATTGTTACCGAGTGCTCTACCCATAAGGAACTCCATAGACAGATAATAAACTGTCTTGACGTTCTTCTTCTCATACTCCTTGTGTGTAGCAATCCATCTGTCAATGATGTCGTCCTTTACTGCGTAGCTGACTGCCTGGAATACCTGCTGTGGAGTAGCCTCCTCGATAGGCTTGCGGAAAAGGGTCTTTACGTTAGTAATGACTTCCTTCTTGAAGCCTTCCTTATCGAAATCTGCTAACATCTTCATCTGATTCATTCCCTCCTTGGATAAATAGATATAATTTTTTCCATTTTCACTGTTTCATTCTATCATCAACCTTTTTTTTTAACAATACATGAGAAAAAATTTGTTAAATAACACTATAAAATTAGACTATAGTCAAATAGAATTTGCAGTTTTTTTACATAAAAGGCGATAAATGTCTGATAATATCGAGATTAATTGGGGGTTCTTGCGTTTTCAATGATTACTAGAATATTGTAAATGCTCCACGTATACGATATAAAACCCCTGGGAGAGGCAACTCCTAGGGGTTTTATATCTAACTTCGTCCGTATCCACTCGGCATGCAGCACACGCAAGGCATACCGCCCATGCAGCACGACATGAGAGCACATATGGTACAAAGGTTGTTGCAAAACTTTCCGCCGGTTGGCATATCCATTCCATACCCGGCACCTCTGTCCATGTACCACTGACGGCCGCTCTTGATGGACTCATATGCCTGACGGTATTCCTGATTGCCCGGCTCAAGCTCCATTGCACGCTTCAGCATCTCCATGGCTCTTATCTGATTGCCAAGTCCGGCGTTGCACACGCCACTGTAATAGTGCCACTTGGCATCGTGATTCTCTATCTGATTGAGGACGTTCTTCGCCTCCTCATAGCTTCCGCTGTTCATATAGTTCTTCGCGGCCTGAAAATATCTGGAATCTTTATCATTCGGATCGTAGTCATTCTGTCTCTGATAGCCACCGAAACCAAATGGGCCAAATCCTCCGAAACCGCCAAATGGATCATCATACTGTCCGTAGCCTCCTGACGAACCGCCGTAAGAACTTCCACCATACGGACCATATGAACCGCCAGATCCATAACCGCCGCCGTAGTCCTGCGAGCTTCCAGTTCCATACCCACCAGCACCACCGTAACTTGCACGGTCAGCCTCGCCGCTCACTATGGACTTGTACGCCTGCTGTATCTCCTTGAACTTTTCCTCAGCCTCATCCTTGTGAGGATTGTTGATGTTCGCATCCGGATGATACTTCCGGCTCAGCCTTCTATATGCTTTTTTTACTTCTTCTTCGCTGGCACCTCTTTTGAGTCCCAGCACCTCGTAAGGATCTTTCATAATTTATTCCTCATCGCCGCATCTTCTATTTGTAGTCGAATAATATGCTTCCCATATTCCTGAGTATATTATGTTCCTGAGTATACCTACATTTTCAATAATAGGAAGCATCTCATACTCTTTTGCAAGTGGTGCCACCATCATCATCAGAACATCCTTCGTCCACTCTGCAAGCTCCTGCCATTTGTCCTGTTCTATGGTTTTATCCGCACCCACTGATTGTACCTCAACACCCAGCTCATGCGCAAGCCTGCACACGAATGGATTGTAATTTCCAGCACCTATATCCTTCTCTATATCGTCATACGCGTCCATTATGTAGACAAATTTGCCCAGATAATAGCCTATGGTGCGGAGATATGTTTCCCACTCATCATGTTTCGGGGCACATATCTCTGCCATTATATTGCCAAAATGCCCCGACAATGCGTCCATATCATCGGATCCCACCTCCTCCAGCTCGCTTATCGCCTTGAGGTTCTCCGCTATAACCTGGATCTTCTGTGGATAATCTTCCTTGAGCCTCCTGCCATTTTTCCCGGCGAGCAGCACATCCGCATACAGCTTCCGGGTAAACATATGCTCATCATCCCAGTCGTCTATGCATTTGTAATAGGTAAGTATCACGTTCATGTCCGCCACATAGTCCGTGTACTCGTTCTGTACATAAGTATGCTTCGATGTAGGGTGTGCGATACATCTTCTGCGGCCCGAAAGCTTCTCCGGTTCGTACAGTCCCGTCAGAAGAAGGACCAGAAATGTCATATCATAGCTGAGACTTATCTGTCCTCTCGCACCGTATCTGTCCTTCAGCGATTTGCACAGGCCACAGTAATACCTACGGTATTCATCGTATTCTTTCATCTTAAGCTCAGGCTGGTTCACCACTATATATCCAAACATCTCTCAATCTCCACACTGTATTTCAACTCAAAATATCTAAAGTCCGCATCATCACTAAGACTTCTTCACAAATCTGTTGCCGCACTTAGGGCATCTGATCTCTATCTTGCCCTTTCCCCTTGGAACTCTGATCATCTGCTGGCATTTGCTGCAGACAAATATCTTGTATTCCTTGCCGGCTTCCTTCTGTTTCTTCGCACGCTTGAATATATTTCTCACGCCCGCGGTGTGCTCCATAAACCATCTGTTCTGAGCCGCGCGCTTGTCATAGTTCTTGGACATGATCCTAACATATCCATAAGCGAACATGAAAAGTCCAAGGAAATAAAATATCCCTGTCTTGATAAATGCATCCAGCACCATAAAAATCAATCCGCCCCAGGTAAGGAATGATGACAACTGATCGTTGCCGTACCTGGATCTCATAAATCTTATAAATTTGTCTTTCATAATTCACCATTCTCCTCGCAAATTCTTACATTGTCTCCAGCTTCTCTGCGGATTCCTGAAGCTGCCTGTAGGCTTCCTTCATCCTGCCCATCTCCACATCATCTACATGATTCATGTCTGTTCGTGTCACAAGCTTCCTCAGATACTCGCAGTCGCTCTTGATCCGTTTCATTTCTTTTTTATCGAGCTGTGCGCCCTTGGTCTCAAGAAGATTCTCTACCTTATATACATACGCCTCAGCCTCATTCATAATGTCTTTGAACTCTCTGGCTCCAGCCACATCATCCTCGTACTTCTTCGCATCCTCCCTTGCTCTGCGGATCTCCTCCTCCGAAAGGTTAGTGCTGGATGTGATCACTATCTGCTGTTCCACGCCCCTGCCAAGATCCTTAGCTGAAACCTTGAGGATACCATTTGCATCCATGTCAAATGTGACCTCGATCTGAGGAACGCCCGCCATGGCTCTCTTGATACCACTGAGCCTGAAGTTGCCTAGCAGCTTGTTGTCCCTTGTGAAATGCCGCTCGCCCTGGTATACCTTGATCTCGACATCCCTCTGGAAATTGCCCGCCGTGGTAAATATCTTTGATGCCCTAGTCGGAATGGCAGAATTTCTCGGAATGATGACATTTGCCACGCCTCCAAGGGTCTCAATGGACAGCGAAAGAGGTGTCACATCCATGAGGAGAATGTCATTCACCTTGTTCGACACAGTGAGCTCGCCGCTGAGCTTGCTTCCCTGGACCGCCGCACCCATGGCAACGCACTCGTCCGGGTTCATATTCTTGGATGGTTCCCTGCCGGTTATGGCACGAACCTTATCCACAACCGCCGGTATACGGGTAGAGCCACCCACCAGCAGCACTTTGTCTATCTGATTTCTCGTTATGCCCGCATCGGATAATGCCTGGTTTACAGGTCCCGCCGTTCTCTCCACCAGATCATAGGTCAGCTCGTTGAACTGTTCCCTTGTTATCGTCATATCCAGATGCACCGGCTGATTCTTCACTGTCGATATAAATGGCAGATTGATGTGTGCAGTCTGTGCAAATGAGAGCTCCTTCTTGGCATTCTCACAGGCTTCCCTCACTCTCTGGGATGCCGTGATATCCTTCGCCAGATTGACCTTTGTCTCCTTTTTAAAGGTCTTGATGACGTAATCCAGCAATCTCTCATCAAAATCATCTCCGCCCAGATGATTGTCTCCCGCGGTGGCAAGAACCTCTATGACGCTGTCCCCTATCTCTATAACAGACACGTCAAATGTTCCTCCGCCCAGATCGTATACAAGTATCTTCTGCGCCTGTCCATTGTCAAGACCATAGGCGAGAGCCGCCGATGTAGGCTCATTTATGATTCGAAGCACATTCAGTCCCGCTATTCTTCCGGCGTCCTTTGTGGCCTGTCTCTGGCTGTCGTCAAAGTAAGCCGGAACTGTTATGACTGCATCAGATACCGGTCCGCCCAGATAACTCTCAGCATCGCTCTTCAGCTTTGCAAGTATGATGGCGGATATCTCCTGCGGCGAATAGTCCTTGCCGTCTATCCTCTTTCTGTATGTTGTTCCCATCGCTCTCTTGATGGATGTGATAGTTCTGTCCACATTCACAGTCATCTGTCTCCTGGCAGCCTCACCCACCAGTCTCTCGCCATTCTTCGTGATGGCTACTATGGAAGGTGTGGTCCTGCCACCCTCCGAATTCGGTATGACAGTCGGCTGATCGCCCTCAAGCACTGCCACACAGCTGTTTGTAGTTCCAAGATCAATTCCAATTACTCTGCTCATATATGTCAACCTCTCTGTTATGGTATTCTGATCCACTCATGAGGACGGAGGGGTCAGGCACCTCCAGCCCCATCTATTGTATATAATAACCATCACTTATGAACATAATTTGGACAAAAAATAAAGTAAGTATAAAGTTAGGTTAAGAGAGTATAAAAAAGGGGACGGAGGTACTTGACTCCTCCGTCCCCGGGACTAAATATTCTACTTTGATGCTTTCTCTGCTTTGATAACCGCCTGGAATTCCTTAATATCCTTTGTGATCTCTCCGCTTAATGCCAGCAGACAGATAAGGTTCGGAATCGCCATGAGTGCATTCGCTATATCTGAGAAATTCCATACAAGATCCAGTGATATCGTCGCGCCTACGTATACAACGAGCGAGAACACTATCCTGTATATCATATTGTACTTGTGCGACTTGAACAGGTACTCGAACGCCTTCTCTCCGTGATACTCCCATCCAAGAATCGTGGAGAATGCGAAGAGCACAATTCCTATAGTTACGAGCCAGCCTCCCACCTTGCCAAGTGCAGAGCCAAATGACAAGATCGTGAGAGCCGCACCTTTTATAACAGTTGAGCAGGCAAATGTTCCATCCTCAGCAAATGTATAATGGTTTCCGGCTGCATCAGTCCATGTACCGGTAAGACTTCCTATGGCAGCCTGACTCTCCTCCACCACAAGCTCACTTGCAAGCTTAGTATTCTCATCCTTGTTGAGTTCGTCGGATGGAAGAACTGAAAGCGTCAGGGTATTTGACGAATTGGATGTATCTGTCAAAATGAGCTGGTCATCTGTGAATTCGTATGTATAATCCGTCGTGGTAGTCTTGTTATCAGAATCAACAGCCTCCACAGTAACCTCCGTTCCGCTCACCTGATAGCTGCCCTTTGTGCTGTTCTCCGTGATTCCAAGCACACCCGATGATGCAATACAGAGACCTGTGATGGTGCAGACTACTATGGTATCCCAGAATGTACCTGTCATATTGATGTAACCCTGACGGACAGGATTGTCTGTTGTGGCAGCCGCCGCCGTGATGGCCGCAGAGCCCATTCCAGCTTCATTTGAGAATACTCCTCTGGCAACACCGAATCTCATGGCGTTCATCATAGCTGCTGTGATCGTACCACACAGACCGCCACCGACTGCCTTAACTGAGAATGCCATCTTGAATATCATGGCAACTCCTGCCGGAAGATTCTGGATATTGATGATTATTACAATAAGTCCGGCTGCAACATAGAATATCGCCATCAAAGGAACAACAACTGATGACACCTTAGATATAGTCTTGATTCCTCCAACTATTATAAGAAGGGCAAAAACCGTAAGTATGATTCCTGTAACATATGTAGGCACGCTGAATGTGCTGCTAAGAGATTCGGATATGGAATTGGCCTGTGTCATATTTCCTATTCCAAATGAGGCGATGACTGCAAAGAGTGCAAACAGCCAGCCCAAGACTGCACCAAACTTCTTATGATTGAATGCCTTCTTCATAGTGTACATAGGGCCGCCGCTCATCTCGCCCTTGGCATTCACCTCACGGTACTTGATAGCAAGCATACACTCTGAGAACTTGGATGTCAGACCAAATGCTGCGGATATCCACATCCACACCAGTGCTCCCGGACCTCCCGATACCATGGCCGTTGCAACACCAACGATATTGCCCGTTCCTATGGTTGCAGCAAGCGCGGTGGTCAGTGCCGAAAATGGTGACACGTCTCCGGTTCCTCTGCTCTTTGTCCTTGCCTCCTTGCTAAGTGTACTCTTCAGCGCATAGCCGAGGTTCCTCCATGGAAGAAACCCTGTTCTGATCGTCAGAAATATTCCCGTTCCAACCAGAAGCACCAGCATGACCGGTCCCCAGACAAATCCATCCACCGCCGACACGATCTCATTTAACTTTTCCATACAACCGCCTCCTCTTTCCAGGTTATCCATATCATCCGACCCGGCGCTCCCCTCATTTTTTGTCCCGAATCAGTTTATATACCCGTAAATTTACTGTATTTTTGCCACAAAGTCCAGAGTATTGTGGTGTTATGGTTATTTTCCTTTATTAATTAAGTTATGCGAGCGGTTGGCGAAATATTATGCGGTGTGGATATATTTTGAGGAAAATGATATTTTCATATTATTTTGCAGGTTTTCAATATGTTTTTTTACGTTTTCCCTTGCATTTAAAAACCGTTTTTTATTAATTTGTGAATTATACATATTTATCCACATAAATAACGGGTTAATAGCAGGCTCTCCCTAATTTAGAAGAGGCACTTGAGTTATACTATGATAGTGATGACTAAGGTTTAGATACGCTAGGAAGTGTCGTAGAAAGAATGTGTGAATTTGGCGAAACCCAATTGTGAACTGATTTAAAGTACTATTGCTGTTGCGTTTGGGCAATGTTATAATTATGTAAATAATATTACGATGATTTCGGAGGTGTTGTTATGGACAAAATAGATTTATCCCAGCAGGAAGAGGAGCAGGCTCTTGCTAAGGAAATGTATGAGACTTATGGTCTTAGATTAGTTCACGATGAATTAACTCCAGAGGAAAAAGAGATGGATCGTCGAATGCGAAAAGCTTCTGATATGGCAAAGGAGCGTCATAGATTTCTTGGTCACACAATAGCTTCATACGACCCAGAAAAGAAAAAGGTTGTTTTGATACATCCAGATGGTAGGAGAGAGTATGCAGAATAGAAAACCAATGGTATTAGTGTTTGCGGGCCCTAATGGATCTGGTAAAAGTACTTCTAAATCTTTTTTCAGTATTGTAGGTGAGTACACTAATGCTGATGATGTAGTAAGTGCCACAGGAATGACCAATTTGTAAGCAGCCCGTGAAGTTGATGATAGAAGATACAGTGCCATAGCACAGCGCAAAGATTTCAGTTTTGAAACAGTTTTGTCATCTGAATACAAAATGAATCTGTTAAGAGCTGCAAAAGATGCAGGCTATTTTATCAAGTGTGTATTTGTATTAACATCTGATCCGAAGATAAATATTCAACGAGTACAACAAAGAGTTCTAGACGGTGGACATGATGTGGATGCAGAGAAAATAGTTTCTCAGTATTATGGCGCTATTTCTAATATACCAGAATTATTAAAGCTTTGCGATATTCTGCATATTTATGATAACACTGAAAATCTTTATAGAATTGTTAGAAAACATAAGGAAGATTTTACTATATTTCCAAATAAGTTTTGGAGTATGGAAGATATTAGTAGATTATTATTTGGTAAGTATAGAGTTAATTAACAGGAGGTAGTCCTTTAATTGGGATTACCTCTTTTCACCCAGTATTTCTGGGTTTCCCTTAAAACAAGACAGGTAGGAGTCGGTTAAGTCCGGCTCCTATTTTTGCGTTTGAAGGCAATGTCTTTTCAAACACAACGTCGAGCTGAAAACAAGAAAATAACGAGGAAAGGAGCAGGAAGAAGAATGAATGTTGCAGAAAGGAGCAACAAGAAAGTAACTACAAGGAAAAGTTTTAAGGGAGGTAAATCATGTTTAAGGACAAAGTTAAAGTAAAGATGACTTCAAGTGCCATTTCAACAGACACAAATACAAAGATGTCCGTTGCAGGCAAGAATTCCTCATTCAAGGATAGCATCAAGGCAACCAATCTGAAAGCATCAACCAAGTACACACTTATGTCAGTAGCAGTAGATGCAAATACAGGCAAGGCATACAAGGATGCGAGTGGAAAAAGTCACTCTTGAAAATGCACCGTTATCGGGCATATCTCCGCCTTGGTTCCAACCCGCATATCTGGGCCAAACACGCCGACTCCTGATGTCACTATGTTGTGCATGCCGTCAACATTCAGGTAACCGCAGGAATTTTCCCACATCATCGCCACAAGTATGTTGCCTGGGAACATTTGTCCGTCATGGGTGTGTCCACACAGATCCATATCCACACCTGCCGACGACAGCTCCTCCAGCTCCTTTGGTTCGTGATCGAGAACTATGATAGGTTTTGATTTGTCCACATTTTTCGTGATCTCATCTGCGGATGCTCTGTCTGTGACTCCACTTCCCGGTCTGTGGGCATCGCGGCGGCCATAGATATATATGGAATCGTTTATCAACACTCCCTCGTCGCGAAGAAGTGTGATTCCCGCTTTCTCTATAAACTCGTCCATCTCAGGGCTGCTGGTTTTCTCCTTCTGTCCGCCAAATGTAAATCCGGCAAGCACCTGCTCCTGTATATCGTGGTTGCCATAGCATGCATACACTCCATACTTTGATTTGATCCCCCGGAGTATTTTCTCAAGCTTCTCCGGCTGGTCAACGGCTTCCCATTCGTTGTCAAATATATCACCCGCTATCAGCACCAGATCTGCGTCCTGCTTATTTATGGAATTCACTATTCTTTGAACCTGCCTGACGCCTATGTTGTATCCAAGATGAAGATCTGCAACCAGCACTATCTTCATGGAATCCATCTTCTGACCATTCTCATCCCGTGCTTCCTTATTGATGGTCACATCATAAGGCGTCACCCGCACAAGTCTCGCATTTAGCACTCCCCAGAATGATATACACATGATGAGTGTTGCGCACACACAGCCTACTATCCTGCGAACCCGCGGCACACATATTTTATCTTTGCTCACTCTGAATACATGAAGCAGTAGGAATCTTCCAAGCTCGGCTATCACTATGAAGAATATCATATAAAGCAGAACACCCAGCCAGTAATTTCCCACCAGCTTCATGCCACGTCTGAACCTTCCCTGTGGCAGGAAGAATGCGATCACCAGCGCCGACGCCAGAAATGCGTATAGCACTATCGGGACTATCCAGCCCTTCTTGCCTTTGAGTTTCGGGAAATATGCCTGTACCCAGCCCTTTATTCTCCAGAACAAATATATATTTAACGCTATGTAAAAAGGTGCAATGAAAATTGCTATCATCTTTTTCTCCTTTGTTTTTCTGACTGGCCAATATACATATTGACGGCAGTCCTTTGTACGATTTATTCATACAATAATATACTCCCAACACCACACATACACAAACTTAATAAATCGTAATTCCACCGTCATCCCCTAATATCCAAATATATTTAAAGAAAGTACAAAATTATCCTAAATCACATAAAAATAGCCCGAAAGATACAAAATCTTTAAGATTTGTACCTTTCGGGCCGTATTCTCTTGATCAGGGATAATTTTTTCCAAAATGCCTGTTTTAAACCCTAATATTATATCCCTTAGTCGTTCTTCTTCACTCCGAGAGTTACCTTCTCACCGTTGATGTTCCACTCCTTAGAGTAACCATCCACTGAACCAGTGATGATCTCTGTTGCCATAACGTCACCGATGATGGCATCCGCATTTGCTGCGATGATGTCATTTGCCTTCTGGCTTCCGTCAGCGTATACAGTGATCTTGTCCATAACCTCAAATCCAGCCTCTTTTCTCATAGTCTGAACCTTGGATACTATCTCACGGACAAATCCTTCCTCAAGAAGCTCCTCTGACAGATTGGTGTCGATAACTACTGTCACGCCGCCGTCTGCCTCAGATACGAAACCGTCCATCTGAGCCATGTCGATCAGAAGATCAGCCTCAGTGAGTACGATCTCCTCTCCGTCTGCCTCAAACTTCAGAGCGCCCTCTGCCTTGAGCTCTGCCATAGCTGCATTGCCATCGAGAGCTGACAGATGCTCCTTGATCTTGCCGAGATGCTTGCCGTACTTAGGACCGACTGTACGGAGCTGTGGCTTGAAGCTGTAGGTTGTGTAAGCGCTTACATCATCATCGAACTCAACGTTCTTCACGTTCAGCTCATCCTCGATGATAGCCTTCTCCTCGCCGAAAAGCTTCTTGTCAGCCTTGACATACATCTTGCCGATTGGCTGTCTGTTCTTGATATTTGCTGTATTTCTGGCTGCACGTCCCAGAACAACGATCTTCAGGATCTCGTCCATAGCAACCTCAAGCTCTGGATCGATCATCTTCTCATCCACCTCAGGGAATGAGCACAGATGAACTGAAAGAGGTGCATCCTTGTCTATATTTCTAACCAGATTCTGGTAAATATCCTCTGCCATGAATGGGAGCATAGGAGCTACTGTCTGTGCTATAGTAACGAGCGCTGTGTAAAGTGTCATGTAAGCATTTACCTTGTCCTGCTCCATGCCCTTTGCCCAGTATCTCTCACGTCCACGACGGACATACCAGTTACTCATGTCATCCACGAACTCCTCGAGAACTCTTGTTGTCTCAGGGATCTTGTATGCGCCAAGGTTTGCGTCAACCGCCTTGACTGTTGAGTTCAGCTTGGACAGGAGCCACTTGTCCATAAGTGACAGCTTGTCGTACTCTAGCTCATGCTCAAGTGGATTGAAGTTGTCTATATTTGCATAGAGTACATAGAACGCATATGTGTTCCACAGTGTACCCATGAACTTTCTCTGACACTCAACAACCGCATCCTCATGGAATCTGTTAGGAAGCCATGGTGCTGAATTGCTGTAGAAGTACCATCTGATGGCATCTGCACCATATTTGTTCAGAGCATCCATAGGATCTACCGCATTTCCCTTGGACTTACTCATCTTCTGTCCGTCCTTATCCTGAACATGTCCGAGAACGATTACGTTCTTGAACGGAGCCTTGTCGAACAGCAGTGTTGAGATCGCCATAAGTGAGTAGAACCATCCTCTTGTCTGGTCAACAGCCTCACTGATGAAATCAGCAGGGAAGTGCTTCTCAAATATATCCTGATTCTCAAATGGATAGTGCCACTGTGCAAATGGCATTGATCCTGAATCGAACCAGCAATCAATAACCTCTGTAACTCTGTGCATCTGCTTGCCACACTCAGGGCACTTGATGGTTACAGCGTCAATGAACGGACGGTGAAGCTCGATGTTCTCAGGGCAGTTGTCACTCATCGAACGGAGCTCTTCCTTTGATCCGATGGCATGTCTGCAGCCGCACTCACACTCCCAGATGTTCAGCGGAGTACCCCAGTAACGGTTTCTTGAAAGTCCCCAGTCCTGAACGTTCTTCAGCCAGTCGCCGAAACGTCCCTTACCGATGCTCTCCGGGATCCAGTTTACAGTGTCATTATTCTTAACCAGCTTGTCTCTTACCGCTGTCATCTTGATGAACCATGTATCTCTTGCATAGTAGATAAGTGGTGTGTCACATCTCCAGCAGTGTGGATACTCATGCTCGAACTTAGGCGCATCGAAGAGAAGTCCTCTTGCGTCCAGATCCTTCAGTACCTCAGGGTCTGCATCCTTTACGAACATTCCGGCAAATGGAGTCTCCTCAGTGAGATCACCCTTGCCATCTACAAACTGTACAAATGGAAGATCGTAGTTTCTTCCGACATTTGCATCGTCCTCACCAAATGCAGGTGCGATATGAACGATACCTGTACCATCTGTCATAGTTACATAAGTGTCACATGTGATGAAGTGACCCTTCTTGTGCTGCTTTTCGCATACAGGCTTTACACACTCGTAAAGTGGCTCGTACTCCTTGTACTCGAGATCCTTACCGACGTATGTCTCAAGAACCTCGTATGCAGGAACTGCTGCCTGACCTTCTGCCTCTTCCTTTGCAAGACCGCCGAGAACCTTGTCTGCAAGTGCCTGTGCAAGATAATATGTGTAGCCGTCTGCTGCCTTAACCTTCACATATGTCTCATCTGGATTTACACAGAGTGCTACGTTTGAAGGAAGTGTCCAAGGTGTTGTTGTCCATGCGAGGAAATATGCATCCTCTCCGATAACCTTGAATCTTACTACTGCTGAGCGCTCCTTGACTGTCTTGTATCCCTGTGCAACCTCATGACTTGAAAGAGGTGTTCCACATCTTGGGCAGTAAGGCACGATCTTGAAACCCTTGTACAGAAGTCCCTGGTCCCAGATCTTTTTCAGCGCCCACCACTCTGACTCGATGAAGTCATCATGGTATGTTACATATGGATTGTCCATATCAGCCCAGAAACCTACCTTGCCTGAGAACTCTTCCCACATGCCTTTATATTTCCATACGGACTCCTTACATTTCTGGATAAATGGCTCCAGTCCGTACTCCTCTATCTGCTCCTTACCGTCGATTCCCAAGAGCTTCTCAACCTCGAGCTCAACAGGCAGACCGTGTGTATCCCATCCGGCCTTTCTGACTACGTTATGTCCCTTCATTGTCTGATATCTAGGGATCATATCCTTGATTACACGTGTAAGAACGTGTCCGATATGTGGCTTACCATTTGCTGTTGGAGGGCCATCGTAGAATGTGTATGTTGGCAGATCCTTTGTCTCTTCAACACTCTTCTCAAATACCTGATTTTCTTTCCAGAAGTCCAATACCTTCTGCTCTCTGTTCACGAATTCCAGTTTAGTCGAAACCTTGTCGTACATGTCGTCTTTCCTTTCTGTGATAAATATAAAAAAGCCCTTCGTCGTAATCAGGACGAAGGGCTTTGAGTTCGTTATACCACCTATTACTTACATACTAACATATGCGCTCCCCTTAACGCAGGAAATACGTCAGAGCCTACTTGAGCAAATCTCTTTTGGTCTGCAACTCCAGAGTGATATTCCGAAAGTCTCTACTGTCACCGGGCTCGCACCGCCCCCGGCTCGCTGCTGATCTCGCAGACTCCGTACTGTCTCTGTCATCGTTTTTAACTTATATGATCCAGAAAACCGCCTGTATAAGCCATTTCTGAACCTATCCATTCATTAGTATATCAAGTATTTGTGGTTTGTCAATCGCAATATGCGCAAATAATTTACTATTCTACTTCTTTATAACCACATTCTTTGTTGTGCTCCATGCCGAATAGTATGTCACTCTGCCGGACTTTCTGTACGACCTTACCCGCACATAATATCTCTTATTCTTTGCAAGTCCTTTCACTGTCTTTGTCACATTCTTTGCCCCGGCAATATTTGCTGTCTTTGCACCCTTAAAAGTCCTGGCAGTAGCATACTGTATAAGCTTGACTCCTTTTGCTGTACTTTGGGCTGTTTTTACAGAAACTGCCTTAGGGCAAATTACAAATGTTGCTGTGATCCTTCCGGCATAATTGCCCTTGAATGTGACTGTTACACCAGCTGTGCCCGAAGCTGTATTATTCTTATAGCTGACAGTATAATCTGTCTTGTTCAAGGTATTGCCATCAACATCGTATACAGTAACTCCCGGCTTTTTAGCAGTGCCATTATATGTACAGCTTGTATATGCCAGTTTGACATTTTTTATCTGAGGAATTCTCCTGCTGTCAATAATCTGTCCGCACTCTGTACACTTATCTGCCAACTTTCCATCTGCCTTGTCCGTGGTCTTGGTAACCTTTGACGAAGTGATTCTCATAATGGTTTTCTGATTGCTGTCAGCCGCATTGTAACTTGTCTTGCCTGCCGTCTTGCACGCAACAATCTTATATGTGTATACCGTTCCATTTTTAGCTGACTTATCTGTATAGCTCAGTATTGTGTTTTTGTCTATATAGGCCAGCTTGCTGTACTTTCCCTTTCCAGCCTTTCTGTATACGATATATCCACAGCTCCATTATTAAGATACATATAAAAATTTCTTACGTTTTTTATATTATAACCATGCATATACAAATACAATTTGTTTTTTATGCATATTTACTACAAAACACGTTCGCATTTATCTAATATATACAAAAATCTCATGGACTGAGAAATCAATCCTCAATCCATGAGATTTATTTTCTAATATATGTAGAGATCATAGTCTACAAGATACCACTTACCGCCAGTCTTTATAACTGTGTATATGATCTCGCCATCTGATTCGTCAGTAGATCCTTTTATCTTGACATCAAGATCCACCTCGTAGCACTTGTCAACCGTCATGTCGACATCCAGCATGTCAAATGTATCATTTACATCCTTAAGCTTATCCTCGTCATATTCCTTCTCTGATCGGTCCTCGACCTTGATACTCTTGACCTTGCCTACCTCATCTACCATGTCGCTGACCTGCTCGTTGAATGTATCCTTGACATAGTCATCACTGCCTGTATAGCTTCTTATCCTGTTATACAGCTTGTAATATTCCTTGTCCATCAGATCAACCATGGCATCGGCATCGCCTTTTTCATAGGCTGTCACCAGCTTGTCTCCGACCTTCTTGGCACTTCTCTCACCGGGACCACCCGCCAGGATCAGAACAACGACTATTATCGCGATCAGGACTGCCGCTGCGATTCCGCCTATTATTGCTATAAGCTTCTTGTTCACCTTTTTGCCCGGCTCCATAACACCCGGAGTCATGCCCGGCTGCTGGCTGTACTGTGGCTGACCATACTGTGGCTGCCCAAATCCTCCATACTGTCCACCTGTCGACTGGACATTTCCACCAAACTGCTGACCCTGACCGTACTGCGGCTGACCATACTGTGGCTGTCCAAATCCTCCATACTGTCCACCTGTCGACTGGACATTTCCACCAAACTGCTGACCCTGACCGTACTGCGGCTGACCATACTGTGGCTGTCCAAATCCTCCATACTGTCCACCTGTCGACTGGACATTTCCACCAAACTGCTGACCCTGACCGTACTGCGGCTGACCATACTGTGGCTGTCCAAATCCTCCATACTGTCCGCCCATCGGCTGTCCAAATCCACCCGGCTGCTGATTCTGCTGTGGCTGACCTGGGTTCGGCTGCCCTTGTGCACTGTTCTGCACCGAAGAAAATGCGCTCACTCCCGGAGTCGTGAGGACAGTAGTTCCCTCGTCCTCATCGTCGTCCATATCATTAAATCCATTTACGTTATTCTCGTCCATTTTTCTCTCCTTATTCTGCTCATCCCTTTTGCTGCTCTGGAACAATAATGTTCCCATAGAATCATGGTAGCATTTTATATCTGCCATGTCCAACCAAAAACATCACATTATCTCAAATTTTACACTTTATTACCTGTTTTCTTTCGCTATTATGTAATAAAAGGCGTTATGATGATGAACACACAGAATAAAAAAACAATCCGCCACGGATACAGATTGTATCCATGACGGATTCTTCTATTTCTTTTGATATTATCTCTTCTTTATTACAACCGATTTCTTTCCACTCCATGCGGAATAGTAAACCTTACCATCAATCTTCTTAAAGCTTCGTACTCTGACATAATATCTCTTGCCCTTAGTAAGTCGTTTGATGGTCTTACTTGTAACTGAACCTCCGTTTACATTGGCCGTCTTTGCAGATTTAAACGATGCATTGTCTGCATACTGTATCTGATATCCGGTGGCCTTGGCTGCCTTATTATATGTAACCTTGGCTGTTCCGGCCGATGCACTTGTGAATTTCTTCAGCTTCACGGCAGGTACATAACTTCCTGTCTTCTCGCCGCCAAATGCCGAATTGTATGTCACATCGCCAAATGTCTTATAAGTTCTTATCTTATATGTATACTTTACACCCACATTTTTAGCTGTGACGTCCACGAACGATGTTGTATCCGGATTCTGAACAACACCTGCTATCGTATATGCTTTTCCATTTACTCCTCTGTAAACAACATATCCCGATGCCGCTTTATACTTCTTCCAGCTCAACTTTATTCCATTTGCTGTGTTGTCAACGGACTCAACTTTTCTCACACCCATCTTGATGTCAAATGTGAGTGTCTTCTCCCCTTCATAGTCACCCTTGAATTTGATGACAACTTTGGCCTTGCCGATATTCTTGTTATTTGAATATGAAACGCTGTAATTTCCTGCGGCAACCTTTCTGCCCTTTGAGTCTTTGACCTCTACCGCAGGCTTCTTAGCTGTACCATCATACTCAACAGCGCTGTATGCAAGCCTGATACTCTTTATCCTGTATATACTCTGAGTTTCCTTGCTGGCTGACTTGCAGTTTTTGCACACATGCACCTTATATCCGTCACGGGTCTGTGATGCCTTTTTCTTAACCGTCCACACCGTCTGATAATCGTGAGGAACTGTGGTCTCATCGTCTATGATAGTATCCTTTTCTCCGCAGTTATTGTCACACTTTGCCGTCTTGGTTCCCTTCTGCGAACATGTGGCATTTCCATCTGACTCATACTTTGTGAAGCTGTGTCCTGTAGCAGGGATCACCTCGGTCTCATATATATCCTCATCCTCAATGTACCTTGTCTTCTCTCCGTTCTCAGTACATGTCGGAGTCTTGGTTATGATCCATCCCTCGTCATCTCCAGCCCCAAACTTCTGGGTCTTTGACTCAGCATATATCCACTCTGATGAACCCGTATTCTTATATCTGAGATCCAGGGTCACATCTGTGTATGTGTCATTTTCCACAACAGACATGATTCCCTGAATGGTATTTCCATATGCATCTGTCCATCTTCCGCTGACAAATGGTGTCTTCTGACTCTCATTATTTGCATATGTTATCTCTATATCTCCGGTTACACTGTATCCGTCCTCCGTCTTCTTCACCTTGCATCCTGATATGCTCACAGCGGAGATATCATACTCGTTCTCTACCTCTGCCTCCACCTTCTCAGGAGTGATCGTCACGCTTCCTGTCTGCTGCGACGCAAGGCTGATCCTGAATGTATAACTGCGGTTCGCCTCAAATGTCCTATCTATAATGAGTTGTCCGCCGTTCCGTGAGTATGTCTTTTCCAGAACTCCATCAGCATAGATTCTGGTGTATACTGTATTATCTCCGCAGTCCACCGTAAATCTGTACTCTCCGGTCTCCGTTGGGATAAATTCATACTCGATGCCCTCTCCGTCATAGCTTATATCCGCTGTTGTCTTCTGACCCGGTGTTATTTTTCCATTACCTGTCACATACGAATCGTGATATGTAAATGTTATCTGATCATCTTTCTCTCTCGCATAGAGTGCTATAATATAGCTTCCCTTTTTCAGAGAGAAAGCATCTCCACTGCTATATGTATCTGAAAAGCTGCCATCATCCTCAATGGTATATATACCCTTAAGCTCAAAGCCCTGTCTCTGAAGGGATACCACTCCATCTGACGCAATATCAAATCTGTACAGCTTTACATCCCCAGTGTTCTCAACACCTGAAAGCACCACAGGCTCATCTGATATCAGGTACTCCAGCTCATCCACATTCAGATCTACGACGTCAAATGATGCTCCCTGAACTTCACAATCGTCAGCCATTCCCCATATGGAAGGTATTATCTCATATAATCCGGTCTGTTCTGTTATCGTGTCGATGCTTAAATAGCTGCTCACCCTGCCGTTTTTCTTGATCGTAAAGCTTATATCATCGTCATCCGCGCCAAATGTTCTGGTACTTCCATCAGAATATGTGACAACGGTTTTTATGCTGCCCTTGATCTCATCAAATTTCCTCAGATATTCAGTCTTAGAAACGGTTGTGCTTACACTTACAGCCTTGACGATCTCCTTCATTGTCACGCCGCATTTATTTACATTTTTTCCCGGATACACACATACATACAGATCCCCGCCTGCTGTGTCAAATCCCGCACTGCCAAATCCATCAGATGAATAAGCCACGTTGTTAGTCGTTATCTCTGTTCCATTTGCATCTAAAATCCTGATGCCATCGATCTTCTCATCAGCGGATACCACATACGAACCCGCCTGGGCACTTACCTTATATACATACACATATCTGTCGCCGGAAATATCCAGCGTCTTTGAGCCGTCCCATGTTCCAAGGCTCATGCTCTGTGCAGTCTTCACTGCAAATGGTATATCAACCGTATCCATGCCATCCGCACCAGCGATTGCAAGTTCAACCATGTATCTGCCAGTATCAACCCTGCTGCCAAAGCCTGCGATCTCGACATACTTTCCAGTTTTCTCGTTATATCTGTACCATGTACTCGTGATCAGCTCATTATCCTCGCTGTCACCGACACTGGCCTCTTTTACACTGCCATCATCATATACAAACTGGAGAGTCTCTCTATCCAGAAGGTTTTTGATACCTGATAATTTCATATCTGGAAGGAATTCATAGGTTCTGTTATCTCTCAGCTTCCATGAACTGATCTTTGAATTTGACAAAGTTTCTCCCCTTGTCACATTCATGCTCCAACTGGTCTGCGTATCTCCCCACTTGTCCTCTACTCCGCCATCGAGACAGATATAGTATGTATTGCCGCTCTCAAGTGCAGCCTCGCCATCCGATACACTAAGTTTCTTCAGATCATACATTGTCTCATCGTCAGCGTCGATCTTGCTGTAAATCTCCATACCGCCCACTGGGGCAAATGTATACCTGGCAGATATCGAAGGCTTAAACGTATAGTATGCACTGCCATTCTCCGACAGACTTACCTGATTAGAGCCCTCCGCAAGACTTCCGGCAGCAACATCCTCTATATCCTTTATCTCTATGTCATATGCATAAGAGTCCTCACTATACAGTGTGTATATCCTAATCTGTGCCTCTCCGACAGGGCGCTCATTTTCCGTATCTGTGACTATCTCTGCAAATACCTCATCTCCTCTGGAGGTTTCCACACTGTCCGAATCGTCAAACACCAGCTCCTCTGTTTTTCCGTCAGCATACGAGATCTTTACTCTGGTTCCATCTACATAACTGCTGATATCCTTATCGTAGCTGCCCATTCTGATGAAATCTGTGTTCTCGGGAACAGCAATCATATCTGTCACTTTCGGAATAAAGCTCAGTCTCACATTTGTCTTGGATGTAGATAACTCATTATACAAGCCTACGTAATAGGTGCTGCCTCCGGTAAGTTTTCCTGTAACCTCTACCGGGCCCTCATCACCGGACTCATATACACAATAAGGACTGTCGCTTTCTATTACCACACTTCCGTCAAATGGCATGACAAAACTGTAATAGGCCTTGTCATACTCATCCGTTCCGACACTCACATTGTTGTCACCTTCGAAGAGCTGTCCTGCGCTCAGCTTGTCTATGGACACTACCTTAAGCACTGCCGTGCCGAGCAGCTCCTGATCTTCCTCAGCCGCATCATATCCCACAGCTACTTTGTACTCGCCCTCTGAAAGAGTTACACCTTTTTCATATTCGTACTCTTTCCAGTTATCATCAGATGACGAATAATATACTGTATATCTGTTTCCATTACTGTATCCACTTCCACCGGTCAGATCTATGCTTTCCGTGGACTTATCATTATACTTTATTGTACTGCTCGCACCATTCATGAAGCTTATCGGCGTTCCGGCTGCCCATTCGCTCTTTGCCAGCTTCAATGTCACCCCTGAAGGTGCCACATACTTCTTCGCCTTGAGCCTGACCTCATTCAATGTTTCATTGTCATCATCCGTTGTTCCTGAAAGTCTGACATAATAGGTCTTTCCCTTGACAAATGAATACCTGTCATTATCGGTCTCAACCACCGCCATGTCCGAATCATATACATCTATAAATGCAGTTGATGATTTATCTACCTCAAACACAAAGTCAGCAGTTGCAGATGGTATAAATCTGTAATACTCGTAACCGTCCACCCTGGTATCATATGCGTAGGTATCCGTCTCACTGATATTCCTTTTTCCTACAAAATATTCAGCAGGAGTCTGCACCTTTGCAGTGTACGAATCATATATCTTGGTCGACTGGTCCGGCTCACTATCCATTTTGTCTGTAAGCTGAACGGTATATGTACCGGCCGGAAGCTTTTCCGCATCCGCATACGATACCATATCCCCTGCATCGCCCTCATAATAATAATTTCCCTTGGAATCCTTCACCCACAGACTGTATGTAACTCCATCTATCTTACAGTCTGAGCCGCTGATACCTGAACTGCGCACCTTTCCACCGGAATAGGTTACCGTTGCGTACGCCGATGTTATGGAGTCTGGTGTTCCCTCCAGTATCGTTGTATTATCCGGCACCATTTTTATTGCCGCCACATCCGGAAGCTTTCTCACGCTTATATTTGCACTTTCGGAAACTGTATAAGAACGGGCATACTTAGACCCAAGAATGTATTTCTCCCCCGCAATGCACTTGTATACCAGCCTGCAGCATCCACTGCCATCCTTTTTACCTGTAGCAAGGCGCTTACTCTTACTGTTATACAAGGTCTCCTGAAGCATCAGCCGTGACTGGCTTCCCTGCAATATTATCTCATAATATCCTGTCTCATCCGTGACAAATGATATTTTACTCTCCTTGCCATTAACTATGTTCACAACCCCATAGTCACCCTCAAGCTCTGAAATATCCTCTGTAGCTGCTGATATCTCAGCTTCATTCATCTGTACGGCATACGCTGTCATATTTGACAGTAAAGTCTGTGCCTGTGCAGTCGTCATCGGTATATGAATGCACGACGACACCATGGCTACAGTTACAGCCGCAGCCATTATCCCCTTCAATTTCATATGTAACCTCCCTTTTTCTCCCATACATATTCAGCACATTTATGCCGAATATATAAGCACAAAAAATTACAGCCTCATATTATCATGAAGCTGTAATTTAATACAATATAATTAATATTTATGTATAAATAACACAATATCACTTATGCAATTTTACTTTCTAACCAGATGGATCTGGTAAGCATTGTACTCGCCGAACTTGAGTGGTACAGGAAGTCCTATCTGTTCAAGTCCCTGTCCGCTGTACTCTGCGCCGGTCTCCTCGTCAACATATGTGGCATCCACATCAAGTCCCTTTACTCTGACAAAAGGTACAGGGGCATTGCAGAAGCTCTCCACCGTCACGATATTGACAAGGGTCTCTGACTTATCCCTTGCCACAAATGACCATGCAGCTACACCTTTGCTCTTATCCGCATCCGTCAGTCTGTAGTAAAGTCCATTATGAAGAAGATCCCAGTACTTCTTGTAGTTCTCTACCTGAGTCTTTACCTCCTCCTTCTCCTCATCGCTGACCTTGTTCAGATCAAGCTCGTAGCCAAAGCTTCCTGCCATGGCAACAACGGCTCTTGTATTGAATGGAGTTGTCCTGCCTGTCTGATGATTTGGAACCGCTGATACGTGTGAACCAACCACCGATATAGGATAGCCAAATGAAGTTCCATACTGTATGTCAAGTCTGCAGATGGCATCTGTATCATCACTGCACCAGATCTGTGGTGTGTAATACATCATTCCGGCATCAAATCTTCCGCCGCCGCCGCTGCAGCCCTCGATGAACATCTTTGGATATCTCGCCTGAAGCCTCTCCATAAAGTCATATACACCGAGTACATACTTGTAGAGGATAGTTCCATTGTTCTGGATTCCTTCGGTCATGGAGTATACGTTCAGTATACTTCTGTTCATATCCATCTTTATGTAATCAACATCTATCTTGTCCAGCACTGCTGTCATCTGGTCAAATATGCAGTTTACGACCTCTTTTCTTGAGAAGTCCAGATTGAGCTGGCTTCTTCCCATGACAGGCTTTCTTCCAGGGATCACAAATGCATAATCCGGATGCTCCTTGAAAAGCTCGCTCTTCTCGGATACCATCTCAGGCTCGATCCAGATACCGAACTTCATGCCGAGATCCTTAACCCTCTTGACAACATCAGCCATAGGGCCGCCCATCTTATCCTCATTTACAAACCAGTCGCCGAGACCTGACTTGTCATCATTTCTCACACCGAACCAGCCGTCATCCAGAACCAGCATCTCAACGCCGAGCTCTGAAGCCTGTTTTGCTATGTTTACAATATCATCGCCATTGAAATCGAAGTATACTGCCTCCCAACTGTTGATGAGAATAGGTCTCCTCTTTGTCTTGTACTCGCCGCGGCAGATATTGTATCTCACAACGTCATGCATCTTATGTGACATGTCAGCAAATCCATCAGGTGAATAAACCATAACTACCTCAGGTGCCACAAACTCGCTCTCAGGATAGAGCACATACTCAAACATCTCATCCTGAACACCCATATTGAGTCTCACCTGATCTGTCTGATCCTTCTCAACCTCACAGTTGAAGCTTCCGCTATAGAGAAATGAGATTCCGTAGCAGTCGCCCGCATCTTCATTTGCATCCTTGCCTGCTATAACCACAAATGGGCTGTGCTGATGGCTTGATGTACCCCTTGTGCTTCCGATCTTCTTCACACCATGATTTATAGCTTCTCTCTCATACATGCGCTCCATAGCATGTCTTCCGTGGAAGTGGATGAGATCATAATCACCTGTCACAAAATCCAGGCTCACACTTGATGCCTTTGCCACAAATATATCCGCATCGCTTATATTTCTGACTATAGCTGATCTTGTGATCAGATCCTTATCCTCTATAATTCCATACAAAAGATCAACCTCCACTCCCACCTGAGGATCCTGAAGAACGATCTTAAGGGTCTCACCCTTCTCGCCGTCATTTGTGTAAGCAGCAGGAAGTCCCTTGAGACTATACTTACTGTCCATCACCTCATATGAAACATATCTGAGATCACATCCATGTATTCCCTCTATGTCCTTTATGTTGAATGCCGGAGTCCTGAAATCTCCGTTGCCGTAGCAGCTATATTCCAGTGGAATGTTGTCCAGAGAGAATTCTCTGTGCTCCTGTGCTTCATAAGGATTGCCTGAGAATCCTCTATCGTAATGAGTTATGACATATGACATATCCCCGTCCATTTTCTTGCCATAATACAGATGAGCCAGATACCCATAGTCAATCACCTTCATCTGATATGTAGTATTTTTGGTGTTCAATGTGAAAAGCTTTTTCTCTTCATTTATCAATATTGCCATGCCCAAGTCCTCCTTTTCGTGATCTCCAGTTTCTCTACAGCCAAATTTCATTTGACTGGTCTTTCCTCATAATTTATCTACAACCGGCTCCGCCGGATTGTATTCCAAGTTCCACCATGTAGTCCACAAATTTCTCCACATATCCATAATCCGCCGCATATGCTGACAATCCAATATATGCCTTGCCATCTGTGTACTCAGTAAGTCCTGCCGCCTTGTATCCTTCAGATACATCTATTCCGACAGGTATCTTCTTCCCCTCTTCATCCTCGTAATAAATTATCCTATCCTTATACTTATCATATATATCGCCGACCTTCTCATCCGACAGGTCTGCAAGTCTGCCGCTCTTCGCCAGACCTATGAGATTGTCATACTGGCACAAGACTGCCTGAGCAGTGTCCGCCTCAAGGTATGCCAGCACCTTCATATAGTAACTGTTCTTATAATCTGAGTTATTTGCCAGATTAAAAAATGCATTGTTGTCAAATGTAACCCTTCCCGGGAGATTTTCTTCCCCTACATACGACACAAATCCCTGTGTCAGCCTGCAGTCCTCTGAAACATCATCGTAGTTGTTCACAAGGACGACATCCAGTATCGGCTTGTCCTCCCTCGTTGCAAACACAACAGTGAAATACACTACAAGTCCCACGAGAACGACCGCACCGATTATCCAAAGCTTGTAATAATCCCAGATATATCCTATTTTTTTGCGTGTGGAGTCCATCTCTTTGATCTTCTGTTTTTCTTCTTCCGTGATTATCGGCTTTTTCATAGACGTCCTCCTTTTGTTTCGCACTTACGATATACTTTGGAGTGGACGCATGAGAGGCGCTCCGCGCGGCGTCCACGGCATCGTAAATACTTCGTATTTACGATATATTTTGGAACAGACGCATGAGAGGCGCTTCGCGCGGCGTCTGCAGCATCGTAAATACTTCGTATTTACGATATATTTCACAAGGGTGGCGTCATTAAGTGACGTCACCCTGTGAACATATATAATATCTTCTTTAACTTTCTTTAGAGCTTTCCACCTGATGTTGCAATACCTTCTACGAACTGCTTCTGGAATATCAGGTATATAACGATCATTGGTATACATGATATAAGAGATGCAGCCATCAGCTGTGGATAATTGGACTGATACTGTCCCTGCATTGTTGCAAGAGCTGCTGAGAGCGGCATCTTGTTTGCACTGCTGTTTACAACCAGTGGCCACATCAGATCCTTGAATGCGAACACTGCTGTGAATATACCGAGGGCAACCATCGATGATCTTGCAAGCGGAGCCATGACGAACACGAATGTCTTTGGAATGTTACATCCGTCAAGTCTCGCTGCCTCCTCGAGATCTCCAGGAAGTCCCATGTAAGCCTGCTTGAGCAGGAAAGTACCGAACGCTGTTACAATTCCCGGGAATACCAGAGCAAACATTGTATTTGTCATGCCCATCTTACTGATCATCAGGAACTGTGGGATGATGAATATCTGTGAAGGAATCATCATCTGGAAAAGTATCAGAGAAAACATAAAGTCTCTGCCCTTGAACTTAAGTCTTGCAAATGCATATCCTGCGAGTGTTGCTGTGAGACATGCACATACAACTCTGAAGAATATGAGCAGTAATGTGTTCTTGTAAAGGACAAGGAAGTTCATGTTATTCCAAACAGTTGTGAACGCGTCTGTACGCCACTGTGATGGGAATATTACGAATGGACTTACCGAAGTTGCCTCTGTTACTGTCTTAAATGCTGTGAGTGTCATCCATACAAATGGCACTATCATAATAATTGAGAATATGATCAGAATGAGGTGAATCAATAATCTCTGCATTCTTCTCTTAAACTGTACGCCTCTTGTCATATCGATTCCCCCTTCCTAGTTATAATGAACCCACTTCTTCTGACCTATCATCTGGAATACTGTGAGTACCATGATGACTGCGAGAAGAAGAACTACTATTGCTGATCCATAACCCTTGTTACCATTCTGGAACGAATACTGGTAGAACAGATATACGATGGACTCTGTCTTCTTGAGGGCCGGATTGGAAATATCCATTACCATGTATACAAGGTCGAATACCTGAAGTGCTCCGATTACTCTTGTTACGAGTACGAAGAATACTGTAGGTGAGAGAAGTGGAAGAGTAATCTTGAAGAATGCTCTTACTCCTGATGCTCCGTCAATATCCGCTGCCTCGTAGTAATCCTTAGGTATCTCCTGAAGTCCTGCAAGGAACAGAACCATGTTGTAACCAATGATCGACCATACACCGATGATTGCAACTGAGATCCATGCGATCTTTGGATTGGATATCCACTCGATCTTTGTACCGAGGATGTGGTTTAACAGACCGAACTGTGAATTGTATAACCATCTCCATACCATGGCTACAGCTGCAGGTGCAACTACCATTGGCAGGAAGAATATTGCTCTGTATATTGTTCTTCCGTGCATCTTGCGATTCAGGAATACCGCAAGTATAAGTGCGATGGCGATTGAGAATGGAACCTCAATGATCGCATACTTGAATGTATTGAGAAGTGACTGCCATACCTCAGGGTCAGCAAACATCTTCTTGTAATTTGCAAATCCTGCAAATGATGAATCTCCGAATGAACCGACCTTGCAGAATGACTGATATATTGTCTGTACTATAGGCCATAAGTTAAGTACGATGATTCCTATCATTGTTGGGAGGATGAATGCCCAGCCCCATTTGCGCTGGTTTCTTTCCCATGTTGTTGACTTCTTTTTCTTGAACTCTTTATCTTCTGCTGCTGCAGGCTTAACTGTCTGTGTCTCTGTAGCCTGAATTATCTCAGCCGCTTTTTCTTCAACTTTCTTGTTGTTATCTGACATAAAATCCCTCCTCTTATTCATTTATATTGTAATTAACACCCCACCTGTTTCTGGTAAGCAATGGGCAGGACCTCCATCCTACCCACTGTTATGTTATCTTATAAATGCTCTGTAGGATTACTTGTCTTCCTCTGCGATGTACTCGTTCATCTGTGTTGCGAAGTCCTTACATGACTGCTCCATCTTTGATGTGTCTGCCCATGCATCTGCGAAGAATGTCTGTGCTGCCTGTGACCATACTGTTGAATTGTATGTGTAAGGTCTGAGTATAAGCTCATTTGTTACGCCTGGAACTGTTGACTCCTTTGTGATATCAAGGTAAGCGTTGAGGTTGAACTTGTCTGTGCAGTTAACCCACTTATCTGATGTGTTATTGTAAGCTGACATTGTTACACCAAGCTCAGCCTGCTTCTCCTGCATCTCCTTTGAACCTAACCACTCGATAAGCTTCCAACAGTCATCTGGTCTCTTTGTGTCTGCTGATGCAGCCCATCCAAGTCCGTTACAGATAGAAGTTCTCATACCTGTTGTCTTGTCGTATGGAAGAATTGCTACGTCACAGTTCTCAACGAGATACTCGTTGTCAAGGAATCCTGCTGTCATCCATGAACCCTGTGTGATCATTGCTACTGTACCTGACTGGAACATAACGTCTGTACCTGTCTCTGACATTGTTGTTGCCGGTGGGCAGCAATCCTTGAGGAGCTTTCCTACATAATCCATAGCCTTGATAGTGTTGGCATCGTCATATCCTGACTTTGTGTGATCGTCATTTACGATGTAACCGCCCATTGAGTAAACCATGTTGTAGTATGTGTCCTGATCGTTTGATGTGTTCATACAGAAACCGTACTGATCGCCATTAGTAAGCTTCTTAGCTGCATCATAGAGGTCATCCCATGTCCATGTCTCATCTGGATAAGAAAGTCCTGCATCATCAAACATCTTCTTGTTGTACCAGAGAGCGATTGTATCGTAATCCTTTGGTACTGCGTAATATGAGCCATCATATGTGTAGAGCTCTGTGATCTCTGACATGTAGTTGCTCATATCAACCTTATCGCTCTTCTCAATGTAGTCATCGAGCTTTAAGAGCTTGTTGTTCTTCATGTACATCTGTGAGTTGTTGGAGTGCATCCAGAATACATCCGGCATATCTCCACCTGATGCTCCAGCCTCAAGAAGTGTCCAGTATGAATCCCACTCCTTAACCTGTACATCAACCTTGATTCCTGTCTCTTCTGTGAAGAGATCACATATCTGCTGCAGACCCTTCTGCTGGTTGTTATCCCAGATAACTACCTCAAGTGCATCCTTGCTGCTACCCTTGCTTCCATCACCGCCACCACATGCGCACAGTGAAAATGCTGTTGCTGCTGCAAGCCCTACTGCTACTGCTTTCTTCATTGTTCTTCTCATAAAACCTTCCTCCTTTTTACATCACCGGCAGGATTTACGACACCCACATTCTCTTTCATACCCTGAATTCTGCGTCCTGTTCTGCCGGTTCGCCTTACGTCGTTCTGTGTGCTTTCTATGATTGAATTATAAAATTTTGGTGAACATTTTCACATGGAAAAATGTCAAAATATCATGGGTTTTTGTCATAAATGTATATTTTTAAGTAGTTAAGTTCGCTGTTTTTGTGCTATTTTATGGTAAATTGTAGAATACATATGGTAAATTGTAAAATTCGCTATATATTGGCATACCTTTTTGTGCTATAGTTAAACAAACGATATTATCACTTTTTACATCAGGAGGAATTTTATGAACATTTTCAGCAGTGACGGCTGGTTTTCCAGATTTTTTGGAACGCTCGGCGATATTATAATAGTGAACATTCTATTTATATTGTGTAGTATTCCCATAGTCACCATGGGAGCTTCCATGAGCGCAATGTATTTCACTCTGTTAAAGAAGCAGAGGACAGGCGAAAATGGAGGTGTAGTGAAATTATTCTTCAAAGGCTTCAAGGATAATTTCAAACAGTCAACGATTTCATGGCTGCTATTTCTTCTTATATCATTTATATTCACTCTGGATTTCAACCTTTTTGGCAAGGGTGGTCCACAGGAGAACAAGCTCATGTACTACACCAGTGTCGTGCTTATGATATTGACATGCTTCATCGCAATTTACCTGTTCCCTGTCATAAGTGCCTTTAAGAACACATTGAAGAACCTTCTCTTGCAGTCCATTTACCTGGCAGCCAAGAACTTCATATTTACAATAGTGATCATGGTTCTCTACACTCTGCCTGCATATGTTCTGCTATCCAGCACTCAGGTATTCATGGTAGGTATATTCGTGTTCATAGTATGTGGCTTTGGCCTTATAGCATATGTATCATCATTCATGTTTTTGAAGGCATTCACCCCATATCTGGATGAGGTCACAAAGAAGTACACGGACGACGATCCTGCTTCATGGATGCACAGCGATGACCAGCCATCTGAATCAGATGAGGATAATCCTGAATCTACAAAGGTGACCAAGAAGCTTATCGTTGACAATTCATATCATGGCAGACAGTAGTTTTTACCGTATATCGTAAATACAGCAAAGGCGGATGTGCGACAAATCGCACACCCGCCTTTTGCTTAATTCAAATTTTTTAATTCAATTATATCTTACAGCTTCGAAGCCTCATGTCCAAACTTGGCATCATTCGTCTCAAGCTCAACCTCAAGATTCCTGAATGACTTAGGACTCATTCCAAACTTCTGCTTGAATGCTTTGGAGAAAGAAAGAGAATCCTCATAACCACACTGATATGCGATTATATTGATCTGCTCCTTTGAAGATCTAAGCAGACTTGCAGCTTTCTCCAATCGGAAATTAATCAGATATTCCTGTGGTGATACACCCATCTCCTTCTTGAAGCTTCCTGTCAGATGACTTCTGCTTATTCCTATGAAATCAGCAATATCATCTATCTTGATCTTGTTCATATACTTCTCAGTGATGAAATCAACTGCCGCCTTGACGTATATCTTGCTTGGATACTCTACATTGTCATTCTCCTGCTGATCAGATGTATTATCCTCCATAATAGTAGCAAACAACATCATAAGCGCACTCTGTCTCTTCACCTCGTTTATACGTGTGATCTGGGAATATTCGAGCATCTTGTTGATACATTCTGTACATATGTCCATCTGCTCGATCTTTATGATAGGCGAATCTTTCTTATAGCCCATAGATTCTATAAAATCTTCAGCTCTGTAGCCATGAAATCCAACCCACATGTAACTCCATGGATCATCATCGTCAGCCCTGTAAGTAGTCTCCTCACCAGGTCTGATGATAAACGCCTGTCCAGGTCCCAGTTCATAAGTCTTCCCCGCAATTGTAAATGTACCCTTGCCCTTCTTTACCATATGGATAACATATGATTCTCTGACGTATGGACCAAACTTCCAGCCTTTTATACAATCCTCTCTGCCACAATAGTCCAGACTGATTGCGGTACCCCACATATAGGAGTTCGACAACTGTAGATCTTCCAGACAAGCAAAACCAACACTGTCAGTTAAACCAACCTTTCTTACCATAACCCGTCCTTTCCTTTACTATATCTTTGCCACCCTTTTATATAAGTTAACACCAAAAACACCTTTATATTTTAACAAAAGCAGACAAACCTGTCAATTTTCAGATCTGTCTGCTTCCTGTAAAATATCTATAAATTATGTCTTACCAGTGACGGTAACCAAATACTGTTGCAGCGTTCTTGAAGTAGCTGAGTACCTGCTCTGCACATGTTGCGCTGTCACTGAATATCTTTTCTGCGATGTTATCTATAACAGTGATGAGGAATACTGAGATAACTATAGCAGCGATAACTGCAAATATCTTTGAGTTGTCATTTGTCTCAAGGTTATCGAATAACGCATGAGCTGCGATCACGATTCCGCAAAGGCTTATTCCGAGGAAGAGTATGTATCCAAAGCCTCCGATGATTCCGCTGAGGAAATCAACCTTGTGGAAGAGTGCTGAGATGATCTCAAATATGATTCCTGCAACCATTGCTATTGCCTCATAAAGTGCAAATACACCAACGGCGTTAAGTGCTTTTCCAAATGTGATTCCACCCTTGAATATAATTCCTCCGGCGATAAATACCGCTGCTGTCATGATGACTGCTGCGATTATAGTGAAGAAGAACATGTAGAAGCCCTTTGCTATTGAATCGCCAAAGTCAAATCCCATTATGAGGAATCCGACAGTTACAAATATAAGTGAGAGGATGGCATTTACCCCTGCAAGTATTCCGCCAGGAACCATGTTGTCACTCTGAACCATCTCACCCGCTGTATCTGCAGGGCTCTTGAAAAGACCTATCACATTCTTGAGAAGATCATTTATCATATTGCCCGCTGCTGATGGCTTCTTCGGCTGTGGCTGTGCATAGCCCTGCTGGCCGTACATCTGCTGGTTCATCTGTGGCTGGCCGTAGCCCTGCTGACCATACATCTGCTGGTTCATCTGCTGACCGTAGCCCTGCTGATTGTATGCTCCCTGGTTCATCTGCTGGCCATAACCCTGCTGATTATACATCTGCTGGTTCATCTGCTGACCGTAGCCCTGCTGGTTGTATGCACCCTGCTGGTTCATCTGCTGGCCATAACCCTGCTGATTGTATGCACCCTGCTGGTTCATCTGCTGGCCATAGCCTTGCTGATTGTACACTCCCTGCTGACTCATCTGCGGCTGGCTGTAAGCCGCTGCCTGCTGATCTGCCTGTGGCTGGCTGTTCTCCGCCGCCTGCTGATTTGTCTGTGCCTGATCTGCCACCTGCTGTTCTCCCTGTGGCTGACCAAACTGCTGATCCTGATTCTCGTTCATTCCTGTTACCTCCAATTCCTTTCCCTATGTGAAAATATATCAAAAATATGATACCAAATCCCCCTGGTTTTGTCATCATATCATTGCTCTATAAACTTCTGTGCGATATCGAAGGATCTGACTCAATCCTTATAATATCCATCGAAATAGTTAATCGGGCTGTGGCTGTCATACTTTGCATGATACACAAATGTAGTATAATCAACATATTCCGCTTTCTTCTCCTCATTCTGTCCAATATTGTTGGATCTTACAAGAGCAGAAATCACTATGGATACCGTTAAGCATATCCCGCACACGATACCTATTGCAACATACAAAAATACTATCGAACCCATGTCTTATCCTGCCTTTCCTTCACGTATTCTATAGTGCCATAACTTCTGAATCTGTGAATATCTATCCTTGATCTGTGAAGCTTGTTGATCGCACGCCAGAAGCTCACCAAACTATATATAACTCCAGCCACATACGCGGAAAATACCATAAAGGCTCCACTTGAATCATCCACACCTGCACTTATCCTATACAGATCCGTCATAAGTCCCCCAACAAATACAGATACATATGTACACAGCACAACCATCACTGTCATAAGTATCGCTATGGATGCCCCAACCTTAAATCTGTTGGATGGGACATTTCCCACGACCTTGCCGGTCTGCCCATTCACCGCCACGGTATAGAGTATTCCCTGATAACGAAAAGTCATGAACCACGCTGGCAGCAATGCATACTCGATATCTGTCATCTTTATATCCGTTTTTTCCTCAGTAACCCGGGCGTTTTTCGGAACATCGCTCATCATCTCTTCCTTCACCGCATCATTGCTCTTTCTCTTTGCAACGGCTGCGATCTCGGCAGCTGGTACATCGTACCTGTCCGTGTAAAATCCGGACAGATATTCTGGGGAAAACGTCAAAGCCTTCTCTAAATCATAAGGCTCCAGTCTTGCCGAAATGTGATCATTCAATCTTCTTGTTGCATCACCAGGTACCCTTGGAACTGTACACTCACAATCTCTCATACAATTGTGTGTGACTGTTTTGTCTGCAGTTTTCTGTGCAACTGCTGCTATAGAACCAAAGCATTTTTCATAATTACTAACGCGCTCGCCTTTTTCATTCTCCTGAAATACATACTTGAGCTTTTTTCTAACATGATAAGATGCCAGCCAATATGGTATATATATTCCTCGTATCTTATCAATCTCAAATTTCTTTATCTCATCCGGAACAAACCACCCCTTACAGAACCTGTCACGTATAAGCTGTTCTGCTCTCTTCTGAGAAATTCCAAATGGAATAATAAGGTCCGGCTCCAGTTCATCCTTAACTCTGTCAACCAATATCATCGGCTGCCCACAATACGCACAGAAACTGGAAGTTTCCGTGGATTTCACCATAAGTCTTGCACCACAGGATGTACATTCATATAGATTCATATCCATATACCTTGGTGATTCATCATCCTTTCCAATATTGATCTCATCCAATGTGTATATCGTATCCGTGGCATCAGTTATGTATCTTTTTATTCTGGCAATCTTCTGAATTGCCTTATAGCTTCTCTTATCTACAAGCTCTCCATCCTCATTCCTGGTCATGGCAGAGTTTTCTTCTCCTATGCCTCTGCTGATCACCGAATCACACTGCGTACACTGCAGCTGCCTCGTCTTAGGATTCAGTACCACAACACCGCCGCAGGATGGACATTTTACTGTAAGATTCATTGCATGTTACCCCCATGTCTACCAAACATAAGCCCCATTTGACTAAAACAGTATCATCTAAATTATAAGCTATCAAGTAGTCAAATTACAACTATATGTACCTGTAACGGATGTAAATATTACATAAAACGTCTTATCATCCAAATAAAGCTGTATCATAACCATTCCATCACAATACAGCTTCATAATGTTATCAATTTATCTTATTCACGTCGTCTTTATTGGTATCAGATATTATATAATGCGGCCTGCTCTTTGTCTCCATATATGTCTTGGCGATATATTTGCCCATTATTCCTATGCACAGGAACTGGAGTCCTGATACAAACAGTATGATGCACACAAGTGACGGCCATCCCGCAACAGGGTCTCCCCACACCAGCTTTCTTATGAAGAAGAACAGCATCATGACAAATGCGACAAATGTACAAAATATTCCAAATCCTGAAGCTATACTCATCGGCGCCTCGGAGAAGTTGATTATTCCGTCCAGTGCGTATTTGAAAAGCTTCCAGAAGTTCCACTTCGTCTCGCCCGCAACTCTCTCCACATTCTCGTATTCCAGCCATTTTGTCCTGAACCCGATCCAGCCAAATATTCCCTTGGAGAATCTGTTGTACTCGCACATCGACACGATGGCATCCTTCATCTCTGCCTTCATAAGCCTGAAATCCCTGGCGCCATCCACGACATCGGCGTCGGATATCTTGTTGATGATCTTGTAGAACATCCGCGCAAACCAAGATCTTATCGGCGGCTCGCCCTTTCTGGTGACTCTTCTGGTCGCCACACTGTCATATTCTCCCTGCTCAAGTATACCGAGCATCTCCGGGAGCAGACTCGGCGGATCCTGCATGTCGGCATCCATCACCGCCACGTAATCCCCATCTGCATTGCAGAAGCCCGCATACATTGCAGCCTCCTTACCAAAGTTTCTGGAAAATGACAAATACTTGAAATAATCGTATTCCTCTGAGATCTTTTTCATGGTCTCAAGAGTCTTGTCTGACGAACCGTCATTTACCATAAGAACCTCAAAATCATACTGCCTGAGTTCCTGTCTCACCTTGTCCAGCTCCCCTGCAAATATCGGAAGAGCCTGCTCTTCGTTATAGCATGGAATTATCAAGCTAACTTTTTTCATTTTGTTTCACCTGCTTTAAATTTATAAATTCGTATTCCTGAAAATCTGTATTCTATAATTTTCTTTTTGTACTTTGTTGTCTTTGATATTTCCCCGGTCATCTTACGGATCTTTTTCTCTTCAAATTTTGGATCATTGATGACCGCCACATATATCTCATCGCCGCAGTCCTTCACCAGATCAGCGATGCTGTCTATATCATCCTCGTACACATACCGGCATCTTCCCATCTGGGAAAATACGTTCATTCCCGCGTACACGTTGTTCCATTTGCCATCTCCGTGACACAGTATGATACAGTCCTGTCCCTTCATCTCCTCCAAGGCTGTGCTCCAGTCGCTGTAGCCCCTGTACTGCCAGTCTACACCCTTTACAGCTATACTGCCTGCACATAATGCCAGGCATATGACAGCGGTTACAACTGCACATCTCTTCCTGGTTATTACTGGAACCAGCTTCATCATACACCATATCATAAACACAGCCACTATAGGAAGTGCCGAGTAGATATATCTTGCATTTACAAGCTCGGACCCCTGTATTCCCACAAATGCAAGAACGGCGTCGGCCACGATAACCCCCGCCAATAACAGTGAGCGTGACTCTATCCTTCCTGTTCTGTCCGCATCTATATCTCTCCTGTGTGTACATACTCTGTAGGATAATCCATCATTTTTCCTGACCAAGGATATCCTTATATCCACAAATGAAAGCACTATCCTTGCCACGATGAGCACCAGTGCCACAAGCACAATCAGCGGAAGCAGTCCTGCAAAATACGACCTGTTTATATAACTGATATAATATAAGAATTTGTGACCGGAAAGTCCTATCAGATTATCGGTAGCATAGCTTCCCCTGTAACCAAATATGTGCTTTATCGTCGCGGGAAATACCGCTATTGCCGCACCAAGTCCAGCAACAAGACTAAAGCCATACGCAAACATCTGCTTTACCTTTCGCATATACAGCAGGTATATACATACACACAATCCAAGTCCGGCAACATAGAAGTAGAAATAATAGTGTGTGAGTCCGCCGAACATGACCGCCAGTGCCAGCAATATAAAATACGGCACGGTCATCTTCTTTTTATGTCTCAGTATATATACATGAACCGCCGTCAGCAGCAATACATTCAATGTCTGAAGAAGATACATCCGTATGAGCATACAGTTGCTTATGCCCACCGATGATACGCCCCACAGAGCTGTCGCCATCAGTCCATACCATCTGTTTCCAAGCAGATATGCCGCCACATACAACAGAAGAATATCCACAAATATCAGGAGTATGAGGTTGAGCACTATTCCCGGAACTGCACTGTATCCCGCTCCTTTGAAAAAGTAGCACACCGTATGCAGCAGCATATAATATACCGGCGGGTGGACATCATTTTCCTGATTTCTGTATGCCGCACTGTAGTTGAATGAATCATCGTTATAATTCATATAGTTCTCAAAATATGACCCCGTCACCCACTCATCAAGTGGCGTGTTGTCCTCTCCCGGATGGAGAAAAGTCTTGTCCGTGGAGTTTGCAAGGCCATAGCTGTACACCTCATCGCAAAACAGATACTGTCTCTTAAGCCCGTAGTGGATGCACAGTCCATACTGCAGT
The DNA here is from genome assembly GCF_003603115.1 of Coprococcus sp. AF19-8AC. NCBI lineage: Bacteria > Bacillati > Bacillota > Clostridia > Lachnospirales > Lachnospiraceae > Coprococcus > Coprococcus sp. AF19-8AC. The sequence continues at coordinate 449,636 of NZ_QTMI01000002.1, read as the reverse complement.
AACACCAGCACTATGCATGCGATCCAGAAATACCGATTTGTCCTGATTTCTTTATTTTTCTTTACACTCTCTGTCATAATCTATTCTCCCACTGTCTTTGCCCATATAATAAGAGCAGTTTACCTCCTTTGTATACTTAATTTATTTTAAAATAAAAAACGGACTGCTACATTGTGACCGTATATTATACGTCACTGTAACAATCCGTTTGTTTATGATTATTTTTCTTTATTACTTTTCAAGTATATCATAGATAAGATCCATGACCTTGTCACCAAATGCTGCTGACTCCTTCTGTGCCTCATCGTATGATGAACCCTTTACTCCGTAGTAGAACTTGATCTTTGGCTCAGTTCCTGAAGGTCTTACCGCAAGCCATGCATCGTTCTCAAGCTCATAGTAGAGTACATTTGCATTAGGGAAACCGGTAGGCTTAACCTCACCTGTCTCGATGTTTCTTATATACTCAAGACGATAGTCACGAACTACCTTTGTCTTGTAGCCTGCAACATCCTCAGGTACATTTGCACGGAGGATATTCATGATGTGTCCGATCTTCTTAGATCCCTCAACACCCTTGAGTGTTACGGTCTTGATGTCATCTACATAATATCCGTACTTCTCGTACATATCCATCATTGCATCCCAAAGAGTCTTGCCCTGACCCTTGTAGTAAGCTGCTGCCTCGCAGAGAGCCATAGTTGCAACAACGGCATCCTTGTCTCTTGCGTGGGTTCCGATCAGGCATCCGTAGCTCTCCTCGAATCCGAAGAGGTATGTTCCCTTGCCTGTCTGCTCAAATCTGAGGATCTCACGGCCAATGTTCTTGAAACCTGTGAAACACTCGATGAGATCTGTTCCATAATACTTTGCTATAGCATCTACCATGTTGGTAGTAACGATAGTCTTGATGATTGCTCCGTCTGCTGGAAGGCTGCCATTCTTCTCCTTCATCTGGCTTACCTCATACTCGCAGAGTAAGCTTCCTGACATGTTTCCTGTGAATACCTTGTACTCACCTGTCTTGGAATCCTTGGCGTAGCATCCGAGTCTGTCGGCATCAGGGTCTGTTGCCAGAACAAGATCTGCATCGACCTCCTTTGCCAGCTTGAGTGCCAGTGCAAATGCTTCCTTTGCCTCTGGGTTTGGATACTCAACTGTTGGGAAATCTCCATCCGGAAGCTCCTGCTCAGGAACCACGTACACATTCTCAAATCCAATCTCCTTGAGAATCCTTCTTACAGGGATGTTGCCTGTTCCGTGAAGTGGTGTGTACACGATCTTGATATCCTTGCCATACTTGTCAATTGCATCCTGATTGAGGATGAGCTTCTTGAGCTCGCCCATGTATGCGTCATCAACCTCTGAACCGATAGTTACAAGAAGCCCCTTCTTCTTTGCCTCTACCATGTCCATGGTCTTTGTATCTGCGAAATCTGTGATGGCCTTTACCTCGGCCATGATTCCCTGGTCATGAGGTGGTGTGATCTGTGCGCCATCCTCCCAGTATACCTTATATCCATTGTACTCTGGTGGGTTGTGTGATGCTGTTACATTGATACCAGCTACACAGTCCAGATATCTCACTGCAAATGAGAGCTCAGGTGTCGGTCTAAGTGACTCGAATCTGTAAGCCTTTATACCATTTGCTGCCAGGCAGAGAGCTGCCTCCATAGAGAACTCAGGTGACATTCTTCTTGAATCATAAGCTATTGCCACACCTTTGTCCTGCTTGCCCGCCTTGATGATGTAGTTTGCAAGTCCCTGTGTAGCCTTGCGCACTACATATATGTTCATTCTGTTAGTACCAGCTCCGATGATGCCTCGAAGTCCGGCTGTTCCAAATACAAGATCACAATAGAATCTTTCTTCTATCTCTTTCTCGTCGTCCTTGATCGCTAAGAGCTCATCCTTGGTTTCCTGACCAAACAAAGGATTGTTCACCCACTGCTCATACACGTCCTTGTAATTATAATCGCTCATCATTTTGCCTCCTGTGAAATCTATTGCTTTATGTTACCCATAGAGCATCCTACAAATGGAAAACACACACACGAAAAAACCATCTGTAAAATACATCACAATTCAGTATCACGTGTCTAACTCAATTATTATCCACGCCCCAACATTATACTCTTAATTTGTCAGCTTGTGAAGTCCATAGGTATCGTTAATTTCACTCAAAATTTTGAGCTTTTCTTGGTCATCTTCGATAACTTTTTGGAGTTTTTCCATCAAAACCGGGGATATGTAGCTCTTTCTGGTGTTCATATACCGGTTACTTATCTTCCAGAACTTCTCCGGGAAACTGTACATAAGATATATGAATTCATAATCCTCATGTTCAAGATAATTGATCTGACTGTACGCACTCAGAATGTCCTTCGCCATGGTGATATCATACCTGTTCTTCTCCATGGCTTTGCGGAGAAACTGGTACAGATCCATGAGCTGGTATCCCACATGGAACCGGTCAAAATTTATGGTTGCTATGTATCCATCACAGAACATCACGCTGTGATAATTATACGAGCCGTGACAATAGCCTAGCCATTTGTCGTTGTATGTGAAATTATCCTGAAACAGCGACAGGCACTTCTCTGCCTGGCTGTAAAAATAATCAAATGTCTTTATGTACATCATCTCAAAGTCATTCTTCAGGGTTCTCCTGCTGACAAAATTTCTTATCCTGCGAAGCTCATTTACCTTTCTGTCCAGATTTCCCGGAGTTTTTTTTGTGTATGACGTATTCTCCTCCATGTACAGTTCCCTTCCGGCTCTGTGAAACCACGCCAGATTTATAACTGCTTTCTCAAGATCCCTTATGCTTGATGCATTACACTCCCGCCCTTGGAAATATTCCCTGCACACAAATGGATTTCCATACCTGTCGCAGGTCACCAGCTCGTCTTCGCTGTTGGCCACGACCCGGTCTATATTACAGAAGCCCTTTTCATATATCTTATCCTTGAATTCCTTCTCCTGCTGAAGCCTCTCGTCAGTTCCATTCAGGGATGACACCTGTCTGACCCCCTTGTCCGTCATCAGGATCACAGCACCTCTGCCTCTGCCCGTTCCCTGTACTTCCATATCGTATGCTTCATACACTTCACCCATTTTTTCAGTCAAATAAAAACCCCCTCCTACAACTGTCGCTCACTTTATAGCAATAATAACCTGCTAAATTATTGTATGAGGGGCTGTTAAGATTCATTCTTAAGTTATTATATTTTACCGGATTTTTTTACGACTGTTATCGCATCATCCAATAATTATTTTTTATATGATATGGGAAATACATACTCCTTACATCATTTTGACCTGTTCAATAAGGCATTCCCTGTCGTTCTTCTCCGGGTCTTCTATAACCATATCCAGCAGTTTCTGAAGTATCTCGCCCATCTGAGGTCCCGGCTTTATTCCCAGCTTTATGAGGTCTCCGCCATTTACCTTGAGGTCCTTGATCCTGACGCAGTCAGCATCTGCCACGATCTCTTCATATTTCTTCTCAAGCTCCGCAAGCTGGCTCTGTCTCTCCTCCAGCTTGTAATCGCTCTGAGCAGCCATATCGGCTTTCTTGATCTCGATTATATATGGGAAGAAATCCTTTCCAACCTCTCCGAGAAGCTTCCTGATGGTATTCTTCTTCGGAACGCAGCCCATGCCAAAGTCATGCCATCTCACCAGCTTGCACACGTCCTTGATGGTATTGTTGTCAAACTTCAGTCTTCTGAGAACCGCCTCCGCCAGTGGAACTCCCGCGATCTGGTGGTCGTAAAAGTGATCTGTTCCATTCTCGTCCACAGTGTGTGTTGATGGCTTGCCTATATCGTGGAGAAGTGCCGCCCATCTCATGGTTACATCAGCTCTTATATTCTTAACCGCCTCAATGGAGTGTACACCCACATTGTATCTGTGATACTGGTTGTTCTGTGGCTGCTCCATCATCTTGTCAAATTCAGGAAGGATATATGCAGTGATCCCTGTAACATAGGCCTCGAGCAGCTTGTCCGGGTGATCTGATACAAGGAGCTTTGTGAGCTCCACCCTGATTCTCTCCGCACTTATATCCTTGAGGTACTGTGCCTGGATGATCATGGCCTTTCGGGTATCCCTCTCTATGTCAAATCCAAGCTGTCCCGCAAATCTTATGGCTCTGAGTATCCTAAGTGCATCCTCATCGAATCTGTCCCTTGCCACACCGACAGCTCTTATAACCTTGTCATTCAGATCCTGCACACCGCCAAACATATCTATTATGCCCTTGCTGTGGCTGTACGCCATGGCATTTATGGTGAAGTCTCTTCTCTTCAGATCCTCCTCAAGGCTGGCTGTGAACTCCACCTGATCCGGTCTCCTGTGATCACTGTACTCTCCGTCTATCCTGTACGTCGTGACCTCATAGCCTTCCTTGCCCATCATGACTGTTACGGTTCCATGCTCTATTCCTGTATCTACGGTTCGCCTGAATATCTCCTTGACCTGCTCAGGTCTGGCAGATGTGGTGATATCCCAGTCCCCCGGCTCTCTTCCGAGTATGCTGTCTCTCACGCAGCCGCCGACTATATAGGCCTCATAGCCTGCTGCCTCAAGACCCTCTATAACTTTATTTGCTCCCTCTGGAATGTCTATTCTCATATATCTTCTCTCCGCATCTTTATATCTGTAAAATAATAACTTCTCCAGCAAAATGCTGAAGAAGTTATTATACATGATTATTATCTATATTTTAGTATGCTCTTCCGAAGTATACCATCTTCTTGGCCGGCTTGCCGCAGTGTACACATACATCTGAAAGATGCTCCTGTGCAAATGGCATACATCTTGTGGATGCTCCTGTCTCATCCTTGATAGCATCCTCACAAGCTGTCTCGCCGCACCACATAGCCTTTACAAAGCCCTGCTCGTTGTCGATGATATTCTTGAACTCATCCCAGTTAAGAGCTGCATGTGTATGTGAATCTCTGTGAGCCTTTGCTCTCTCGAACATATCCTTCTGGATAGTCTCAAGAAGCTCTCCAACCTTTGTATCTATCTCATCAAGTGATACTGTGATCTTCTCTCTTGTGTCACGGCGTACCAGAACTGCCTGATTGGCCTCGATATCCTTTGGTCCGATCTCAACTCTGATAGGAATACCTCTCATCTCCTGCTCTGAGAACTTCCAGCCTGGGCTCTTGTCGCTGTCATCGACCTTTACTCTGAATGCTCCAAGCTTCTCACGGAGCTCTGCTGCCTTCTCAAGCACTCCTGCTTTCTTCTGCATGATAGGAATGATCATGACCTGAGTTGGAGCAACCTTTGGAGGAAGTACAAGACCTGAATTGTCTCCGTGAACCATGATGATGGCTCCGATAAGTCTTGTTGTCATACCCCATGACGTCTGATGAACATACTTGAGCTTGTTGTCCTTGTCTGTAAACTGTATTCCAAATGCCTTGGCAAATCCGTCTCCGAAGTTATGGCTTGTTCCTGACTGGAGCGCCTTGCCATCGTGCATAAGTGCCTCTATTGTGTATGTTGCCTCTGCTCCTGCGAACTTCTCCTTCTCTGTCTTCTGTCCACGGATAACAGGCATAGCCAGTACATCCTCACAGAAGTCTGCATACAGATTCAGCATCTGTATTGTTCTTGCCTCAGCCTCCTCGGCTGTTGCATGTGCAGTGTGTCCCTCCTGCCACAGGAACTCTCTTGAACGAAGGAATGGTCTTGTCTCCTTCTCCCAACGCATAACTGAACACCACTGATTATATACCCTTGGCAGATCACGATATGACTGGATATCATTCTTGTAGAAATCACAGAACAGAGTCTCTGATGTAGGTCTTACACACATACGCTCTGTGAGTGGATTGAGTCCGCCATAAGTAACCCATGCTACCTCAGGTGCAAATCCCTCAACGTGATCCTTCTCCTTCTCAAGAAGGCTCTCTGGAATAAGCATAGGCATGTACACATTCTCCACACCTGTAGCCTTGAATCTCTCATCAAGCTGCTTCTGTATAAGCTCCCAGATTGCATATCCTGCGGGCTTGATAGCCATACATCCCTTCACGTTGGTATATGCGATAAGTCCTGCCTTGAGGACAACGTCAGTATACCACTGTGCAAAATCTTCATCCATGGAAGTAATAGCTTCAACCATCTTCTTATCGTTTGCCATCTTATTTATCTCCTTATTCTAAAACATTCTATATCTGCTGCATAGCTGAACTACCTAATTGCATACACTCTTTAATCTACAAAATTTCAGGACGTATGTCAACACGAAACATGCCAACATCCGCCCTGTAAATACCATTTTAACTAAAACTCATCCAGATCCAGAATGGCAAATGCTCCGCCCTCCGGCTCATGCTTGAACACCATGTGTTCCCCTGTTGTCGGATGGTCAAATTCCAATCTGGACGCGTGAAGTCCTATCTCTTTATATTTCTTCTTCGTCTTCTGGAACTTAGGGTTGTACTTCGTGTCACCCCATATTCCGCACTTTCTCTTCGCAAACTGAGCCCTGATCTGATGATGTCTTCCAGTTATGAGTTCAACAAGTATATATGACAGAACTCCCTCGTCCGTATCCATGACATCCAGCACCTCATATTCCAACTCGGAATACTTTGCTCCAGGTGTGTCCTTGTCCACGACCTTTGTCACATTGTCCTTAGTATCGTGAAGAAGATAATCCTTCAAAACTCCCTGGTCATTTGGAAGCTCACCAGTGAGGATCGCCTGATAATACTTCATCATAGAACCATCCTCGCTCTGCTTTGAGAGATTTGCAGCCGCCTCAGGAGTCTTGGCAAATACCATAACTCCGCCTACAGGCCTGTCCAGTCTGTGTATAGGCACAAGATATGGCTCCTCTTTTCTGTTCTCCTTCTCGTATATCCTGAGCTTGAGCATACTCACCATGCTCTCTGAATTGGTCTTGTCTGGCTGAGTTGGCACACCACATGGCTTTACAGCCACGATTATATCATTATCCTCATGTAAAATGTTTAATTTCATTTGTTTTCTCCTCATTCGCCATCTGGGGCTTATTATAATTGTGATAAGAAAGCCTTACGATTACTTCGCCACTTCGTGGCTCTCGTAATCGCACATTCATTCGCATTCCTGCCTATCGGCATACATGCTCATGAATATCTGCCCATCCGATGAACATGCAGCGTTTCATGCAAGCATGAACGCTGCATGTTCGCCGTCTGGGGCTTTCTTATCACATCCTAAACCTATAGCCCACGCCCCACACAGTCTCTATGTACTGTGGATTCGATGTGTCAAATTCAATCTTCTCTCTGATCTTCTTGATATGAACAGTAACCGTGGCTATATCTCCTATGCTGTCCATATTCCATATCTTGCTGAACAGCTCATCCTTGGAAAATACCTTGTTTGGGTTGCTGGCAAGGAAGCACAATATATCAAACTCCTTATTCGTAAATACCTTCTCCTCGTTATCAACATACACTCTTCTGTCCGTCTTGTCTATCTTAAGACCTCTGATCTCGATGACGTCATTCTTGAGTGCCGTTGAACCAACAAGTCTCTCGTATCTGGATATGTGCGCCTTGACTCTTGCCACCAGCTCACTTGGACTGAATGGCTTTGTGACATAGTCGTCAACTCCCAGACCAAGACCTCTGATCTTGTCTATATCATTCTTCTTGGCTGTTACCATGATGATTGGAATATCCTTCTTCTCCCTTATCTGTCGGCATATCTCAAATCCATCCACCTCAGGGAGCATGAGATCCAGAAGGATAAGACTGTATTCCTCATCCAATGCCTTCTCAAGACCCTTAAGTCCATTTGTCTCTATCTCTACCTCGAAATCATTGAGCTCCAGATAATCTCTCTCAAGCTCTGCAATACTAAGCTCATCTTCTATGATCAATATCTTACTCATCTGTATCTCTCCTTTTCTTTAGTGAATTTATGATCTGCAATGATCCTTTTCTCTGACCATCCTTTTTCTGATTGTCTTTTCTCTGATCATCTTTTTTCTGTGTATCCTTTTTTACATTTGCCTGCTGTTCACCGCTGGCGTCAGAAGTATCACCCTCGATCTCCTCAACCTTTGGAATATACTTCTTCAGGGTAAATACTATCGTTGTTCCGACACCAAGCTGGCTTGTTGCATATATGTTGCCGCCGTGCTCCTCAACGATCTTCTTGCATATAGCAAGTCCAAGACCACTTCCGCCTCTTGACTGTCTTGCGCTGTCAGCTCTGTACATTCTGTCAAATATATGAGGCAGGCTCTCTGAATCTATTCCACGGCCATTGTCGCTTATGGATACCTTAACCTCCGCGTCATTGTCATATATGTTGATATCTATCTGTCCATATTCCTTATCGGTATACTTGATAGCATTTGTAATTATGTTGTTGATGACCCTCTTGAGCTGGTCAGGATCAACTATGACCTTCACATCGTCATCACAATAGTTCTTGTATGTGAGCGTCATATTCTTGGAAAGGAGCGTCGTATATACCTCCTCCATACAGTCATCAAAATAATCCTTCACCGATACCCTGTGGAACTCATATGGTATGGCGTTGTTGTTGATATTCGTATACAGTGAAAGCTCATTGATGAGGCTGTCCATCTCATTTGCCTTGCTGTATATCATCTTCAGATATCTCTCCTGCTTCTCAGGGGTATCTGCAACTCCATCCATGATTCCCTCCACATAACCCTTGATGGTCGTGATAGGAGTACGGAGATCGTGTGATATATTGCTTATGAGCTGCCTGTTCTCTTCCTCATATCTCATCTTCGCCTTGGTAAAGTCTGACAGTTTCTGTCTCATATCCTCAAATGACTCACAGAGCTCACCAACCTCATCGACTCTGTTATCGCCAAAGTCTATCTTCTCGTCAAGGTTGCCTGAGCCCATACGCTCTGCTGCCTCCTTGAGCTTGACAAGAGGATTCACAAACTGCTGGTATACAAGGAATGCCACGACACCGCTCAGGAGCATCATCATTAGAACCATCAGTATGGAATAACCCATGATGGTTCCCCTGAACCTCGACATATAATTTCCATAATATGTAAGCATATATATGTCTATCTGACTTCCATCCAGCACATATGATACCTGGTTGCACAGATAGAATGACGGCTGGGTTATGAGATATTCCTGAACCTTTATATCACTGTTATTTCCGGTATCAATCGAATCACCATCTATCGCATTGATATTCGAACTGTTATCATTTCTCTTTAACTGCTCCTTCAGGCTCTCAGAAAAAGGATCAACGGAACTATATATGTACTCTCCATCCTTCTTCACTGCTATATGAGTATTTAATACCGAGCTCTTTTCATCCAGTGCATCTGCATTATCCTGGGTTGTATAGTATGAAGGATTCTTCTTCACCTTGCTTATAACTTCCTCACGCAATGTGGACAGAGATTTGTACACATCATTGACCGGATCGTCCTCCGAATATAAAAGCTGCAGTGAGTGATTTCGGCCATAAGTTCCAGTGATAAAATATCGCCCTATGATAGCCGTACCTATAACCATGGACAGTATCGCTGCTATCCATATAAAAATTATCGCTATCTTAACTTTCTTAGTAATCTTCATTCGTGTTAACTCCCATCTTACTAGCGCTAATTATAGCATTAATCCCTATTGTTAGTGTGTGAAGTTTTTATAAACTCTCTCTCTGTTTTCTTCTAAAAATGCCCTTTTTCTTCATCTTTATCTCCGTTGCCGCAACCTCCTGTCTGGTCTGCTGAAGTTCTCTTATGGTGGCGTCAAGCTTTCTGTATCTCGCTTCCTCCTGATCCTCCTTCTCCTTCATCAGCACATCCATCTGTTTTACCACGTCATCGGACACCGCAGCGGACACTGACTGTGTTATCACCTTAAGGTTGTCCTTTATGGAGTTGCTGATTATCTTGTCCATGATATTCTGGAATTGTGCCATCTTGAAATCAACTATTCTTGAATCATCCCCCACATCGCTGCTCACCCTTATGGTTTCTATGGTCTTCTTCTCTGTATTTTCACTCTCTGCGATAAGCTCCGTCACCGCATCATCCGCATTTTTTTCCTCTGTGCTCTCTCCCTCGTCAAGAAGTTCATACATTCTGTGAACCATATCCTTTATCGCCTTGAGCTGTATCCCCTTATCCTTCAAAGTCTTAACCCTCTGAAGTATCTTTACATCCTTCTCACTGTAGCACCTGTGACCCATGTCATTTCTCTTGATATCGATCTCAAGCTCTTCCTCCCAATACCTAAGCACATGTGACTCAACCTCAACCTTGGCTGCTGCCTCACTTATACTGTAAACTCTCTCTGTCATCGTGTATATCTCCTCCTTGTCTCAGATCAGGTCCTGTCTTAAGTTATTTCCTGTCCTGATACAATTCTAAGGACTTTAATACACAGTCTCAACGCGAATCGTCCTCTAAATTTTCCCACTATACTCCCATACTTATCACATTCTGAACTTATTCGTGGCAAATAGAACTTTTTCAGTATTTTAAACAGAAAAATCCCCTGCACATATCAGTTGCCCTTATGTGCAGGGGGGTAAATATCAGTTATTTATTTTTGTGATGACAAACTGTCCGTCGTCGTTCAGTCTGAAATGTACATTTTTATAGTTTGTTCCAATTACATATTCGGAGCCGTCGTTAGTTTTTCTCAGATTATCCAGTGCATTCTCATCGTTCAGAGCCTTCATAAGAATGTCAGTGAACAGCGCCTTCTTATCAACATTCAACAGCTCATTTTCATTTGCTATGGACTGTCCACCACTTGTCTCCTGAGGATATAAAACCATATCCTTCATGGTCTCAAGATCTTCATCATTGAACACCTTCACGATCTTCTCAGCAAATGCTCTGCTGTCCGTCTCTATCTGCTGCTGGACATCAGCCCTGTCCGTATATCTGTTCTCAAATACTATATGTGACAGCACTTCATTGAGTACCTCATCACTGGCTGTGACGTATATATATAGCGAATAGTTAATTGTTCCATCGCTCCAGAAAGCTATACGTCCGGGAGTCAGAGTGTAATAAGTAGCACTATATCCCTGGATGTTGCCGGTTATCATGTCACCATTGCTGGTGTTCTCAACGCCCGCCAGATCGTACATCTCGTATTTGCAGGAGCCTCTGAGTTCAACCTTCACTCCGCTGTACCTGAAACTCACGATACCTATGTCACCGGATATCTTGTACTTCACATCCGTTATCTCGGAACTGTTCTTATCCACATCGAGATACACTCCTATCTGAGTCATATCCTCCGCGGATTCAACATCACCGCTCTTTATCTGGATACCGGTACTCTCCTCCTGACCGTCATCCACCTTCCCGCATCCCATGCAGATACCTGCAAAACAGATGACCGCAATCATAAATAATATATATTTTCTGCCCATGTCCATCCACGACGCTTTTTTCATATATCTATTCTCTCCACATTGAACACGATATTACCACGCTATTCCCTTATGACATCCGTTCTCTCTACACTTGTATGCCATGGTTGGATCTGTAGGATCCCATGTATGGCTGTAATCAAGCTGAACTGATGTAGGCTTAGGGAACGGGCCGCTCTTATTGCTCTCGAATATAGTTACCTTTGTTCCAAGATCGCAGTTGTCATATATCCACTTTGCATCTCCTGCCTTAAGTCTTATACATCCGTGTGAGCATGTCATTCCGAGCATGTTATAAGCGCTGACTGATAATGTGGTAGGATCCTCCTCTCCGTAATACACAGAGTGGAACAGTATATCACCTGTTATAAGTGTATCCCACTGTCCATAACATGGTCCCATCAGTGTCCACCATCTTCCCTTTGCAGGGGTATAGAATGTTCCAAGAGGTGTTGTGTCACCGCCTGAACATACAAATGCCTTTACCGGAATGATATATCCCTTGTTGCCATCTTTTGCATATACAGTCACAACATTTGTGGTCTTGTTGACCTTTATCTCATAGGAATACTGTTTTCCGAGGATCTTATCAACATCTGTGAGTCTCTTGCCACCTCTGTTGAAATAGAACTTATATCCATTCGCATATGCCCACTTGCTTCTGTACATGGCACCGCTCTTACTGAAGTAATAGTATGCTCCATCCACATATCTGTATCCGGTGAGTAATGTTCCCTTGACGCTTACGAAGTAACGCTTGCCGTTGTAATATTTCCAGCCTCTGCCCTTCACCAGTGCACCATTCTTGTCGAACAGATACAGCTTGCCATTTACCTTCTTAGGTCCTTTGTATGCAACACCTGAAGCGCTGTAATACTGTCTGTTTCCAAGCTTTGTAGTATACCATCCTGTATATGGCTTTCCATTGGAACCAAATCTGTATGTCACGCCATTTATCTTTCTGACACCCTCCGCAAGATAACCATTACTTGAGAAATTATAGTAATACTTGCTATTCTTTACCTTATGTGCACCCTTATAGGCTTTTCCATCAGAACCAAAGTAATACTTCTTACCCTTTATTTTCTTCCAGGTATTCACCAGTGCCTTGCCATTTGTTCTGAAGTAATAGTAATTATTCTGGATCTTGTTAAGACCTCTCACCATGCGGCCATATCTGTTAAAATAATATTTGTCGCCCTTGTATGTAAGGAACTTGCTCTTTAACGCCTTGCCGTTCTCATCGTAATAATATGTCTTACCGTTCTTGGTATACCAGCCCTTCTTATTCTTCACAGTGGCAGTTGCATCCGTCAATGTCGCAACACTCTCTCCGGCATCAGCCTGAGTCTCCGCAGCGTACACCGTGTACTGTCCGCCGACCCTGCTTTCTGACAGATTTGAGATTCCTGTCGCACAAGTTGACAACAATACTGCTGCCATTGTCAAAAACGCAATTTTTCTAAACTTTACCATATACTACCTCTCTTATTCCTCACATGGATTTTATTCATTCAAATGCTTCTGATACACTCTTCTCGTCTGCTGCCTTCTGATTCCTATACACATACCACACTCGACCATGGTCATGAGAAGTGCGGAACCTCCCGAGCTTATGAAAGGAAGAGTGACACCTGTATTCGGAATTACATTTGTCGCAACGCTTACGTTGATCACTATCTGGCATACAAGGTGTACCATCACACCTATGACCATCATGCTTCCAAATACGTTCGATGACTCTTTAACTATAACATACATCTGGTATAACAGATAGCCATACAGAAGAAATAACATGATTGCTCCTGCCACACCAAGCTCCTCGCAGATTATCGCGAAGATCATATCATTCTGGGCCTCCGGTATAGCCGAAAGCTTCTGTGTTCCATTTCCAAGTCCCTTGCCGAAGAAAGATCCGCTTCCTATGGCATACAACGACTGTATGACCTGATATCCTGCACTCTTCTCATATTTTTCTGTGTACAGCCATCCCAGGATTCGCTTTGCACGGAAGTTGTCATTTGACAGAAGTTCTTCCTCCGTAGGCAGGTAGCTCGTGGCTACCTTCACATAGACCACCGCCACCACCACAGCTATCAGCAATATTCCCAAATGCAGTTTCCAGTTCTTGCTGGCTATAAATGTTGAACAGTAACATATTCCAAGAACGACCAGACACGAACTCAGGTTTGTGGATATGACGAGCAAAAGTCCCGCCTGGAGTCCCACAAGCACCCACAGTATTATGACAGTCTGCCACTTATGCATCTCTCTCCATTTGCTGCTTATAAATGAAGCTATGAATATGATCATGAGAGTCTTCACTATATCAGCGATCTGGATTCTGAATGGTATGTGAGGGATCTGGATCCATCTCGTCGCACCATTTACATTTACTCCCAATGGCGTGAGAAGCAAAAATGTCAGTATCAATGACAGAAAATATGCAGGCCATGTAAGCTTCTTATACAGACCGTATGGGAAAAACGCCAATCCCCATATTGCCAATGCTCCGAAAACGATAAACACCAACTGGCTTCTGAAATTGCTGGCAGCCGTACCGTAACTGGATGCGCTGAATATCATTATCAGTCCAAATGCCAGAAGGAACGTTATGGCGATTATCATCTTATATATGGTTCCCGATGTATATCTGCTTTTTTCTTTGTCTGTGGAGTTATCCACAACTGCTGTATTACTCATATACAAATCTCCATCTATCTGTTCATTATCTCTTTTATAAATTTATACGCACTTATCACATCTGTGTCAAATATATCCAGGCTGTCCCTGTACTCCGGTTTGTCTATGGCTCCCGGATCACATCCGATATGCATGCTTCCGTCACTGTCGCCACTCCACGCCAGATCAATGCTCTCTCCCTTTTTATATCCGGTTATATCCGCGTTCTTTCTGAACACGGCATCTCCAACCTGTATACCAAGAACCGCATCACTTCCCGACAATCTGAGTTCCACCGATGCACTTATGCTGACAGGCTTCACGGAATCCATGAGATCGGCTGCTGATATATCCACATCAAACACCACTCCTGTCTCTCCGTCACTGCTCACATCCCTCTTTTTTATCACAAGATGGTTGTCAGAATTGTCAGTAACAGTGAACTCATACGACTGTGCTGTATATTTGTCTCCGTAAAATGTCAGCGACATGCTCATATCCCTGTCGGACACATGATCCGCATACAGCTTGACCAGCTCATTTTTACTGTTCACAGCAAAATAGAGCGTGATATCCCTGCCGTCTAACATTTCATCCACAAATTGCTTTATATCATGTACCAATTCTGCCGTATTGTCAATGGTATCTATCTCCGGTATGTATTTGTCAAGCATGTCATACACTTCCTGAAAATCTATATCATGTGTGCCAAAACAGTCGTCCAGATAACTGTAGAAATCATCCACATTGAAGATGACAGAATAAACCTTGCAGTCCTGGGTTCTGTCTCCCGTGACCACAGTCTGTTTTCCCTCACTCGTACCCTCCATATTGAAGAAATACTTAAGTGTCTTCTGGATAATATCTGTCTGGATATCGTCACCATTGATGTCCGTATAATTATTTGCAGCCATCCTCATACAATTCTCATAAGCAGTGCCAAATGAGTACACTGTGTCGCTGTCTATCCCGAGCAGTGATACCACCTGAGAATTGCTCATGTTCGTGATGAGATTGTCAGCGTACTGTATTCTGATTGCCATATCATCTATATATATGAGAGAAGTCCTCTTATTTGCATAGAGCTTGAATGTCTTGTCATCAACTCCTGCCTCCGCAAGAAAATTGTGATCCGAAGCACTTCTCTTCAGCGATATGTCAACGCTGTGATCAGAATTATCCTCAAATGAAAAGCTCTGACTGCCATTTATCATGTTCATACCCATGTCAAATGTGCCATACTGCTGATTCATCTCCGACTCTCTGGAAGAATTGATGGTATTTACCATGGCCTCCACAAGCTTTATCTGAGGTTTTCTCATAAGATGAAAAAAAATAATTGCAACAACTGCTGCCACCAGAATGATGACAGTCGCTGTTATTCCAATTATTCTTTTAAGTAGTTTATTATTGTTTTTTTTGTGCATATGCATCATGATTTTCATTCAACCAGGCTATGGCCTCACACAATCCTTCCTCGGAAAAATCAAACTGCTTCGATCCCTTCTGTTCATCCGGTGTGACCTCAAAACAGAATGGCTCCGGCCATATAAATGCCGTGAGTACAGTCTTTGTCTCCTTCGGTGTATCTTCCTCTGTCTGATCTTTTTCACCCTCCGGCTCAATCTCCACAACATCCTTCTGTATCATGTAACGGATACCCTTGTCACTGCCCTTAAAAGGCCGCAACTTGTAGAATTCCAGAGCCAGCAATTCAGGTCTGTTTATCACATATATCACCCTGTCTCTTTACTTTATTGTGAACGGATATACCTCTATGATCTTCTTGGTCGTCTCGTTCTGAAGATACAGATATGTTACACCCTTAGGTGCGCTGTCACCTGATATCTTGACCCATGTTGACCAGCCGTCAACCACAGGATCTGAGAATGTTATGGCGTCAGACTTGTTTCCATCCGCATACACAACGTATCCCGATATCTTCATAGAGTCATCACCGTCAAATCCAAATGACGTATGAATATATATATCTGATCCATCCTTTGTCTTGATGCTGTTAGATCCCTTATCAAGATCTTTTTCACTGCTGTTTACAAATGATTCTATATTCCACTTCACAAGCTCTGAATACAGCTTCTGAGCCTTCTCGTTGCCGTCGTATCTGAGTTCTCCGAGATACGTCATTGTAGTCTCATTGGCTGCGTTCTTATTTGCATTTGCAAATGCAAGCTTTCCATTTGCTATCTTCTTGGACACATCAGTCTTGACTACCTTCTCATAGTAATCAACTGACTTCTTGTATTCCTTGTCCTTGTATGCCTGGGCTCCAAGTGCCTGATAACACTTGTCTTTCTCAGCTACACAGTCCTTGTAATCCTTGTCCACCTTATCATAGCTCTTGATGGCATTCTCGTAATCCTTGTTCTTGTAATACTGCTCTGCCTTCTTGTATGTACACTCACTGGCCTTGTTCTTGTAGTCATCAAACTCTGACTTCATGTACATATCATACGCATCGTCATATTTGCCGCTGTCGAGCAGCTCTGATGCCTTGTTGTAATAGCACTTTGCAAGAAGAGTCTGGGAATCGCTGTACTCCTCTATGGTTGACAGAATACTGATGGCGTCATCGTACTTCTTGGCTGTTATAAGTGCCTCCGCTTTCTTATATGTACACTCGATAACCTTGTCCGATGCATCCTTGTATGAGCCTGCATTGTTGAATGCATCTATGGCTGCATCGTAGGATGCCGCATTCATCTGATCCATTCCCGCATTGTAATAACACTGATAAGCCTTATCAAATGCGTCATCGCTGCTGAAACTCTCCTCGTCACCGTCAGATGACTTGCTGTAGTTCTCTGCAGCCTTTCTGCTGTTGCCTGACTTCTTATAATATTCAGCCGCCTCAAGGTTCTTGCCTTCTTTTTCAAGACCCTCGGCATACTCATAATAAGCGTCTCCGTTTGCCTTTGTATAGGAATCCTTGAATTTTCCAAGATCCTTATACAGTGTCACGGCCTCTTCAACCTTTCCCTGGTCCATGAGGTCGTTGGCCTCGTTATACTTTCTAAACTTTGGAACAAATATAAATGCAAAGACGCCTATAGCGATGACGATAGCCACTGGTATAGCTATGAGTGCGGCCTTTGCACCCTTGCTCATACCCTTCTTCTCGCCCTTTTTCTTTATCATTATATCGGCGCCTTCCTGTGGCATTATCTGAGGTTGTGGCATTCCCATCTGAGGCTGCTGCGGTGGCACAGGATTACCCTGTGGCTGCTGCATCATCTGAGGCATGCCCTGTGTTCCGCCTGTCAGGACAGTTGTGCTGTCATCGTCCTCATCGACGTCCGGCTCACTTGTAAGCACAGTTGTGCTGTCGTCAACTTCCGGCTCTATCAAAGGAAATTCTTTTCCACAGACAGGACACTTTCTTACGTTCTCCCCCAATTCACAACCACAATTATCACAATACATATCTCTTCCTCCATCTTGAACTCCAGCCATGCAAAATTTGCCTTCGGCAAATGGCTGGAGCTACATGTCAAGTTTTCATAGAAAACTTGACACATCCCTTACGGATCAACCTGATTTATTACATTTATCGAACTTCATATTTAAGAATTTATCCTGAATATGAACTCCTCATTTGAAAGCCTTATCACACTGTTATCAGGGATAGCCACATCAACATTGCTGTACACCTGAGTTCCGTTCAGGAATGTATGGTTTGTTGAGTTGTTATCTCTCAGATAATGTGTTCCATTGATACTGGTGATATAGGCATGTCTTCTACTTATAGACTTGTTTCCTGTTACCTTATAGTCAACACCCTGATCAGCCTTGCCAATACAGAATACCTGTTTATTAATCTGAACGCTCTCACCCGTAGTCTTTCTGGTGAGGGTCGGCTTGCTGCCTGTGACAAGTGTTCTGTTGCTGAACAGTGTTGTAGGTGGCTCCTCATCCGGCTGCTCGCTGAGTCTCTTGGCTTCCTCCGCCTTGAGCTTTGCAAGGCCTGCCTGTCTCTTAGCCTCCTCAGCATTCTTGCGGGCTGCAAATTCTGCCTGCATTCTAGCCTCCTCAGCATGCATCTCCTGCTCTCTGGCACGTCTTATCTCATCTGCATACTGCGATGAAACCTTCTCTGCCCTGATTCGCTCCTCCTCGGCATTCCTGAACATTTCTTCAGCCTTAAGCCTCTCACTGTCATCGGAATTGCCCTGATATGAGTACATATCCTGAGCTGTGAGTACCGCTGTCTGCTCATAATCCTTTGCCTCAGCAGTGACCTTCTGTCTCCATATCTCGGCTTCGACCCTTGCCGCCTCGGCCTTCATACGGGTCTCCTCTGCCTGTCTGGCAACTTCCGCCTGATACTTTGCTTCCTCTATCTGTCTCTTTACCTCATTCTCGGCCTGCATTCTTGCCTCTTCAGCCTTTCTGGCTGCCTCCTCGGCTTTGTGGATTGCAAACTCTTTATTATTGTCATTTGAAGTGAGTACCTTACTCTTGCCCTTTTCACCCTGTATTATAAGGAGCTGACTTGATGCTCTGAGATCTGACACGAATTCATTGAAATGAAATGCATCAAACTCCCTGTGATCGTTGAAATAATCAACTATCTGGTTAGCACATTCTATGGCTGGTGTGTGTGCATAGACAAATCCTGACAAGATGCTCTTCACGAACTCCCCAATGTCCTTCTTGTCAAATTTGCTTTCAAATGGAAGATACAGAAGCTGTATGGAGAAGTCACTAAATCTCACATACATATAATTCGTATCCCACACTACCTTCTCGGGTGCTAGTCCATTCTGTATGACTGACACAAGCTGCTTGCTTATGCTGAATATGTATTCCACCAGTTCATCCCTGAAAACCGGTTTCTGCATTATCTGACTAAGACTCATATCCCCATCTATTGAGAATTCAAGTTTTCTTTCCCCCTTAACAAACACTTCCCTGCACATGCTTGTGTTGCCTGCAAAAGGCACATTATAGGCATTCATTTCATATTTGCTAATAGGAGTAACCTGATCAAGTTTGTATTCAATTTTTATTGAATCTTTTAAAATTTGAGTCATACCCCACCTCCTACTATTTCAATAGCCAATATACCTCTACAGTATAACAGACAAAAAAAGCATATTCAAGGTTACAAAAAAAGGAAGATATATATTACATATATCTTCCGCTTGAGAGGTGCGAGCCGGATTTGAACCGGCGATGACGGTGTTGCAGACCGGGGCCTTACCACTTGGCTATCGCACCATATTATTTAATTAAAGCTCCCCGAGTAGGGCTCGAACCTACAACCCCTCGGTTAACAGCCGAGTGCTCTACCATTGAGCTATCGAGGAATAACGTCATAAGCATCTCCCAAAAAGGAAACGCAGAAGGAGGGATTTGAACCCTCGCGCCGCGCAAACGGCCTACACCCTTAGCAGGGGCGCCTCTTCAGCCACTTGAGTACTTCTGCAAAATGCCTAAATAAAAATCTCCTACCAAAGAGTATTTAATTTTTGACGCTTGTTTATAATACCAAACCTGGCAGTGAATGTCAAGGAGTTTTTACAAGAAAATAATAAGCCAAAAAACGACAAAAAGGCGGATACTTTTTTGTATCCGCCCTCTCTTACTATATAACCATATTTTAATAGTATACTGTTCTTATGTATGCTGCGTAACGCTCACACTGAGAACCTCTGTATGTCTTACCGCCTACCTTGACAACAGGAATTGTATATACCTCGAATGTCTGGTACTTCTTAAGACCTCTTATTACATATGATGTAGTCTTAGCGCTTACTTTCTTCTTTGTCCACTTTGATGATCTTGTATTCTTTCTGTAGTATACAACATAGTACTTGGCATTTGCTACCTTCTTCCAGTAAACCTTTGCGGCTGAATTGCTTACTGCCTTACCGGTCTTGATACATGCCTGAGGTACTATTGTCTTAAATGCTGACCAGTCACTCCAGCACTTTACACCGCCATTAGCCTCCTGGTATGAACGAATTCTAACCTTAAATCCTCTGTTGTTGATTGCCTTACGAAGCTTGGCATTGTTGATTGTTATCTCTCTCTTTGTTGTAACCTTTGTTGTATATAATCTCTTCTTACCATCGATAGAATAAATCTGAACCTGATATCCTGATGGACGATCATAGTTTGGATTTGGCTTCCATCCGATTGTTATTACATTTCCTTTCGTAGCAGGCTTCCATACAAGTGTTCCCGCCTTTGCATCTGCAAGATACTGTGGATTTACAGCCGCAGCATAGAGTGTACCTGTTGATGCATAATAATCAGATAATGCAACATAACCTGACTCTGATATTTTATATGTAATTATCCTATATCCATTATAATGATTTCCAGCCTGAGCTGATATAGTTGCTTTATTAGTCTTAACAGTAAATGATGCTTTTTCGTTTAATTTAGTTCCATCATATTTAGCAACTAAATATCCTGATACTCCTGATACACTATTCCATGATAAACCAATCTTGTTCTTTGTACCTGAAGTCTGCTTTATCGACTTGTAATCAACATAATTAGGGCTTGTAACTACCTGAATTGGACTCGTCTCTGCAGCAACTTTATTACCCACCATTGTCTGAACCTTTACATAGTATGTACAACCAGTCTGAAGTCCATAAATTCTTAATTTTGTATCACTTGTAGTGTATGTAGTATTACTGAAACTACCTGTTCTTGATGTATCATAGGCCAATCTGTATCTTTCACCTATAGAATTATTAGCATTCCATTTTACTTCTACACTTGTGTTACTATCACCTGACTGTTCAAGTCCTGTAACTGCACTTGCAGCCGATGCT
Source organism: Coprococcus sp. AF19-8AC (assembly GCF_003603115.1). Taxonomy (NCBI): domain Bacteria; kingdom Bacillati; phylum Bacillota; class Clostridia; order Lachnospirales; family Lachnospiraceae; genus Coprococcus; species Coprococcus sp. AF19-8AC. The sequence continues at coordinate 428,727 of NZ_QTMI01000002.1, read as the reverse complement.
GTTATTGTCATTGCAAAGAGCATGATTGACATGATTGCAAGGATCAATAACGATCTGTTGAAAACTTTTTCTCTTTTCATTAAATCTCTCCTTTTTCTTCTTTCCCTTGTTAATACAACAATTAATTTAATATGAGACTAACTCATATTAAAAGTTTACAAGTTTAATATATTTTAGTCAACATTATTGTGACTGTAATATTCAACAATTATTTTGTGCATTTTTGCTAATTCATTGTTGAGATTCTGTATACTTTTTATTTTATTCCTGTATTATTTATTCTGCTCAAGATAATCCTTTACCGCTGTTTCATACAGGTTGTGTCCCTCTGAATCTATAACCACAATAGCTGGGAAATTCTCCACTGTCATCTTCCTTATAGCCTCTGTTCCGAGATCATCGTATGCGATCACCTCGGATTTCTTGATACATTTGGAGAGAAGCGCTCCTGCACCGCCAACGGCTGCCAGATACACAGCCTTGTTGTCTATTATTGCCTGTATAACCTCCGGGCTTCTCTTTCCCTTTCCTATCATTCCACACAGGCCCTTGCTGAGAATGAGTGGAGTGTATTTGTCCATTCTGCTGCTGGTTGTCGGTCCCGCCGATCCTATGACCTGTCCAGGCTTTGCCGGTGTCGGTCCGAGATAATATATCACATTGCCGTTAAGGTCTATAGGAACTATGCCCTTCTCGTATAACTCAGTTCCACTGGCGTCCACGCATCCTGATTCCATGATGGCATCATACATTCTCTTGTGTGCGGCATCCCTGGCACTGTACACTATTCCATCTATATATACATAATCCCCTGCCTTGAGGGTCTTTACCTCTTCTCTGTCAAATGGTGCCTTTATATGTCTATCCATGATGAACCTAACCTCCTCCTATAATACTCTCGTAACGTGTCTGTTCACATGACAGCACATATTAACTGCCAATGGCATTCCGGCTATGTGAGTGGCATATGTCTCTATGTTCACAGCCAGTGCCGTGGTCTTTCCTCCAAGACCGCCAGGTCCTATTCCAGTGTTGTTGATCATCTCCAGAAGCTCACTCTCTATCCTTGCTATATGCTCTCTGTCTGAGTGAACTCCGACCTTTCTTGTAAGAGCCTTCTTTGCAAGCTTCGCAGCGAGCTCAAAGTCTCCTCCAAGACCCACACCTACAAATACGGGAGGACATGCATTTGGTCCTGCATCCTTTACAGCCTGAAGAACAGCAGCTTTCACACCCTCTTCTCCATCTGCCGGCTTGAGCATGTACACCTTGCTCATATTCTCGCTTCCAAATCCCTTTGGAGCTATAGTTATCTCTATTTTATCTCCCGGAACTATATCATAATGTATGATTGCCGGGGTATTGTCCTTTGTATTTTCTCTGATAAGAGGATCCTTTACCACTGATTTTCTCAGGTATCCGTCAGTGTATCCCTGTCTCACACCTTCGTTTATGGCATCAGTTATGTTCATTCCTTCTATATGTACATCCTGTCCAACATTCACAAAGAAAACAGCCATTCCCGTATCCTGACAGATAGGAATATCATTCTCCTTTGCTATATCCAGATTCTCACATAACTGTCCAAGTATCTGTTTTCCGAGCGGACTGTCCTCAGATTCTACTGAATCCCTGACCGCCTTCTCCATATCCTCAGACAGATTTACATTTGCTTCGATGCACATCTCCCTTACATTTCTGGTAATCTCTTCTGCTGCAATAACTCTCATCTCTTCACCGCCATTTTATAAATTTGCTTTAATCATCTAGGAACGTATCATCGTTCTTTTTGTAGTTTGGATCTCTCCTGTTCATGATGAATTTGTATATGTATAACACCACTGTAAATATCGCAACAACTATGATCATCGCCGCCAATATATATATGATGTTCATTATACTGTAAGAAAGTTCAGACGCCTTCTCGGAGCTCTGAAATATCTTGTCCAGTTTTCCTTCCGTTGTTGCCTCTGTAACCGTAGATGCAGCCGTTGTAGCTGCCGATGCCACCACCTGTATCACATTCGCCGTCATGCCTTTTACCCCCAATAATTTTGTTGTATCTTCCCATAATTCCAATCTCTTTATAATAACCTTCAAAATCCTGCGTTCAGGATTATTTTCTCCCAATGTGTAATCCAAGATAAGTATATCATAACGGCTATTTGCACACAATCTGTAAACATCCATGGACATAAAAAAAGATGTACTGTCTTGCATATTACAACACAGTACATCTATCTTTATTTGTAATTATAATTACTCCTCTGAATTACTCTCGGCATCATTCTCCGTATCGTTCTCTACAATCTCTGATACTTCATTTTCTGCTGATTCTGGATTCTCTGAGTCCTCTGCCTCTTCATCTTCATCACTTCTTGCAAGCTTTGCAACAGATGCCACAAATGTGTTGCCATCCTTGCCGATATTCATAAGCTTGACACCTGAGGTTATTCTTCCTATTACAGTTATATCTGAACAATGCATTCTGATCATGATTCCCTCATTGGTCATCATCATAATGTCATGGTCATTTGTCACGGCCTTTGCGCTGACGATGTCACCGGTCTTCTCGGTTATCCTGTAACATTTGACACCCTTACCGCCTCTCATCTGAGGGGCAAATTCTGACAGTTCAGTTCTCTTACCCATACCCTTTGTGGTTACGAAGAGCATCTCGTCGCCCTGAACATCAAGCTGCATTGCTATAACTTCATCGCCCTTGTCGCATCTTATTCCACGTACACCCATGGATGTACGTCCTGTATCACGGACACATTCCTCATTGAATCTGATACACATACCCTTGGCAGTTACAAGAAATACATCATTCTCACCGCTCGTTGCCTTAACCTCTATGAGTTCATCTCCCTCATTCAGTGTTATGGCTGCCAGACCGGTCTTTCTTATATTCTCAAATGCCTCTATCTTGGTCTTCTTTACAATACCATTCTTTGTAGCCATCATGAGATACTTCTTGTCAAATCCGGCTATAGGAATTATGGCTGTTACCTTCTCACCAGGAAGAAGCTGAAGAAGGTTGACTATCGCAACACCCCTTGCATTACGTCCCGACTCAGGTATCTCGTATCCCTTCATTCTGTATACTCTTCCCATATTGGTGAAGAACATTATGAAGTTGTGGGTATTAGTAAGGAATATCTCATCGATTATATCGTTGTCGATGGTGTTCATTCCCTTGATACCCTTGCCGCCTCTGTTCTGTACCTTGAAGGTATCCTTTGGCATTCTCTTGATATATCCGAGCTTTGTCATGGAGATAACTATCTCTTCTCTCTTGATAAGCTCCTCATCTGTTATATCATCTGAATATGCAGTTATGGATGTTCTTCTCTCATCACCGTACTTGTCAGCTATCGCTGCAAGCTCAGTCTTGATAACTCCGAGAAGCTTATTCTCATCTGCAAGTATCTCCTTGTACTCAGCTATCTTCGCAATAAGCTCATTGTACTCGTTCTCGATCTTCTCTCTTTCCAGACCTGTCAGAGCACGGAGTCTCATATCAACGATTGCTCCGGCCTGTGCCTCGGAAAGTCCAAATCTTTCGATCAGCTTTGCCTTAGCCTCTCCAACATTCTTTGAATTTCTGATGATCGTGATGACCTCATCTATGTTGTCCAGTGCTATGAGATAACCCTGTAATATGTGGGCTCTCTCCTCAGCCTTGTTCAGATCATACTTTGTTCTTCTTGTGACAACATCCTCCTGATGCTTCAGGTAGTATGTGAGCATGTCCTTGATGTTGAGTATCTTAGGTACTCCATCCACCAGAGCCAGCATGATACATCCAAATGTATCCTGGAGCTGTGTGTGCTTGAAGAGCTGGTTGAGTATTACGTTGGCATTGACATCCTTTCTAAGCTCAATGACAACTCTCATTCCCTCTCTTGAAGACTCATCTCTTATATCTGTGATTCCATCGATTCTCTTGTTCTTGACAAGATCGACCATATTCTTTATAAGAAGTGATTTATTTACCATATATGGTAGTTCGGTTACAACAATGCGGTGTTTTCCGTTGTTCATTGTTTCGATTTCTGTGATTGCACGTACTTTTATCTTGCCTCGACCTGTTCTATATGCATCGTTTATTCCCTGTCTGCCCAGTATCTGTGCGCCTGTAGGAAAATCCGGACCCTTTACTATGTCCATGATCTCATCTATCTCTGTCTCACGTCCTTCTTCCACTCTGTTATCGATGATCTTTATGGCTGCATCGATAGTTTCCTTTAAATTATGTGGTGGAATATTGGTAGCCATACCTACTGCGATACCTGATGTACCATTCACCAATAGATTAGGATAACGTGATGGTAGTACCACAGGTTCTTTCTCTGTACCATCAAAGTTAGGTGTGAAATCAACTGTATCTTTGTTTATATCTGCCATCATTTCCATGGATATCTTGGAAAGTCTTGCCTCTGTATATCGCATGGCAGCGGCATGGTCACCATCGACTGATCCAAAGTTTCCATGTCCATCCACAAGTGGATATCTGGTATTCCACTCCTGAGCCAGCTTTACAAGTGCCTCGTATATTGAACTGTCTCCATGTGGATGATATTTACCCATTGTATCACCGACGATACGCGCACATTTACGATGTGGCTTGTCCGGTCCATTGTTAAGTTCTATCATAGAGTGAAGTATTCTTCTCTGAACAGGCTTGAGTCCATCTCTTACATCAGGAAGGGCTCTGGCTGCTATAACGCTCATGGCATAATCTATGTATGAACGCTCCATCGTTTTTTTCAGACCAACTTCATCTATTTTATCAAAAATCTTATCGTCATCCATTTTTTGATTTCCTTTCTCTCGATATTGGTTATGTTTTGTCACATTTATTTAATCAATATACTATATATCGAGATTCTTTACATACTTGGCATTTGTCTCTATAAACTCACGACGTGGTTCAACCTTATCTCCCATAAGTACATTGAATGTCATATCGATCTCTGACTCATCGTCATCATCAATTGCCACTCTGAGAAGAATTCGTTTTTCTGGATCCATGGTTGTCTCCCAGAGCTGTTCTGCATCCATCTCTCCAAGTCCCTTGTATCGCTGTATCTTGTTGTTCTGATCTCTTCCGACTTCATCAAGTATACTGTTCAGCTCATCATCACTGTACGCATACCATACCTTCTTGTTCTTCTCCAGCTTGTAAAGTGGTGGCTGTGCCAGATATACATGACCCTTTCTGATAAGATCAGGCATGAATCTGTAGAAGAATGTGAGGAGAAGAGTTGCTATATGAGCTCCATCCACATCGGCATCGGTCATGATGATGATCTTGTTATATCTGAGCTTCTCTATATTGAAGTTCTCATGGATACCTGTTCCAAATGCGGTGATCATGGCTTTGATCTCTTCATTTCCAAGGATTCTGTCTATTCTTGCCTTCTCAACATTAAGGATCTTACCTCTGAGTGGAAGTATGGCCTGTGTTGCTCTTGATCTCGCTGTCTTAGCTGAACCACCGGCGGAATCTCCCTCGACTATGTATATCTCACAGTTCTTTGGATCCTTGTCTGAACAATCCGCAAGCTTTCCAGGAAGTGCCATGTTGTCTGAAAGATTTGCCTTCCTTGCAACATCCCTTGCCTTTCTTGCAGCTATTCTGGCTCTCTGTGCAACAGCCGCTTTATTCACAATTATCTTAGCAATCTGCGGATTCTGCTCAAGATAATATGTAAGCTGCTCAGTTACAACACTCTCAACTGCAGGTCTTGCCTCTGAATTACCAAGCTTCTGCTTTGTCTGACCCTCGAACTGAGGATCACTTATCTTGATAGATACGATGGCTGCAAGTCCCTCTCTCAGATCATCACCCGAGAGATTGTCATCCTTATCCTTGATAATATTATTCTTTCTTGCATAATCATTGAACACCTTTGTTATGGCTGACTTAAATCCTGTCAGATGTGTTCCACCCTCAGGTGTGTTGATGTTATTTACAAAGCTGTATGTGGATTCATTGTATGAATCATTGTGCTGAAGTGCCACCTCAACACTTATTCCATCTCTGACTCCCTCACAGTAGATTACCTCATTGTACAGAGGATCTCTGTGTCTGTTCAGATATGTTACAAACTCCTTTATACCACCCTCATAGTGGAATGATCTTACCTTCTCAGGAATAAGTCTCTTGTCTGTAAGACTTATCTTCAGGCCCTTTGTAAGAAATGCCATCTCACGAAGTCTGTTTCTCAGTATATCGTAATCGTATATGTTATCTTCAAATATTGTATGATCCGGCAGGAATGTAACCTTTGTTCCTGATACTCCCTCAGGTGCTTCACCTATAACCTGAAGCTTGTACATAACCTTGCCCTTCTCATATCTCTGCTTGTACACCTTGCCATCTCTGGTAATCTCGACTTCAAGCCATGTTGAAAGTGCATTTACAACTGATGCACCAACACCGTGAAGTCCTCCGGATACCTTATATCCTCCACCGCCGAACTTTCCGCCGGCATGAAGTATGGTAAATACCACCTCAACAGCAGGTATTCCCTGCTTTTTATGTATTCCAACAGGAATTCCTCGTCCATCATCCACTACGGTGATGGAGTTATCCTCATTTATATACACCTGAATGTGGGTACAATATCCTGCCAGAGCCTCATCTACAGAATTATCAACTATCTCATATACAAGATGGTGAAGTCCAGTGGAGGATGTACTTCCTATGTACATACCAGGTCTCTTTCTGACTGCTTCCAGTCCCTCCAGAACCTGTATCTGTTCAGCTCCATAATTATCATTTTCCATTGTCATGCTTCCTCCGTTCTTACTCTGGTGGCCGTTCCCTCTACCACGCTATAAACATTGTTGATTATTACCTGCTCTTTAACAAAATCATCATATCCCGTACAGGTTATGATAGTCTGTATATCTTTTATCTCTTCTATCAATGCATCACGTCTGCTGGTGTCCAGCTCGCTCATGACATCGTCCAGAAGCAATATCGGATTATCATTGATTATCCTTTTTACAAGTTTTATCTCCGCCATCTTGAGTGACAGGGCAACTGTTCTCTGCTGTCCCTGTGAACCATATTTTCTGGCGTCTATTCCATTTATGAGAAAACTTATATCATCTCTGTGTGGACCAGACTGTGTACTTGAATATCTGATATCCATCTCAGTCTTTTCCTGAAGTGTCTCATCGAATTTATCTTCATCGACATTGCACTCGTACACTATCTCTAGCTTTTCTTTGCCCGATGTGAGATGACTGTGGATCTCCCCAATTATCTCATTCATCATGTCGATAAAATTTCTTCTCTCTTTTATTATCCTCGACCCATAGTCCACAAGCTGCATATTCCACACATCCAGTGTATCCATGAGACTTCTGTTATGATAAATCTGCTTTAACAGATTATTTCGCTGATTGAGTATCCTGTTATATGATGCCAGATTCTGATAATACAATCTGCTTATCTGACACAATTCAAGATCCATGAACCTTCTCCTCTCGGCTGGTCCATTTTTAATGATAGTCAGATCTTCAGGTGAAAAGAATATGACATTGAGAAGACCATATAATTCCGTGGCCCTCCTTATGGGTATGCCATCGATCGCCACTCCCTTATTTTTGCTCTTTCGAAGATGCATATCTATCTTGTGCGATATTTCTTTCTTGTTGACAAATAATCTTATATGGCTCTCATCTTCACCTATCTTTATGATATCTTTATCCTGCGTATTTTTTCTGTGTGACTTCGTAGTCGCTGCCATGTATATGGATTCAAGTATATTTGTCTTGCCCTGGGCGTTATCGCCGTACAGGATATTCGTATTTTTTCCAAATTCTACTTTTACATTACTGTAATTTCTGTAATTACTCAGCTCTATCGACTCTATATACATAACCTTCACCATCTGCAAGATGGCGACCACAATTATTTCTGAATACTTATCTTATCACCATCAAATTCTACTTCATCACCATCATAAAGCTTTCTTCCACGTCTGGTCTCTATCTCACCGTTAACCACAACCAGTCCCTGAACTATGACCTCCTTTGCGTCAACTCCTGACTCCACCAGACCGGCAGCCTTAAGCGCCTGTCCAAGCTTTATGAACTCATCTCTTAACTTGATTATCTCCATATTCTCACCTCTTCTTACTCTTCGTTGATTCCCATAGGAAGGATAAGGTAGATATATGTCTCTGCATCATCCTTGATAACACATGGAGATTTTGTATTGTTGAAATAAATAGTTACATTCTCATCGTCTATTACTCTGAGTGCATCTATTATAAGCTTTGGATTAAATCCTATAACAAGGTTGTTACCTTCCTTCTCAATATCTATCTCCTCATTCAGAGAACCGATGAGAGAACTGATCTTGAGACCGAGAGTTCTGTCATCAATGCTGAGTCTGATAGGCTTCTTGTCTGAATCCTTTATAAGAAGAGTTGCTCTGTCCAAACTGTCAAGGAACTCTCTCTTGTTTATCTTCATCTTGATCTGATAATCAACTGAGAGCATGTGGCTTATTCTGAAATACTCGCCCTCTATCAGTCTTGAAACAACCTTTGTATTGTCAAACTCAAATAATATATTGTTGTCAGTGAAATAAATATTTACAGGATCATCTACTCCACCACTCATGATCTTGCTTATATCACTGAGAGATTTTCCAGGAACTACTACCTTAATATCTGAATTATCTCCCTTGAGCTCTATATATCTGATAGATATTCTGTGTCCATCCAGAGAAACCACGCTGAGCTTATTGTTTGATACCTCAAATAACTCACCGGTCATAAGCTTGTTGTTCTCATTGTCTGATATAGAGAATATTGTCTGATTGATAACCTCTCTCAGTGCAAACTGGGATATGGTTATAAACTTATCCTTTGATACAACAGGAAGATTGGAGAAATCCTCTCCTGACTTTCCAGGTATGTTGAACTCAAGTCTCTCACACTTGATAAGTGTCTTGCTGTCCTTATCACTCTCTATAGTTATGTCGCTGTCAGGAAGCTTTCTTATGAAATCTGAGAAAAGCTTTGCCTCGAGTGCAACCTTTCCATCCTCTATAACAGTACCGTCAACATAACTTTCTATTCCTATCTCCATGTCATTAGCTGTGAGCTTGATAACACCGGCTGCAGCTTCAACCAGGATACAAGACAGTATCGGATGGGTCGTCTTGTTGGAGACAGCCTTTGATACGATATTTATACCCTGAAGTAAGTTAGATTTTCTTATGGAAATTTTCATTTTAAGTATGATCTCCTTTCATGTCCAAATTTAATGATCATCAAAATATGATATGTGTGTATAACTTCAAATAACAACAAACAGTGCGAGCGCTTAACTATAAATATATTAAGATAATTAGTAGTATCAGTAGTAGTGCTTTTGATAATGTTGAAAGTGTATCAAGCCCTTACAAATCAAGGCTTTGAGAATTATGTGTCCATGTTACTAATCAATTTTAACCTGTTCATAAACTGACCATTTACCAACATGGAAAAATCCTGTTCATCAGGAGTAAGAACAATTCTCAAACACATAACAACATGTAACAAACATCAAATAACAATATACAATCACGTTATGTTTGTAAGGTTATAAACAAATAAGTGAGTTTATAAGATAAAAATGTGGATAACTTGCTATTTTTGTGGATTAAGCTTCTTGATTATGACGTCAACCATCTCAGCAAATTCCGGATCCTTCTCAATCTTATCTTCAACCTTCTGTATATTGCTGTGCACGGTGGAATGATCCTTTCCTCCAAATGCATCTCCTATACTCTTCAGACCCTTGTCCGTGTACTTTCTGCACAGGTACATGGATATCTGACGGGCAGTGGCTATATCCTGGCTTCTCTTCGTGGATACGATGTCACTGACTGATATATTCGTATGCTCTGAAACCGTGTTGATAATGAGCTCAGGTGTTATGGTCACCTTGGAATCCTTGGATATGAAATCCTTGAGGACGTTCTTGGCAAGTTCCTCAGTGATCTTGATATCTCCGAGCTCTGAATATACGCTGAGTTTGTTGAGCGCACCCTCAAGCTCACGTACGTTGTAGGTTATATTGTTGGCGATATACTCAAATATCTCCTCGCTGATGATATCGGTAAGTCCCTTTATCTCAGCCTTGTTCTTGAGGATAGCCATACGTGTCTCGTAATCAGGAGCGTGGATGTCGATAGGAACACCCCACTCAAATCTTGATCTGAATCTCTCATCCAGAGTCTTGATCTCCTTTGGTGGCTTATCCGACGACAGGATTATCTGCTTACCTTCGTCATGAAGAGCGTTGAAGGTGTCAAAGAATTCCTGCTGCGTACTTGCCTTACCGATCAGGTACTGGATATCATCGATCAGAAGAACATCCACTGTTCTGTATTTGTTCCTGAATTCTTCAGTTTTATTCTTGGAGATTGCTTCTATGATCTCATTTGTGAATTTGTTCGATGGCACATAGAGAACCTTCATATTACTATTGTGCTGGAGTATATAGTGGGCTATGGACTGCATAAGATGAGTCTTGCCCAGTCCTGATCCTCCATACAGGAAAAGTGGATTGAACTTGTCCTGTCCAGGTGAATCGGCAACTGCCAGACATGTTGCGTGAGCGTGCTTGTTACTCTCACCAACAATAAAGTTCTCAAATGTGTAGTCAGGTCTGAGATTGCTCTTGGCAATGGCATCGTTGTAGTCCTCTGAATATGTAGGGGACTTTTCATCCTTTCTCATCTGACTCTCGAGTGTGAATATAACCTGAATTGAATCGTCCTGAAAGAGCTCTCTGAGAACTGTTTCAAGATATATATCAAATAATTTTCTCTTGAGAAATTCTACGCCTCTCTGTCCGTAATCCTCGTCCAGAGTGAAATAGACCTTGTTATCCTCAACTGAATATATCTTGAGAGGTTCGATCCATGTATGGATCATGATATGGGAAATTCCATGTTCATTTTCAAGTATATTCAAAATGTCATTCCACTTGGCTAATATTAAGTCCTTCATCGTAAAAAACCTTCCTCAAAAAAATAATTCTTCCTATTATTAATAACACTATTACATTTTATAATAAATGCACCCCTATTTCAAGCATATTAAGGTTAAAAACAAGATAAATTGCCTTTATTTTGATTTTACATGCTTATACGGTTAGGTACACGTATTTGGGGGTAAAATCAAAATAAACGAGAATAAGGGGCAAAAAAATGAAAAAGTTAATAAAAAATCTTATTTGTGTATAATCCACATGTAATGTTGATAACTTTGTTACATAAGTTTCATAATAATTATTATTTTCAAACTTATGTAAATATAAAAAAATGACTGTTTTATATTTGTGAACATCACAAACAGTGATAAATACTGGGTTTTTTAGAATTAAACCCACAAAAGTAAAAAGTTATCAACAAGTTACCAACAAATTGTGGATAACATTATGTAAAGCGACTGGTAACAAAATTTTAATGCTTACAAAAATGTGATTAATCTATGCAACCACAACATTTTGTGATTAATATTAATGTATCCACCTAATTAATCCAGAACGATTCGTCACCTTTATCAAATAGTGGCTGAAATCCTTATAAAATATAGGAAAAACGGCAAAAAAGGCTTGACTCACATTACCTATTTATTTATAATAGGCAAGTAAATTTGTAAAGAAGGAGGTGTTTTGTAATGAAGATGACATTCCAGCCTAAGAAGAGACAGAGATCTAAGGTTCATGGCTTTAGAAAGAGAATGAGTACTGCTAATGGCAGAAAGGTACTGGCCGCTAGAAGAGCTAAGGGAAGAAAGAAATTATCAGCGTAAGGTCACATGGTTGTGACCTTTTTTTATAGGGTCACAGCAACAGTTTTTCTAATAATCAAAGTTTCGGTGGTTACACAATGAGTAAGATGATTACATTAAAAAACAGCAGAGAGTTTGGCAGTGTGTACAGCACAAAGAATTCGGTAGCCAATAAATATTTAGTTATGTATCTGAGAAGCAACGGCTTGGATTACAACAGACTCGGAATCTCTGTTAGTAAGAAAGTTGGTAACAGTGTGGTAAGACACAGGGTAACCAGATTGATTAGAGAAGCTTACCGATTAAACAGAGCAAATATTGATGTTGGCTATGACATAGTGATAGTAGCCAGACCGTCATCAAAGGACAAGAAATGTCAGGACATTGAGAGTGCTTTGATGCATTTGTGTGGGTTAAAGAAGATAAGCCACATAGGGTAAAGAAATGAAAAAAATATTTATTGGTTTAATCAAATTTTACAGGAAGTACTTGTCACCGCTTAAGGGACATGCTACCTGCAAGTATTTTCCTACTTGTTCGCAGTATGCAATTGAGGCTATCGAAAAGTATGGAGTTTTAAAAGGTGGTCTCCTTGCAGTATGGAGGATACTTAGATGCAATCCTTTTTCTAAAGGAGGATATGATCCAGTTCCATAAAGGAGAAAATTATGTTTCTAACAAGAGAAGATGGTATGATACTCGGACCAGTTTGTTGGCTGCTCGGTAAGATATTCAATTGGATTTACATGTTCGTTGGATTTATTGGAAGCCATATGGGATTCACATACGTCAATCTCAGTGTGTGCGTTATTTTGTTCACATTTGTACTGAGAGGAGCGCTGTTCCCATTATATTTCAAGCAGCAGAGATCAAGTAAGATCATGAGTTTCATCCAGCCTGAGATTGCCAAGGCAACAAAGAAATATAAAGGCAAGACTGATCAGGACTCAATGATGAAGCAGCAGCAGGAAACTCAGAAGATCCAGAAGAAATATGGTGTCAGCATGGCATCAGGATGTCTGACTTCGCTTATACAGCTGCCTATATTCTATGGTCTGTACAGGGTTATCCAGAACATACCTGCGTATGTTCCTTCAATGACTACAAAGTATGAAGAGATAGTTGGAATATTGAAAAATGCTAATAGTGATTATATAAATATGATTACTAATGTAGCTAATGAGTCTAAGGTAAGTACAGTAACAATGGCTGTGAAGCAGTTAGGTGATGAGCCTACAAAGAATCAGATCATTGATGTACTTGATAAACTTTCAACTAGTGATTGGGATAAGTTGATAAGTGCTTTTAACCTTTCAAATGATGCTACTCTCACAAGCTATGTTGATCAGTTCCACAATATGAACCAGTTCCTGTTTGGACTGAATATTGCAGATGCACCGGGATGGAAGCTTTCAATAGCTTTGGTGGTTCCTATCGTTTCTGCTCTCATGCAGTTCTTACAGACAAAGATATCCATGAAGTCATCACAGAATAGCAACATGGATAGCAATCAGCAGACAGCCAACAACATGATGAAGGGTATGATGTACTACATGCCTATCATGTCACTTATATTCTGTATAACTCTTCCTATAGCTATCGGTCTTTACTGGATAGTTGGTTCTGTTATTATGATAATATCTCAGCTTATAGTTGATGCTTATTATAATCATCAGGACAAGGATGAGCTGCTTGCAAAGTGTGCCGAGAAGGCTGCCAAGAAGCAGGCAAAGAAGAAGAACCCTGATAAGAAATCTTTCTATGAGAGAATGATGGATGCTCAGAATGGTAACGTTCCAACAGAGAACAGTCAGTCAGAGAATATAAATAAGATGGCTTCTTCAAGACTTAAGAGTTATGTTAATCCTGCACATTCAGTGAATGTTGACAGTGATGATGTAACCCGCAGAGAAAATGTAAACTATAAACCAGGCAGTATAGGAGCTAAGGCGAATATAATGCTTAAGTACCAGAACAATAGCAACGATAAGGGAGGAAATAAATAATGGAATTCTTAGAATTCAAAGGTAAGACCAAAGATGAAGCCCTTATGCAGGCCAGTGTTGAACTTGGAGTCCCTAGTACAGATCTTGAGTATGAAGTTATCAGCGAAGAGACAAAGGGATTTCTTGGTATAGGTTCAAAGCCTTGTATCATAAAGGCAAGAAAAAAGAAGACATTCCTGGACGATGTTAAGGAGTACCTTGACAGCCTGTTCAAGGCTATGGATATCCAGACAGAGATCCAGATGGATTTTGATGAGGAAGAGAATGTTCTGTCTATCAATCTTGAGGGACCAGAGATGGGAATTTTGATTGGAAAGCGTGGACAGACTCTAGATGCTCTTCAGTATATTATAACACTTGCTATCAATAAGAAGAGCGAGTCACGTATCAGAGTTAAGCTCGATACAGAGAACTACAGAGCAAGAAGAAAAGAGACACTTGAGAATCTTGCCAAGAATATAGCATTCAAGGTTAAGAGATCAAAGAGATCATTTGCTCTTGAGCCAATGAATCCTTATGAGAGAAGAATAATCCATGCTACTCTTCAGAACGACAAGTATGTAGCAACCAGAAGCGAGGGCGAGGAGCCATATCGTAAGGTTATTGTATATCTCAAGAAGAAATAATAGTCACGCTGATGCGTGTAAAGATCATCGCAATATTTTATGGTGACAGGAAAGAGATCATTTGAGAAAATGGTCTCTTTTTTGTTGCAGTTTAGTCTTTTTATATGGAAAATGAATTGGTAATGTTGTACACTACATAGATAGGTTGTTTAATCACGGTGAAAGGAAAAGTGTAAGACAGATATGTTCAAGGAAGATACCATTGCAGCTATAACCACCGGTATGAGTAATGCCGGAGTTGGAATAATAAGGATCAGCGGAGACAGGGCATGTGAGATAACAGACATGTTGTTCCGCGCTGCAAATAAAAACAAAAAAGCGGTAAATATGAAATCTTACACTGCTGCATTTGGTGGTGTGTATGAGGATGACAGAATGATAGATGAGGCTATACTTCTGGTCATGAAGGCTCCCCATACGTACACATGTGAGGATGTGTGTGAACTTCAGTGTCACGGAGGTATAGTAGTTCTCCGAAAGATACTTGATCTGGTAATAAAATGTGGTGCAAGGGCAGCCGAACCTGGAGAATTTACAAAGAGAGCATTCCTCGGTGGAAGGATAGATCTGTCACAGGCAGAATCCGTTATGGATATAATAAATGCAAAGAATGACTTTGCAGCCAGAACGTCTGTGGAGCAGCTTCAGGGAAGACTTAGGGATAAGATCATTGATATGAGAGAACAGATTCTATACAATGTGGCGTTTATTGAATCTGCTTTGGATGATCCTGAACACTACAGTCTGGATGGTTTTCCACAAAAGTTAGAAATAATTGTGGATAACCTTGTAGATAGTGTGGATAACCTTTTGACAACATTTGACAATGGAAAAGTGTTGTCTGAGGGAATAAATACGGTTATTGTTGGTAAACCGAATGCGGGTAAGTCTTCGCTGATGAATATGTTTGTGGGCGAAGAAAGGGCGATTGTAACAGATATGGCCGGCACAACCAGGGATACGCTCAGTGAAGTGATAAATGTAAGAGGTATAACTCTGAACATAGTTGACACTGCGGGAATAAGAGATACAGATGATGTAGTTGAGAAGATAGGTGTGGATAAGGCATTAGAGTCTGTGGATAAAGCTGATCTTGTGCTCTATGTGGTAGACAGTTCAATTGACCTGGATGAGAACGATCACAGGATCATGTCCAGAATACAGGATAAGAATGTTGTTGTGATACTCAACAAATCTGATCTGGAAAAGAAGATAGACGAATCGGATATTAAGAAATATATAGATGCAGATATAATTCAGTTGTCAGCACTGACCGGTGATGGCAGTGAAGAATTGTATGAGCTTCTGAACAGGATGTTTTTTGAGGGTACACTGACATATAATGATCAGCTTTATATCACTAATACCCGACACAAAAATGAACTTGTGTGCACCAAAAATGCACTGTTAAAGGTTAAAGAAAGCATAGATATGGGAATGGAGGAAGACTTTTTCTCCATTGATCTCATGGATGCGTATGAACATCTCGGTTTGATAATAGGTGAAACTGCCAGAGATGATCTGGCTGATAAGATATTTAAGGAATTCTGTATGGGAAAATAGATTGCAGGATATAAGGTACTGGAAGGAGGACATTTGTATGCCTGTTTTGAATGAAGAATATGATGTGGTAGTTGTGGGGGCAGGACATGCAGGATGTGAGGCAGCTCTTGCAAGTGCAAGACTTGGTCTGAATACTATTATTTTTACAGTGAGTATGGACAGTGTGGCCATGATGCCATGTAATCCGAATGTAGGAGGAAGCTCTAAGGGACATCTGGTAAGGGAAATAGATGCACTTGGCGGAGAGATGGGCAAGAATATAGACAAGACGTATATTCAGTCAAAGATGCTCAATGCGTCTAAGGGTCCGGCGGTTCACTCTCTTCGTGCCCAGGCAGACAAGGCAAATTATTCCAGAACCATGAAGCACACCCTTGAGAATACAGATAATCTCACATTGAGACAGGCAGAGGTGTCGGAAATTATCATCGAGGATAATGTGGTTAAGGGTGTAAAGACATATTCGGGAGCAACTTATTTTGCAAAGGCTGTGGTTTTGTGTACAGGAACATACCTCAAGGCTAGATGTATATACGGAGATGTCGTATATCACACCGGACCTAATGGACTTATGGCAGCTAATTATTTGTCAGATTCCATGAAGAATGCAGGGATAGAGATAAGAAGATTCAAGACGGGAACCCCTGCCAGACTGGATAAAAGAACGATAGATTTTTCTCAGATGGAGGAACAGAAGGGCGATGAGAAGATAGTTCCATTCTCATTTACAAATACTGAGGCGGATATAAGACGTGATCAAATATCATGCTGGCTCTGTTACACAAATGAGAAGACACATGAGATAATCAGAGATAATATAGACAGATCACCTCTGTTTTCAGGCGTGATCGAGGGTACAGGACCAAGATACTGCCCTTCCATTGAGGATAAGGTTACGAAATTCCCTGATAAGACCAGACATCAGATATTTATTGAGCCTGAGGGTGAATATACGAATGAGATGTATATGGGTGGAATGAGCAGCTCTCTTCCTGAGGATGTTCAGTATGAGATGATACACAGCATGAAGGGACTGGAGAATGCAAAGATAATAAGGAATGCTTATGCCATCGAGTATGATTGTATAAATGCCATTAACTTAAAACCTTCTCTGGAGTTTAAGAGTGTATCAGGACTTTTTGGTGCCGGCCAGATAAATGGAAGTTCAGGATATGAGGAGGCTGCAGCCCAGGGTATAATGGCAGGAATCAATGCTGCCAGAAAAGTACAGGGCAAGGAAGCGGTGGTTCTTGACAGATCACAGGCATATATAGGAGTTCTTATAGATGATCTTGTCACAAAAGAGACATCGGAGCCATACAGAATGATGACATCCAGAGCTGAGTACAGACTTCTTCTCAGACAGGATAACGCTGATCTGAGACTCACGGAGATCGGACATGAGATCGGTCTTATAGATGACAAGAGATATGCTGCATTTACAAAGAAGAGACAACAGATAATGGATGAGATACAGAGACTTGAGAGCACCATGGTTGGAGCAAATTCAACCATACAGAAGTTCCTTGAGGATCTTGGAAGTACAGGGCTTAAGACTGCTGCATCTCTTGCAGAACTTATAAGAAGACCGGAACTGTCATATGAGGCGATTGAACCAATAGATGAGGGAAGAACCAAACTTCCGGATGATGTTATAGAACAGATAAATATAACCATAAAATATCAGGGATATATAGACAGACAGAATCAGCAGGTAAATCAGTTTAAGAAGCTGGAGAAGAAAAAGCTGCCGGCAGATATTGACTATAATGATATATCAAATCTCAGGATCGAGGCCAGACAGAAGCTGTCTCTCATCAGACCTGAAAATATTGGACAGGCGTCAAGAATATCAGGAGTTTCTCCGGCTGATATATCAGTATTGCTGGTGTATCTCAAGATGAAGGGTAGAGACTAAACTGGTATAGAAGTTATTCAGAATAATTTGTTGAAGGAGAACAATATGGACAGATTAAATTCCATAACAAAACAGTTTGGTCTGGAATTGAGTGATAAGCAGATAGAACAATTTTCAAAATATTATGATATTCTGGTTGAGTGGAATAAGGTAATGAATCTTACAGCCATAACTGAGAAGGAAGATGTAATAATAAAGCATTTTGCTGACAGTCTGCTTCTTTCAAAGTATAAAGATCTTCATGAGAATATTGACGTTATAGATGTTGGTACAGGTGCAGGATTTCCGGGAATTCCTCTGAAGATTGCTTTTCCAGAGCTGAATATAACACTTATGGATTCGTTGAATAAGAGATTAAAATTCCTCGATGAAGTTATAGATGAACTTGGACTGCAGGATATCCACACTGTTCATTCAAGAGCAGAGGATGGAGGCAGGGATGAGATACATAGAGAAAAATATGATCTGGCTGTATCCAGGGCAGTTGCCAATCTTGCAACTCTGTCGGAATGGTGTATTCCATTTGTCAAGCCGGGTGGATATTTTGTATCTTATAAGTCAAATGCTTTGCCGGAAGAGATGCGGGATGGAAAGAAAGCAATCAGGATTCTTGGGGGACAGGTCGAGAACATATTTAATACGAATATACCGGAGACCAATAACCAGAGAAGCTTTGTGTTTGTAAAGAAGATTGCAAATACAGACAACAAATACCCGAGAAAAGCGGGAGCTGCTAAAAAGCCAATAGCATAAAAAAATAAAACAGCCTCAAATGGCTGTTTTATTTTTTAGTTTGAAGATTTCATATGTCTTTTTTCTTTTCTTTTTTCACGAATATCTTCCTGTTTTTGTTTAATTGCCTCTATACCCTGTTTGTCGATAGGTTTTATTGTCTTGTGAACATAATAGTTATTGTTTACAGATTTGAATTTTATCTTGCCACAAAAATAACCATGCATCCAGCATTTTCCAACACACATGTACGATGATGGACTATTTGCAAACCAGTCAATATGTGTCTTGACCTTCTTGCTGCATTTGTAACAACGAATCTGAGTTACTTTTTCATCGTCCAGTGCTGCATGTTTATTTCTGAAACCCCTTGAGATATATTCGTACTGGTTATTATGAGATACTTCAATCTCTTCTTCTTTATTCTTAGGTGTTATATAGAGATCAAAGCTGTAAAGCTGATTTATATTCTTGGCTTTCATCTCTTTCATAACAAGTGCGGTGTATCTTGCATCGTTGAGAGCTGTGTGAAATGGTTCATTTTCTGGAATATTCATCTCACTGACCGCTTTTTCAAGTTTACTCATACTCTGAGGTATTCCTGAGGTATTCGTAACGCTTGCATATATACTTTGGAGATTCAGAAACTTAAGTGGCCTAGGAAGCTTGTCCATATAATAAAAGTCCATATTAGTCTGAAGCTCTGTGAGGTCCATAGGTCCCCATGTGCAGAATATGTAATCTTTTCCACACCAGTCAAGAAATTCTGAACAGACTTCCTTGAATCCTCTTCCGAGACTCAGGTCATCCTCATCATAGTTCAGAATTGTTCTGATCTTTGAATGTAATTTCTTATAAATTTTTGGTTTGATAAGACTTGAGTATTCGTCAATGATGTTGAGATTCTTATCTACCTTAACGGCACCAATCTCTATAATTTCAAAAGGCATACGTGGGTGTTCACCCATATGCCCATTGTAGCTTTGATTCCATTCAAGATCCATAACAATATAATTCATAGTCATGTCCCTTTAGAAAATTTATTAGTGAAAAATAGTGCACCTGACGGGATTCGAACCCACGACCTTCCGCTTAGGAGGCGGACGCTCTATCCTGCTGAGCTACAGATGCACATCAATTATAAGTGTAACATTTATAGAGTTTATAGTCAAGGATTAACTATATGCCCCTGAAGCCACACATCACCCTTGAATCTTCTTCCCGGAGCAGGTTCACCCAGAAGATGGTTTTTGTTGATCGCTACGGTAAATGTCAGATCATTGCTTTCTACATCAATCAGATATATCGATTCATTTGTATAGCTGTTGGTTGTCTCGATATATGATGTGATAGTTCCTATAACTGCGTAGTGATCAGTCTCAATACCGACAGGCATGAAGCTTGATTTCACTATGGACAGAACATCCTCTTTGTGAGTCCTTCTTCCAATGGTGTTATAGGTGTCCATATCTTCAAGAGTAAGACTTTCTATTGCGTCCGGATCACCCTTCTTTGCAGCCTCGATGAGTTTACTTCTCTTTGCATTGCCGTAGGATGTATTTTTATCACTGTGATCATCCACATCAAGAATGATCATACCATTTACTGACAGACCGGAAAAATACGCCTTTGAAAAGTACTTGTTTGATCTGTTCATCCACAATGATTTTTCATAGTCTGCTATGTTGGTTATGAAGAAAATAAGAGTCATTCCAAGACTGAAATCACTGCTAACACCGGCATATGCTCTCTTGTCAGAATATTTCTCAACGTATATATTTTCGTCATCGGTCAAAAGCTTTGATGTGACGTAAGGAAAATAATACTCAATGGATATTGAGCCATCCTTTGACATTTCACCTACAAGCGATATTCCAAATCTCTCCCCAAAGTCTTTGCTGAATTGTACAAGACAGGTGTCAGCACTTATAGTTGATATAAATTTCCTGTCAGGCGATTCAAGGATCTGCCTGTATATAGGTTCAAGCTGCTGTCTGTTTTTTATGTTAGTAAAGCCTATAGATGGAAGAAAACTATGCATTCCGACACCTCCCTTGTTGTATGTTTTTATTTATATTATTACTTTCCTGTCTTCTCAAGATACTCTTTTCCACCCATGTATGGACGAAGCTTCTCTGGAATTCTGACTCTTCCGTCAGCCTGGAGATTGTTCTCAAGGAAAGCGATAAGCATTCTTGGTGGAGCAACAACTGTATTGTTGAGTGTATGAGCGAGATACTTCTTGCCATCCTCGCCCTTTACTCTGATCTGAAGTCTTCTTGCCTGTGCATCGCCAAGGTTTGAACAGCTTCCAACCTCGAAGTATTTCTTCTGACGAGGTGACCATGCCTCAACATCTACAGACTTAACCTTGAGATCTGCAAGATCTCCAGAACAACACTCAAGTGTTCTTACAGGGATATCCATTGATCTGAAGAGATCAACTGTGTTCTGCCACAGCTTGTCAAACCACATCTTGCTGTCCTCAGGCTTACATACAACGATCATTTCCTGCTTCTCAAACTGATGGATTCTGTATACACCTCTCTCCTCAATTCCGTGAGCACCCTTCTCTTTTCTGAAGCAAGGTGAGTAGCTTGTAAGAGTCTTTGGAAGCTCATCCTCAGGAATTATAGTGTCGATGAACTTACCGATCATTGAGTGCTCTGAAGTTCCGATGAGATACAGATCCTCACCCTCAATCTTATACATCATGGCATCCATCTCAGCAAAGCTCATAACACCTGTGACAACGTTGCTTCTGATCATGAAAGGTGGAATACAATATGTGAATCCTCTGTCTATCATGAAATCTCTTGCGTATGAGATAATAGCAGAGTGAAGTCTTGCTATGTCGCCCATGAGATAGTAGAAGCCGTTTCCTGCAACTTTTCTTGCTGAATCGAGGTCAATTCCTCCAAGTGCCTCCATGATATCTGCATGATAAGGAATCTCAAAGTCAGGAACAACAGGCTCTCCATACTTCTGAACCTCTACATTCTCTGAGTCATCCTTTCCTATAGGAACTGATGGATCAATGATGTTAGGAATTATCATCATGATCTTCTTAACTTTCTCCTTGAGCTCAGGCTCTAAAGCTTCAAGCTCCTTGAGTCTTGCTGATGTCTCAGCAACCTGCTTCTTAACTTCCTCAGCCTCTTCCTTCTTTCCCTGAGCCATAAGAGCACCGATCTGCTTTGCTATTGCATTCTTGTTTGCTCTGAGTGTATCAGCTTCCTGCTGAGCAGCACGAGCCTGTTTGTCAAGCTCTATTACTTCATCGACAAGTGGAAGTTTGTCATTCTGGAATTTATTCTTTATATTCTGTTTTACTACGTCTGGGTTTTCTCTTAAGAATTTAATATCAATCATGATATCCTCCTATTAAATATATAAATTTATTTGAAAATATATTATAATAATGTAGCTACATAATATATTTTCATGTTTTTGTTTCTTTTTATTTTCTTGTTTATTTTATAAATCTTGTTCTTATCGTTTTAGCGATTTTACGTTTTATACGCTTTTGTATTTTATATACTTTTGTGCTTTATACGCTTTTCTATTTTATGTGTTTTATACACATTTGTACGTTGCATGTTTTGTATAATATTTTTTTGAAATATGGTTATTTTAGTTTGTTTTCAGCTATTTCATCCTCGAGGGTTTTAGCTCGTTCAATAGCCTCTTTTTCCTCTTCTGACAGTGCAACATATGCTTCGCCACCTATGATCTCTTTTGCATAGTTAAAACAGCCTTCTCTGGTATGCATACAGTTGAGTACGACACCATTGTTCTCTGTATCCAGAAGAGCAAGTGCAAAACTTAGATTACCACCCATTCCTTCAAATGCATTATACTTTACAAGACCAATTTTACTGACACATGCTGAAAGATGACTCTGTATTTCCTTATGTTCCTTTGTGAGTCGCTTGGAATTGTTTTTTACAGCATCCATCTCAGCGAATCTTTTCATGATAATATCTTCAAGATCACCTGCCTGAGTTCCGCTCAACAGCCTTTTTATCTGTTTGTTTCTATTTTTAATATTGCCCATCAATATGAATAATAGTACAAACAAGGCTATTATGAGAACCAGCATACCAATTAGTATGTAGGCAGGATCAATACCTATTTTTTGTAATATGGAACTTTCCATTATAATATTGTCCTTCCTTGATTGTGCATATGTATGATGCAGATGGTTACTACATCATTTCTTTATTGATTGAGTAAAGCATCTCTGTTATTCGGTCAAGCTCGTCCTGAGAATAGTAGTTTATCTCAATTTTGCCTTTGTCGTTATTAGATGCCTTGATAGCTATCTTTGCACCTAAAATTGACTTTAATTTGTTCTCTATATCAGAATAGAAGACGGATAAATCCTTTTGAGGCTTCTGTTTTTCCTCTTTTTCCGGCTTTTTCTCCAGAATTGCCTTTACATATGCCTCTGTTTCTCTAACACTGAGCTTCTGATCGTATACAATTGCAGCCGTTTCGTACTGTAATTTAGGATCTTCTATAGGAATAAGTGCTCTGGCATGTCCTGTTGATATCATATTATACATGACCATCTGTCTTACATCCTCGCAAAGCTTCAGAAGTCGGAGAGAATTGGTTATTGTTGATCTGCTTTTTGATACTCTCTCTGCAACTTCTTCCTGCTTGAGATTATATTCCGATATAAGAGCTTCGTAAGCCTCAGCTTCTTCAATTGGATTCAGATCCTCTCTCTGAATATTCTCTATAAGAGAAATCTCCATTATTTCTTTGTCAGTATAATCACGTATAACTACAGGAACTTCCTTTATTCCTGCCATTCTGGCAGCTCTCCAACGTCTTTCACCTGCAATTATCTCATAATAATCGCCTTTTTTAGTGACAATCAGAGGCTCAAGAACACCATATTTCTTAATGGAATCAGATAATTCCTGTAATGCTTCTTCATCAAACTGCTTTCTTGGCTGTGACTTATTTGGCTCAATGAGATTGATCTTAATCTTCTGTTCAACCTCTTTTACAACTTCCTTCACAACCTCTTTGGTTACTGTTTTTACCTCTTTACTTGTGTTTTCAGAGGAGTTTTGCTGATTATTTCTACTTCGGGACGGCTTTGAAGCCTCTGAAGTGCCTAAAAGGTCGTTCAAACCTCTTCCTAAACCTTTTTTCTGTGCCATATTAGCCCTCCATTATCTATAGTAGTCATTTTCTATAACTTCATCTGCCAACATCATATAATGCTCAGCTCCGGCTGATCTTGGATCATACTCAATTATTGGCATTCCGTAACTTGGCGCTTCAGCAAGTCTGACATTTCTCGGTATAACTGTGTTGTATATGTGTTGTTTGAGGTTTTCTTTTACATTTTCAACGACCTGAACTGATAAATTGGTTCTTGAGTCAAACATTGTAAATACAACACCTTCTATAGTAAGAAGTCTGTTCAGATTTTTTCTTATCAGTTCGATAGTGTATACCAACTGTGAGAGACCATCCAGTGCGAAAAATTCACATTGAATAGGTACAAGTACCGTATTTGCTGCTGTAAGAGCATTTACAGTAAGCATTCCAAGTGCAGGAGGACAATCAATGATAACGTAATCAAATTTGTTCTTTACCTTCTTGATATGTGTCTTAAGAATGTGCTGCATATCCTCCATTCCGACAAATTCAACCTCAGCACCTGCCAGTTCTCTGTTGGCAGGAATGAGATTAAGACCAGGATATACGTTTATGAGCATACATTCTCCTATGTTGCACTCATTTCTCAACATATCATAGACTGTGTATTCAAGAGAATCCCTGTCTACACCTAATCCACTTGTCATATTACCCTGTGGATCCATATCAACGGCCAGAACTTTTTTACCCTTTGCTGCCAGACATGCGGCAAGGTTTATGGCTGTTGTTGTCTTGCCAACGCCACCTTTCTGGTTAGCAATCGCTATAATTCTGCCCATTTTGTCTCCTTTTCATTCAAAAAAAGAATGTTTCACGTGAAACATTGTTGTTTGCTTATTTAATATAGATAAAATATGATGATATTTTATATTATAAATAGTGCTTGTCTATTATAGCACTTATAAAGTGCTAATTCTACAAAATACAGAAAAAATATGATGTTTAATAAAATGTTTCACGTGAAACATTCTATTATCTAATGAATGGATAATATCGTATACAAAGTGGCAATTAAACTGTGTAAAATCTGATAAATAGTGTGTGCATGTTTTGTATTCGTTATATGGGTAAAGTTTCACGTGAAACATTTTATAATTGAATTAATGGTTAAAAAGGTAAGTAAAGTATTGACTATGCTTGAAAGTTCTGGAAATTCTTTGAAAAAATCAGAATAATAGACAAAAAAGTACAATTATTATATGTGGATTACTTAGACATATAAATATTATATGTAATGATGAAAATGTTTCACGTGAAACATGAATATTATCAAATAAATCAGAAAAGTAGTTCATGGAGTGATAATTGAGTCGTAAAATACTTTGTAATAATGTAAATGAATAATAAGGTAGCAGAAACGACAAACAAGATGTAAAAGATTTATAAGTGTAGAAAACAAATGCATGCGATATCTGAAGTTTGAGTTGAAATACATTTATCATAAAGTTTCACGTGAAACATTCAAATATATATAATATTAAAGCAAAATTAAATATACAAAGGATCTATTTATTGAAATTATTTAAATCACCATATAATTTAGTATTTAACAGCTTTAAAGATTCTGTATTCATAAAAACGCAATGTAGAATATAGAAGTATATAAAGGAATAGAACAGAAGAGATTATATAATACGTAATATGGTTAGAAATATGATTTTGTTATTTTAATAAACAATTTCTTCACAAAGAGAACTGTAAAACTTAGAAAAACAAGAGAAGAATACCTAAAAATATTCAGATATAAGAAAAAATACCTGAAGTAAAGATATTCAGAACAAAATTATCTAGGATAATAATTTCTGAACAATGATGTCTGGAAGATAGTGTTTAGAAGACAATATTCAGAATGAAATATTCAGAATGATAATACTCAGAACGATAATACTCAGAACGATAATACTCAGAACGATAATATCCAGAACAATGACAGCCAGATAAGAATATTCAGAACAGAAATATCATGAGTAATATTATTTAGAGAAAAGTATCAAAAACAATAATATCTATGACAATATAATTTAAAATGGTTCCTGGAGATATATGAGAAAAAGAGAATGTTTCACGTGAAACATTCTCTTTTTCTTTAACCAGGTTATATGGTCATATATTAATATAGAAGAAACACTGATTACATTGCCTCTGGAGCTTCGATTCCAAGGAGGTTAAGTGCTTCAGATATTGTATTCTTAGTGAGATATGTGAGCATAACTCTTGCATTCTTGAGCTCAACATCATCTACATTGATTCTTGTTGAGTTATAGAACTTGTTAAATGCCTGAGCAACATCAACTGCATATCTTGCTACAACAGATGGCTCATACTTATCAGCAGCATCCTTGATCACAGATGGGAATCTGTTGATCTCTTTTAATAACTCTATGGCATCCTGCTCTGTAATGAGACTGTAGTTAACCGGTTTTGATGGATCGAATGACTCAGCAAGTCTTACAACGCTGCAGCATCTTGCATGTGTATACTGAACATAAGGACCTGTCTCACCATCAAAGTTGAGAACCTTATCCCAGCTAAATGATACATCCTTGATTCTCTGGTTATATAAGTCATTGAAAAGAACAGCACCAACACCAACTTTCTTGGCTACATCCTCCTTGTTTGGAAGATTTGGGCTCTTTTCGGTGATTATCTCAAGACTCTTTGCAATGGCATCCTTCAGAATATCCTCTGCGTATATGATATTACCGCTTCTGGTAGAAAGCTTTGCTCCCTCAAGACTTACAAGACCATAAGGAATGTGAACAAGCTGATCCTTTGCCCATTCGTTTCCAAGAAGCTCAACTACCTTGAATACCTGTGCAAAATGAAGTTTCTGCTCCTGACCGGTTACATATAAGCACTTTGAGAAGTGATATGTGTCTTTTCTATAGAATATAGCAGCAAGATCTCTTGTTGCGTATATTGAGCTTCCGTCTTTCTTGGTTATGATACATGGAGCCATATCGTAATCTGAGAGATCAACGATCATAGCACCTTCGCTCTCCTTCAGAAGACCGGCAGCCTTAACCTTGTCCACAACAGCCTGGCACTTGTCTCTATAGAAACTCTCTCCAAGATAGTAGTCGAAATCCATTCCGAGGAGGTTGTATGTTCTCTTGTATTCAACAAGACTTATATCCTTGAACCACTGCCATATGCTGAGTGCTTCCTCGTCTCCATTTTCCATCTTGTTGAACCATGCTCTTGCCTCGTCAACAAGCTCTGGATTCTTGTCAGCCTCTTCATGGAACTTCACATACAGCTTCATGAGCTCTGAGATTCCATCCTTCTCAACAGCTTCCTTTGAACCCCATGCCTTGTAAGCTACGATAAGCTTACCAAACTGTGTGCCCCAATCGCCAAGGTGATTTATTCTTACAACATTGTATCCAAGCTTGGAATGAATCTTGTAAAGAGAGTTACCGATTATTGTAGTTCTGAGATGGCCAACGTGGAAATTCTTTGCAACGTTAGGAGATGAGTAGTCAATACATATGGTCTGTCCCTCGCCTATATCGGATTTGCCGAAGTCATCTGTGTTGGCTGCCTCTATCATTGTCTTTACAAATACATCTTTCTTGATATAGAAGTTCAGGTATGCACCTGCTACATCGATCTTCTCGATGAAATCTACATCTCCTATGGCTTCCTTTATATCGGCTGCAATCATATTTGGGGCTTTTCTGAGCACCTTTGCCAGTCTGAAGCAAGGAAATGCAAAATCACCCATATCAGGGCGTGGTGGAATCTCGATTGAAGCAATGATATCTGACATTTCGATTCCTTCTACGTTATTTGAGATAAGCTGTGCAATTTTTTCTTTCATGATAATGTTCCTTTTATGTTTATTTTATTCGAAATATATATGTGTTGATAAAACAACATATACACAATATAACACTTTGTTACTTTAAGATATCCAACCTGTAAACTAAGTAATATATGTCTTTCAACAGATACGTTATTATTCAAGTGGAATAGTAAATCTTACATTTGTTCCGGTTTTTGAATCTCCATCGATCTTCAGAGTTCCATTTAACAGATATATGATCTCCTTGATTCTGTGGAGACTGCTGTACCATGGACTGTTGGTATCATAATTGTTGTCTATACCCACGCCATTGTCGTTGATATATACATCTATGAGCTTACTGCTCAGATATATCTTGATTGAGACCTTGTTGGCATTTGAATGAACAAATATGTTGTCCATAATATCTTTAGTTATTGATAAAAGATATGTAGCTACAATACCTGGAATATTCATGGCATAATCAGCACAGTTGATGTCGTATGATATGCCACATTCAGGATGTTCATCCCTGTAACCCTGGAAAAGTTTCTCAAGATGATTCCATACAGGCTCTTCGCTGTCTGATTCTCCAGAGAGAGAATTGGCAAGTTCATCTACATGGTCGGCAAGTTTTGCCGTTGATGAGGTGAGCTCTTCGAGTGTGACCTTAGCTCTGTTGATATCTGATCTTATAAGCCAGGACAGTACATCCAGCTTGTGTGAATTGGAGTCAAGAACATCTGTGATGTCAGATTGAATCCTGTCCGCAAGCTGTTTTTTCTCATATTGGTACAATCTGAGGATATTTTTTCCGTGATCCGCTGCTGTCAGGGAATCAGTATCTGGTCCGTCTGTTTCTGTTGTATCTTCATTATTAATAGTAGATACTTCCTCAGTCACCTCCGTCAGAAGATCATCTATATGTCTGTTGGAGGTGGATAGATCAGTTATACGCTTCTTAAGCAATGCGGTTTCTTCTTCGTCCTCTTTGATCTGAAGATGAAGAGTCTGCTGCATATCCTGAAGCTCCTTTAACTGAAGCTCTATTTGAGTAGCCTTTTCCTGCTGTGAGGTGGTGTCTACTGAGAATGGTG
Source organism: Coprococcus sp. AF19-8AC (assembly GCF_003603115.1). Taxonomy (NCBI): domain Bacteria; kingdom Bacillati; phylum Bacillota; class Clostridia; order Lachnospirales; family Lachnospiraceae; genus Coprococcus; species Coprococcus sp. AF19-8AC. The sequence goes on along the minus strand of NZ_QTMI01000002.1, from coordinate 400,001 downwards.
AAAATACATTGTGACCAGTGCTTGTCTTGAAGGAGTATACATCTAATGTCTTTATAAGCTGGTCTATCTTTGCCTTGAGTTCAAAATCTTCAGTTTTGAGTGACTGAACCTGCTCAAGCTTGCTGATATATGAATCATTAAAGAAATTCAACAGATCCTGATTGGTCTTGCGCACCAATTTGAGACTTTCTATAGAAGATGTATCCATGATGAAACTCCTTTCCATAAATTTGCTGTAATCTTCATTGTAGTATACCAAAAACTGTGTGTCAACAAATGCAAAATCAACGTTTATTTCTTTTCCCTGTATGCGACGAGTCTGTTGATAGGTGTTCCAATTGCTGAGAATTTGGTCTCATACTCGGTCATGATGTTGCCTTCGTTGTATTCTGAATTGTGAAGGTCATATGTGTAGTTCTCAAGGATCCATCCTGCCTCGGGAACCTGTTCCAGAGAGAAATCAAAGAGTCCTCTGTTATCAGTCTTAAATATAACTCTTCCCTCAGGGGCGAGGAGCTGATCATACAGACCAAGAAAATGTGTAGATGTGAGACGTCTCTTGGCATGCCTGTCCTTTGGCCATGGGTCCGAGAAATTGAGATATATTCTATCTACTTCATTTGTATCGAATACGTCAGTTATATATTCGGCATCCATTCTTATAAAGTAGAGATTCGTCATCTCAGGTTCAAGCTCTCTTTTCTCAAGGGCACGCACCAGGACACTTGAATACTTCTCTATGCCTATGTAATTGATATCAGGATTGCGTCTTGCAAGCTCCATGATAAACTGTCCCTTGCCCATGCCTATCTCAATATGTATAGGGTTATCGTTGTCAAATAACTCATGCCAATGCCCCTTCATGCCTGTTTCATTGTGCACTACATAGTCATTTGCTGCGATAGTCTCTCTTGATCCTTTTACATTTCTCAGTCTCATAGTAATCTCCATCTATTTATTGTAAAAATCTTCTTTTTATTGAAAAAGTCATACCTTATAATAATAACATAGGCGAAAATGATATTCAAACAATATATATAACTGGTAATTTTGGTATGGGATAGGAGCAGAGTAATACCGAACAAATAAAAATGAAAAAAGTTGAAAAAAACACTTGCATTATAAAAAGAACTAATGTATACTCTAATCTGTTGTGACGAACACAACATGATAAATACGGGCCGCTAGCTCATTTGGTAGAGCACCTGACTCTTAATCAGGGTGTGCGGGGTTCGAGCCCCCGGCGGCCCACTACAAGGTGGATTGACTGCAATATAATTGTGGCTGGTCCATTTTTTTGTCACTCAGTTTGGAATTATTTGCTGGATGTCAGAAAAGTTGAAAAAAATGAGAAAAACACTTGCATTATTCTCAGAACTGATATATAATCTATTCTGTTGTGACGAACATAACAAATAAATACGGGCCGCTAGCTCATTTGGTAGAGCACCTGACTCTTAATCAGGGTGTGCGGGGTTCGAGCCCCCGGCGGCCCACTACAAGATGGATTGACTGCAATATGTTGTGGCTGGTCCATTTTTTTGTGCAAAAATCCATGGTCTTTTATTTATTTCCTTATTTGAAGATGTGTGGGTTACACGCCTTCGTTATCGAATGCTGGAATGAAGCTCTCTTTTGCTGTCTCACCCTCCTGTATAAATCCATTTTCAACGCCGATATCAATGGCATAATCCACAAGCTCATCGTATTCAGAAGGAGTTATAGTTCTGCCAAGCTCTGGAAATCTATTCTCAATTCCCGGCATAGGGGTGTACTGGTTCATGATGCTTATATATATTGAATCTTTGTATGTGTTATATAGATATGTGATTATTGACTTGGAATCATCCAGATGATCAGGAAGCTGCAGATGACGGACGATAACACCTCTCTGCATAATTCCGTCGTCATCAAAGCGGGTCTGGTCTCCTCCGCATTGTCTGACCATCTCAGATATGGAGGCTTTGGCATGTTCAGGATAGTCTGGAGCATTACTGTATTTTGCGGACAGATCCGGTGACATGAATTTGAAATCAGGAAGATACACGTCTATATAGCCATCAAGTAGCTGTATCATCTCGGCCGTTTCATAACCACTGCAGTTATATACAAATGGAAGCTTGAAGTTCCGTGATCTCGCCATGTCTATAGCTGATATGATCTGTGGTATATAGTGATCCGGTGTGACAAGATTGATGTTGTTGGCACCCTTATCCTGAAGCTCAAAGAAAATGTTGCACAGCCTTGATATGGATATATTCTTGCCAGCCTTGCCTCCGGATATGGCTTTATTCTGGCAGAAGCAGCATCCAAGTGCACATCCGGAGAAGAATACGGCACCTGAACCGTTCTCTCCGGATATACATGGCTCTTCCCACATGTGTAGCGCTGCACGGCTCACCCTGACTGTGTCTGTCATATGGCAGGCACCTGTGTGACCGGATGTACGGTCTACACCGCATTTTCTTGGACACAATATGCAGTTGTTCAGGATGTGCCGGATATCCATATTATTTACCTCCAAAATAGATGATAATTGTTATTAACTGACAGGTGAATTAGTATTTGTCAGGGTCAAATGTGCTTATGAGATCAGCAAATTCCTGAAGATCAGCATTTGCTTCCATGTGCTCTATCTCACCCCTATCCATAAGCCCCGCAAGGGAAGGATTGATAGGCAGACGGATCGCGTGCCCTATATACAGGTCTCTTATGACCTGCTCAAGCTGGCTCTTGCCAAATATATAGTGCTTGTTATTGCAGTCAGGACAAATGAAATATGACATATTCTCTATCATACCAATGACAGGGATATTCATGCTGTCTGCCATGTGAACAGCCTTTCCAACGATGACAGATACGAGATCCTGAGGGGTGGTAACTACCACAACTCCATCTATAGGGATGGACTGGAATATGGTAAGTGGCACGTCGCCGGTTCCAGGAGGACAGTCGATGAACATATAGTCTATGTCTCCCCAGATGATGTCTGAGTAGAACTGCTTGACTGTTCCCGCTATGATAGGTCCTCTCCAGAGGACAGGTGTTGTCTCGTCGTCCAGAAGAAGATTCACAGACATGATCTTGATTCCTGTTTCCGTCTCATCGGGATACAGGAAATCTCCTTCTGCCTCTGGTGTCTTATGTACGCCAAATGCCTTTGGAATAGAAGGTCCTGTGATATCTGCGTCAAGTATGGCTGTCTTGTAACCCATGCGCTGCATGAGAACGGCGAGCTGACAGGTTACTGAGGATTTGCCGACTCCTCCTTTGCCGCTGACCACGGCAATAATATGTTTTATATGTGAACCTGGATGTGGCTCTATGATAAGACTCTGTGGTTCTGTTCTGCTGGAACAGCTCTGACCACAGGTACTGCAGTTGTGTGTACAATTCTCTGACATGATACTCTCCAATCTACTGCACATGGATGTCTGTGCAATCTGTGTTGTATGCTAAGTTACGCATTTGATTAATATATATCATTAAGAGGTTACAAAGTCAACGAATGCAGGTACTATGAAATTTGAGAGGTGAGTTGAAATTGACGGGTGTCAAATATATAATCAGAGACATGATAGTATACGGATTGTAGAGTTGAAATGAAATACCTGATAGAAAGTATTCTAATAAAGTAATTGGGCATGAAAAATACTATAAATAAGGAGAATATAGCATGGGAGTTTTATCAAATATCGAGCCATATGGAGTTTTTCGTTTCTTTGAGGAGATATGCGGGATTCCACACGGATCGTCGGATACAAAGAAGATAAGTGATTATCTGGTGAAGTTTGCCATAGACAAAAATCTGAGATATATACAGGATGAGAGCAACAATGTGATCATATTCAAGGACGGAACTGCCGGGTATGAGGACAGTGCCCCTGTCATGCTACAGGGACATATGGATATGGTCTGTGAGAAAGATGTTGACTGTGATATTGATTTTGAGCGGGACGGACTGAGACTAGTGCTTGAGGACGGAGTGATATCCGCTGATGGAACCACCCTTGGCGGAGATGACGGGATAGCTGTGGCATTTGCACTGGCTATACTGGATGCCGACGATATACCACATCCACCGATTGAGTGCATATTTACGGTTGATGAGGAGATAGGAATGCTGGGAGCTGCGGCGATTGACTGTAGTCCACTTAAGTCACGGATCATGCTCAATCTGGATTCTGAGGATGAGGGGTATCTGTTGGTGTCATGTGCCGGAGGTGCGTGTGCTACGTGCCATATTCCGGTTGAATATGAGAATGCAGAAGATGATCATTCAGTTGTGAAAATTATTGTAGAGGGTCTTACCGGTGGACATTCCGGCGTGGAGATCATAAAACAGAGGGCAAATGCCGACAAGCAGCTTGCAAGACTTCTATATAATATAGGAAGGGATGTTCCATACAGACTGATATCTATACAGGGCGGTCTTAAGGACAATGCAATACCTAACAAGGCGGAGGCATATGTGGGTATTGATCCGGAGGATGTGGATAACTTTGTAAAATCTGCGGAAAAGAATGAGAATATTCTGAGGCATGAATTTGGAAATACTGATCCAGAGCTTATAGTGAAAGTAGAAACGGATCTGTCAGATGATCTGGGTTCATATAATAACGCGGATGATGTGCAGAACGATATGTATGGTAGAACCATGATCAACAGAGTTATGACAGAAAAGTCATCGGATATAGTTATCAGGAGTCTTATGATGATGCCAAATGGAATTCAGAAGATGAGCAATGATATAGAAGGGCTTGTGCAGACATCGCTGAATCTTGGAATATTGAATACAACTGAGGATGAGGTCACAGCAAGCTTTTCAGTAAGAAGCAGTGTACAGTCTGAAAAGGAAAATCTGATAGATCAGCTCCGATGTGTATCTGTCTCGGCTGGTGGAAGTCTGGAAGTGCAGGGGGATTATCCTGCATGGGAGTACAGACATGATTCTCCTCTCAGAGATATTATGGTGGATGTGTTTGAAGAGCAGTATGGAAGAAAGCCTGTTATACAGGCGATTCACGCCGGAGTGGAGTGTGGACTTTTCGCTGGCAAGATGCCGGGTCTGGACTGTGTATCATTTGGCCCGGATATGAAGAATATCCATACAAGCAGAGAGTCTATGGATGTAGCCAGTGTGCAGAGAACATGGAGGTATACACTGGGTATACTTGAGAAATTGAAGTAATTGACAGCAATATAATTCCAATAAGGAGAAGAATGATGGAAAAGGTAAAAGGATTCTTGAAGAAGAAGGACATTGTGTTCAGTGTCAAGAGATACGGAATAGATGCCCTGGGTGCCATGGCACAGGGATTGTTCTGTACTCTGCTGATCGGAACTATCCTGAACACACTTGGCAATCAGTTTGGTGTGCCATTTCTTAAAGCGGTTGTTGCGACCGTGAATGGAACAGATTATACAGTTGGAGGTCTCGCATCTGCTATGGCAGGACCTGCGATGGCGGTGGCTATAGGATATGCTCTTAAGGCACCACAGCTCGTATTGTTCTCACTGATAACAGTTGGATTTGCGGCAAATGCCTTGGGCGGCGCAGGAGGCCCGCTGGCAGTTTATTTTATTGCAGTTATTGCAACTGAACTTGGAAAGGTTGTCTCAAAGGAGACAAAGATTGACATACTGGTGACACCTCTGGTTACCATCGGAAGTGGTGTGGCTGTGTCTGCACTTCTTGCACCTACACTCGGTGCCATAGCCATGAAGGTCGGAGATCTCATCATGCTGGCTACAAACCTTCAGCCGTTCTGGATGGGTATTGCGGTATCAGTTCTCGTCGGTGTGGCACTTACACTTCCGATATCATCCGCTGCGATATGTGCGGCATTCGGACTTACAGGTCTGGCCGGCGGTGCTGCTGTGGCGGGATGTTGTGCGCAGATGGTTGGATTTGCAGTTATGTCATTCAGAGAGAATAAATGGGGTGGCCTTGTTTCACAGGGAATCGGAACATCAATGCTCCAGATGGGTAACATCATCAAGAATCCGAGAATCTGGATCGCACCTATAGTTACCTCTGCGATCACAGGTCCTCTTGCAACATGTCTGTTCAAGCTTCAGATGAATGGAACTCCTGTATCATCAGGTATGGGTACATGTGGTCTGGTTGGACAGATCGGAGTATACACAGGCTGGATGAATGATATCGAGGCGGGAAGCAAGACAGCGGTCACAGCTATGGACTGGGTTGGTCTGATCCTAATCTCATTTGTACTTCCTGCAGTTCTCTGCCCGCTCATCAACATGGTGGTGAGAAAACTCGGCTGGGTTAAGGATGGAGATATGACTTTATCATAAAGATTGGCTGAAATCCGGTGGAAGAAAATTATCTCAAAATTGTTTCCATCAGGCAGATTACAACAGAAAAGATACAATATTTTCGCAAATAAGATTGAAATTGGCTCGAAAGATACAAATTTACAGATTTTGTGTCTTTCGGGCCTTTTTATATGGAAAAGGAGATAATATTTTCCTAAAATGGGTGATTCAGAAGGAAAAAGATACAAAATATATGGTGCTTGATTTGTGGAGTGAAAATACAGCAAAAATGAGCAGACGATAGAAAAATCAAGAATACAAAAAAGTCCTTGCCTTGAAGTGAACTCCAAAGAGTATTATTAGATATGTCAGAGAAACAGTTCCTGACGTTTTTCGAAAATATGGTAGTTAAAACAGACAGGAGGACGCTTTAATGAAGAAATTAGGAGCATTTTTAGTGTGTGCTGTTATGGCTTTTGGACTTGTTGGATGCGGAAGTGGTGACAGCACAGAAAGTAAAAGTACCACACAGGCAGAAACCCAGACAGAGGTTGTTACGGATGCGGTCAATGAGGCCGATACAAGCAACGACAACGCTGACTCTACGGTATCAGAGGAACAGACCAGCGAGGAAAGCAGCGCTGATGAGACAGACAATGTTGACACAGAGACAGGTAAGACTCTGGTGATCTATTTTTCAGCAACTGGAAATACAAAAGATGCTGCAGAATATATAGCGGCAGAGACAGGAGCAGATATATTTGAGATCACCCCGGCCCAGGAGTATACATCGGATGATCTGAACTACAATGATGACAGCAGCAGGGTATCAAAGGAACACAATGACGAAAGCCTCAGGGATGTGGAGCTTACCACCACTGAAGTTCCTGGCTGGGAATCGTATGATACGGTATTTGTAGGTTATCCTATATGGTGGGGAACGTCTGCATGGCCGGTAGATTCATTTGTCAAGGCAAATGACTTCACTGGCAAGACTGTATATCCGTTCTGCACATCGGCGAGCTCAGGACTGGGAAGCAGTGCAGATGATCTGGCTTCTGAGGCAGGAAGCGGAGACTGGAAGGATGGTCAGAGATTCTCGTCGGGTGTGACACAGCAGGATGTGGCCGACTGGATAAGCGGGCTCGGCCTTGGACAGTAATGTGTCAGATAAGTAACTGAACAGATGTAATAAACATAGCTGGAAATAATTTGAAATTGAAATAAAAAGAAACAGGAGGATATAAAAATGTTAAAAGAAACTTACACACTTAACAATGGAGTAGCAATTCCAAAGCTTGGACTTGGAACATGGTTCATCGACGATGACAAGGTAGCAGATGCCGTGAGGGAGGCCGTAAAGATAGGTTACAGACATATTGACACTGCACAGGCATACGGCAATGAGCGCGGAGTAGGCGAAGGAGTTAGAACCTGTGGTATTCCAAGAGAAGAACTGTTCGTAGTCTCAAAGGTTGCGGCTGAGCACAAGACATATGAGGAGGCCAAGGCGGGAATCGATGGAACGCTTGAGAAGATGGGACTTGACTATCTCGATATGATGATCATTCACAGCCCACAGCCTTGGGTAAAGGTAAATCAGAGCGATGACAGATACGTGGAGGGCAACAGAGCAGCATGGAGAGCACTTGAGGAGGCATACAAGGAAGGCAAGCTCAAGGCTATTGGTATATCCAATTTCCAGATCGGTGATATCGAGAGCCTTATGGAGACTGCTGAGATCAAGCCTATGGTCAACCAGATACTTCTTCACATCAGCAATACTCCGATAGAACTGGTGGATTACTGTCAGAAGAACGATATACTTGTTGAGGCTTATTCACCTATCGCACATGGTGAGATACTCAATCAGCCTGAGATCAAGGCTATGGCGGACAAGTATGGTGTGACTGTTCCACAGCTCTGCATCAGATATACTATCCAGCTCGGAACAATTTCACTGCCAAAGACGGCCAATCCAGAGCACATGAAGAGCAATACAGAGGTCGATTTCGAGATAAGTGCAGAGGATATGGAGGCTCTTAAGAATTTCAAGAAGATCGAGAGCTATGGAGCGAGCAGTGGTTTTCCTGTATATGGTGGACGTATATAATAAAGAAAAGTTCATAGCTATAGTGGACAGCCGTCAGGTTTGTATAGTTTGCAATCATAAATATCTTGCATAATATAATAGTTACCTTATAATAGAGATGTTGCTAATTTTATACATTTAGGAGGAAATGAACAATATGAAAAAGGGAACAAGTTATATTGTAGTGGCTGCAATGATGATGGGATTGATGCTGACAGGCTGTGGGGGCAATGACAATTCTGTAACTAAGGCTACAACTGAAGCTGAGACAGAAGCAGCAACAGAGGAGCAGGATACTGAAACACAGGACACTGCAGATGATACTGAGGACAGTTCGGTCGCCATTGATGAGGAGGACACAGAGGAAGATACAGAGGACAGTGAAGAGGCAGAAGCTGATCCTTCAATAGTAGGTGTATACACCAAGAATGGTTATGAGAATTCGTATTTTGGATTTAAGATCAACCTTGAAGGAAGCTATGGAATTCAGACAAGAGGTTCATTACTGACTGCCACCGATATCTCTGAGGTTGTGGAGGATTCCAATAGCGATGAGACTGTACAGAGGGCATTGGATAATCTGGACAATAGCTTTACGGTAGGAAACGATTATGCATTCTGTGCAAATGATGGTACACACTATATTCTGCTCAAAATAAAGTCCCCTAAGGGTGGTGGAAATTACGGTTATGATGTGTGGGCTGATGAGAATACAGTAGCAAAGGCAACTGTTGCTCAGATGGATACTGTTATTACATCTACAGCAAGTAGAATTGGCGCTGAAGCAAGCAATATTGAGACTGATTATTCCAAGTGTACAGTATTTGGCGAAGAGCACTACATATGTACAGCAACGGCTGATATGTCTGGAACTGAGTACTCTCTGACAAATGTAATAGTAAGATCAGATGACGGAAAGTATACGATGATAATAGCTATAGAGACACTTGGTGACAGAAATTATCAGGATATTCTGGATAACATGTTCAGTCCATTATAAATTTTACAACTTTACTTTTTCAAAAACAAAAAGTATAATACACATCGAAAGCGAGTGGCAAAGATTGCGTAAATCCAGTTTTGTCACTCGCTTTTTATGTGTATATATAATAATTTTCTAGTGTGTAGCTATTCAGCGTAAGTCCAACTAACTTAGGCGGTAGCTGCTTTTTTTGTTCAGGGAAAGGAGTTTGAAGAGTGGAAGAAATAGATAAGAACAAAGAGGAAAACAGAGAGAGAAATAAGATGAAAGATATGCCAGTTGGAAAGCTGATGATCCAGATGGGTATTCCTATGATTCTTTCCATGGCGCTTCAGGCGGTGTACAACATCGTAGACAGCGCATTTGTGGGAAATATGAAGGTGGGAAGTGAGGCTGCGTTAAATGCCCTCACGCTGGTATTTCCGGTGCAGATGCTCATGGTTGCTCTGGGCATAGGCACGGGAGTCGGCACAAATGCGTTTATTGCCAGAACCCTTGGTCAGGGTGATAAGGAAAGAGCTGCCAAGGTGGCTGGCAACAGTCTGTTTCTCGGTGCTGTAATATATGTGGTGTGTTTGTTATTTGGAATATTGGGAGTGAGGACTTATATAGTCTCACAGACTATGGACACGCAGGTCACAGAGATGGCTGTGGATTATCTAAGAATATGCTGTGTGTATTCATTTGGAATAATATTCTTCTCGTTGTTTGAGAAGCTGCTTCAGGCAACTGGCAGATCCATGTATTCAACGATAGGTCAGGTGATGGGAGCTGTCATAAACATCATACTTGATCCGCTTCTCATATACGGAGTGGGACCATTTCCTGAGATGGGTGTCAGAGGAGCCGCCTATGCGACTATTATAGGTCAGATAGCGTCTGCGGTTCTGCTGTGCGTGTTCCATCTGAGACTTAATAAGGAATTTGAACATGGATGTGCATACATGAAGCCTGACTGGAGAATCATCCGGGGAATATATGCCATAGGACTCCCGGCCATCATAGCCCAGGCACTTATGTCCATCATGGTATACGCGCTGAATCTCATTCTCAAGTTTAACCAGTCGGCGCAGACTGCATATGGTCTGTTCTACAAGGTTCAGCAGTTTGTGCTGTTTCTCGCATTTGGACTCAGGGATGCGATCACCCCGATCACGGCATACAGCTATGGAATGGGTGACAGAAAGAGGATAAATGATGCGATTAAGTATGGAATAATCTACACAATAGTGCTGATGGTGTTTGGAATGGCTGTGACAGAGCTGTTTCCAGCTGCATTTGCCGGACTTTTTAATGCGGGACAGTCCAGAGTGTATTTTATAGACGCCATGAGGATAATCTCCCTAAGTTTCGTATTTGCCGGGGTAAATGTTGCATTTCAGGGAATATATCAGGCCCTTGAAGGCGGTGTGGAATCGCTTGTGATATCGCTGCTCAGACAGTTGATAATCATCCTGCCGCTTGCCGGAGCATTTGCGGCTCTGGTCAGAGGCGGTCAGGCGGATGTATCACTGATATGGTGGGCATTCCCGATCACGGAGATCGTGTCGTGCGTGGTGGGCATGGTGTTGCTGAGAAGGAAAATGAGGAGGGTTACTTCTTCCCTGCACCTTTCATCATTGACTTAAATGTCAGCATGAATGTTGCGCCGCATGAGAATGCGGACACTATGTCGCTGATAGGCTCGGCGTAGTAAATACTCATGACTGAGTGCGTGCAGTATGGCAGGATGATCGCGAGTGGGATTATCAGTATGACCTTTCTCAGCAGTGCAAATATAAGGGATTTGCCTGCTTGTCCCATGGATATGAAGGACTGCTGACATCCGTTCTGTATGCCAAAGAACATCATTCCGAATATGTATATCGGAAGAACTTTTGCACAGAGTGCTTTGAGGGATTCATCCGAGGTAAATATTCCGGCTGCCACGGACGGAAACAGGAATGCGGCCCCAGCCAGGACAAATGACACTATGATGGACATGGTTATCAGTATGGTACATGTCTTCTTCACTCTGTCCACGTTGCCCTTGCCGTAGTTGTAGCTGATGATGGGCTGGACTCCCTGGGAGAAACCGCTCATCGGGATAAATATAATCTGCATGATACTTTGAAGTATGGTGAACGATCCTACGTACAGGTCATCACCGTACTTCTGGAGTCCATGTGTGAACACGATGGTTATAAGGCTCTCCGTGACCTGCATGATAAATGGTGACACACCGAGAGCTGCGATGGACAGTATCAATTTGCCCTGTGGGCGCATCATCTGCGCTGATATGCGAAGACTAGCCTTGTCGGATGTCAGAAATCTGATAACCCATGCCGCGCTTATCGCCTGGGATATGACGGTCGCTATGGCCGCACCCTTGATTCCGAGGTTCAGTGCAAATATGAATATCGGATCGAGAATGATGTTGCATATCGCACCTATGAGTACTGAAGCCATGGCTGTCTTTGCCTGCCCCTGGGCTGTGATAAATGTGTTCAGTCCGGTGGTGATCATGACAAATATAGTGCCTATAAGGTAAATGCTCAGATAGTCATCGGCATGTGGATAGGTGGCATCGCTGGCACCGAAGAAATACAGAAGCGGTTTCTTCAATGTGTAGATGACAGCCATAACAATAACTGTAAATATGATGAGCAGGATTACGCCATTTGACAGGATGCGCTGTGCCTTGTCCCTGTCGCCTTTACCGAGAGCAATGGAAGCCAGAGGTGCTCCGCCCGCGCCCACGAACACGCTGAATGCACTTACAAGGGTGATGATCGGGAGACACAGTCCGATTCCGGTGAGGGATGCTGCGCCTACCTCGGGGATATGTCCTATGTATATTCTGTCCACTATGTTGTATAAGAGATTGATTAGCTGCGCCACAAATGTTGGAATGCCCATGGAGAGCATAAGTTTAAATATCGGCGCCGTGCCCATTCTCTCTTCAGAATTTGAAGAAATTGTACTTGTGTTCATAACTACTCCTTAATGTTGATAACTTTATAAAATCCGCTGAAAACTTTATCGTTCATCGTGGGGATGGAGGTACATGCCCCTCCGTCCTCAAGTCTAATGTATAGGATATTTCAGTTGGGGGGGTGTAGTCAATCTGCAAATAATTAAGAAAGTATAAAATAAATGATAAGTGGAAAAAGTCCAGTAAATATGCGGTAAACAGTAAAAAACAAGTGAAAATATGACAGAAACTTGAAAAATTAATCTTGACAAATTTACTAGGAAAGCGCATTATGGTTACAGATATAAGATAAACCGTTGATCAAGAGGAGTAGCGGCATATAACATGTTCAGAGAGTTGCAGGTGGTGTGATTGCAGCGATGGGAGTGCAGGTGAATGGACTTGTGAGGGCAAACCGAAAGATTTGAGATTCAAGTAGGGGAGACGGAGACCTACCGTTATAGAAGGTACATATATGATTGTATATGGTCGAGGGCATCGATATATATAAATATATATAAATTATTTATATATATTTTTTTTATTTATTGATGAAATTAGGTGGCACCGCAGGAGATTAGATTTCTTGTCCTAATGTTTGTAGGATAAGGAATTTTTTTTATGTCCTGTGGTTTTTTTTATTTTCATAAGGAGGGACCCGCATAAGCGGGAGGAATCCTTGTGAAGCACGCAGACGCCGCGCGAAGCGCCTTTCATGCGTCTGCTCATAATGGATTAATTGGCAAGGAGGATGAGACATGATAAGACCAGAACTTAACGAGGCAAAGAAATATGCGGCAGACGGATATAGGATTGTTCCGGTGTGCTGTGAGATGTTATCGGATGTGATCACACCTATCAACTTACTCAGAAAGCTGAAAGCGGCAAATGAGCACTGTTACATACTTGAGAGCGTGGAGAATCAGGAAGTGTGGGGACGGTACACATTTCTTGGTTACAATCCGAAGCTTGATGTCACATGCATGAATGGACACATACAGCTCAAGGATATAGATGGAAATGTGATAAAGAAAGCGGATGACATTCATCCTGAGGGATTCATAAGAGAGATACTTAAGGATTACAAGAGTCCGAAGATAGAAGGACTTCCAACGTTTACAGGAGGTTTTGTTGGTTACTTCTCATATGATTACATAAAGTACAGTGAGAAGAAGCTTGTGATCGATGCCGAGGATGATGAAGGGTTTCAGGATCTGGATCTGATGTTATTTGACAAGGTCATAGCATTTGACAATTTCAAGTCAAAGCTGATCCTCATTGCAAATGCTGACACGTCCGATATAGAAGCCGGATATGCAAAGGCACTTGCTGACATAGAAGATATGAAGAAGCTAATCCTCGATGGAGAGATGGCTGAGATAGAGCCGGTTAAGATGAAGAGTGATTTCAAGCCTCTGTTCAATAAAGAAAAATATTGCAGCATGGTCGAGAGGGCAAAGAAGTACATATTCGAGGGAGATATCTTCCAGGTGGTTCTGTCCAACAGACTTGAGGCTGAGATGGAGGGTTCACTGTTCAATACATACAGGGTTCTCAGAAGCACAAATCCTTCTCCGTATATGTTCTACTTCAGCGGCGACCAGATAGAGGTTGCGGGCGCATCACCTGAGACACTGGTAAAGCTTGAGAATGGCGTGCTCCACACATTTCCTCTTGCTGGAACGAGACCGAGGGGAAAGACAAAGGAAGAGGATATGAGACTTGAGGCAGGACTTATGGCGGATGAGAAGGAGCTGGCGGAGCACAACATGCTGGTGGATCTCGGAAGAAATGATCTTGGTAAGATAAGCAAGTTCGGAACTGTTGAGGTTGAGCAGTACATGAAGGTTCAGAGATACTCACATGTAATGCATATCGGGTCAACGGTCAAAGGAGAGATCGATGACAGCAGGTATGATGAGCTGTCAGCCGTAGATGCGGTACTTCCAGCAGGAACCCTCTCGGGAGCACCGAAGATCAGAGCGTGTCAGATCATCAACGAGCTGGAGAACAACAAGAGAGGAATATATGGTGGAGCCATAGGATACATAGATTTCACAGGAAATCTTGATACATGTATAGCCATAAGGATCGCATACAAAAAGGGTGACAAGGTATTTGTCAGATCCGGAGCAGGAATCGTGGCGGACAGTGTTCCGGCAAATGAGTTCCAGGAATGTATCAACAAGGCAAAGGCAGTTACAACAGCACTTGAGATGAGCAGTTGTTTGTGAATTGAAATCACAAACAACTATATATAAGGAGGAAAAAATGACAATACTTATAGATAATTATGACAGTTTCTCCTACAACCTGTATCAGCTTGTGGGGGCAATAAATCCGGATATAAAGGTCATAAGAAATGATGAGTTCACCTGTGAGGAGATTGAAGCTATGAATCCGGATCACATAATCATCTCACCGGGACCCGGAAGACCTTCGGATGCGGGAATGTGTGAGGAAGCGGTGAGATATTTTGCAGGAAAAGTACCAATCCTCGGCGTGTGTCTCGGACATCAGGCGATTTGTGAGACATATGGTGCGACAGTCACATATGCAAAGAAACTTATGCATGGAAAGATGTCGCTGGTTGATGTGGATCTGAACTGCAGATTGTTCAGAGGACTTCAGAGCAAGATACAGGTTGCCAGATATCATTCACTGGCAGCAGCCGATGAGAATTTCCCGGAATGCCTGGAGGTCACAGCCAGGACGGAGGATGGAGAGATCATGGCAGTAAAACACAGGAATTATGAGGTATATGGAGTTCAGTTCCATCCGGAGTCGATACTGACACCGAAGGGCAAGATAATGCTCAGAAATTTTTTAGAGATATAAAATGATATAAAATAAGGAGAATATGGCGATGATACAGGAAACTCTTAAAAAGGTAGCAGCAGGACAGGATCTTACATACGATGAGGCATATGCCAGCATGGATGAGATATTCAGCGGTCAGGTGTCGGGGGAGACAACGGCGGGATATCTCACAGCTCTTCACATGAAGGGCGAGACACTTGACGAGATAACAGCCAGTGCAAATGGAATGAGAGACCATGCAGAGTCTCTTCCACATGACGGAATAGATGTTCTTGAGATCGTGGGAACAGGCGGAGATTGTGCGAATTCATTTAACATATCGACAACGAGTGGTATAGTTGCAGCAGCGGCCGGAATACCGATCGCAAAGCATGGTAACAGAAGCGTATCAAGCAAGAGTGGAGCAGCGGATGTACTTGAGGCTCTTGGTGTAAATATCTCCATATCACCTGAAAAGATGGGCAAGGTTCTCGCTGAGTGCAACATGAGCTTTATGTTTGCCCAGGTTTATCACAAGGCGATGAAATATGCAGGTCCGGTCAGAAAGGCACTTGGAATACCGACAGTATTCAATATCCTTGGACCTCTCACCAACCCGGCAAAGGCTCAGATGCAGATCATGGGAGTATACAAGGAGGAGCTTGTTGATCAGATGGCTCCTGTACTTGTTGGTCTTGGTGTAAAACGGGGACTTGTCGTATACGGACAGGATTGTCTGGATGAGATATCCATGAGTGCACCTACAACAGTTGCAGAGATCAAAGATGGCGAGATCACAAAGTACGAGATCAAGCCAGAGAATTTCGGATTTGAGAGATGCAGCAAGGAGGATCTGGTGGGCGGCGATCCTGAGGAAAACGCGCAGATTACCCGCGATATCCTGTCAGGCAAGATCAAAGGAGCCAAGAGAAATGCAGTTGTACTGAACGCAGCAGCTTGTATTTACATCGCAGGCAAGGCAGATTCCATAGCGGATGGAATCAAGGTTGCAGAGGACGTGATCGACAGTGGCAAGGCTGCTGAGACGCTTGATGCATTTGTAAGACTGACAAATGAGTAGATAAGTTTCATCACAGACTATGATAGAAAGTTGTATAGAGAGGTAAGAGATGATATTAGATGAGATAGCTGCAAAGACAAAGGAACGTGTGGCGGAGCAGAAGAAAAAAGTTCCTCTTGAGGAGATGAAGAGACAGGCACTTGATATAGTTGCCAGAGAGACGGATAACGGCAGCAGCCCATATAGTAAGTTCCCATTTAGGGATAATCTGGCAGCGGATGGAATATCGTTTATCTGTGAGGTCAAGAAGGCATCGCCTTCCAAGGGGCTTATCGCACCGGACTTTCCTTATGTTGAGATCGCAAAGGAATATGAGGCGGCTGGTGCTTCAGCCATATCGGTGCTCACTGAGCCGTTTTATTTCCAGGGAAGCAATCAGTTCCTGATGGATATAAAGAAGGAGGTAAATATACCGCTGCTGAGGAAGGATTTTACAGTTGACGAGTATATGATATATGAGGCAAAGGTCATAGGAGCCTCGGCGGTGCTTTTGATTTGCGCCATACTGGATGACGAGCAGCTTGCCTCATATCTTCGGCTTGCGCATGAACTTGGGATGTCGGCTCTGGTTGAGGCTCACGATGAGGATGAGGTCAGACGGGCGATAGCCTGCGGAGCCGGCATCATCGGGGTGAACAACAGAGACCTCAGAACATTTACGGTGGACATCATGAACAGTGTTCGTCTTAGAAAGCTGATACCGGATACGGTGCCAGCCACCCATATGGGGACGGAGGTACCTGTCACTGGTACAGGAGCTGCGGCTGACACTTTAGTACCCCAGAAGATGGTGTATGTGTCTGAGAGTGGAATCAAGGCAAAAGAGGACATAGACAGGCTCAAGGCAAATGGAACTGATGCGGTGCTCATAGGTGAGACATTTATGAGAAGTCCCGACAAGAAGAAGTTGTTTGCGGAACTTAGAGGCGAGTAACATATTATATAGAAGAAACACAATACAAAAGTGTAGAAATTACATTTGAAAATATATCTGAGAAGACAAAAACAGGAGGAAGAACATATGTCAAAAGGCAGATTTGGCGTTCACGGCGGCCAGTACATTCCAGAGACTCTGATGAATGCGATGCTGGAGCTGGAGGAGGCTTACAAGAAATATAAAGATGATCCGGAGTTCAACAGAGAACTCACAGAGATGCTCAACGAGTATGCGGGAAGACCTAGCAGACTTTACTATGCGGAGAGAATGACAAAGGATCTGGGCGGTGCAAAGATCTACCTTAAGAGAGAGGATCTGAACCACACAGGAGCGCACAAGATCAACAACGTAATCGGACAGATGCTCCTTGCCAAGAGAATGGGCAAGACAAGAGTTATCGCGGAGACCGGTGCCGGACAGCACGGTGTTGCAACAGCTACAGTTGCAGCCATGATGGGCATGGAGTGTGAGATATACATGGGCGAGGAGGACACGATCAGACAGGCTCTCAACGTGTACAGAATGAGACTTCTGGGTGCAAAGGTTCATCCGGTAAAGACTGGAACAGCAACACTGAAGGATGCGGTATCTGAGGCATTCCGTGAGTGGACAAGCAGGATCGATGACACACACTATGTACTCGGCTCAGTCATGGGACCATATCCTTTTCCTGAGATCGTCCGTGATTTCCAGGCTGTGATCAGTAAAGAGATCAAGGCACAGCTCATGGAGAAGGAGGGAAGACTTCCTGATGTCGTCATGGCATGTGTGGGCGGCGGTTCAAATGCCATCGGAGCTTTCTACGATTTCATACCTGACGAGAGCGTCAGGCTGATCGGCTGTGAGGCAGCGGGCAGAGGTGTTGATACATTTGAGACAGCGGCAACTATCGCAACAGGAAAGCTTGGTATATTCCATGGCATGAAGTCATACTTCTGTCAGGATGAATATGGCCAGATCGCACCTGTATATTCTATCTCAGCGGGACTTGATTATCCGGGAATCGGACCTGAGCACGCGTACCTTCACGACATAGGACGTGCAGAGTATGTGGCGATCACAGATGACGAGGCTGTGGATGCATTTGAGTATCTGTCAAGGATCGAGGGAATCATCCCAGCGATAGAGAGCGCACACGCTGTGGCTTACGCCATGAAGCTGGCACCTACAATGGACAAGGACAAGATAATAGTGATCAATGTATCAGGACGTGGAGACAAGGACGTTGCAGCCATCGCAAGATACAGAGGGGAGGATCTTCATGAGTAATATAGCAAAAGCATTTGAACATGGAAAAGCATTTATACCATTTGTGACATGTGGCGATCCGTCGCTGGATGTGACAGAGGAGGTAGTATACGCAATGGTTGAGGCCGGTGCAGACCTTATAGAGCTGGGAATCCCATTCTCAGACCCGACAGCCGAGGGTCCGGTCATTCAGGGCGCAAATATAAGAGCGCTTGCAGGCGGCGTGACGACAGACAAGGTATTTGACCTTGTGAGAAAGCTCCGCAAGAAAGTGACAATACCTATGGTGTTCATGACATATGCAAATGTCGTGTTCTCGTACGGTTCGGAGAGATTCATCAGCACATGCAGGGAGATTGGCATAGACGGTCTGATCCTTCCTGACATTCCTTACGAGGAGAAGGACGAGTTTGATGGAATCTGCAAGCAGTATGATGTGGATCTCATTTCACTCATCGCACCTACATCCCATGAGAGAATATCCATGATCGCAAATGATGCGAGTGGATTTGTATATTGCGTGTCATCACTCGGTGTAACCGGAACCAGAACCAAGATCACCACCGACATAGGAGCAATGGTCGATCTGGTGAAGAAGGCGAAGGACATCCCTTGCGCTGTAGGTTTCGGAATATCCACACCTGAGCAGGCAAAGCAGATGGCGGAGAAGTCAGACGGTGTCATCGTCGGTTCAGCCATCGTCAAGCTGTGCGCCCAGTACGGCAAGGACTGTGTGCCTTATGTGAGAGATTATGTGAAGAGCATGAAGGATGCGATGCGATAAGGTAGGAAATTATAGATACTAATTGGGGTATGCATTTGTGGATGCATATTTAAGAGAGTCGGAGAAATCTGGCTCTCTTGTGTTTTATAGATATATTTATAAATATGTTGACACCACAATTAGTTTTTGATATAACATATACATCAGCGATTGCTGATATCCATAATGAAAATTGAATAAATCATATTTTAAGTAGAAGAGTTTGAAAACATGATGAGTAGCAAGTGCTACAAGTCTGCGATCATGACTCTTTTTTTGTTGCCTTTCGGGCATGGGCAGATTTCAAATGAAAACTGAATATGCATCTGCCCGGTATCCGGGGCAGCAAAGAATACGGACACAGCGACTGTCGTCGGCTGAAAAATGACAGACCGGGGAGCGGGCACTGATAAGGTGTGAGCTGGTAAAGCTTCAGATAACACATTGACAACATTTTGTAGATTTATTTTAGGTTTATTTTTTCATTATGGAGGTAACGATTATGAGATATTCATTTACAGAAAAGACATCACACAGACAGCAGGAGACAGCATACATGCTTTATATGATCATCGGCAGCTATTTTCACAGATGCAGCTGCAGATCAAAGGCGCTTGAGGAGAATCTATTCCTTCATTATAAAGAGATGCCGGTAAAGCGTCAGGAAGAGAAAGAGTGGCAGATTATCAGAGTCAGCGAGGGCGTGCTTGGCGAATGTCTTGCCAGCATGGCGCAGATGAACGCGGAGGTATTCATCTCAAAGACAGATGAAATGTATGTGTTGAGATTCTATACTGGCTTTGAGGATATTGTGGTAACTGTTGATGATAAGGGACGCTATGATATAAGTCTGGTGGAGGATGAAATGGTGGCGTAGTGGTGATGTGTATAGCGTGAACAGAATGGTTAACTGGTGTATGATGGCGGTTGTCCGGGGTATAAATAAACTTGGACAGCTGTCATGTTTTTGCTTGATATAAGAACTAATGTTCGATATAATATAGGCAGGCTTTAGCCTGGGTGCTGCCATGAGAAGGTGGCAGTTTGTGTAAAGAATTTTGAGGAGATTTTCATGGATCATTTTGAATTGGTATCGGAATATAAGCCTACCGGAGATCAGCCGGAGGCTATTGAGAAACTGGTAAAAGGATTTAAGGAAGGTAATCAGTTTGAGACGCTGCTGGGTGTAACCGGATCTGGTAAGACTTTTACCATGGCGAATGTCATACAGCAGCTTAATAAGCCAACACTGATACTTGCACATAACAAGACTCTGGCGGCGCAGCTTTATGGGGAGATGAAAGAATTTTTCCCGAACAATGCGGTGGAGTATTTTGTATCATACTACGATTATTATCAGCCGGAAGCATATGTGGCGTCTACGGATACTTATATTGCAAAGGATTCGTCTATTAATGACGATATTGACCGGATGAGACATAGTGCAACAGCTGCGCTCATAGACAGAAAGGACGTAATCGTGGTCGCGTCTGTGTCGTGCATATATGGTATCGGTGATCCGGACGAGTACAGGAATCAGATGCTGTCATTCAGAGTCGGAATGATAAAGGACAGAGATCAGGTCATCGATGAACTGACAGATATACAGTATGACAGGAATGACATGGATCTGCAGAGAGGCACGTTCAGAGTGCGCGGGGATGTACTTGAGATAATACCTGTGTCAACATTTGACGATGGAATAAGGATAGAGTTTTTTGGTGATGAGATAGACAGGATCACAGAGTTTGATCCGCTCACTGGAGAGGGAAAGAGGGATCTGACATATACCTGTCTGTTCCCGGCGTCCCACTATGTGGTTGGACAGGAGAAGATGGAGAAGGCACTGAAGAGGATAGAGGCGGAGCTCAAGGACAGAGTTGCTTACTTCAAGTCAAAGGATAAACTCATCGAGGCACAGCGTATCGAGGAGAGAACTAACTTTGATATGGAGATGATGAGAGAGACTGGATTTTGCTCTGGTATAGAGAACTATTCCGGTCCGCTGGCTGGAAGATCAGCCGGAGAGACGCCGAGCACACTGCTGGATTTCTTTGATGATGACTTTCTTCTTATTATAGATGAGTCACATATGACTGTGCCTCAGGTTGGCGCGATGTATTCGGGAGACCGATCCCGTAAGATGAATTTGGTTGACTATGGATTCAGGCTTCCATCGGCACTTGACAACAGACCACTCAACTTCTCGGAATTTGAGCAGAAGCTTGATCAGGTCATGTTTGTATCAGCCACACCGGGCAAATACGAGGAGGAGCACCAGATGCTTATGGCTGAACAAATCATCAGACCTACAGGACTTCTTGATCCGCCGGTTGAGGTCAGACCGGTGGAGGGACAGATAGATGATCTGCTGAAAGAGGTCCGCAAGGAGACCGAGCAGGGACACAAGGTACTTGTGACAACACTTACCAAGCGTATGGCTGAAGATCTCACCAGCTATATGAGGGACAATGATATAAAGGTAAAATATCTGCACTCGGATATAGACACCATGGAGAGAGTTGAGATAGTGAGAGATCTCCGCCTTGGAGTATTTGATGTGCTTGTTGGAATCAACCTTCTGAGAGAGGGTCTTGATATACCGGAGATCACACTGGTAGCCATACTTGACGCTGATAAGGAAGGTTTCCTGCGATCGGAGACATCACTCATCCAGACCATAGGAAGAGCAGCCCGAAATGTGGATGGACATGTCATCATGTATGCGGATACTATCACGGGTTCTATGAAGTATGCCCTCGATGAGACGAGCAGACGTCGTGATATACAGCAGAAGTATAATGAGGAACATGGAATAACCCCTAAGACTATAGAGAAGAGCATAAGGGATCTCATAACCATAGAGGTGAAGAAGGAGGAACTTCCAGAGGAGGATAAGGACGCTGAGTCCATGACGAAGAAGGAGCTTCAGAAGGTTATCGCCAAGCTGACCAAGAAGATGAATATGGCGGCAGCAGACCTCAACTTTGAGGTGGCGGCAGAGATCAGGGATCAGCTCAAGGTGTATAAGGAGGCACTGAGAGATTATGATAAAGAATAGATGGATGCAGGGTAGATAATTAAGATATAACAAATATAAATAATAAAGAGAAAAGGTTAGATCAAGATGGAAGACAATAAGAATTATGAACGTGGTGAGCATCTGGAGAATATAACGGATGCGAGCATGAAAGATGATGATTATTTCAACGCCAGCAGGAATATTGACAGGAAGTATATTACTATTGAGGGCGCACGTGAAAATAATCTGAAAAATATCAATGTCAAGATTCCAAGGGACAAATTTGTTGTCGTGACAGGACTTTCGGGATCAGGTAAGTCTTCACTGGCATTTGACACGATATATGCGGAGGGACAGAGACGATACATGGAGTCGCTGTCCTCCTATGCGAGACAGTTCCTTGGACAGGCTGAGAAGCCGGACGTGGATAAGATAGAGGGACTTTCCCCTGCAATCTCCATAGATCAGAAGTCAACAAACAGAAATCCCCGATCCACAGTTGGCACTGTCACTGAGATATACGACTATTTCAGACTTCTCTATGCCAGAGTGGGAATACCACACTGCCCGAACTGTGGTAAGGTCATAAGCAGACAGACGGTTGACCAGATGGTGGATGAGATCATGAAGCTACCTGAGAGGACAAAGTTCATGGTGCTTGCGCCTGTGGTCAGAGGCCGAAAGGGAGAGCATGTAAAGCTGCTGGAGAAGGCAAAGAAGAGCGGATTTGTCAGAGTGGTAGTCGATGGCAGCATGTATGAGCTGTCGGAGGAGATAAAGCTCGATAAGAACAAGAAGCACAGTATAGATATAGTTGTCGATCGTCTGGTTGTAAGACAGGATGTGGAGAGGCGACTCACAGATTCCATAGAGACCGCACTTCAGCTTGCAGAGGGGCTTATGAAGATTGAGGTGATCGGGGAGAGGGATGAGAATGGTGTTCAGAAGGAGAATACCATTATCAATTTCTCAGACAGCTTTTCATGCCCGGATTGCGGAATCAGCATAGATGAGATAGAGCCGAGAAGCTTTTCGTTCAACAATCCATTTGGCGCATGCCCGACATGTGCAGGTCTTGGCTTCAAGATGGAATTTGATCCGGATCTTATGATACCCGATCAGAGTTTGTCGATAAATGATGGAGCCATAGTGGTTCTGGGATGGCAGTCGTGCAATGATGGCAAGAGCTATTCAAATGCAATACTCAGGGCACTCAGTGCGGAGTATGGATTCTCTCTTGATACGCCATTTCAGGATTATCCACAGGATATAAAAGATCTCTTATTATATGGAAAGAACTCACGACCGGTTAAGGTGCATTATAAAGGACAGCGCGGGGAGGGAGTGTATGATATAACATTTGAGGGACTCATAAAGAGTGTTGCCAGAAGATACAGGGAGACATCTGCGGAGTCCACAAAGGCCGAGTATGAGACATTCATGACTGTAACTCCGTGTGAGGTCTGTGGTGGTAAGAGACTTAAGCCGACAGCCCTTGCTGTTACAGTTGGAGATAAGAATATTGCTGAACTTACAGAGCTTCCTATCACAGAACTTGCAAAGTTTATGAAGGATCTGGAACTCACTGACAGACAGAAGATGATAGGTGCGGCCATACTCAAGGAGATCAGGTCGAGACTGCATTTCCTTATAGATGTGGGACTTGACTATCTGTGCCTGAGCAGAGGTACAAGTACGCTCTCAGGTGGAGAGGCACAGAGAATTAGACTTGCCACACAGATAGGTTCAGGTCTGGTCGGAGTTGCATATATTCTGGATGAGCCAAGTATCGGACTTCATCAGAGAGACAATGACAAGTTGATCGCAGCGCTCAAGAATCTGAGAGACCTTGGAAATACACTGATAGTTGTAGAGCACGACGAGGATACCATGAGGGCGGCGGATCACATCATAGATATAGGACCGGGAGCCGGAGCAAATGGTGGATATGTGGTAGCTGAGGGTACGGCTGAAGACATTATGAAATGTGAGAATTCTATCACCGGTGACTACTTAAGCGGCAGGAAGAAGATAGAGGTTCCGGATGTGAGGAGAAAGCCAACCGGATGGCTCACTGTCAAGAATGCTTATGAGAACAATCTCAAGCATATAGATGTGGACATACCACTTGGAATCATGACATGTGTGACGGGTGTGTCTGGTTCAGGAAAGAGTTCTCTGGTAAATGAGATCCTGTACAAGAAACTTGCGAGAAGACTCAATAAAAGCAGGGTTAAGGCAGGAAAGCATGACCATATCATCGGTTATGATGCTTTGGACAAGATCATAAATATAGACCAGTCACCTATAGGAAGAACTCCGAGATCCAATCCGGCTACCTACACAGGTACGTTTGACCTGATAAGAGACCTGTTTGCCGGTACAAAGGATGCCAAGGCAAGAGGTTACGGCAAGGGAAGATTCAGCTTCAATGTATCTGGTGGACGATGTGAGGCGTGTCGTGGAGATGGAATAATCAAGATAGAGATGCACTTCCTGCCAGATATATATGTGCCATGTGAGGTGTGCGGAGGAAAGAGATACAACAGGGAGACCCTGGAGGTCAAATACAAGGGTAAGAGTATCAATGAAGTTCTCGATATGACTGTTGATGAGGCATGTGAGTTCTTTGCAAATGTTCCGAGAATACTCAGGAAGATAGAAACGTTGCGAGATGTGGGACTAGGATATATCAGGCTTGGACAGCCATCCACCACTCTGTCGGGCGGAGAGGCGCAGAGAATCAAGCTTGCAACAGAGCTTTCGAGACGAGGAACAGGAAAGACGATATATGTGCTTGATGAGCCAACCACGGGACTTCATTTTGCTGATGTGCACAGACTTGTGGATATACTCAGAAGGCTCAGCGAGGGCGGCAACACAGTTGTGGTTATCGAACATAATCTTGACGTTATCAAGACCGCAGATTATATTATTGACATGGGACCTGAAGGAGGTGCTGGCGGTGGAACGGTCATTGCCAGAGGAACTCCTGAGGAAGTTGCGAAGATACCTCAGTCCTATACAGGACAGTATCTGAAGAGGTATCTCGATATGTAAGGGATGTGTCGAATAATTACATCGGAGGTAGATGACGAACATGGATGAACAGAATAGAGTAGAAGATATTGACAGAGTTGATGGCGGGTCGACTTCTGAGCAGAAAAAGGCTATGATGGCTGAGAATAGTCAGGCACAGAATGGTCAGGGTGTGCAGTCAGTTCAAGCACCATATAGTCAGGTAGCACAGCCAGCTCAGTCACTGTATCAGCATATGCCACAGTATGGCCAGCCGGTGCAGCATCCATACCAGCCACAGTCGCAGTACGGTCAGCCAGTCCAGCAGCCATATCAGCCACAGTCACAGTATAGCCAGGGAGCACAGCCAATGCAGACACCATACCAGCAGATGCCGCAGTATGGTCAGCCAACCCAGCAGCCATACCAGCCACAGTCGCAGTATGGCCAGCCGGTGCAGCATCCATACCAGCCACAGTCGCAGTACGGCCATCCGGTACAGCCAACGCCATACAACAACCCTATGGGATATATGGGATATGAGAACAGGCAGAACATACCTGATGATGTGAAGAAGGGATCCACACATGTACCTAATATGTTAAACCTGATCGGCATTATCATGGCTGTTGTATCAGTATTTATTCCTTATGCTTATATGGGGACAGATGCCAGAAGCATAGTTGGAGTGTTTGGGATAAATGTACTGTCAATGCTTGTTGTGGCGGTAGTTATTATAGCAGACGTGATCTGTGCATTTATCAACAAGGCAGGCTGTTATATAGCAGACCTTGTTATATCTATAGTTGTTGGCGGAATATTGATATTTGAATTTGTTCTGTCATTGATAGATCTTGGAAAGCTAGATGCAGCGGCAAATGCAAGACTCGGAGTCGGTGCATGGATCAGCGTGGCAGCGGCACTTTTCATGCTGATATCAGTTCCTATATGGTGGACAATCAGCAGAAAAAAGGATAAGGCAGAGAAGCAAGATTAGAATTTAGAAATTTATATTAGTGAAGAAAAAAAATAATATAAAAGAAAAATAAGTAAGAATAAGAACCCCATCATGGCTTGTGCAAGCTGTGATGGGGTTCCTTTAAGTTTACGTGAGCGATACTTGTCCGAAAGCTGTCGAACAGTTTATCGTTACATTTGTTAATTGTTCTGTTAAAGATCTGTTAATTAGTCGTTAGCCTTACCAACTGATCCGAAGAGTTCCATCTTCTCCTTAACAGTAGCCTTGATAGCCTCGAAACCAGGAGCGAGAAGCTTTCTAGGATCAAATCCCTTGCCCTCAAGATCCTTACCAGCCTCGATGTACTTTCTTGTAGCATCTGCGAATGATAACTGGCACTCTGTGTTAACGTTGATCTTTGAAACGCCAAGTGAAATAGCCTTCTTGATCATGTCAGCTGGGATACCTGTACCACCGTGAAGAACTAATGGCATAACGCCTGTCTTCTGCTGGATAGCATCAAGTGTCTCAAAGCTAAGTCCCTTCCAGTTAGCTGGGTACTTACCATGGATGTTACCGATACCAGCAGCAAGCATATCAACGCCGAGATCAGCGATAGTCTTGCACTCCGCTGGATCAGCGCACTCGCCCATACCAATAACTCCGTCTTCCTCACCACCGATAGAACCAACCTCACACTCGATTGAGAGGCCAAGCTGATGAGCTACGTTAACGAGCTCTGTTGACTTAGCAAGGTTCTCCTCGAATGGATAGTGTGAACCATCGAACATGATTGAAGTAAATCCAGCCTTAACACACTTGTAGCATCCTTCGTATGTTCCGTGATCAAGGTGAAGAGCTACAGGAACTGTGATTCCAAGTGACTCATCCATAGCCTTAACCATTGCTGCAACTGTCTCAAATCCTGTCATATACTTTCCAGCGCCCTCTGAAACACCAAGGATAACAGGTGACTGAAGCTCCTGAGCTGTGAGGAGAACAGCCTTTGTCCACTCAAGGTTGTTGATGTTGAACTGACCTACTGCGTAGTGACCAGCCTTAGCTTTCTTTAACATTTCTGTTGCTGAAACTAACATTTGTAAAATCCTCCGTAAAATTATATTTGGATACAATGTACCCACTTACGCTGATTATACCCCATATAATAAGAAAATAAAAGAATTTTTAGCCAAAAGTTCAACATATAGTTAGTTTGAACTTATCGATAGAAATGAAAAAAAATAAAACATTTATAAAGAATAGTCCGCCTTAATTGCATTGAAAAAAATTAAATGCTATGATTTGCCAGTAATACTGACAAATATTTAAAAGAGTAATGCATATAGAACATAATACGTTATGTGTATGCACACAGACGTGGCGCAAAGCACCTTACTATGCTTTTGCACAATATAATCTTAAAAAGGGAGGACGTAATGCTTCAGCTTAAGAATATCGTGAAGGATTATCACACTGGTGATGAAGTTGTTCAGGCACTTAAGGGTGTATCTGTGAACTTTAGGAGAAATGAGTTTGTGTCCATACTTGGTCAGTCGGGTTGTGGAAAGACAACGCTTCTGAACATAGTGGGCGGACTGGATCAGTACACCAGTGGAGATCTGGTTATCAATGGCAAGTCGACAAAGGATTTCAAGTCAAGAGACTGGGATTCATATAGAAACAATTCAGTCGGATTTGTATTCCAGAGCTACAATCTGATACCGCATCAGTCGGTACTGTCAAATGTAGAGCTTGCGCTTACTTTGTCTGGAGTATCAAAGGCAGAGAGAAGAAAGAGAGCGAAGGAGGTTTTGGAGAGGGTTGGTCTGGGAAATCAGATTCACAAGAAACCAAACCAGATGTCCGGTGGACAGATGCAGAGAGTTGCCATCGCCAGAGCACTCATAAACGATCCGGATATTCTGTTGGCGGATGAGCCAACGGGTGCACTTGACACAGAGACAAGTGTTCAGATCATGGAACTGCTCAAGGAGATAGCCAAGGACAAGCTGGTTATTATGGTCACGCACAACCCGGAGTTGGCACAGCAGTATTCAACAAGAATCGTAAAGCTCCTCGATGGAAATATAATAGATGACTCCAATCCATTTTCAGATGAGGATGAAGCAAAGGAGGATGACGGAAGTTATGAACCTAGAAAGACATCCATGAGTATGTTCACAGCGTTCTCGCTGAGTCTGAACAACCTCATGACAAAGAAGGGACGAACGTTCTTAACAGCATTTGCCGGAAGTATAGGAATCATAGGAATAGCACTTATATTGTCGCTATCGTCTGGATTCCAGAAGTACATAAACGATGTACAGGAGGAGACACTTGCCACATATCCAGTGCAGATAACAAAGAAAGCGATGGATTACAATGAGCTGCTCTCAAAGATGGTAGGTAACAACGAGGAGAATTCAGATCACAATCACGCTGGCGAGGACAAGATATATTCGGGAGATATCATGGGAGACATGCTCGTGTCCATGGTGTCAGATGTGAAGGAGAACGACCTTGAGTCATTTAAGAATTATATAGAAGACGATGCAAACGGCTTCACCAAGTATACAAGTGATATAACATACACATATGATACACCATTATATGTGTTTAACGAGAACAGTGCAAATGGCGGTGTTGCCCAGGTAAATCCAAGCACCACAATGGCAGATATGGGATTTGGAGGTATGGCGGAGGCACAGGAGTCAACGGCAGATTTCATGTCGGCGTTTAGTTACGGCTCATCATCAATGGACATGTGGACACAGATGCTTGACAATGACACTCTGCTTAAGCAGCAGTACGATGTACTGGCAGGACACTGGCCTGAGAACAAGAACGAGGTTGTACTTGTCGTCGACAAGAACAATGAGATAAGTGATTTTACACTGTATACTCTTGGACTTAGGGATTCAAAGGAACTGAGCGATATGGTTTCAACCATACTTGCTGGCGGAGAGGCACCGGAGCTTGAGCAGATGGTGTTTACATACGATGACCTTCTTAATCTCAAGTTTAAGGTTGTGCTTCCGGGCAATCTGTACAAGAAGAATGATGATGGAACATACACAGATATGAGTTCTGATGCTGATTTTCTGAAGTCTGCAGTGGCCGGGGGCCTTGAAGTAAAGGTGTCGGCAGTAATCAGGGCTTCGGATAAAGCGTATGCAACTACCATGCAGCCGGGATATATAGGTTACACATCGGAGCTTGCCAATTACATAGTTTCAGAGAACGAGAAGACAGATGTACTCAAGGCTCAGATGGATAATCCTGATACTGACATATTTACAGGAATGCCATTTTCAGATGGCAAGGAACTGACAGCGGATGATGTGGATATGGATTCTGTTATGCAGCAGCTTATGGCTTCAGGTCAGGTTACTGAGGACATGCAGGCACAGATGGCGTCCATGACCAAGGATCAGCTCTTCGATATGCTCAAGGGTTACGGTTTCTTCCAGGAGTCAACATCTACTTATGAGGATAACATGTCAAAGCTTGGATATGCAGAGCTTGCAAAGCCGGCTTCCATCAACCTCTACTGTGCAGAATTTGCGGATAAGGACGAGATAACAAAGCTTATAGACAAGTACAACGAGGATTATCCTGACAAGGAGATCACATACACTGATTACATCGGAATCATGCTGTCATCGGTGACCAAGATCATCAACGCGATAACCTATGTACTCATTGCATTTGTGGCAATTTCATTGATAGTTTCATCCATCATGATCGGAATAATCACATATATCTCAGTTCTTGAGAGAACAAAGGAGATTGGTATTCTGCGAAGCATAGGAGCTTCAAAGAAGGATATCTCAAGAGTGTTCAATGCGGAGACATTTATAATAGGTCTCTTCTCAGGACTCATAGGAATCGGCGTGACGGTGCTGATCAATATACCGATCAGTAAGGTGATAGAGAGTTATATCAACGTTGCCGGTGTATCGGCGCTTCCTTGGAAGGGTGGAGTGATGCTGGTAATCATCAGCGTTATACTGACATTGATCGGAGGACTTATCCCATCGAGACTTGCAGCTAAGAAGGATCCTGTTATAGCGCTCAGAAGTGAGTAATTATAAATTATCTGAATACAAAAAGAAAAGGCTGCCATCTCTGGCAGCCTCTTCTTTTTGTATTAAAAGGGAGTGACTGCAACTACATTATGTGAGGGGAGGGTGTTGCAGTCGTTTATGAAAAAGGGGATGTAAACAACTCGCTTACGCTCTCGCTGTTTACAGTTAATAATATACCGAGAAAATGTGTTCTAATTTTGGAGAAGTTGTGTAGAAAATGTGTTTTTCGGGTAAAAATATGAAGATGCTGTAAGAAATTTAAAGGATATGAAAACAGCATAAGGCAGACATGGTTAGAAATTAGAAAGGTAAGTAAAGGTATGAGACAAAATGTGTATTGTCTTGTTTATTTTTGCTGATCATATAATGTATAATGGTAGAAATGTATTTAGGAGGATAAACAGATGGCAGGAAGTCATATAGCAATACCAACCATTCTTAAGATCGGAAAGGGAACCCTGAATGATCTGGGCAAATATATAAGTGCTTCCGGGATGAAGAATGCTGTTATTTATTTTGGAAATGGACTCATAGACATGTTTGGACAGCAGGTCATGGATTCTCTGAAGAAAGAAAATGTGACAGTTGTGGAGTACAGAGAGCTGGATTCCACCAATATAGAGGATATAATCAAGCTGGCATTTGATATAGATGCGAAGGCCCAGGTGATCGTGGGTATCGGCGGAGGAAAGGTTATTGATGTGGCAAAGTATGCGGCATATCTCAGAAAGCTTCCTTTTATAAGTATTCCGACATCGGCGTCATCGGACGGATTCTCAAGTGCCAGCGCATCACTTATGGTAAATGGACGCCGTACCTCGGTGCCTGCAAGGATGGCATACGGAATCATAGCGGATACGGAGATCATTAAGTCTGCACCGGAGAGATTCCTTTACTCGGGAATCGGAGATATGGTATCCAAGATCACATCCCTCTATGACTGGCTCTTCGAGTCTGAACTGGGATACTCTGAGATGAACGATTTTGCAGTTATGATAGCGAAGAAGGCAGTGAACAGTTTCGTCAGAACACCATTTGAGACGATCAAGGATGACCTCTTCCTGAAGGAGCTTCTCGATTCCCTTGCCATGAGCGGTGTTGCTAATGAGATTGCAGGCGGAAGCACACCGACATCCGGAAGTGAACACCTGATCTCACATGCACTTGACAAGATGCTTGAACAGCCACAGCTCCATGGAATCCAGGTGGGAATTGCCACATATATCATGGCTGTTGTCCAGGATCACAGATATGTCAGGGTAAATGCAATATTTGAAAAGACTGGTTTCTGGGATTATGTAGCCACACTTGACCTCAAGAGAGAGGATTTTGCAAAGGCGATAGACATGGCTCCTCAGATCAAGCCTCACAGACACACATACCTTCACGAGGAGAACTACAGAGAACTTGCCAAGAAGGTTCTGTATGAGGACGAGGTACTTAAGAGAGTATTCGACTAAGAAAAAAGGTGTGAAGAATGGTACTGCAAGGTGGAAAAACAGTGTATCGTGTAAAACAATGAACAGTATGTGGATGCCAGCCGTGGGGGGCATTGTCAGGAGAGTATTATATGGAAGAAAACAATTTCGGCTATGGCTTTGAACATGATGACTATGGGAGATTTGAGCAGGATATTGACCAGGACACAGCATATGTGATCAGATCTGAGCAGATGGGCGGTGGAGCTTC
The DNA here is from genome assembly GCF_003603115.1 of Coprococcus sp. AF19-8AC. Lineage (NCBI taxonomy): Bacteria > Bacillati > Bacillota > Clostridia > Lachnospirales > Lachnospiraceae > Coprococcus > Coprococcus sp. AF19-8AC. The sequence continues at coordinate 368,092 of NZ_QTMI01000002.1, read as the reverse complement.
CCCGCAGCCACAGATAAAGAGGACGATCCCTATAGTTACGATTGCATTGATAGTGGCAAATGTCATAGCTGGCATCATGTGCATCGGTGTGGACAATTACTCCAGAACCGGTGGACTCAACTATCAGTACGTGAAGCTGAATGGCGAGTATGGACGACTTATATCGGCGATGTTCCTGCATTCTGGCTTTGATCATCTCTTTGGCAATATGTTTGCACTATATATGTTTGGCTCCACGGTGGAGAGAAAACTTGGCTCCCTGAGGACGACTATCATATACTTTGTATCAGGAATTGTTGCCGGGATCATATCCATGAATGTGTATCATATGACTGATCCTGACAGAATGCATTTCTCTATAGGAGCATCAGGGGCGGTGTTCGGAATCATATGTGCTGCTGTGTTCCTGACATTCATGGGCAACAGGAAAGCAAGCAGAAAAGATATGATGATATCCATAGTTGTTGTGGTCATATATGCTCTGTATACAAATGAGAAGAATATAGATATCTATGCGCATGTGGGTGGTGCGATCGTGGGAGGAATCCTTGCATTTGCACTGAATATCAAGCGGTGGGAGAAGTTTAGGGAGAACAAATTCTGCAAGCTTTTGGCAGTCATACTCACATTGTCCATGTGCGTGACAGGTATCGGTGAGGCGGGGATCGGCAAAGATGCAGCCGATCTTCCGGATAAGAGGATAGATTATATAAAGGAACAGAAGATATTCCCGGATGGAGACACAACCTATGGGGATGGTCTGGATGCCTATTGCAGCGATGAACACTGGCAGGCATTTGTCGCGACGGACGGAAGTCAGATAGTGCAGTTTGAAGGGAATGCCACATATAAGGGGCAGCAGGTGACGGTCACAGTCCAGTTTCAGATAGAGGGTGACTGCGAGGGCTATCAGCCGGGATATGTCGGGCTGAATGATGTGGGACAGAACAGTGAGAGTGCCACGGAATTCATGTTGACAGTGTGTGGAAGATCGATAAATGAGCTGAAGTACGGAAGATAAATATCGTTGTGTGAACAAAAGTGTCATGGTATACTAAATCTGTGTGTCCATATGCGGATAGAGAAGATATGTGTCTCAGAATATGGGCAGATATATCAGGAAAAGTATATGGTATAAGATCTATTATAATCAGGAAAGTACAGAGATAGAGAAAACATGGCACTCAAATACGTGATGATAAATGACATAATTGAAGAACATAATGCAAGAATGCAGAATCTGAGGAAATATTACCCGTTTTTTGTTCTGGCTGAGACCACATTTGCGCAGTATAAGGAAGGTCGTTATGCACAGCTGGACATGGGTTATATAACCATGGCGATTCTGCGTTTTTTTATTCAGGAGAACAGCTTCAATGAGCGTGAAGTGTCATACGATGAATATGAGGAATTCATGGGGCAGCTCCTTGACCGTGATTTCGATGTGGAGATCGCGGGAGATGACAGGGCTGACCTGATAATGTATATATTTGACAAGATCAAGAACGACGGAAGAGCATTTGAATTCACGTTCTATGATCCGGGAAAGAAGCAGCGCAAGACGGGACGAGTGAAGCTGATAGACAGCCATATAGTGGATGGCAAGGTCCTGTATTTCATCACTGCGGATGGAATCGAATTCTATCTGGACACCAAGGAGATCAAGGACGAGAGCAAGATCAACGTGCAGCAGCTTCTTCTGGAAAAGATGATCGTTGGAGAGAACTTCCGTGGCGGTATCGAGGTCGTGCGCAGGATCAATAGCGAGGTGAACAGGCTGATCCGCGAGAAGGATGAGATAGTAAATCTTCTGTCCATCGACGTGTTCAAGGGCGCGGAGGAGTACGAGAATTATATGAAGACCGTCGGCAAATGGTTCGCTGACGAGCAGAAGCTCTTTGCCAAGAACAAAGCTCTGGTGGACAAAGCGATCACTAAGGCGAGCTATGATAATATGGGCAAGGGCAACCTGAAAGCTATGGAGGAGATAAGCCAGCTTGAGCTTGAACTCAAGAGGACCATCATCAAGCACGGAAGTCTGATAAGCAGCACAATGGAGCTGCAGAACATATCGGACAATATTATACACAAGGCGAAGCTTCAGAAGCTTAGACCTGCATTTGACTTTGCAGGACAGCTTCAGAGTATCATAAAAGAGGACAGACCGGATAAGATACTCACCATACTTGCGCCTCTCTTCGCTCCGAGGATCGTGAAAACGTTCAGCATGACATCCATAGATCACATGCTCACGCTGAAGTCCGAGGACAATGCGAAGACCACAAAGGTGAAGAAGGAACAGCTAGATCCGAACTTCCGTTACGAAGATGAACTGCTCGATGAGCAGATAAGTGCCAACTTCACAAAACTGTTCCACGAACTCCTTGACCAGTTGAGCAAATGGGGACACCTGAGTCTCAAGGAATTTAATGGAATCCTGGAGGTGAAGTTTGGCAAGGAGATATATGACAACAAGGATTACTATTCCTTCCTCACACACCTGGCACAGAAGGACAGGTACAGTGTGGATGAGATACTGGCAAAGCCGGACACTATGCTGGAGGGAATGCTGGTAGATCACATAGAGAGAATAAAAACTGGCAAAGGTATTGCTATTTTGCAGAATCAGACCGATGGTGATATGGGGCATGGCGGTTCTGGTCTCTCCCGTGAGATGTATGCACCGGAACTCACACTGGATGCGTTCAGAGGCATGACATTTACACTGGAATTCCATCCAGACGAAGAGATACAGATTGGCGAGGACATGTACGTTACGGGAATTCAGTTTAACAAAACCAGCTGAGAGTGATTGTACGGAGAATAGGAGAAAAAGATGGAAAGTAAGAATCTGGACAAGGCGATAGAGATATATTCCAAGTTAATATCAGGTGAGGAGATCTGCAAGAAGCATCCCGACAACGGCCCGCTGTACGATGAATTCTACGGCAATGCCGAGGTGTACGACATCGTCATGAATATGATGAAGAAGATGAACCTGTCACTGTACGAGTACAATGACAGCTTGTATATAACAGCCGGAGAGGGCAACAGGGTATTTGGCTATACGAATGACGACATGAAGAAGCTTCTGGGACTTCGTCTGAACAAGGAGCTCTATCTGTGTTACTTCATTATGTATATGACACTTCTCTATTTTTACAAGGATTCCTCCAGCTATCAGTTCAGGGAGTATGTGAAGTCAGAGAACATTATAGATGAGACAAGCAAATATCTTGCGGACATAACGAAGAAGCTTGATGTTCTGTCAACTGATGAGGTGGAGCAGGACAGCTTCAAGGCGATAGCGCTCCTGTGGGATGAGCTCCCGGCGGTGACGGGCAATCAGGAGGGCGACAGCGCCAGGGCGTCCAAGGCATCCCGGGCGGGTTATGTGAAGCTGGTGTTCAACTTCATGTCGGCCCAGCGGTTATTTGTGGAGAATGCGGACAGGTACTATCCGACAGACAGGATGAAAGCTTTGTCGGAGAACTATTTTGAGGAATACAGAGGACGGTTGTATCAGCTGCTTGGAGGTGAAGAAGAGGATGCCTAGTATCAACAGGATAAGGGTCAACAATGTAAAATATAACTTTGGTACACAGCAGTACGATGACTTCACCATGAGAATGTATGGCAAGAACACGCTGTATGATCTGGCAAATGGAGGAGGAAAGAGTATTCTCATGCTTCTGCTCCTTCAGAACCTGATACCGAACTGTACTCTGGATGAGAAGCAGCCTGTGGAGAAGCTTTTCCGTGCGGGCGGCGGCAACACAGTCATCCATTCGCTGATCGAGTGGAAGCTTGACGAGGCGGATATAAAGGATGGCTACAGATACATGACCACCGGATTCTGTGCCAGAAAGGCGAAGGATGCTGCGGATGCCGGGGAGGTACAGAAGGACACTGCATCCATAGAGTATTTTAATTACTGCATTTTCTACAGGGAATATAACAAGAATGACATAGTGAACCTTCCTTTGTCGGAGGGTAATGAGAGGATCACATTCAACGGTTTAAAGACATATCTCAAGGATCTCGGACACAGGGATATGAGTCTGGAGGTCAGGGTATTTGACAAGAAGGGCGAGTACCAGAGATTTATAAGCGGCTATGGTCTCCACGAGAGCCACTGGGAAATCATACGTGGAATCAACAAGACAGAGGGGCACGTAAGAACGTATTTTGAAACAAATTACAGGACCACAAGGAAGGTCGTGGAGGATCTGCTTATAGAGGAGATCATAGAGAAGGCATTTGCCACAAAGACAGGACGAAACGGTGAGGAAGACACCATGGCAGAGACTCTTCTCGACATCAAGGACAAGCTGAACGTTCTGGCACAGAGAAAGCGTGACATAGCCAACTATGACCACCAGATAGAATTGATAAATGTGCTCGAGGGCAAGGTGAACTCATGCATAGGTCTCTACGAGGACAACGACAGGATATGTAAGGGCCTGGCCGATGTGTATGCCACAGGAAGGGCGTGTACACAGGAGGGCGACACCCATATGGAGGAGCTGGCGAAGGCAAAGGCTGACGCGGGGGAGCAGATGGAACAGCAGAACAAGCGTCTGGCAAATCTCAGGGTCACCAGGGATTATCTGCGCCTTGAGGACATGAACCGCAAGATGGATGACACTGTCACGCAGATAGAGGACAATGAGAAGAAGCTTGCGGAGCTGAAAAACCAGATCGGCTACAAGGAGAGTGTAAATGACTACCTTGTATACAGGGAGAACAAGCGACAGTACGAAGAGAGCAGACTGATAGTCGACAATATAAGAAACAACATCGGATCATCCAGTGAGAAGATGGCGGTGTATGCGTACAACAGACGCATCCGTGATGAGAAGAAGCTTGCAGAGCTCATGGCGGCAAGGGAAGAGGCCCAGACCAGCTATGATCACGCACTTGAGGAGGCGGAGTACTGCAGAAAGGTCATGAGGGAGGGCGAGATCGCCCAGGCGGTGGCGGAGAATAATATCGCTGATGCCACAGCCAAGATTGATGAGATAAGTGCCCGAATAAGTGAGCTGGCTGCATCAGTCAACCTGCTCGTAGTGGGTGATGTGAAGGATATGATGAACAAGGCTCAGGAGGAGTCTGACAGGATACTTGCTGAGATGACAGAGTTGGAGATAGCCATAGCAGATGGCAGGACAAAGCTGTACGATGACAGATACAGACTGACGACTGTGCAGGCTGAGTATGATGCGCTGGAGAGAAGCTGCGAGGATGCAAGGCTTGACGCCGAGGCGTACAGGCAGTCGGGAAGTCAGCTCGACAGCATCATGGCAGTATACTCTGTGGAGAATCCACAGGATATAACAGGTTTTATAAATGACAGGATTAGGGGCACCATAACAGAGACGATCAAGCGCCAGCAGGAGATCGACAGACTGACAAAGCTTGCGAAATGCTATGAGGATGGCAGACCATTTCCGCCGTCGGAGGGTGCTGAGACTGTGATAAACTACATCTCCACCAGACATGGGCTCATGGCCATGCATGGTGCGGATTATCTGTCGGCACTCCCGGGTGATACAAAGGAGGAGCTGCTTCAGGCAAATCCATACCTGCCGTACAGTGTTGTGACAAAGGGATTTGATAGTCTGGAGGACGATATAAATCTCGGTTCGATAGACACCGGCAGTGAATGTGTAATGGTGTACGATATGGATAAGCTTTCAGACTCAGCGATAGTTCCCGCCGAGAACATGCTTATCATAGGAAGAGACAGGAAATATTTCATGTCTAAGGACTCCATAGAGGACGCCAGAAAGGCAAATGCTGATAAGATAGCAGGTCTCACGGAGGAGATCAGTCTGATAAATGAGAAGCTTGCGACTTATCAGGAGGATCTTGCATTTGTCACAAGGCTTGTGGATGCGAGATATACAGGTGCCGAGGACAGGGAGAGAGAGCTGAACCAGGCACTGCTCGATAAGAAGGATGAGCTTGAGGAGCTTAAGACATCGATCAAGGTTACAGAGACGGAGCTTAAGAATAACACCGAGAGATATGGAGACCTGCAGCAGAGTCAGCAGAAGGAATCTGACAGAAGACAGACATTTGTCATGATAGAGCAGCTGTCGGATCTTGCAAGACCGGAGGAGCAGAGACTTGCCGAGTATAAGCAGAGGAAGTCTGACCTTGTGGCAAAGCTGTCAGGACTTCAGAGCGATGTGCTGAAGTGGTCGACGACGGTTGGAGAGACTGAGTCAAAGCTTGCGGGGCTTACAAGGAATATAGAGGATATCCAGTACAAGTGGACGGAGTATTTCGAACCGTATCTGCCGAAGTCTGAGAATGCGGGAGTTGCTGAAAATACAGATGGTGCAGGCGTGGCTGCTGCGGCATGGCTGGACGGAATACCGGAGGAATACAAGGAGACTTTGGACATTTCAGATGAACGGCTTGAACAGGAATTTATGGCTATGCTGGCGGTTTCAAAGGAGCATGCGCCGGATCTTGAGGACAAGAGGAAACTCATGGATGCGCTGAAGAAGTCAATGGACAGAATACAGAAGACCATAGAGAAGAGAGGCTTTGACATGGCGGTATTTGCCGGGGCAGGAGAGCTCTATCCGACGTCAGAGGACCATCTCAGGGAGATGGACGATGAGCTGGCAAGGCTCACACTGATAGAGGCGTCGCTGATGCAGCAGCAGAAGGCTGACCAGAAGGCGTATAGCAAGCTTGAGGGAAGCATAGAGTATGCGATAGAGAACATCAATAGAACATACGGTGATGGCAGCTATGTGCGTGAGGAGATATCTGCAGCCGATGCAGATACAGCCATAGCCAATGGAGATGCGGTGCTTGCGGATATGAACCGCATATTCAAAGAAGCTGAGAAGGCGTACAGCGATTACTATAAGCAGTATGGTTTCATGGTGGATCTGTATAAGGACGTAAAGAGGATCATCGATACCAACGATATAGATGTCTCAGGTGGAAATGTGCTTGATGAGGACATGGATACCCTCAGACAGTTATTTGAGACAAGCCTCATGAAGTACGACAGGAGCATGAAAGCCCTTGACCGCGCAAAGAATGAGATCATGAGATTCAAGGGACAGACGGCGGATACACTAGTGGAGATGGGAGTATTCGAGATGGCCAATACGATCAGGCAGGATGTGCAGGTTCCGGATACCTACAGTCAGGCAAAGGAGCTTCTGGCAAATCTTCTTCAGATCATTGAGTTCATCAAGCTGGAGAAGGAGCGTGTTGAGAAGGGCATCGAGGATATGGTTGCCATTAAGGAGAACTTCGAGAACCAGTGTGTACAGAGATGTATGGATGTGAAGACTGAGCTTGAGAAGCTTCCAAAGCTGTCACGTATCACGGTGGGCGATGATGTGATCAAGATGGTCGATCTAACTATACCTTATGTGAAGGATGAATTTGTGAAGCAAAGGATGTCTGACTATATAGATGACATAGTGAAGGGTGCGGATGCCTACGAGGATGAACGAAAGAGGATCAAGTACATCCGTGACTGTCTGGGACTCAAGAAGCTGTTCGGTGTCATGGTCACAGATATGAATGCGATCAGACTTAACCTCTACAAGAGAGAGAGGATAAAGGAACAGAGCCGTTACCTCAGATATGAGGAGGCTGTTGGAAGTACAGGACAGTCGCAGGGTATCTACATCCAGTTCCTGGTTGCTGTCATCAACTACATTGCCGGAATGTACAGCCTGGCACCGGAGGAGTCGGTACAGTCTAAAACAATATTTATTGACAACCCGTTTGGTGCGGCGAAGGATATATACATATGGGAGCCTATATTTGCCATGCTGGCAGCTAATCATGTGCAGCTCATCGTACCTGCCCGTGGCGCGACACCGGCCATCACCGGACGCTTTGACGTGAACTATATCCTGGGACAGCAGATGGTGGGCGGAAAGCAGCAAACGGTAGTGGTGGACTACACCAGCAAGACGGATCAGGAGGAGCTGGAATATCAGGAACTTTCCTATGAACAGGCGACCTTCGACTTCATCTAGGGGGGCGCTGCGAAACCATCAAGTTATAATTCAGGTTATGAGTTTCGCAGTTTGCCTGTGTGATGTGACATTAAAAATGTGTGATATAGACGTAAGATGATAACATTTAAAATTCTATAAGGGAGAATGTATTATAATGACTTGGAACAGGAAACAGCTTAGAAAGGGAGCGTGGAACACGGTATTTAAACGTGGACTTATGGCTTGGATGGCTATGGTCGCTGTGTGTTTTGTATTCTCTTATCTTGGGGTAGATGATTCTTCACAGACAAAGTTCGTGAAGGGTATAGATCAGGTGCTCGGGCAGGAGACAGAGCATGAGGCGGACAATGTGACCATACTCAAGGAATATGTGAAGAATATGCCGATGGTTGAGCATATGTCGGAGAAAAAAGCAGAGACAGTTGCCCGGATGATAGATTCGGTGACGGTGAAACAGACTTGGATCATCAAGCTTTTAGGTGCCAATACGGCATACGTGAAGAGAAATCCCGGTGAGGTCATAGTGATGCTTCTCATATCCGCACTTATCATGGCGGTACTGCATTTCTTCATACAGAGTGCGGCAATAGTCGGCAAATGCCGTTATGCCATGGAGTGCAGATACAGTGACAAGGTGTCCATCAACCGAATGTTTGCACCTTTCCACAGACATTATTTACTCAGACTTATGTGGGTCATGTTCTGTTACAATGTTGTTATGACACTCTGGTGGCTCACGATAATCGGTGGTGTGTACAAGTATTATCAGTATAGGATGGTTCCATATCTCCTGGCGGAGAATCCAAGACTCAAGTGGAGAGATGCGAAGAACATGTCAAGGGAGATGACGAGAGGCTATAAGTGGAAAATGTTCCTGACGGATCTGTCATGCATCCACGTGTGGATGATCAAGGCTATACCGGTTGCAGGACTTCTGGTAGCATTACCGTTCCAGATGGAGCTTGATGTGGAGATGTACTTCTGGTTCAGACAGAATATAGGTGTGGAAAATTTTGTCGAGGAAGCATTCAATGCTGCACCATATAACAAAAAGGTTATCGAGGCTGCTTATAAGTCGGCAGGAGACGCGGGAGTTGCTGAGGTATGGACCAAGCCGGTCTATATTCTCCAGGATGTCGCGGTTGAGGTTCCTGAGGGAATGAAGGTGAAGAGTGAATACAGTCTTAGGGATTTCATTTTCTTCTTCTTTGTGTTCTGTTTTATAGGATGGCTGTGGGAGGTCTTGCTCTATATAGTTATGGATCATGTTCTTGTAAACCGCGGAACCATGTATGGACCATGGCTGCCCGTGTACGGAGTCGGCGGCGTTGCTATTATATTCCTGCTTGACCGCTTCAAGGCAGATAAAGCAAAGCTGTTTGCTATGGCGATGGTGGTATGTGGAATCATAGAATTTATAGCGAGCTGGGCACTGGATTTCTTCTTTAACTCACAGTATTGGGACTACAAGAACGAGTTCCTTAATGTAAATGGAAGAATATGTCTGGTGGGACTCCTTGCGTTTGGCATGGGAAGTCTGTTTGGAGTGTATATAGCGGCACCGAAGCTCAGTGAATTTCTGAATTCCAAGAGCAAAAAAGTTCAGAATATTATATGTATCACATTGTCGGCGTTGTTCATCATAGACCTGATATGCTGTGCCATCTTCGGATTCAACAAGGGCGCAGGAGTTGGCGGCACATTATAAAGAGAAGGAACCAATATGACGAAGTCATATAAAAAGGAGGAACCAATATGACGGATATACAGAATGGTAAAATGATTGATCCGGGGAAACAGTCCTGGAATATAAAGGCAGGAGTATTCAGCTCCTGTATGCTGCATATCATTGCGATGACATGCATGTTGAGTGATCACATGTGGGCAACGTTGTTTCCGTATGTGGATATACTTACGTGCATAGGAAGAATAGCATTTCCGATATTTGCGTTCATGATAGTTGAGGGATTTTACCATACCAGTAATTTCCGCAGATATCTGTGCAGAATGCTGATATTTGCGGTGATATCTGAAGTTCCATTTGATCTTGTGTCCGGAGACAGTGTCCTGTATCTGTTTCATCAGAATGTACTTTGGACATTTCTCATAGGATTACTGCTGATAGCATTGATAGACAAGGTAAGGAAAACGGGCAAGGTATGGCTGTGGATCCCGGTTGCGGTTGTTGTGACACTTGTGGGATATGTGATAGGAACGATCACCATGGTTGATTTCTATGGAGCGGGAGTTGTCATGGTTATAATGTTCTATCTGTTCCGGGGCAAGGAACCATGGAAATTGATAGCACAGCTCGTGTGTATGTATTATATCAATGCACAGCTGCTTAGTGGATATTGTTATACGTTTAGTATAGCGGGACATAGCTTTGAATTCCCGCAGCAGGCGTTTGCGCTAATCGCATTGCCGGTGATATGGCTATACAATGGAAAATTGGGATACCATAAGAAGTGGTTTAAATACTTCTGTTATGCATTTTATCCGGGACACTTGCTTGTATTGTACATAATCTGGCAGATGGTGATGTAGACATTGTATGAGCAGAGAATCGGTGGTTTTTGCAGATATTGGGGAAAAGGAGAAATAAGATGAATGCAGCTCATAAGATAGTGGTTTTGGTTGGCAGTATATTCCTTGCTGTCGGTGTTTTCGTGGGAATTATATTTGCAATTGTGGCGGAGCCTGGCAAATTCCCCCTGGCTATGCTGAGCCTTCCGGGAAGTTTCTTACTGATCGGTGGGGGAATGGACATAGTGGTGGCGATATTGGTTCACAACAAGAAGATGATAGTGAAAAAGGGCGTGAGGTATCCTGCAAAGATATATGGATACACGGAGAATACTTCTGTCAGGGTGAACAATACATATATGATGGACACAATCGTGCATTATTTTGACAGCTACCATGTTGAGCGGGAGGCTATAATACCAACGGGATTCACAAGGGGTGCCGGCATGTACCCGATAGGTCTGACGATAGATATATTTGAGTACAACGGCAAATACGGCTATGATCCGGATTCAGTAAGGGATGAGAGGCTTCCTGGTGAGGAAGAGCTCATGGACGACAAGCCGGTGGCACCGGATAAGCTGAGACTTGTGGCGGTCAGATGCCCGAATTGTGGTTCGAGTTTCCGTGCAGCGACTGGATATTCCAGCAAATGTCCTTATTGTGGAAATTACTTGAATGTGAATATGTAGGCCTGAAAAAGAGCGTGGGTGAGTCGAACCCACGCTCTTTTTTGTTTGCGTGGATTACTGTACATGACCATGTTTTAGCATGAATTGCTCATCGCCATAAATGTGCAGTGATGCGAGAGGCATGTGCTATGTGAGGAAGGCAGCTTGCTTTTATGACTATGCGCAAAACAGATGGAAAACAACCAAAAGATAAAAACAAGCTGTTATAGGAAGTGCCACTAAAACGCCGCTAAGCCACCGTATAGAATATGTCATCACAGACCATCCCGCCCTCCAAACTTGCCGGTGACAGGTGAAAATTGCCCAGTAAAGCAAGCTAAACCATCACTATTAAGTCAAAAATATCCTAATATATAACTATTAAACAACCGCTATTGTTAAAAATATCTATAAAAATCTCAATAAATCGCAAAATTTTGCTAATTAATCCAAAAATATTCTATTCTTTCAAAACCCCTGTCAAATTATAATGAATACAGTCAATGAGGCAAGACGAAAAAATAAAACACACAAAGCCAAAGGATGTGTTAAGTTTCAGAAAACTTAACATGCAGCATCAGCCCTTGCCGAAGGCAATTACAAATGGGCTGATGTTCAAAGAACAGGAGGGAACGTAATATGAGAAAAAGAAGAATTTTAGCTGTAGCAGCAGCTGCAACACTTGCATTATCAATGGTAGGATGTGGATCAGGCGGAAGCTCAAGTGGCGGAAGTTCAAGCAGCGGAGTAGCAAACAAGGACAAGCCACTTTGCTGGTTCAACCGTCAGCCATCCAACAGCTCAACAGGAGAGCTTGACAAGGATGCCCTTAGCTACAACAAGGACACATATTATGTAGGATTTGATGCTAATCAGGGTGCTGAGCTTCAGGGACAGATGGTTCTTGATTACATCAAGGCAAACGCAGCAACGATCGATCGTAACGGTGATGGAGTCATCGGATATGTACTTGCAATCGGTGATATCGGACACAATGATTCAATCGCGCGTACAAGAGGTGTTCGTTCAGCACTTGGCACAGGAGTTGATGCAAGCGGAGCAGTTGATTCAACACCAGCCGGAACAAACGTAGATGGTAAGGCAACAGTAGTACAGGATGCTAAGCTTGATGTAGATGGCAAGACATATACGATCAGAGAGCTTGCATCACAGGAGATGAAGAACTCAGCAGGAGCTACATGGGATGCAGCTACAGCTGGTAATGCAATAGGAACATGGACAGCATCATTTGGTGATCAGATTGATGTAGTTGTTTCAAATAACGATGGTATGGGAATGTCAATGTTCAATGCCTGGGCAAAGGACGCAAAGGTTCCTACATTTGGATACGATGCTAACAGCGATGCAGTTGCAGCAATTGCAGAGGGCTACGGCGGAACAATTTCACAGCATGCAGATGTTCAGGCTTACCTGACACTGAGAGTTCTCCGTAACGCACTTGATGGTGTAGATGTTGATACTGGTATCGGTACAGCAGACGAGGCTGGAAACCAGCTTGAGGAAGGTGTTGACTACAGATACAGCGCAGACGAGAGATCATACTACGCACTGAATGTGGCAGTAACAGCAGACAACTATCAGGATTTCACAGATTCAACAAAGGTTTATGACAAGGTTTCAAAGCAGCTTGACTCAAGCAAGAGCCCAAGCAAGAAGGTATGGCTTGATATCTACAACGCTTCAGATAACTTCCTGAGCTCAACATACCAGCCACTTCTTCAGAACTACGATGACCTTCTTAACCTGAATGTAGATTACATCGGTGGTGATGGACAGACAGAGTCTAACATCACAAACCGTCTTGGTAACCCAGGCGAGTATGATGCATTTGCAATCAACATGGTTAAGACAGACAATGCAGCATCATACACATCAATTCTCTCTAAGTAATATAAGTTACCTGGATGATTGATCAATAGGAAATGATTTAACTCAGAGGGGTGTCAGACTAAACATTTGATACCCTTCTTTTACTAAGAGCATGTATCAAGTTTTCTATGAAAACTTGATATGTAGCATCAGTCCTCGCCGAAGGCGGCTATTAATAGGCTGATGTTCAATGAAAGGAAGTAGAGATATGGCAGAAGATAAGAATAAATACATCTTATCGATTCAAGGCATGAGCAAATCATTCGGCAGAAACAAGGTCCTTAACCATATTAATTTGAATGTTAAACCTGGTTCGATCATGGGACTTATGGGTGAGAATGGTGCCGGTAAATCGACAATGATGAAGTGTCTCTTCGGAACCTATCAGAAGGACGAAGGCACAATAATATTAGATGGAAAAGAAGTAAATTTTTCTGGCCCTAAGGATGCACTCGAGAATGGAGTTGCGATGGTTCATCAGGAATTAAATCAGTGTCTTGAGAGAAGCGTTGTTGACAACCTGTTCCTTGGACGTTATCCAAAGAACTCTCTTGGAGTCATCGATGAGGGCCGTATGAAGAAGGAAGCTTCAGACTTGTTCAGAAAGCTGGGTATAACGGTCAATCTTACACAGCCGATGAAGAGAATGTCAGTTTCCCAGAGACAGATGTGTGAGATCGCAAAGGCTATCTCGTACAATTCCAAGGTAATCGTACTTGATGAGCCTACATCATCGCTGACAGCACCTGAGGTTGCAAAGCTTTTCAAGATGATGAGACAGCTCAAGGAGCAGGGAATTTCCCTGATCTACATCTCACATAAGATGGATGAGATATTCGAGATCTGTGATCAGATATCAGTTCTCCGAGACGGTAGTCTGGTCATGACAAAGGACAGCAAGGACACCAACATGAACGAGCTTATATCAGCCATGGTTGGTCGTTCACTTGATAACAGATTCCCACCGGTCGACAATACGCCGGGTGAGACGATCCTCTCAGTACAGGGACTTTCCACAAAGTATGCACCGAAGCTCCAGAACATCACATTTGATGTGAAGAAGGGTGAGATATTCGGTCTATATGGTCTGGTTGGTGCAGGCCGTACAGAGCTTCTGGAAACTATATTTGGTATTCGTACAAGAGCAGCAGGAAATGTAATGTATGGTGGCAAGATCATGAACTTCACTGGTCCAAAGGATGCTATGGATCACGGATTTGCCCTTATCACTGAGGAGAGAAAGGCAAATGGTCTCTTCCTCAAGGCAGATATCACCTTCAATACCACCATTGCAAATATGAACCACTACAAGAGCGGCGTGGCACTGTCACATGACAGCATGGTTCGTGCCACCGCTGAGGAGATCAAGGTCATGCACACCAAGTGTATGGGACCTGACGATATGATCGCCAACCTGTCCGGTGGTAATCAGCAGAAGGTTATCTTCGGAAAATGGCTTGAGCGTTCACCAAATGTATTCATGATGGATGATCCTACAAGAGGTATTGACGTAGGAGCCAAGTATGAAATATATGAACTTATAATCAACATGGCAAAGCAGGGCAAGACTATCATAGTTGTCTCCTCTGAGATGCCGGAGATCCTGGGTATCACAAACCGTATAGGTGTTATGTCAAATGGACACCTTGCCGGAATTGTAAATACCAAGGAGACTAATCAGGAAGAATTGTTAAGACTTAGTGCTAAATATTTGTAATAGAGAGGAGCATGGATATGGCAGATAAAAATATGATCCTTTCGGCTGATGCAGAGGAAAAACTCCTTAAGCCGATTGATGAATATGTTGGAAAGATACAGGCTCAGATCGATGAACTTCGAGTTGATGGATCTGACAAGGTTCGTAGTTTGAAGAACCATATAGCTATCGCAAAGGAAGATAAGAATTTATCAAAGGATGAAAAGGATAGCATAATCGCAAAGGATAAGGCAGCCCTGGAGAAGGCAAAGGCAGTTGAGGCAGCCAACAAAGATAAGGTTGCAAAGCTCATCGCCGATGCAGAGGGATACCTTAAGGAGCACTATGACAGCGAGTACTACAGCAAGGTAGTGGCAAGCTGCGAGGCTGAGAAGGCAGCAGAAAATGAGTCCTATGAGAGAGTAAAGGCAACACTCAAGACAGAGCATGAGCAGACACTTGCAAAGCTCTCTGATTCGGAAGAGATCAAGGACGAGAAATATGTATACAAGAACAAGCTCTTTGATGCACAGATGACACATGAGTCAAGACTTCAGGAGATCAAGGACAGAAAGCATGATGCATTTTCACACAAGTATCATCTGATAGATCTTCTTAGAATGTCCAAGTACACATTCATGCAGAGCAGAGCACAGAAATTTGAGAATTACAAGTACACATTCAATACAACACAGTTCCTTTACAAGAATGGTCTGTATATAGTAATCGTGTTGATATTCATTGCACTTTGTATCATCACTCCGATTGTGAAGAACACACAGCTCCTCACAGTTACCAATATACTGAATATACTTCAGCAGGCATCACCTAGAATGTTCCTGGCACTCGGTGTTGCGGGACTTATCCTCCTGACTGGTACCGATCTTTCGATTGGACGTATGGTTGGTATGGGTATGGTTACAGCTACCATTATCATGCACAACGGTGCAAATACAGGTGGTGTGTTCGGACACATATTTGATTTCTCAAGTATGCCAGTTGTAGGAAAAGCATTATTTGCACTTGTTGCATGTATTATCCTCACAACAGTATTCTCAAGTATTGCAGGTTTCTTCATGGCGAAGTACAAGATGCATCCGTTCATCTCAACAATGGCGAACATGCTGATAATCTTCGGACTTGTAACATATGCGACAAAGGGTGTTTCATTTGGTGCTATTGATTCAGCAATACCAAATATGTTCATCCCAACAATAGGAAACTTCCCAACTATTATCATTTGGGCAATAGTTGCTGTAGTTGTAGTATGGTTCATCTGGAACAAGACTACATTTGGTAAGAATCTGTACGCTGTAGGTGGAAACCCAGAGGCAGCAGCAGTTTCAGGTATATCAGTTTTCAAGGTAACACTTGGCGCATTCATCCTTGCCGGTATCCTTTACGGATTCGGATCATGGCTTGAGTGTAACAGAATGGTTGGTTCAGGTAGTGCAGCTTATGGACAGGGCTGGGATATGGACGCCATAGCAGCCTGCGTTGTTGGTGGTGTTTCATTCACAGGTGGTATCGGTAAGATCTCCGGTGTTGTAACTGGTGTTCTTATCTTCACATCACTTACCTACTCACTTACTATTCTTGGTATTGATACAAACCTTCAGTTCATATTCGAAGGTATCATCATCCTTGCCGCTGTAACTCTTGACTGTCTCAAGTATGTACAGAAGAAGTAAGGAACAACAAATTTAACTCTCACAAAACCTTTATATAAAAAGCCGCTCGGATCGTCTACAGGATGGATTGAGCGGCTTTTTTCATAAGGAGGGGCCCGCATAAGCGGGAGGATTCCTTGTGAAGTGCACGAAGTGCACGCATGACGCAAGGCATGTGGATTAGCGGACGCCTTCTGTGCATCTATGCCACTTTTTTATGCATGCCACCTAATCACGCAGCCGCTTCCTTCGCTCCAATGATTTTATCTGCATGCGGCGCCGCGCGCGATAAGGGCGTTTGCGCGCTCTGCCTTAGCAAAAATCATTGAAGCTCAGTCGCGTCTAGCTATCGATTAGGTGGTATGCATAAAAGTGGCAGGCGCATGCAAGGAAGGCTGGCCTGTGGAGATATTTATATATTGTGAATTTCTGGACGAGTGTTCCCCTTCCCTCACTTCAGCTTGCTTTTATCTGCACACTGCTTTGACCGCGATAAGGGCAATGCGGTCTCCGCAGTGGCAAAGAGCGCTGAAGCTCAGTCGTGTTCACTATCGATGTCGCAGTATATAAATGCAGCCATGCATGCAGCCGGAAACAAGCTGGATCCTCAGCTGGAAACAGGCAAGGTTTCGAGTCACGGACAGGTGAGGAAAATTCCTTGACGATATAGATGAAGAAATAATGAAATAATAATAAAAGTACAGATATTCTCTGCGGTATTTGATATAATTACATTGCTGGAAAAGACCGGTGAACCGGGTGGCATTTGATATATAGAAAGGATTTCTGTTAGATGGATAAATACAAGGTTATCCTTGTCGATGACGAGGAAGAGGTTATAGATGTTATAGAGAGAAAGATCCACTGGGATATGCTTGGGTTTGATGTTGTGGGAAGTGCCAACAATGGTGTGAAGGCTCTTGAATTAGTGGAGAAGCTACAGCCGGATGTGGTCATAACGGACATTAAGATGCCGTATATGGACGGTCTTGAGCTGTCCAGACGACTCAACAATGATTATCAGAATATACACATCATCATATTCACAGGGTTTGATGAGTTTGAGTATGCCAAGGAGGCGGTGCACCTTGAGATAGAGGAGTACATGCTCAAGCCTATAAATGCCTTAGAACTCTCGGATTGTCTGAAGAGGGTCAAGAACTCTCTGGACAAGGAGAGGGAGGAAAAGCTGAATGTAGAGAAGCTTGCAAATTATTTCAATGCATCTCTGCCTGTTCTTCAGACAAATCTGTTTGTATCACTGATAGAGGGCAGAGTGAGCGAGTCGGATTATGAGAAATTCCTTGCAGCATACCAGATCGATATGAAGGGACCGCTTTATTGCTGCGCGGTTTTTCATACATCGGAGCATCACGTTCCAGATGGAATGAACCCGCTTCTGTTGTCAATGTCAGTGGAACAGCAGATCAAGGACAGAATTGCTGATACATGGAAATGCAAGGTATTTACATATCTGGGCAACACGGTGCTCATCATCGAGATAGTCTCAGAGGATGCCATGGCAGAGCTGACGGATGCCTGCGACAGATTCTGCAGATGGGCTTACCGAGTCATGGGTGCCGTGGTGACTGCCGGTATTGGCAGAGTGTGCGACAGTCTTCTGAATATCAACAATTCATATGAGGGTGCCAGGGAAGCTGTATCATATAGGGTTTTATACGGAACCCAGAGGGCTATAAACATTGCTGAGATCGCACCGAAGGAGCAGAAGGCAGCAGTACAGTATGAAGATGCAAATATGCATGAGCTTATCAAGTCAATATATCTTGGCAAAAGAGATGCCATTGAGGGCGCAGTACATGATGAGATAGAGAAGCTGCACAGATCTGCACAGACCATGAACAGGTATAAGCTGACGCTCATGGAGATGGTAGGAACATTCTACAGATTCTGTGCAAATAATTTTATAGATTTTGATAATTTTTCAGGCGGGATCAGCAACCCATACGAGAAGGTTCCTGAGATGGATGAAGTTACCCTCACAGCATGGCTCATAGACACATCGATGGCGATCGGCGAGGAATTGAAAAATGCCAGAAATAACACGTCCAGAAGAATGGTAACGGATGCCCAGAATATGGTAGTTGACAGGTATATGGAGCCCGATCTGTCGTTGGATACGGTGTGCTCAGAGCTTGGTGTGTCCAATTCGTATTTTTCATCGGTGTTCAAGAAGGAGACAGGCAAGGCATTTATCTCGTATCTGACGGATTACAGGATGGATCACGCAGCCAATCTCATACTTGAGACAAATGAGAAGAGCTATAAGATAGCAGAGCAGGTGGGATATCAGGATGCAAATTATTTCAGCTATGTGTTCAAGAAGAGATTTGGAATGTCGCCATCAAAGTACAGAACTGAACATGCGGGGAATAAGTAGAGCAGAGAAAGTATAAGGGGAGTAGAATTGTTTTGAAGATTAGAGAGAAAAAGGATGCTCAGGGCAAAAAGCAGAAAAATAAATATTCTCTGCGCGCGAGGCTGCGAGGCTGGTTTCATCATGGCAGATTTATAGGATTTGACATACAGTCAATAATCATGGCGGTGCTCACAGGACTGACGATAACCACAACTGTGGTTATGGGGTTTCTTATTTACAATAGATTCAAGCTTGCGATAAAGCAGACTGCAGTGTCAAATGCAGAAAGCATGATAGAGAGTACTGTGGATAAAGTGGATACAGACCTGGCAGGCATCAGACAGATATCTAATGGAGTGAATTATAATATCATCCAGGAATATGACATCTCCAGTCAGGAGTTCAGCAGACAGTTCAGTCTTTTATATGAGGTGAATGCTGACAAAGTGCAGAGTATGGCGTTGTACGACAATTCCGGGAAGCTTGTTGCTGCGGAGCCGGTTGCAGTGCAGAAGGATAAGGTTAATGTGGAGGAACAGGAATGGTACAAGAATGCATCTGAAGATATAGAGAATATGCACTTCTCTACACCTCATATACAAGATCTGTTTCAAGATGGCGCCAACAGGTATTATTGGGTCATATCCCTCAGCCGTTCTGTTGATATCAATGATGGAGATAAGCCGGTAAACGGCGTGCTTCTGATAGATATGAAGTATTCCGTGATCGAGGAGGCTCTTTCAAGGATCAATGATTCTTCAAGTGAGACTTATTATTATCTGTGCAATCGTGACGGAGATATCATATACCATCCGCGAAGAGCAGAGATAGACAGAGGCTTTTTCACAGAGGAAAGTACAGAGGCAGCGGTATATGACGACGGTACATATGAGATCAAGATGACGGGTGGCACAGAAAATGTTGTTGTCAGCAGCATAGCCTACACTGGATGGAAGATCATAGGAGTTGTCCCGGAAAGTGTTCAGACTGCCAGTATCAATCAGTACAGATATTACATCATAACTACGGTTGTGATATTGCTTATGATGCTCTTGTGGGTGAACAGGATCATAACAAAGAAAATCTCAAAGCCTATACTTAAGCTGAATGAATCAGTAAAGTCATATGAGACAGGTGGAACCACGGATATATATATTGGAGGATCTTCCGAGATAAGACATCTGGGATATTCGGTCAAGAAATCCTATGAGCAGATAGAGATTCTGATGCAGGAGATAATCAGACAGCAGAATGAGCGGAGAAAGAGTGAGATGGATGCGCTCCAGAGTCAGATCAATCCGCATTTCCTGTATAATACACTGGAGTCCATAACATGGATGGTGGAGGCGAACAGAAATACAGATGCAGTATTTATGATATCTGAGCTTGCAAAGCTGCTGAGGATAAGTCTGTCAAAGGGCAGAACTGTCATAAGGATAGCGGACGAGATCCAGCACAGCACGAGTTACATGAACATACAGAAGGTAAGATATAAAGAAAGATTTGCTACAGAATTTATCATAGACGAAGAGATAAATGACTATTGTACAGTTAAACTTATCGTGCAGCCAATCCTGGAAAATGCAATATACTACGGTGTGGGCAACATGGATGAGGACGATGGTGGCAAGATAACTGTCCGTGGCGAGAAGAAGGGCGATGACATCTACATTTCAGTTGAGGATAATGGCATGGGTATGTCGGAGGATGTTGCCCGGAACATCCTTGTGGACAACAATA
Source organism: Coprococcus sp. AF19-8AC (assembly GCF_003603115.1). NCBI lineage: Bacteria > Bacillati > Bacillota > Clostridia > Lachnospirales > Lachnospiraceae > Coprococcus > Coprococcus sp. AF19-8AC. Next base: position 347,513 of record NZ_QTMI01000002.1, on the reverse strand, counting down.
AGGTGCCAAAGCATGGCTCCGGAGTGGGTGTTATCAATGTTCACTCCAGGATAAAGCTGATGTTTGGCAGCGAATATGGATTAAAGGTGTACAGTGAGCCGGACGAGGGAACAAAGGTTGTCATTCACATTCCAGCCATTCCTTACACGGAGGAGAACAGAGAGAGACTTGAGAGGCAGGATTTTGGAAGGGGGATGGTGACAGATGAAGAAGAGTAAGATAACCTTTTTGATCGCGGAGCTGTTTCTGGTGGTTATAGCCGGATTCTTTATACATCAGATATTCCGGGAAAATATACCTCAGAAAAGAGTAGCGGTCATACTTTCAAATTCCGGTGATAAGAGGTGGGATGGACTTATAAATGGACTTAAACAATCAGCAAATGTCAATGATATCCATCTTATCATATGCAACACTGATGATATCGAGTCAGCCCAGGATGAGAAGGAGCTCATAGATGAACAGCTTGAAAATGATGTAGATGCATTCATAATTTGTCCGGCACCGGGCGAGGATACATCGGATATGCTGAGGCAGCTTGGCGATGTACCATTTGTACTTATAACCCAGGATGCATACAGTGAAGATGGCGCCTCGGGATTTGTCACGATAAAACCTGATAACTACAAGATAGGATATACCCTTGGAGAACAGATCAGGGCAAATGATGCGGACGGACTCCGTGGCAAAAGCATAGGCATTATAACCGGATATTCCCAGACAGAGGGAAGTGTGAGCGGAAAAGCAGGACTTATGGATGCGGTAGAAGGAACCGGATGCGAGGTGAGCTGGGTGTACAGCCGATGTGGCAATCAGAACATATGTGACATTGTGGATATTCTGGGAAAGGTGGACTACATGGTTGTGATGGACACATATGCGATCGATGAGATAGGAGAGAATGCGGATAACGGTATGTACAATGGCGCCCAGATATATGGAATGGGGACCAGCGTAAAATCTGTGGCGCTGCTTGATGCGGGCAAGATAAAGTGCCTTGTTATTCCGGATGGATACGGTGTTGGCTATGCCAGTGTGACAGAGGTAGTAAAGGGTCTGAACAGCAGGTTGTATACGATGAAGAGTCGGGAGGAGGGCATAAAGATAATATACAGTGACGATTTGTTCTCCGATGATGTAGAGAGGTTTTTATATTCATATGAGTAAACAGAAACGAAGAAAAATATATGTGCTTTTGCTGGCAGCTGCGATGATAGTCTCGCTTATGGGCTGCGGCAGCAGCAATAAAAAATCAAACAAAACCATGAGAGTCGGGGTGGTCACTTATACAGCAGATGATCCATTCATAAATGCCATGATTGAAAAGGTGAAATCTCAGCTTAAGACTATGGAGACCACAAACATGAATGTGATAGTATCGGTGAGAAGTGGTGATAATGATCAGCGTGAGCAGGATGAGATAGTTGATGAGATGATAGATGCAGGCTGCGATGTGCTGTGTGTAAATCTTGTAGACAGAACCGCACCGGCAAATATTATCAAGTCAGCAAGGCAGAGTGATATACCAGTGATCTTTTTCAACAGAGAGCCGGTGCGTGATGACCTGATGCAGTGGGAAAAGCTCTACTATGTTGGCTGTGACGCAAAAGAATCCGGTGATATGCAGGGTGAGATTGCGGCAAATTATATAAAGAAGCACAGCGAAGTGGATCGCAACGGTGATGGTAAGATACAGTATGTTCTTCTGGAGGGGGAGGCCGGACATCAGGATGCCATAAGCAGAACCGACTGTTCGGTGAAGACCATCATGGATAAGGGAGTGGATCTTGAGAAGCTCAGTTATCAGTTTGCAGACTGGAACAGAGGTCAGGCGGAGAACAGAATGACTCAGCTTATAAGTCAGTATGGCAGTCAGATAGAGCTTGTCATATCCAACAATGATGAGATGGCACTGGGCGCAGTTGAGGCGTACGATAACTCAAGTATAAGCCGGGACAAATGGCCTGTGATCTTTGGAATAGACGGACTTGATGATGCTCTCCAGGCGATAAAGCAGGGAAACATGCAGGGAACAGTTTATAATGACAAGGAGGCCCAGGCGGGAGAGATAGCGCGGTTGGCAGTTGATCTCTTCAAGGGAAACAGCCTTGATGGTCATAATCTTGACGAGGGCAAATATTACGTGTCGCCTTACTGGAAGGTCGATGTTGACAGCGTGGATGATTTCCTGCACAGATAAAGGTAACCGACTGATACGTGAATAAAAAATTGTGAATTAAATATTCGGGAAGGATGCATATGGAAAATAGCTGGATAGAAGAATTTTACAAAGAGACGGATGCAGATAAGAGACTTGAACTGCTGGAAAATAACAGCACGGATATGGACGGTGACAGCGCCGGTTCGTCTACTGCCTTCCGTCAGAGATTGTGGACAGCGAGATATGGCAAGAGAAAGCCGAAGAATGATGCATTTGTGGGCTGCCTTATGGAGCTCAAATACATATCGGAGGGCGGTTCTGTTGACATCGGAGGTCAGAAAAAGAAACAGGCTGTGGAGATCATAAGCAAGCTCTGCCTGTTCGACGCAGACAGGAGAAGTGCCGAGGAACAGGAGATACTGCTTTATGAGCTCAAGAATGCGTTTCTCAAGTTCATCGAGGTGAGCAGAGGCGGCAGAGGTTTCACATCCATAGCATTTGGCATGGGGCAGCTCTCGGATGAGGGGGTGGCGAAGAAGATCGCAGATCAGATAAGCTCCATCGCATTTGACGCACCGCATATGCTGCACATGGACAAGGAATTTGCCATACTTCAGAGTGCCGCACTGGCGGCGTTCAGGCAGGAGTATCCTAACAGGGAGCATTTCTTAAGAAAATGATAGCGTAGACGGAATGGCTATGTGTGAACAGATCAAAAGACCATCATGTATTTAGTGTTAAAATGCATGATGGTCTTATCTATTGTACCTGTTTTGGCGTTATCTCATGAATGTATGGATTCGAAGATAGAATATGTATCATCAGAATCCCTGGTGTTCAGAAATATCACTTCGTCCCTCGTCTTTATCATGATGATGGGATAACTGTCTGCGTATACATACAGCTCACATTTGCCGTAGGTGCTGCTCTTGAAATGGCCGATCAGGTATTCATCGGTGGCACCTCCGTTTGTGCGAACAAAATCATCGTCTGGCAGTTCATCCAGAAGCTGAACCTCCTCGATGTCATCAAAATATATCTCCGATGAGTATATGGCAGCAGACACTGTGAGTTTGTTGGAGTCAAGATGAGTGTCGATATGCACGTTTATAAATGGCACAAGCACGCCTATCGTCCAGACAATGCAGGCGGTGATAAGGATATATGTAAGTCCTGTAAAAATCTTTGCGCTCCTGGTGGCATAGTTAAATGTATAATTTCCACTCTGCAATCTGTTCTGAACCAGCACATGCGGGTCGGAAGGATTGTAGTAATATCCGGTTTTCCAGTATTCGTCGTCATCCACGTAGAGAGGCTTGGTGTCGGCGGCCAAGAGTTCACGTTTTCTGCTTTGTGCCATGAGGAGAGGTGCAAACAATCCGATGGCAGCAAGAGTCTGGACAAATATATAGACATAGAGTGCGGAGCTGCACAGCGAGACATTTACAAGCGCACCCTTGAAATTAAGGATATCAGAAAGCGAAATTTGCCGGGACTTACTGGCTGATGATATGCAATGAATCAGGGTGTCAATAGTGATATATACCCATGCGACAGCATTTGTTGCCGAAAGAATCAGCATTGCTAGTCCCTTGTATATCTTCATGGTTCTGTTGACGGTCTGGTTGAGCTGGGTATCCGAGCTGTACACAGTTCGCTCGTGCCGGTTTACATATATGTGGAATATCATGGATGTAAGTGACATCAGGACGGAGCAGAGCCCCATTATTATCATTGTGGTTGATATGACCGCACTTTTCCCTATCACAAATGGCACTAGGCAAATGAGCTCTACAAGGATTATTATTCCATGATAATTGAAACTGATCTCACTTTTGCCGATCTGGGTTGACACATTTGTATCAATGTAACGTTTTCTTCTTTGATCAGGGACCACCCAATCATTTTTCATCTTTAGGGCATACATTTTCCTGTGCGCGGAGTTGTTTGCATATGTTATAAGGAAACAGAATGCGATCATCCAGACAGTGTATGCCAGTACGAATATAATGATCTCCCAGAACACGACAAAGCACAGGGCTGTTCCAAGGATGAGATTTATCCAGATAATCCGGTTCATCTTACGTTTGGCAGCAGCAACAATATTCAGGACGGTTTCGTCTTCACTGTGTTCCTTTGGAATGTGGACACCCAGGAGCATTCCCTCGGTATACGAATAATTACTTGTATATACGAACTTCATTATGAGCAGTATGAAGAAGTTCATAAACAGGAATATGATAAATAATGCTATGCTCATATGTTGCTCCTTTCTGTTATTTTAGTGGATATTTGGATTGGAGAAGACTTCATTTTGGAATATACTTTATCGCACAACTTGAGAAAATCTTCCCGGTTCATCCCGGTTATGCTTGCCTCGGCAGACAGAAGTTCCAACTCTGACTCCAGCTTGTCACGGAACTCGGCGTCCATATTGATATTTTCTGATACAAATGCTCCAAGCCTTCTGTCAGTTCTGATATATCCCTCGTTTTTTAGTATCTGGTATGTCTTATTCACAGTCATTGTGTTCACGCCGGCATCCGCCGCAAGCTGTCTTACAGTGGGAAGCTTTTCACCTGACTGTATCTCGCCTTTGCCGATTCCCTTTACTATCTGATTGCGCAGCTGTACGTATATGGGTGTGTCACTGCTCATGTCAAGCTCTATGATCATGTGGTGTCCCTCCTTTTTTGTATTATCTGTATTATAATATATAATACAGATTCCGCAATAAGTCAACTATGAAAAACCGCCGTATAAATAAAAATCATCCGTGAGTAAGTTGATTACCCACAGATGATCATTATATAATTCATTATATCCAAAAGTTCTTCCGGTGACAATTCATTTGAGCGTATTGACGCAGGACGAAAGATTTGAACAGGCGCAGGCTAACGGAAATAAAGGAGGTTTAAAAAATATGTGTGAAGTACTTGATAGGGCGGAAGCCAGAGGAGAAGAAAGAGGAATATCTATAGGCGAGGCGCGAGGAGAATTAAAGGGTGCAGTGAGGGCATATTTGGATGTGAAGGTTCCTATAGAAGAGATAGCGAAGAAACTGAACATATCAGTGGAGGAAGTCCAGAAGATAGCCGACACATTATAGGAGATGAACATATATGCAGTTACACACACTTATATCTTCGGAAAATGGTCCGATCATCCTCTGGGTCATGTACCCACACAGGGGAGATGAACTGGAGCACACAGCGGATTCTATCAGAGAACTGGTGGGAGAAGAACATTTTACACTTGTTGCGATACAGATAGATGACTGGAACAGGGATCTCTCACCGTGGAGATCGGATGAGGTCGATGGATCATTTGCCGGAGAGGCGGGACGGATACTGGATTATATAGAACAGCAGGTCGTACCGCAGTTGGATATTCAAAGCCGGGCGAACAGACCTCTTTATATCATGGGATATTCGCTTGCCGGGCTTTTTGCACTTTGGGCAATGTATCAGACTGATATATTTGACGGGTGTGCCACATGTTCAGGTTCAATGTGGTATCCGGGATTTGTGGAATATGTAAACAGCCAGCCAACACTTGCGAATAAACGTATATACATCAGCCTCGGCGGTAAGGAATCGAGAACGTCAGACAGACTTATGGCAACTGTGGCGGATCGGACAAAGGAGATTTGCGACCTGCTGAAGAAGGACAATGATGTTATATATGAGATAAATCCAGGTGGACATTTTGCCGATTCCGGGAAGAGGCTGGCGAAGGCTGTGAAGTGGATAGAGAAGGCAAAAGGATAACAAAAAGCACAGGAGAGCACATATATACAATCGTTCACTGGCAGAACGATACGAGGCATAACATATACCGGATAGATATATATTTTTATCGGAATAGATGATAATATATGGGGCAGACATATGGAGTAGATAGATTAATGGCAGACACGATCCGGTAAGTATATGCAGCGAAAAATCAGATCGTGGTAAGCCGGAAAGAAGGGCAACATGGGTAAACAGACAAAGAAAAAGAAAAGCACAGGAGCGGCAAAGGAGATATTTGCAAAGCCCCCAGGAAGGCTCGGCAAATGGAATGTGATAGCATTTGTCGTGCTGGTCATAGGAGAGCTTATATACTATTATGCGGCAACACCGGCGATCAACATACAGAGTACAAGTTTCTGGGTGTGGATGGTCATTTCAGTTGCGCTTGTTGGCTTTTGTACGCTTGATTTCACGGTGGAGAGTAATGATACCAGAAGTGTCGCAACGAAAGCAACGAAACCGGCAGCATGGATAGTAGTAATAATGATAGCGGTCGGACTCATTATGGTGGCGGCGTCATCCAAACTGTTTTGTGCATCAAAGTATGCAAGTCTCATCAATATAGAGGATGGGGACTTCCAGACGGATATCCCGGAGAGCAGGCAGATAAATGACATTGCACTGATGGATACAAGCACAGCGAGGATCATAGGTGAGAGAGCCGTCGGTTCACTCTCGGATGTGGTCAGCCAGTACGAGGTCAGCGGCAATTACAGCACTATAGATTATAATGGCGCGCCGATGAAAGTCGCAGCACTCAATTATGCGGGATTCATCAAATATATGAACAACAGGAAGAACGGAATCCCGGGTTATGTTCTTGTGGATCCTGTAAAGAATGAGGCACACTATATACAGACTGAAAAGCCTATAGTGTATTCACCTTCAGCGTATTTCAACAAGAACCTGTACAGACATGTCCAGATGGCTTATCCGACATATATATTTGAAGGTTTCTATCTGGAGCTCAGTGACGATGGCAATCCATATTACATCTGTCCGGTTCTTGAGTCGCATGCAGGACTCTTCGGTGCAAAGGATGTAAAGGGCGTGGTTATATGCGATCCGTGTACGGGCGATACAGAGTACCATGAAGTCAGTGATGTTCCACACTGGGTGGACCGTGTATATGATGGCGACCTGGTGTGCCAGAAATACGACTGGTACGGCGAGCTCTCAGGCGGCTACTGGAACAGCGTATTTGGCAATAAGGGCTGCAAGAGGACTACGGATGATTATGGTTACAAGGTTATGGACGGCGATGTGTGGGTATATACAGGTGTCACATCGGTAAATGGTGACGAGTCCAACATAGGATTTGCCCTGATGAATCTCCGGACAGGAGAGAGCAAATATTATAAGGTGGCAGGTGCAGAGGAATACTCAGCCATGTCATCGGCAGAGGGACAGGTACAGCATCTTGGTTATAAGGCATCCTTCCCATCACTCATCAATATCAGCGGAATACCAACCTACATCATGGTCTTAAAGGACAACGGTGGCCTGGTAAAGATGTATGCGCTTGTCGATGTGGAGAAGTACAATATTGTAGCTACAGGCACTACCCAGAAGGACGCACTTGCGGCATACAACAAGCTGCTGGCAGAGAACGGACTTAAGAGCACGCAGAGCATGACGGACGATATACCAAACAGACAGATCACGGTAGCTGATATCAAATATATCAACATGGATGAGACGACATATGTGTATATCACGGATGAAAATGGCAATGTATACAAGCAGGATTTCTCAGAGAACGAGGAACTGATATTTATACAGAGCGGGGATAAAATAAAAGTATTTTATCAGGAATCAGCCAACGGAATAAATGACATAATATCTGTTGAGAGATAGATTTATTCACTAAATAAAGGCTCTCCCTGTGATAAACAGGGGGAGCTTTTTGCATGATAATGTGGTATTATAGAAATATCTTATTGAGAATAAATCTATATAACTGATTAATTATGATTGACAAGGAGGTTATTATCATGGATAAAAAGGCGATCTACAGTTTATCATACGGGATTTTCATGTTGTCCACAAAGCTGGGCGACAAGGCAAATGGCTGCATCATCAACACCTGTATACAGGTGGCGAACAATCCAACGCGGGTTGCGATATCGGTTCTCAACACGAATTACACATGTGATCTGCTCAAGGAGAGTGGTGTGTTTGCCCTCAGTGTACTTGACGAGCAGTGTACATTTGACTCGATAAAGCACTTCGGTTTCCAGTCGGGAAGAGATGTGGACAAGTTCGAGAGCATAAAGATGCCGGAGGATATCAATGGAATTCCATACATGGGTTGGTATGCATGTGCAGTAATCAGCGGCAAGGTTGTTGAGAGTCACGATCTCGGAACACATACGTTGTTCATCGCGGAGGTGGTTGATGCAAAGATGCTGTCAGACAAGGCTCCTCTCACATATGCTGATTATCAGGCACATGTAAAGCCAAAGGCAGACAAGCCTCCTAAGACAGATAAGAAGATAGTGGGATGGCGCTGCAAGATATGTAACTATGTATATGAGGGAAGTGAGCTCCCTGCAGATTACGTATGTCCCCTGTGTGGACACGGAGCAGACGACTTTGAACCTATATATGAGTAATGTAAGATATGCCGTTATCGGCAAGAAATGACCGATTTCAAATTTTGAAAAAGTTGATTTCTTGCCGGTAACGGCATATACTATCTATATACAAAACACTGTGCAGATGATAAAAGCCCATTGCGTAAAAGGAGGGATTTTCATGGGTTATATTTCAGTTGCAGAGACTGCAAAAAAATGGAATGTGTCAGAACGAACCGTTAGAAATTACTGCGCTCATGATAAGATTCCTGGGGCTTTTCTGACGGGAAAGACGTGGAATATACCGGATTCTGCGCAGAAACCAATGCGTCAATCTGCGGGAGAAGAGAACCGGGATCTGCTGACTGTGCTGAGAGAAGAGAAAAAAAATGGAATTAAAGGTGGCATTTATCATAAGATACAGGTGGATCTCACTTACAATTCCAATCATATAGAGGGCAGCAGGCTCAGTCTTGATCAGACACGGTATATATATGAGACAAATACTATAGGCGTGAGTGATCAGGCGATAAATGTTGACGATATAGTCGAGACGACCAATCATTTCAGGTGTATAGATCTGGTGATCGATGATGCAAAGAACTTATTAAGTGAGAAAATGATAAAGGAGCTGCATTTGATTCTCAAGAATGGAACTCAGGACTCACGAAAAGAATGGTTTGCGGTGGGAGATTACAAGAAAGTTCCGAATGAGGTGGGCGGTCATGATACGGCTTTGCCGGAAGAAGTTCCAGAGAAAATGAAAAATCTCCTTGCAAGATACCGCAAGCTCAATGAAAAGACACTAGATGATATTCTGGATTTTCACCATGAATTTGAAAGTATTCATCCGTTTCAAGATGGCAATGGCAGGGTTGGCAGGCTGATATTGTTCAAGGAGTGTCTGAAATATGATATAGTTCCATTTATCATAGATGAAGATCTCAAATGGTATTACTATAGAGGACTTTCAGAATGGAATAGAGAAAGAGGATATCTGCGGGATACCTGCCTTACTGCGCAGGATAAGTTTAAAAAGTACCTGGACTATTTCAGGATACAGCACAGAGATTAAAATAATGGAGGAAATTATGGACAGAGAAAGAATGATGAAGAACGTAGCAGAGATATTCAGCCGAGGTGCGGTGGACAAGAATCTTCCGGCATGGGTAAATATGCGTCACGCCTGGAAAGCAAGTGATGCGGCGAGAGACAGAGGGCTTGAATATCCGGCAAATGTTGTACAGATAAAGAATCTGGATTACAAAAAGGAGCTTGATGAGGTCCGTTTCAATGAGCTGATTGAAATATGGAACAAAGGTGTAGAGAGGAACATTATATTCTTTGCCGATTCCGGGGATGCCGCAGACGTGGATTCTGCAAGCTATACATCCAACAGCTACATGGATCTCTGCGTTCCAATATCGTATATGACAGATGAAAACAGAAAATATCCGGTGATAGTGAGCGTGCATGGCGGAGGCTGGTTCTATGGTGACAAGGAACTGTACAGCCACTATAGCTGCCTTCTTGCGGAGCACGGGTATGTGGTGGTGAACTTCAACTATAGATTGTCACCGCAGAACAAATATCCTGCTGCTATAGAGGATGTGGCGTATCTCATTCGGTATATCCATGAGAATGCGCAGACACTTGGAATAGACATGGACAATCTCTACATGGTCGGTGATTCGGCGGGGGCACAGCTCACGGCAAATTATTGCATCATAGCATCAAACAGCGATTACAGGGCAAAGCTTGATTTCTTCACATATGACCTACTGCCTAAGAAGGTATGCCTTAACTGTGGTGCATACAAGATGGCAGAAAGAAATGACAATATATCCGCATGGTATCTGAGAAATGATGTGGATGATGACCAGAATAGTGACGGAAAAACAAGTTCACACGACAAAGCTGAAAAATGTGAAAGTAAGAAAATAAGCCAGGCATATGCTGTGGCTGAGGAACAATACAAGCTGTTTATGGATCAGCTTGATTATGTAAATGCTGAGTTTCCGGAGGCGTATCTCATGTACAGTGTAAATGATGATCTGGCATCACATACAAAAGCGTTGGATGAGGTGCTGAACAAAGTTGGAGTTGCACATATCACAAAAGCGTATGGACAGAACAATCCTGACAGCGGCCATGTATTCCATATGAATATGTACAATCCAGAGGGAATACTCTGTAACGAGGATGAGTGTGCATTTATGAAATAAAAAAACTGTTTGACAACACGACATCAGAATGCTATCCTAAAAATCAGATAAAGGCAAAGACAGGAAGGAGTACTTAAGTCACTGTCACTTCAGAGAGTAGGCGTTTGGTGCGAGCCTATAGGACACCTTAAGGAAGCAGTCCCCGAGCTGTGACCGCGAAAGTTTTCCGGGTAGTGGTCAACGGAAGGTTCCACGTTATAGGAACAACGATAGTGATGGCTGTCGGCTGAGAGCAGGAATAAGTTCCTGAATTTAGGTGGTAACACGGACAAGAAAGTTCGCCCTAAGCATATTATAAGTATGCTTAGGGCTTTTATTTTGCGTTTTCAGGGTGACAAGCGGCTGCGATGCGTGAGCTTGCTCGCGGGCATCGGCAGATGCGGAGTAATCTCGAAGAAAACGCAAGTTAAAACCAACGATCAGCAAACACAGACAACAAGGGATCAAGAGATATAAAGGAGTGTGTATCATGAGAAAATTCGAAAAATCATCAAAGCTTGACAATGTGTGTTACGACATAAGAGGTCCTGTTATGGACGAGGCAAACAGAATGGTGGCTGAAGGGGTAAATGTCCTTAAACTGAACATAGGAAATCCTGCACCGCACGGACTTATGGCACCTGATGAAGTTGTAAGGGATATGGCATATAACCTCAGAGATACCGAGGGATATTCGGATTCAAAGGGACTTTTCTCTGCAAGAAAGGCGATCATGCAGTATTGCCAGCTGAAGAATATTCCAAATGTGGGAATCGATGACATATATACAGGAAATGGAGTCAGCGAACTTATCACCATGTCCATGCAGGGACTGCTTGATTCGGGAGATGAGATACTTGTCCCGATGCCTGACTATCCATTGTGGACGGCGTCTGTCAACCTGGCAGGAGGAACAGCGGTTCATTATCTTTGTGATGAGCAGTCCAACTGGTATCCGGATATAGAAGATATCAAGAAAAAGATAACATCAAGAACAAAAGGAATCGTAGTCATCAACCCTAACAACCCTACAGGAGCTCTCTATCCAAAGGAGGTTCTTGAGCAGATAGTTCAGGTTGCAAGGGAGAATGAGCTTATCCTTTTTGCTGATGAGATATATGACAGACTTGTCATGGATGATAAAGAGCATGTGGCTCTGGCTTCACTGGCACCTGACCTTTTCACCATAAGCTTTAACGGACTGAGCAAGTCTCACCGAGTTGCAGGTTACAGAGTTGGCTGGATGTGTCTGTGTGGAAACAAGAGCAATGTGAAGGGATACATAGAGGGACTTAACCTCCTGTCATCCATGAGACTTTGCTCGAATGTTCCTGCTCAGAGTATAGTTCAGACCTGTCTTGGAGGCTACCAGAGTGCAGATGAGCTGCTTTTGCCTGGAGGAAGGATCTATGATCAGAGAGAGTATATTTATAAAGCACTCTGTGATATACCGGGAATAAGTGTGGTTAAGCCGGAGGCAGCGTTCTACATATTCCCGAAACTTGACAAGGAGAAGTTCAACATCACAAATGATGAACAGTTCGCTCTTGATCTTTTGAGGGATAAGCACATCCTCGTCACATGTGGAACGGGATTTAACTGGAAGGATCCGGATCACTTCAGAATAGTATATCTTCCGAATATGGAGATACTCAAGGCAGCAACAGCAAAGCTGGCTGATTTCCTGAGCTATTACCACCAGTAAAAGAAATTATATAACAAGGCTGTATCTGAGAAGCTGCCAGTGGCATGTATTTTAGAAATATGAATACATATGTGCTATTGCAATACAGATACAGTCTTGTTTTTATATTATTTGGTTGAGTGGAATGATGCAAGTTACAGCATATAAGCAGTTTTGCGGGTCTATTATGCAGAAACCATTATATTTTTCTACAGAATTTTTTACATTTTTCAGACCATATCCATGGATAAAGTCAAAATCATTGTCTGAAGAATGTTTTTTCGAAGCATTATAAGAATTTTCAACATAAATGGTGAATGTATTTCTTATAGTTTGTAGCTTGACTGTAATTACCGCATTTTCAACATCATTACATGCGGTTATGGCATTGTCGAAAAGATTACCTAAAACTATAGTCAGGTCATAATCTGTAAGAGGTATCTGAGTAGTACTCAGTTTTATACTTGTATCAAGAGTTATATGGTATTTGTCAGCCACTTCTTTCAGGTTACTCACAAATGAATCTATTACCAGGTTGCCTGTGTTTATAGAACAGTATCTGGATTTGAGATCGTTTAAAGTATCATTAGTATAAGGAATGACTGCGTCATAATTTTTATTTTTTATACAATTTTGTATATATATAAAGTGTTTATTTGTATCATGCATAAAACTGCGGAGACTTTTATAAGCCTCTCCAAGTTGAACGTATTTGTTTTGTTGGAATTCAATCTGTCTTGATAATTGTTCTGTTTGCGCTTGTAATTCTTCCTTTTTAGATATTTCATTGATCAGGAAGAAATTAACAATATTTATAGTAAGCAGTAAATTTATAAGATTGCTATAAGCTCGAGGATTTGTCTTGTTAAAGGCAAATATATCAGGGGTTATTAAAATTATGAGAGATATGACAGGAATTACCACAATAGCTGAAATATCAATAATTGACAGTGATATATGAATCTTTCTAAATATAATTGTAACAAGCAGAACAAATATGAGACAATAAAAATCAGAAAGAGAAAAAACAGAATTGAAAACGGCAACAGGGATTGTGTCGTTTTCAATATTTGTTGCAAGAAAGCGATTTATAGTTGAATATGACATATTTTCGCATAGCATAGTAATTGTCACAAAGGAAATAGATGTAAATAATCTTGATGTGATTGTGGCAGTAAATAAAAGTGAAAGAATGGTAGTTAATAAAAAGGAAAGAGAAACTCTCATAACAGTTGTTTTCATGGATACATCTCCGGAAAGTGGGAGAACAATAATATTTTGTAGCATTTCAACTCCCCAGATTATAAAAATACCAAAAATAAAGTTATAATTAAATCGTCTTTTGTCGTTGAATATAACATAAAAAAATATATACATATCTGCACTGTATAAAAGCGTTGGCATAATATCAAAAATAATGTCCATTGTATTTACCCTTTCATATCTGAGATGATTTGCTTTGCAAAAAAAGTTCTGAATTTTTTTAGGTTTCTTCTAGAAATATTCATTACGTCTCCATTATCAAGACCTAACAACTTATCGTTAAAGTGGGTTATATGCTTTGTATTTACCAGAGTGCTTTGATTGGTTAAAATAAATCCATGTTCAGCAAGAGAGGTTGCCAATGATGATAACGCTCCACGACCAATTATTTGAGAATCGCGTAGTGTATAAATAAGATGGAGTTTTTGGCTCTTGCTTGTACGAATGTAGATTACATCATTCACATTTACAAGAAGTTTTTCATTATATGTATCTACTACTATGCGTATATTGTTCTTGCTTTGCATATATGTTAAAAGGTCAGACATAATATTTTGAAAAATATTGTAGGAAACAGGTTTTATAAGATATTGAAAAGGATGAACCTGAAAGCTATCATGCATATAGCTTGGATATGAAGTCACAAATACAATGTATACATCATCTGAATATTTTTTCCTTATATGTTTGGAAATCTCTAAACCATCCATATTTGGCATATCAATGTCAAGAAATACAATGTTGTATTTGTTTGTTTCAAATGAAGACAAAAATTTAGAACTGTCTGTAAAAGTGTGAATTTCACAGTCGATATCAAATTGTATTTGATATGAAATCAAGTATTTTTTTATTGAATAAATTGATGATACTTCATCGTCACAAATTGCTATATTAATATTTTTAAGAGACATTTTTTATATTCCTTATATATCCTGCAAGTAAACTTAATGTACATATTAACACACACAATGTAATAGTTTGTGTATGCTGATTGGATTTATTGTACCATAATATAAGTTGGATTCCACATATTAATATTACGGTAATCCTGGCTTTCTTTTGTAGACTGATTTTGTCTGAGATGTTAAATCTTTTATTTTCTGTATCAACAGGTGAAACTATCATAATTATGGCAATGCAGACAAAAAATATGATTGCTTGAATAGTTTCTGAATGTTCAAATGATAATTGTGGAAATAATACCACAATTATCATGATTCCATATGACAAGATGGTGCACCGCAAAGGTGTTGATGCGTGATAGCCACCTGCAAAATAGCGCAATGGCATAGTTATTATTATGAATAGAACAGATGTAATTAATCTATGAAAAATAATCCCTGTGGCAAGTGTTATAAGGTCAAAAATAATTTCTTCAAATACACATGAGAAAAGGTAGGAATATATATTTCTTTCTTTATCTGTAATTATTTTTTCTTTGATAAGGTAATTAGAAATCTTCAAACATATATAATTAATCATAAAATACTCTCCCTAATATTGATATCAAATGAGTAAAGTTAATGATAGCACGAGTGACGTATGTAGCAATAGGAATGGAGTAAACGGTCAAAATTAAGGAGTATGTGGTAATAAATTACCGTTCACTCCTTAATTTTGACCAATTAGTCCATTTTGAAAAAATAGTCGAAAAATGCATTTATAATAACCTTATAAACATAGTTGTCGATTGTATAGCAGTAGAAAGGAGGATATGTATTGTGAGAAAATTACTTGTCAAGGCAGGAAGATTATTATGTGCATGCTCAGTGGTAATATCCCCACTTGTTGTGGAAGGATGCAAGACTAGATATTATCAGCCGAAGGAGCCGGATGGCTTAGAAGAGTTTGCTAAAAAAAGTAGACAATAATTTGAATTTAGGAGGATATGCATATGAGGATGTTTAAGAGAATGATTGTATGCGTGATGACAGCGGTAATGACGATATCATGTATGCCTGGGGTGAGTGCACTTGCGGGGGAGAGCGAGACCACAATGGCAGAAGAGCTAGCTGTAGAAAATAATAGTGTTGCAAGAGCGGTTGCATCATATTATTATGACTATGATTGCACTAGTTATACTAAAGTAGGACATGTAACAACGGCAGGTACAACTATGACACTGATATATAATGCTTCAACGAAAGGAAAAGTGAAAATAACAGTAAAGGATTCCAGTGGAAATATAGCAAAGATTATATATCCGCCTGCTGAAGGGAGCACAGGTACTTCACTTTCAACAACTTTTGGAGTAAGCAAAGGAAAAACATATTATTTTTATACTGAACCGACTGGCGCAAATTATAGGACTGCAGGATCGTTCAGGGTAAGATGCTGATATTATAAAGAATGTGCTAAAAATATAGAAATATAGCTCCGTCATAATTTGACGGGGCTAATTGTGTATAGCGGGGGGGACATATGAAAACAAACTTATTTCTGATAACAAAATACTGGAGATATCATAAAAAGCAGTTTGCGAGCATGCTTACCTCGATAGTGATATTAACGGCTTTCCTGTTGATTGCACTTTTGATGGAGAGAACAGAATGTAGACGGCAGTATGATGACAAGCTGCGGGGAAGTAGTAAGACATTTTACCTGTATAGCAATCTTGGCAGTGATGCATATGAGGAGATGTCACAAGACAAAAGGGTCAGCATGATCGGGCGTACGGCTATATGTGGAAAGCTGGGAAATGACAAAACACAGTATACATATGGTACATATATTGACGATACGGCAGAGGAGCTTGAGTATGTAAAGCTTTCGTCGGGAAGATTCCCTGAAAAAACCGGGGAGGCAGCAGTGTACGATTATGTGTTGGAGGATATGTTTTTTACTGTTGATCCTGACTCGTATGTTGGAAAGGAAGTAACATTTGACAGTTACGATTTGGATGATACATATCTGTTGAGAACAGGTAGACATGTGGGACAGATTACGTTTACTATCACAGGTGTATTGTGTACAGACAGCAGAAGAGATCTTAAGGAGAACAGAGTAGACTGGGGATCTGACCTTTCGGAAGTACAGATGCCAACTATATATCTGTGGCGGGATGACTGTGATTTGGATGAGAATACATTCGTATATACTGCTGTCTCACTGTATGGTGATGACGAGATAACAGAGCAGTCGGAGAGCGCTATGGAAGAGTTTGCGCAGGATTATTATGACAAAACTGGAATATGGCCAAGATCCGGCCGCAGCAGATCGGCTGCAGAAGATATCTGCAACATTACCCTTGGAAACGAGAAGCTTAACAGCGAAAGTTATCTGTCGGACTCTGTCCAGGGAATACTATATTTCAGTGTTATTGCTGTGATCTTGTCGGCTATATCCCTGTTTGGCGTGATGATAACTGTTATGAGCGAGAGGCAGAAATCCCTGGATATCGTGAGAGATATAGGAGCCAGCCGGATGAAAGTGGCTTGGATACATATATTGGAATGGGGAATCCTGCTGGTTTCAGGAGTGATATGCGGTGGAGTCGTTGGAATCACTGTATATGAGGTCATACTCGAGATTCAAAGTCGTTTGCTGAGGCTGCCTAAATTGCGCGGTTATACAGTGGAGTGGTGTGTACAGCAGATTACAGAAAATCCATTTGTAATCTCTGTTGTGTGTGCAACAGGTACATTTACTCTTGGATATTTACTTTTTTATATATACCTTCATATAAAATCAAGAAGACTTATAAGAAGAGATCGTGTGAGATCATTCGGGAGAATCAAATCGGTGGTTTCCGGTATTCCATTTGCAAATATAATGCAGATGTTGTCTGTTGCCCTGATCCTGTTTGCGGCGGTGATGTGCTACGCATTCTGCTCTATGGACGGCAAGGGAAAAGGATATTTTCACAATGATGATCTGGACAGAGACACATATTATACATATGGACAATTGGATATGGAAACCAGTGATGTAGATATATGCCTTTATGATCAGGGGTCGGGGATTACTGGTGGAGTATTGCTTACAGATACAGGACTTACTGAGGATGGGCGCAAGAGCATTGCGGATATGAACGAAGTAAAGTCAATAGAGAGTTTCTCCACAAACGATGGCTTTGATATATTTTATGATAGAAATGACGAGGATATTCCGGATGGATTGTGGCAGGCGGAGGTCCAGTTTCCGGAAGATACAGAAGAATTCTATCATGCAGACGATAGATTTTATTTCAACGTTCCAGCGATATGGCTGGATGATAACGGAATGAGAAAGCTGGATAAATATGTAAAAGAGGGGTCAATAGGTACCCATGAAAATGGTGTGGCGTGTGTTGAATATGAATATGACGGAATGACCGCGGAGTCGCCATATAAGATAGGCGATGTAATGCATACAATGACAGTGAACGGAAAAGGCGAATACAAGGAGACTGTTGAAATCGTGGATGCGATAATCGTGATTCCGGAGACCACAAAGGAGAGCGATCCGATATTGTACGCAGGTCTTGACAGAGCTTCACAGTATGGATATGCAATAGTAGCCTCACAGGACACAGCAGTCAGTATTGGGATGTTTAAGACATGTTATGACGTTACATATATATCTCTAAGCAACAGGGGAGATATTGATAGAGTTGTATCCAGGTTTGCTGACATATTGGACTCTTCAATGGAACTCAGGATACGAACGATAGATGAGTGTGATAAGGAGTATCGTGAGGCATATATATCACAGTATGCGAGCACAATATGTCTGTTCTTTATTCTTCTTATCATGGCGGCATGGGGATATTGGGAACTTGTCACCATGCGTTACCAGAATGGCAGGCGGAACGTGGCGATCATGCGGGCTCTTGGAATGGAGAAGCACTCATGGAACATGACGTTTATATGGTATAACATAAGAAATGCCCTGGTATCATGTGCTGTCGGAGCCGGTATGGTGTATGGCATGAGATGGCTTTTGCGCTACAAGTACGAACAGGCGCTAAACATGTTCAACTGGCCGGAGACAGATTTATGGAACGTCGATGCAGATGTTATAAAAGAGGTAACGAGACTCCAGCATGTATTTCTATTCGACAGCGAGATATTTGTTGTCCCTGTGGGAAGAGCGTTGGTACTGATAGGAACATTCCTTGTTGTGATTTCGACGATTATTACGGTGCTGGTCATTCATAAGAAGAAATCGGAAGAGATAATTGATGATCTGGCTGAAAAAGAGTAAGGGGGACGATGCATATGATTCAGATAAAGGATTTAAATAAGACGTATGGTGAAGGAACAAATGCTGTTCATGCACTTCGCAACTGTAACGTGGAATTTGAGTATGGAAAATTTACGGCGATTATAGGAACATCAGGCAGTGGAAAGTCAACATTGCTGCATCTGATGGGCGGACTGGATACAAAGGCAGAAGGAGAGATATTCTATGATGATGAAGATATACTCAGATATTCAGATGCACAGCTTGCAAAATTCCGCAGAAAAAATATAGGTTTCGTATTCCAGTTCTTCAATCTGGTGCCAGAGCTGACAGCAAAGGAAAATATATTCCTGCCAATGATGATAGATAAGGTTAAGGTAGATGAGGAGTACTTTGATAAGCTTACTGAAAAACTTGGAATTTCAGAGAGACTGACACATTATCCGTCACAGTTGTCCGGTGGACAGCAGCAGAGGGTTGCGATAGCCAGAGCGCTCATACACAAACCAAAAGTGTTGCTCTGCGATGAACCTACCGGAAATCTGGACTCTCAATCAGGAAAAGAAGTCCTGAGACTGCTTAGAGAACTGCAGAGTGAAGATGGACAGACTATAATT
The DNA here is from genome assembly GCF_003603115.1 of Coprococcus sp. AF19-8AC. Lineage (NCBI taxonomy): Bacteria > Bacillati > Bacillota > Clostridia > Lachnospirales > Lachnospiraceae > Coprococcus > Coprococcus sp. AF19-8AC. The sequence continues at coordinate 328,051 of NZ_QTMI01000002.1, read as the reverse complement.
ATGGTTACTCACGATGGAAATATAGCAGATCAGGCCGATCGTATCGTAAGGATAGAAGATGGACAGATAAAATGTGTATAATATTCACACAATTATATACATAAAAGACAAGTTGATGGTAAAACGCAACAACAATGACAATAAAATTAATAAATTGTCAAAAAATATGTTGACGATTTGCCTTGCATCATGTATAATAAAGGTACATTAAAGAACGGCCATTTGAAAAAGATACAGATGGCACACCATAGATTGTCACCCGTGACACGTAACATGTACGAAGTTATCTCAGAGATTTATAGAATCGTGAAAAAGACTTTACACATGGTGCGCAGGAAACAGAGATCCGTGGTACAAGTTCACGAAAGGAGGAGGTTCCGTTGGAGACAATTGAAGAACATTTTTATCATGATGGTAACTCAGAACTGGGAAGTTGTTTCCACACGAGATGCCTTTAAGATAAATCTTGAATCAGTCCACATGCAGATGCTGTATATAGCATGATTGAAGTGCCAGGACGCAGGTATTTGATACCAGATTTGATCCATCGTGATTGTTCAAAACACAAGATATGAGTGGTGTTTCAAGGGCATCAGGTCATATCACATACCGCAAGACCAGTGCTTATAAGAGGTTGGTACATATACAAGTTCATGCAGTGCATGTTATGAGTAGATGCAATTCGTACCCTGATAGTTGATATTCCGGTAAGTTTAATCTCTAGGCACAACGAATTTTTTCATAGATATTTATAATATAGTGGAAGAATCAATGGCATGTGTGGAAACATTCAGATATTTTGATTAGATACTTCAATATTTAAAAAATGAATAAACTAATATAAAGCCAGTTGGTATTATGCCAGCTGGCTTTTTTATGTATTAATTACAACGTGTGTTAAACCACTGATTACCCGCTCTGCGAGCAGTAACAATCCGTGCGGTAACAAGAAACTAATATTAATTGCAAATAACTTAAATTATTGACTAATATGACGTGCAAAAGCAATAAAAAACAACTTAAATATTCGGTAATTAATGACATGTTCAACAATTAAAAAATGAGTTAATATAAGTATATGTATAAATATTAATCACGAATTAGGCTGTTCGTGGTGAGTAAAGTGGAGGAATATCACAAAAAAGAAAGGGTAAGGAATATGGTGAGATTTAGAACAAGACTTGTTGCTGTGACATGTGCAGTTGCAATGGTTGGCTCATTCTGGGGAAGTGCAGGGGCAATAGTCTCAGCTGATGCATCAGAGCCGTCTGCGGAAATGGCGTGGAGCATCACTACAGACAAACTGGTATTTGACACTGGCGCAGATGCCAAGTGGACAGATAAAATTTATGCCAGCAATGATGAAGGTACATACCCAGAGTTAGGCAGGATCGATGATGTGTCTGTGGGTAAAAAGGCTGTGCTCACGGCAAATGTAACACTTAATGGAGATTTTTCAGGATTGGATGGTGCGGAGGCTGCTGACGGAACGTATAATGTGATCCAGCTTTCCTGTGCAATCAAGACTGGCGATGGATGGACATACACCAAGTCTGATGATTATCCATTCCTTAAAGCGGAAAATTTTACAGATGGCAAGACACAGGTATCATTTGCATTTGATGTGGAGGATACAGGAGCTGTGAACGAGATAATATTCCAGTACAATTCAAACTCTGCATATACTGGAACAATATCAATATCTGATGTAGAGATTCAGAGTGATGATTCAGGAGAGGAGCCTGATGGTGGAGAAGAGCCAGGTGGCGGATCATCAGCAACAGGAAATGTGACAGGTGTGGCAGCACCTTCGATCACAGACAATACAGTATGGAGCAGTTCAGATGCAGTTCTCACATTTGACGCTGTTTCAGATAAGACATGGAAAGATAAAGCGTATGCCAGCAATGACAGCGCTACATATGCCGACATGGCGAGAATAGAGGGGGCAACTGTAGGTGAAAAGGCGAAACTCACAGCGACAGTTTCTCTCGACGGCGATATATCAGGCCTTGATGGTGCCGAGGCATCAGATGGATCGTACAATGCGATCCAGCTTGCATGTGCCATCAAGACAGGCGATAGCTGGACATATGTCAAGTCAGATGACTATCCATTTTTAAAGAGTGAGAACCTTACAGATGGCAAGTGCAGCGTAGAGTTCAACTTTAACGGAGTGGATGCAGGCGATGTTCAGGAGATCGTATTCCAGTACAATGCAAACTCAGCATTTACAGGAAAGGTTCTCATCGGCGGCGTTGCAGTTGACAAGGTAGAGAGTGGCAAGAAGCCGACAACATCAGAGACTGAGGTTGGAAATTTTGCAGATGCAAGCCTTGTGTTTGACACAGCGAGCGATGCAAAGTGGACAGACAAGGCATTTGCCAGCAATGATACAGGAAGCTATACAGATATTCCTACAGTAGACAATGTCAAAGTTGGAGCAAAGGCAAAGCTCACAGCTACAGTTACACTTGATGCAGATGCAACGGGACTTGATGGTGCCGAGGCGTCAGACGGGTCATATAACGCGATACAGCTTGCATGTGCCATGAAGACAGGCGACAGCTGGGATTACGTCAAGTCAGGCGACTATCCGTTCATCAAGGCTGAGAACTTTGTCGATGGCAAGTGCGATATATCATTTGCATTTGATGTATCAGAGGTGGGAAATGTGCAGGAGATCGTATTCCAGTACAATTCCAACTCAGCATATGCTGGCAAGATCACAATAAGCAACGTTAAGGTACTTGATGTTAAGGAGAGCAGCGGCGGACTTGAGCAGAGAGATCCTGCTGTGATCTCAGATCTCTCATCGGCTGAGGATTATGACAAGTGGAGCACAGAGGCCGGATATGCATACAAGCACGGCGATGCAGCCAACAAGGCAGGTACTGCCACACCTGACATATCATATGACAGTGCAAATGAGAGACTTAAGGTTTCTGTTGACTACTCAGCAGATTCAACTTCCTCCTGGAGTGAGGCAAAGGTTAAGTGTGTTCCTACAAAGGCTATGGATGTGAGCCAGTACAACCAGCTCAGTGTGGATATCATCTACCCGGCAAAGCTCAAGGGAAGCAAGATCAAGTTTTTTGCAAATGGAATAATAAATAAAGATACAACCATTGACGATGATGCAGAGGATATCGGCGATGGATTAAAGAAGGCTACAGTTACTATGGGATTTACTCCGACAGATAAACCACTCACAGATGTGACAATAGGAATCATAGGAAGCAGCACAAGCTTCAAGGGCAATGTATATCTTGATAATCTTGTTCTGTCACAGGCAGATACAACAAAGAATTTTGTTGAGATAACAGAGACTCCTGGTGCTGGTTCACCAGCGGATCTTTCACAGATGCCATCATCAGTTAGAGTGAGTGATGCGAATGCTGCAGACAGTGCAAAGGCACTTGCGGCATACCTGAATACGCTCATGAACAGCGATCAGGTTCTGTTCGGACATCAGAATGATGTGAGCAGAAGCGTAAATCCACAGGCGTCACTCGGTGATGTATATGATGTGACTGGACAGGTCAGCGGTGTGTTCGGAATCGACTCACTGGCAGTTACAGGCTCGGAGGCAGGCGGTTCAGACGTGGCTTCGGCACTGGCAAACTCAGTGGCATACAGCAAGACTGCAGCGGCAAATGGTGCGATCGTGTCATTGTCAATGCATATGCCAAACTTCTCCAGCTCCAAGATAGTGAAGAACTCGGATGGAACATACAGTTTCTACGGATGTGATTTCTCAGAGTCCAAGGATCTGTCAAATGACATAGTAAAGCAGATTCTCCCAGGTGGAGAGTACAATGAGGTATTTACAGCTTACCTCGATGTGATCGCAGACTACGCATCACAGCTTCAGGCTGCAGGAATACCTATCATGATCAGACCATTCCACGAGAATACAGGAAGCTGGTTCTGGTGGGGATCAATGAACACAGCTGAGACATACAAGTCTCTCTACAGATATACCAAGGATTACATGGAGCAGAGCGGTGTACACAACCTTCTCTGGGTATACTCGCCAAACGGACCTATCACATCAGAGGCAGCTTACATGTCATACTATCCAGGCGATGAGTATGTAGATATCCTTGCATTTGACTACTACAACGATTACAATTCGTACCCTGCAGCTGCAGACAATTCTTTCTTTGACAGTCTTGATACAACATGTAATATCGTGTCATCAATAGCTGCAAAGAGGGGCAAGATACCAGCCATCGCTGAGTGCGGTGTCAGAGTCATGAAGAAGGATGGTTCAGACAACGAGGGACTTCTCGTAAAGGGCAATCCGGTTGGAACAGAGGCTTCAGGAAAGAACTGGTATCAGGAAGTCAACGACATTGCGAAGAAGAACAACATGCCATACTACCTCGTATGGGCCAACTTCGGAGATACCAACTTCTACGTTCCATATAAGTATGACGACACACATGGACAGGAGCTTATAAATGACTTCATAAAGTACTACAACGACGACTCATCAATATTTGGTGGCGATACAGGATTCTACAGTAACATGGGAACCCTTGCAGGAGTATCTGCAAATACATACACTAACCAGATGGGTTATATGGTATATCCATTTGACAGAGATACCATCCTCAAGGCGACAACACTCAAGGCTGGTGTTAAGAATGCATCAAAGGTTCAGTTCATTATCAACAATCCTGATACAGGTGTTAAGCTTACACTCAACGCTGAGGCTGGAGCCGAGATTGCCGCTGCAGGATCAGAGCCAACACTTTACACGGCTGATCTTACAGAGAAGAATCTCAGCAAGCTTGGAAAGACAGATACAGCAACCATCACACTCTTGGCAGATGGCGAGCAGCTCGCACAGCTGTCACACATAAGCCTTGGAAAGGCCAAGGATAAGGCTCCTGCAAATGTCATCGAGGACTTCGAGTACTATTCAGGAAGCGACGGACTTCTGGATTCCACATACACATCTAACTCAGCCGCAGGATGCAGCTCAAGCTTTGTTCTTGACAAGACTCATAAGAACGGTGGCACATACGGCGGTGCGTTCAAGTATAAGCTTGAGACAAATGGATCAGAGGTGTGGACAGGAAGGATCAAGTCAGAGCTTACAAACAATGATTTCTCAAAGTATAATGCGCTTGAGATGTGGGTACAGCCGGACGGTATGGGACAGAAACTTGTGATCCAGATCACAGATGGAAGCGGCGAGGAATTTGAGGTATACCTCACAGATTTCGTAAAGGGAACAAAGGCACAGTATGTTACTATTCCATTCAGCTCATTCAAGGGTAAGAAGGGTGGTACACTCGATGCATCGGATATAGTCAAATTTGCTGTATGGTGCAACTCGATCGTGCCGGAGGATCACACTGGCAAGTGGACAGTTGACTCAACTATCTACTTTGATGGAATCCAGGCAGTGAAGCTCACAGATGATATGCTCAAGAAGAATCCAGTGGACAAGAATGGACTTATCATAACAGATAAGTCACTGGTTAAGAAGGATGAGGCAGATCCGGGTAAGGCCAATCCAACAACAGAGGCTCCAACCACAGAGAATCCAACCACAGAGGATCAGACTACCGAGGCTCCAACAACTGAGAAGCCTGGCAATGACGACAAGACAACTGAGGCTACCACAGCAGCAACAACGGATGGAAGCACAGGTGGAAATGGACAGAACGTGGTAAATACAGGAGATAAGTCACCTGTAGACGTAATGTTTGCGATAATGATAGCATCACTTATCATGGCTGGTGCAGGCTATATCGTTATCAAAAAGGATAAGAAGTAATACTCATTTTAGCCATACAAAGAGCCCCGCTGTCGGCGTTGATGAAGACCACCGGCAGTGGGGCTTTATTTGTTGGTTTATATTTGTATGCAATATCAGTTTGCAGCACGTCTCTTCTCAACAAGCTTCTCCACAGGGGTTGTGAGATACATTATGGAGAGCATCAGTGTACAGCAGAACCAGATGATAGGCTCTGTGATGGTAACTCCGAGATATCCAAGTCTTGGAGTGAGGATCATAACCGCAAGTACCTTGCCGATCAGCTCTATAGTGGATGACATGACCGGAACGATCTTCCTGCCCATTCCCTGCATTGCACATCTCAGGACGAACAGAGGACCAAGTACATAGAAGCACGTCACGCCGATCCTTACATATCTCACGGCCGGATCTATGATGGCACTGGCAGATGTACCTGCAACCAGCTTTATAAGTGCCGGGCTGAGCAGCCAGCCGAATATTATCATGACAGTGGTTATGATCGTGTTTATGATGATCGCAGCCCTCACACCCTGATGTACCCGGTCGTATCTGCCTGCGCCCATATTCTGGCTTACATATGTCGTCACGGCATTTCCTACTATATATAACATGAACATGAGGATATCAAATATCTTTCTTGCCGCTGTGTGGGCGGTTACTATATCAGTTCCGAGTCCATTGATGGCTCTCTGGAGTATGACCGTTCCGATGTTCACTATACAGCTCATAAATCCCATGGCAAGTGCGGACTGTATGAGGTCTGACCGGTCACTCTTCTCTACGGAGTATTCATCCTTCTCCGGAATCAGATGCTTGGCCTTCACAAGTATATAGATCAGGGCAAGTATGCCCGCCAGTGCCTGTGATATATCGGTGGCGATGGCTGCACCCCGTACTCCCATGTCAAATGCCCTTATAAACATAAGATCCAGAACGATATTGAGTACAACTGATATACCGAGGAATATAAGAGGCGTCTTGCTGTCTCCGACTGCACGCAGTATGTTGGCGCACAGATTATATAATGAACAGAATATGATTCCAACGATTATGATTATAACGTAGCTTGCTGCCATATCCAGTATGTCGTCCGGTGTTTTGAGAAGTACCAGGATAGGTCTTATAAATATGAGACTCAGAACTGTCAGGACAATGGATGCCAGCAGTGTCATGATGGCCGATGCACCGATACATCTTCTCATATTGTGATAGTCCTTTGCACCATAGTATTTGGCTATAGGGATGGCAAGTCCCATGGTTCCGCTGTTGAGGAAGCCTATTATCATATTCGAAATGACTGAGGTTGCGCCAACCGCGGCGAGTGCCTGTGAGCTTACGTAGTTGCCCACGATGGCTGAGTCTGTAAAACTGTATAACTGCTGTGCGATCTGTCCCAGTATCATAGGAACAGCAAATAACCATATGACTTTCATTGGTTTTCCGACTGTCAGATCTTTCATATATAATAACCCTCCTTATTTTTTTGCGCCTGATATTCGATTGTACAACAGTTCGCGATAAAGTCAATGTGGTTTTTGCTTAATTTTAAAGAAAAATGTTTTATTTTGTTATATAAAATGTTATGTTAAAGTGTAACGATTAAAAATTGCTTGATTGTGCATACTAACATTTGACATATATTATAGAAAGAAATGGAAAATATGGAAAAGAATAACATACAAAAAAATAAGCGTAACAGGAAGAGACATGCGGAGCTCGAGAGAATGGCGTTATACGCAGTGGGCGTCATTCTGCTGGGACTGGTCATAGGCCTTGCTGTGAAAAACTACAGACTTAAGAGTAAACTGGATAATCGTAATGAAAAGGACTCGGTTGTCACAGGAACATCGACGGACAGTGATAATACGAATGGCGATGCCTCAGCAGCAACAACAGAAAAGGCTGCGGAACTCAAGGTTCAGGGAACTGTGGAATGTACAGACATAGCGGTTCCGGAGACGGAGCAGGAAGAGAATTATAATGGTGAGGATCTGGCGGACAATGGCTGTCCGTATGCCATCAAGATAAACAGACAGGAAAATATAGTTACTATATATAAGCTGGATGCCACAGGTTATTACACCGTTCCGGTTAAAGCCATGCGCTGTTCGGTATCACCGGTGGGAGAAACTCCAGTCGGACTGTTCAACATACAGCTAAAGTGGGACTGGCTTGCACTGTTTGACAACTGTTATGGCCAGTATGTGTCACAGATAGACGGTGACACTCTGTTCCATTCCGTACCATATCTTGACACCACAAAGGATTCTCTTGAGACATGGGAATTCAACAAGCTTGGAACAGGGGCATCACTGGGATGCGTCAGACTGTGTGTTGCAGATACCAAATGGATATACGAGAACTGTGAGGCCGGAACATATGTGGATATATTTGACAGTAATTACTATGGACCACTTGGAAGACCTGTGCCGGTGACCAGACTGGATAACACTGATGAGACCGGATGGGACCCGACAGACATGGTTGAGGAGAATCCGACCGCAGGAACAGCCGTGATATACGGTGCGGAGAGCCACAGCATAAACCAGGGCGAGAACTATGACACAATGGCGGGAATATGGGCCTTCAATTCACAGCGTGAGGATGTAACGGACCAGTTGAAGGTTGAGGGAACCGTGGACAATATGAAGCTGGGGAAATATACAGTAAAGTACAGCTTTACAGATCAGGGCAAGGAGATATGGAAGAGTATCGAGATAACAGTGGAGGATGATGAAGCCCCTGTTATAACAAGGGTTCCTGTGGAGATAAAGCTGGAGAGTTACAATGGACAGGCTGATGAGCTTGCAGAGCTTGTTGCATCTTATGTGAACGCACAGGATGGTGATACACTGATAAGGACAGGAGTGGCCACAGATGGCAATGGCAAGACTCTGGATGGACAGGCACTCACAAGTCTTGGACAGGACGTTATATGCGTGGCTGTTAACAAGATGGAGTCTAAGGCGGGCAGCTATACAGTTGTGTGCTGTGCGCAGGACAGCAGCGGTAACAGATCATCCTATCACACAGTCACAGTCACCGTTGAAAAGTAGAGGTGGATCATGGCAGACAGGAAAAGTACGATTTATGATCTCGAAGCAGAGAAGATAAAGGAAAAGATAATCATATTTGCCGCCGATACAGGTGGATATACACAGAAAGAGGTCTCACTGGAGATACAGGCATCCCTGGACGAGCTCACGGAGCTCATAGACACAGCCGGAGCCGAGGTCGTGGGACGACTGGTGCAGAACAGGGACCGCATTGCAAATGACCTGTATCTGGGAAGAGGAAAGGTTGAGGAGCTCAGGGAGATGATATATGAGCTGGGCGCCACAGGAGTGTGCTGTGATGACGAGCTGTCACCGGCACAGTTGATGAACCTTCAGGACGCACTGGACATAAAGGTTATGGACAGGACAATGGTCATTCTCGATATATTTGCAGCACATGCTGGAAGCTACGAGGGCAAGCTGCAGGTGGAACTTGCACAGCTCAAGTTCAGAGCCACCAGACTTGTTGGAATGAGAGATTCGCTGTCGAGACTGGGCGGCGGAATCGGAACGAGAGGACCCGGAGAGAAGAAGCTGGAGATAGACAGACGAGTCATAAGGGACAGGATCTCCAGACTGAAGGCGGAGCTCAGGAACGTTGAATCTCAGAGAAGCCAGCAGAGAAAGCAGAGACAGAGGAGCGCTGTGCCGGTTGTGGGCATAGTCGGATACACAAATGCGGGCAAGTCGACCCTGCTGAATGCACTCACGGGGGCAGGAGTATTACAGGAAGACAAATTATTTGCGACCCTTGATCCTACGACAAGAGGATACAAGCTGCCGGGCGGACAGAATATACTGCTCACCGATACGGTCGGTTTTATAAGGAAGCTGCCGCATCATCTGGTCGAGGCTTTTGGCTCCACTCTGGAGGAGGCAAAATACTGTGATGTCATCCTTCATGTTGTGGACGCATCGGATGAAAACTGGGATAAGAACATAGAGACGGTGTACAGCACATTAAAGCAGCTCAAGATAGAAGAGAACTCGGGAAAACCTGTGATAACTGTATTCAACAAGATAGACAGAATATCAAAGGATGATCTGGTGGGTGTGCGCGATCTGAGAGCGGACAAGACTCTGTATATCTCGGCTGCCACGGGACAGGGACTCCCGGAGCTTGCCAGTGCGATAGAGGAAATACTCAGAAATCAGAAGTCATATATAAGGCATACATTTGCATATTCTGAAGCAGGACTCACAGGACTTATCCACAAATATGGTGAGATCCAGACAGAGGAATATCTGGACGATGGCATATTTATAGAGGCTTATGTTCCAAAGTCCATACTTGGAAAACTTGGCCTCAGTTTCGATGGTGAAGCTGATTTTTAGTGCCGGCAATGTGGCGTATCAGGCGTTAACGTGCCATTTCACATTGCTTACATAATATAAAGAGATAATAAAAAATGTTTACATTTTATAAGTATTTGTGTAAATTTACAGAGGAAGGATAATGGTTATTCACACAGAAAGGGAGATATTATGAGTGATAATAACATGAATCAGATGCCGGACGGAATGAATCCTAACGGCGCCGATGGTCCACAGCCATCACAGAACCAGCAGGGTGATGCGGGTCAGCAGTATAGCGCAGACCAGCAGTATGCAGGACAGTACGGTCAGCAGCAGTACGATGCAAACCAGCAGTACGCAGCAGATCAGCAGTACGCAGGACAGTACGGCCAGCAGCAGTATGGAGCGAACCAGCAGTACGCAGGACAGTACGGTCAGCAGCAGTATGGAGCGAACCAGCAGTACGCAGGACAGTACGGCCAGCAGCAGTATGGAGCAAACCAGCAGTACGCAGGACAGTACGGCCAGCAGCAGTATGGAGCGAACCAGCAGTACGCAGGACAGTATGGCCAGCAGCAGTACGATGCAAATCAGCAGTTTGCGGGTCAGCAGTTTGCAGATCAGTACGGTCAGCAGATGAATGCACAGCAGAGTGTATATGATCAGACCGTGAACATGTATGGTGATCAGGCGCACAAGCCTGAGTCTCCAAAGAAGAGAAAGGGTATCAAGATAGCCATAATAGCAGTTGTGGCAGCGCTTGTTATCATAGCAGCATTTGTTGTTGTATTCTTCGTGTTCATCAAGAAGAGTCCTAAGGATGCGGTTAAGGACGCGATGGAGAACACAGCAAAGGAACTTGAGAACAATAATATTGCAGGTATCGTCGGAGCAGATGACATAGATGTCGACAAGCTGGACGTTCAGTCAGATTTTACCATCGACAAGGTTGCCGGAGATGGTAAGCTCGACGGTTCAACATTTACATTTGACGCAAGCACAGCCAAGAGCGACGGACAGAACAGCTTCAAGCTTGGTTCTTCCATGACACTGGCAGGCGAGACAGTCAGTGCGGATGTTGTAATGATCGGTCAGACGCTCTATATGTCATGTCCTGATCTCTTTACCAAGACATTTTCATTTGACATGAACAGTGTTATGGCAGAGCTCGACAGCAAGGATGCGGGAGCCGGCGGTTCAGTTGACAGCGAGGCTCTTCAGAAGATCATAGATGAGGATCTCAAGCCGGCTGCAGATAAGCTTGCAGAGTCCATAACATATGAGAAGGTCGGCAAGGATGAGTTTACAAATGCAAATGGCAAGACTATCAAGGCAGACCACTACACAGTGACAATCACAACAGACGCTATAGATGAGTTCTCACAGGCACTGGTTGACTGTCTGAACAAGTACATGGACAGTAATCTGTCAGATGATATGATGGATCAGATGGGTGTTACAAAGGATCAGCTCAAGCAGTCCATCGGCACTATTCCATCTCTGGTCAGCGCAGTAATGACAAAGGATGCCGTTGCAAATGTATACGTAGAAAACGACAAGGTGATCCGTGTTGACTGGGATTATGATCTTGCAGCAGCAGGCGTTAAGATTTCATTCACAGCAGATTACATGGGTGACGGAAATGTCACATCAGATGCTGTAACAAAGATAGCACTTACATACGGTTCAGATGTAAATATAGAGCTCAAGAGTGAGTCAAAGACTGACACATCAGGAGATAAGATATCAACTGACAAGAAGTACACATTATCAGCAATGAGCGGCGGAGAGAGCCAGGAGTTCACAGGAAATGTGACATCAGACTATGACAAGAACAGCGGTAAGATGAGTGGAAGCATATCTGTTGATGTACAGGGGGAGACTGCTCAGGCTGTATTTGAGGGTGTCCTTGCAGATGTCAAGAAGGGCGAGTCATTCAGCATAAATGATGCAAAGCTCACAGTTACAGTATCAGGCGAGGATGTTCTTCAGTGCTCAGGAAATCTCAAGGTAGCAGAGAAGGACAACAAGATAGAGGCTCCTGCAGCAGGAGATGTGGTTGATTACTCAGTTCTCAACAGTGATGATGTAGATCAGTACATCAACATGGATAAGATGGAAAAGATCGTATCAGCATGGAGCGAGATATTTGACTCAGTAAGTGTTGACAGCAGACTTGACGGAAAGTTCGGCACCGACTCAAAGGATACTGAGGAGGAAGAGCCTGAGACAACAGAGGCAGCTACAACAGAGGAAGCAACCACAGAGAAGTCAAATGACAGCACAGAGGAGAAAGACCTTTCAAAGGTTACATTAAGCCTTGGCGATAAGTCAGTAAAGATCAATGATCCAAAGGGATACGAGAGAAGCTATGCTTCAGAGTATACCATATCTTATAATGATGAGAAGGGCGATGTATATGCAAGCTATTCTACATATACACACTATTCAGCAAGTGATCTTGTGAAGAACATGAAGGATACTTACACAGAGTATTACAACGATGAGAACTCCAAGGTCAACGAGATGACAGATGGCACAGTGAAGGCAAAGGATGGCACAGAGGTAACATATCTTGTGATACAGCTCACATCATATGATATGGATAGAACAGAGGTGCTGTTGGTATATCCTACAGGCGAGGATGTAGTTACATGTTCTATCAGCTACTGGGATAAGGTCGACAAGGTTGACGCGCAGAAGCTGTGTGAGACATTCATGGATGCAATTGAGATAAAGTAATAGCTGTACAGCGTGCAGGGAAAATGTGAAAAAGGCAGGAGGCAGTGATGAAGGTCGTTAATGTGAAGAATGTGGCGATAGGAGAGGGAATGACTAAGATCTGTGTACCTCTGGTAGCTCCGACGGATTATGATGTAGACTATCAGTTGGGGATCATAGCGAAGTCGGAACCGGACATGGTGGAATTCAGAGCGGATATGTACGAGAAGTGCTTTGACAGAGAGGCACTTATGAAGACTCTGGCGAAGATCCATGATAAGCTGGGGCAGTTCCCTATTATATTTACATTCCGAACAAAGGGCGAGGGTGGCTGCATGGAGGCAACACTCAGCCAGTATCACGACCTTCTTATTGACGCTATAGACAGTGGATATATAGACATCGTGGATATAGAATATTTCTCCGACATGGAGATTGTGGATGAAGTCATAGCGGAGGCTCATTCCAAGGGCGTGTATGTCATAGTGTCCAATCATGATTTCAAGACTACTATACCTATGGAACAGATAGTTGACAGATTTAAGTCCATCATATTCACAGGTGCAGATATAGCCAAGATAGCCATGATGCCTGAGGAGGGATCGCAGGTCGTAGATATGATGCAGGCTGCAAAGGAACTGCAGGATAGAGGAAATCAGACGCCTCTCATAGTTATATCCATGGGTGAACTTGGTGTGGAGACAAGAACCACAGGAGAGATGTATGGCAATACGATATCATTTGCCACAGCGGGCATACCTTCCGCCCCTGGACAGATATCTGTGGATGCACTCAGGAGCCAGCTCACCATGATACATCACATTATAGCTGGTAAATAATAATAATTATATGATGCTATTATTCTGGAAGTCACGGATGAATGCCGTGGCTTCTATTTTTTTAGTGTTGTGTGGCTTGTTTCGCAGATATATGGTATTATGACATAAATGTTCCGGGGCCTTGTATGGCAGACGGCGGCTAAGGAGATAAGAATATATGGAAGAAAAGATACACAAGAGGAGAGTGCACTACAGTGGCACCCATCCGAAGAGGTTTGAGGAGAAATACAAGGAGCACGATCCTGAAAAATATGCGGATACGATAGAGAAAGTCATAAGCAAGGGAAGTACCCCGGCAGGGATGCACATTTCAATATGTGTAAATGAGATACTGGATTTCCTTCAGATACAGCCGGGACAGCAGGGGCTTGATGCGACACTGGGCTATGGTGGTCACACAAGGCGTATGCTGGAGAAGCTTCAGGGAAAAGGTCATATGTATGCACTGGATGTTGATCCTATAGAGATAGTGAAGACGAAGAAGAGGCTGGAGGATGCCGGCTACGGGGAGGATATACTCACGATAAAGCAGACAAATTTCAGGAATATCGACCAGGTGGCAGAGGAGGCCGGGGGATTTGATTTTATCCTTGCGGATCTCGGAGTGTCTTCCATGCAGATAGACAATCCAGACAGGGGATTCACATACAAGTTTGATGGACCACTTGATCTGAGGCTTGATCCGGAGAAGGGTGAGTCGGCGGCGGAGCGTCTACGAGAGGTTTCGTATGAGGAACTCGTTGGGATGTTCCAGGAGAACTCGGACGAGCCTTATGCGGAGGAGATCGCCACGGTCATCATGAAGAGAAACCGAACTAAGAATTATGTGGAGACCACCACGCAGATGAAGGATGCCATCGAGGAGGCATTGGCATTTGTGCCGGAAAAGGACAGAAAAGAGGCTGTAAAGAAATCCTGTCAGAGGTGTTTTCAGGCTCTGCGAATAGATGTGAACAGTGAGTTTGAGGTTTTGTATGATTTCCTTGACAAGCTGCCGGATGCGCTCAGACCTGGTGGAAAAGTGGCGATACTGACATTCCATTCAGGTGAGGACAGACTGGTAAAGAGAGCGTTCAAGGCGGGAGCGAAGGCTGGTGTTTACAGCGAAGTCAGCAAGGATGTCGTCAGACCGTCAGCGGAGGAGTGCGCCCGCAATCCGAGAGCAAGATCGACGAAGATGAGATGGGCTGTAAAAGCAGAATAAAGGACACAGAAAGGCGACATCGTCTGTATATCATGATGGCAATTTTTCGGTGGAGATAAGCTCCCAGTAAATGCGTAACAGGCATACGGAGGATAGTAAAAATGTCCGTGATAATTTAGACAGAGCATTTATAAAAATTATAATAAAAATTTCATATATAATAAAAAATATTCATATTTTTTTGATGTAATAGGTATGATATACTTCAAAATGTAGTGATAACTTGCATATATAAAAAGAAACCATCGTAAGGATAATTTTAAGAGAGGTATCAATATGGGAGATTATAAGGCAGCAGAGAATAGATATAAGAATGTTGAAGGTACAGGATTTTACAGACATTGCGGAAAGAGCGGTCTCATGATGCCGCCTCTGGCACTTGGTCTCTGGCACAACTTTGGAACAAATGACGATTATGAGAATATGAAGAAGATGTGCTTTACCGCATTTGACAACGGAATAACACATTTTGATATAGCAAACAACTATGGCCCGGTGTACGGAAGTGCGGAGGAAAACTTTGGAAAGATACTCAGAGAGGAACTGGGTGCGTACAGGGATGAGCTGATAATCAGCACGAAGGCCGGATTCGATATGTGGGAAGGCCCTTACGGCAACTGGGGCAGCAGAAAATATCTCATAGCAAGTCTTGACCAGAGCCTTAAAAGACTTGGCATCCCATATGTGGATATATTCTATCATCACAGAATGGATCCGAACACTCCACTCGAGGAGACCATGGGAGCATTGGCGCAGATAGTGAAGAGTGGAAAGGCACTTTATGTCGGACTCTCCAACTATGACGGACCTACCATGGCAAAGGCGGAGCGCATACTTGATGAGCTTCATGTGCCATTTGTGATAAATCAGAACAGATACAGCATACTGGACAGATCTGTCGAGAACAATGGGCTTTTGAAGCAGACATACGCATCAGGCAAGGGACTCATATGCTTCTCGCCTCTGGCACAGGGAATGCTGACAGACAGATATCTGAAGGACATGCCGGCGGACAGCAGGGCTGTGAAGGACGGAAGATTCCTTCATGAGGATCAGGTGCTTGAAACTAGACCTCTCCTCAACCAGTTAAATGAGATCGCAGCCGGATATGATATGAAGCTATCAGAGCTTGCCATAGCATGGCTGCTGAACAAGCCGGAGGTCACAACAGTGCTGATCGGTGCTTCAAAGCCTGAGCAGATCATCAGCAATCTCAAGGCTGCTGAAAAGCAGGCACATACAGTCATGACCGATGACGAATTACAGAAGATAGAGGATGCCGTTGCAGCATTTGGAAGATCATAAAATAGGCAAAACTTTCTTTTCATCCCCCTCACAGGAGAAGCCGGATAGAGCTTCTCCTGTTTTTTATATCTGTGCAGACGTTGGGAGAAGTCTGTGCTGTTACAAATACATAAAAGTATGGTATTATATCACACAGAATCTATGTTACGGAGAAAAACTGGTGAAGGAATATATAAATGAAGCACTTGAAAAATATATAGAGAAGGGTACATACCCGTGGCACATGCCTGGGCACAAGAGACAGCCGATAGAAGCCGTCCAAAATGTTGATAACATTTCAAAATCCCGGGAAAACTTCTGGAACGGGGTGTATGCACATGATTTCACTGAGGCTAAAGATCTTGACGACATGCATGAGCCGGAGACGTTCATAGCGGACAGTATTGCCGAGATGAAGAAGGTGTATGGAACATTTGCAACATATATGCTGGTGAACGGTTCCACATCCGGACTTATGACAGCTATACACGCCACCTGTCACAGGGGAGACGTGATACTTGCGGCAAGAAACTGCCACAAGGCGGTGTACAACGCCATCTGCATGCTTGAGCTTGAGCCTGAATACATAGTGCCGGATTATGTTGATATGAGATGGCGCTGTGACGTGAATCAGAATGGAGAACAGACGATAACAGATGGGATGACGGATGCCAGCGGCGAAAGCAATCGCGGGACTCGGGAAAAGATGGCTGCCAGCAGCGAAGTCAATCATGAAACAGAGGAAAAGGCGGCTGTCAATGGTGAAGATGATCGTGAAGTGTCAGAGAGGACGGACATATTGGGTGATATATCTCCGGATAAGGTAGAGCGTGCGATCAACATGTTGATAACGGATGGCAGAAAGCCAAGAGCGGTGATCATCACATCGCCGACATATGAGGGCGTCATGTCAGATATAAGAACCATAGCCGAAATCGCACACAGGTATGGAATATATCTCATTGTGGACGAGGCACAGGGAGCACATCTGAACTTCATGGAAGGACATGAGACCGCCATGCAGCAGGGCGCGGATATTGTCATCGAGAGCCTGCACAAGACCATGCCTGCACTTACCCAGACATCGCTCCTTCATGTGATGAATCCGAAACTTGATGAGAGAGTCAGGAGATATCTGCAGATATTCCAGACGTCATCACCTTCGTATATATTTATGCAGAGCATGGAGAAGGCAGTTGCATTTGGCGCAAATAACAGAGATGAATTTGCCAGGTATGGGCGGAGGCTTGAGGCATTTGCCGGGAAATGTGATGGGCTCAGAAATATACGGCTGTTCAGACCTGATGCTTCCTCAGTGAAAAATGATGAGATCTGTAATGCGTGTAAAGTGTTCGACCATGATGAGGGCAGACTGGTATTTGTCGTGAGACCGGGAACTGTACTCGAGTCGGGACAGAAATTTACAGGGGTTATGCTTGCTGAAATTCTGGCGGACAGGTATGGGCTGATTGTTGAGATGGCATCGGTGAGTTATGTCATTTGTATATCATCTGTTGTGGACAGTGCAGACAGTTATGATATACTATTTAATGCGGTGGCTGAGATAGACGGGAACCTTGGCTATGAGCCGGATAAAACAGACCGGCAGGAGCTGGATATCATATCCGGCAGAAGATCAGCTATGCCGCCGGGAACCGCGTGGGACAGACCTGCGGAGAGCGTGCCGATTGAGGGTGCGGCTGGAAAGGTGTCGGGGGCATTTGTATATGCATATCCGCCGGGAATACCTGTGCTGGCGCCGGGAGAGGTTGTTGACCGGCAGACAGTGAATGGAATAAAGTCCATGATAGACAGCGGACTTAATGTGGCAGGAGTCAATGACGGTTATATCAAAGTGCTGTGCGGAGAATGATATGTAGCACTATGATCTGGAAGGTTTGATAAGAATCACAATATAAATATGAAAGGTGTACATGTGCAGGAACAGCATATGGCAGGGTTAGGATATGAGAGGAATATTTATAACTATAGAGGGCCCGGACGGAGCGGGCAAGACCACACAGAGGGAGCTGCTTAAGGAATATCTGGAGAAGAAAGGCTATGACGTGCTGATAACCAGAGATCCGGGTGGGAATCCCATAAGTGAGGCGATCCGCGAGGTTATATTGAACAAGGATTTTACAGAGATGGGATATATGACTGAGCTGCTTCTGTATGCTTCGGCGAGAGCCCAGCTTGTGAAAGAGAATATTAAGCCTGCACTGGATGCCGGACAGGCGGTGATCGCGGACAGATTTGTGGACTCATCCGCTGTGTATCAGGGAATCGGAAGAGGACTCGGAGTTGACACGGTGTATAAGGTAAATGAATTTGCACTTCAGGGAATCATGCCTGATATGACATTCCTTATGGATCTTGACGCACAGGAAGGAATAGCAAGGAAGAAAAATCAGGCCGAGCTTGACAGGATGGAAAATGAAAAGCTTGATTTCCATCAGAAGGTCGTGGATGGATACCGCAAGTTGGCAGATGTGCATCCTGAGAGAATAGTAAGGATAGACGCTACTTTACCTATTGATGAGATTCATGGTATAATAGTAGGGTATGTAGAGAAGAAACTTAATCTTTAATATATTTTGATTTTGGAGAAGGTCAGAATAGACATACAGAAACAATTAATTGTAAGGGGGTTGGTATATATGATAGATTTCACAGACATAATCGGACATGAGGACATAATACGCCACTTCAAGAGCAGCATTGAGCTGGGTAAGATATCCCAGGGCTACATCATCAATGGCGAGACAGGAAGTGGAAAAAAGACCCTTACCAGGGCGCTGGTCAAGACTCTCCAGTGTGAGGAGGGCGGTACAGAGCCATGTAATCATTGTAAGTCATGTCTTCAGTGTGAGACGGGAAATCAGCCTGATATCGTGTGGGTGACCCACGACAAGCCAAATGTGATCTCGGTTGAAGAGATACGTGATCAGGTGAATTCTGATATTGATATCAAGCCTTATAGCAGCAGATATAAGATATATGTTATAGAGGATGCACAGCTTCTGAATGTAAATGCACAGAACGCTTTGTTAAAGACGATCGAGGAAGCTCCGGCCTATGCAATAATCATACTGCTCACCAACAATCTTGATAAGATGCTTCAGACGATACAGTCCAGATGTATAGTGCTTAACGTTAAGCCTGTCAGGGAGCATGATATACTTGATTATCTCATGAACGAGCTCAAGCTGGACAAGCAGAAGGCTGACTTCTGTATGGATTTTGCCCAGGGCAATCTGGGAAAGGCCATCAGGCTTGCAACTAGTGATGAGTACAAGGAGATCAAGGAAAATGTGGTGAAGTTCATGAGACATATAAGTGATATGTCGGTTGATGACATGATATTTGCCATTAAGAATATGGAGCTGTACAAGCTCAAGGTAAGTGACTACATCGATCTGATGATGATGTGGTACAGGGACATTCTTATGCTCAAGGTGTCCAATAACCCGGGCCGGTTGATGTTCAAGGAGTATTATTCTGATATAAGAAAGCAGTCTTCACACATCAGCTATGAGGGTATAGAAAAGGTACTCAAGTCTATGGACAAGGCCAAGGTCAGACTTGAGGCGAATGTCAGCTTTGACATTGTCATGGAGCTTATGCTCCTAACCATGAAGGAGAATTGTTAATGAAAGAGATTATAGGAGTTCGTTTCAGACCAAACGGTAAGATATATTATTTTGATCCACAGAACTTTGAGGTCGAGGCCGGCAGTTTTGTCATTGTCGAGACCGCAAGGGGTGTGGAGTACGGCAAAGTGGTTCTGGGAAGACGAGAGGTAGAAGAGGGCAAGATAACGGCGTCACTCAAGCCAATCATAAGAATTGCCACAGAGGATGACACCAGAAGATACGAGGATAACAAGAAGAAGAGCAAGAGAGCATTTGGCATATGTCTTGAGAAGATCGCAAAGCATAAGCTGGACATGAAGCTCATCGAGGCTGAGTATACATTTGACAACAATAAGGTGCTGTTCTACTTCACAGCAGACAGGAGAATCGATTTCCGAGAGCTGGTAAAGGATCTTGCGTCGGTGTTCAAGACAAGAATAGAGCTCAGACAGATCGGTGTCCGCGATGAGACCAAGATGGTTGGCGGAATCGGCATATGTGGAAGGGAGCTCTGCTGTAACAAGCATTTGTCGGAGTTCGTTCCAGTATCAATCAAGATGGCAAAGGAGCAGAACCTGTCACTGAATCCTACTAAGATATCCGGTGTGTGCGGAAGACTTATGTGCTGTCTGAAGCATGAGCAGGACACTTACGAGTATCTGAATGAGAAGCTTCCGAATGTAGGAGATTTCGTCAGGACCATAGATGGCAATAAGGGCGAGGTAATGTCAGTGAACGTTCTCCGACAGAAGGTTAAGATCGTGGTGACAGACAAGGATGACAACAAGGAAGTTATGGAGTATCCTGTGGCTGAACTCAAGTTCAAGCCTAAGAGAAGAAAGAATTCAGAGAGACTCAGCGCTGAGGAGTACAAGGCACTTGAGGCATTGGAGGACAAGGGTGGAAAGTCCAAATTTGACGATTAAACCGGATGTGGTTATAAAACCTGATGAGAGGATAGATGATCTGCAGTGCAGAGGATATCAGATCATACAGAACAGCGGGATGTTCTGTTTTGGAATGGACGCTGTGCTGCTTGCAAATTATGTGCGATTTAAGAGGAAGGGCAGATATTTGGATCTCGGGACAGGAACAGGTATCATACCTATACTTCTTGCTGCAAAGGAATATGGAGAAGGGACTCTTACCCGGAAGGAGAGGCTGGCTGTTTTGGACGCTATTGACCGTAAGATAGCGTCTGATCATCCGGAAATAAAACGAGGATTGACGGATGCTAAGCCTGCTGATAATGCACGTTTTATAGGTATAGAACTCCAGACTGAATGCGCGGACATGGCGGCAAGGAGCGTGAGCCTCAATGGGCTTGACGGTTTAGTGCGAATAGATAACGGAGATATAAAGGAGGTCTCTTGTAACTACAAGAAGGCCTCCTTTGACATAGTGACCTCAAATCCGCCATACATAAAGGGCAGTCACGGTCTGGAGAATCCGGATGCTCCGAAGAACATAGCGAGACATGAGGTTCATGTGACATTGGATCAGGTGGTGGCTGCGGCAGAGTATGCCCTTAAACCCGGCGGAAGCTTTTATATGATACACAAGCCGTTCAGGCTGGCTGAGATATTTGAATGCCTGCATGAGCACAGGCTTGAGCCAAAGAGGATGCAGCTTGTACATCCATACATAGATAAGGAGCCAAACATGGTCATAGTGGAGGCCGTCAAGGGTGGCAACTCCATGATCAAGATCGATCCGCCTATGATAGTCTACAAAGCTCCGGGAGTGTACACGGAGCAGCTGCTTGCGACGTATGAAGGCAGTGCAAAGCGGTAACAGGCAACGGCTGCAGCATGAAAGTGAAAAATGTTGTAAACACCCTAATGTACATATTACAGATAGTGAGGTTTATATATGGCAGGCAAATTATATCTGGTGGCAACACCTATAGGCAATCTTGAGGATATGACATACAGGGCTGTCAGGGTTCTTTCCGAGGTGGATGTGATAGCGGCGGAGGATACAAGAAACAGTATCAAGCTGCTCAATCATTTCGAGATCAAGACTCCGATGACAAGCTATCATGAATACAACAAATACGATAAGGCAAAGGTTCTCGTTGAGAAAATGCAGCAAGGACAAAGCGTTGCAGTTATCACTGATGCCGGAACTCCGGGTATATCTGATCCCGGGGAGGAGCTTGTGAGACAGGCTCTTGCCGCAGGGCTTGAGGTTACACCGGTGCCGGGGGCGTGCGCATGCATATCGGCACTCATCAGCTCCGGACTTTCGACCAGAAGATTCGCATTTGAGGCGTTTCTTCCATATGACAAGAAGGACAGGACGAGGGTTCTCGAGGAGATGAAGCGTGAGACGAGGACAATGGTGATGTATGAGGCCCCTCACAAGCTGAAGAAAACTTTGGCGGAACTCATGGAGACACTCGGTGACAGGCATATAACACTTGCGAGAGAGATCACCAAGAAACATGAGGCGATAGAACCTATGATGCTCTCTCAGGCGATAGCCCGCTACGAGGAGGAAGATCCAAGAGGAGAATTCGTCATCGTGATAGAAGGGCTTGATGTGAAGAAGCTTGAGGAGGAGAAGAAGAGCTCGTTCGAGGCTATGTCCGTGGAGGAACATGTGCAGATGTACGTAGATCAGGGTATGTCCAAGAAGGATGCCATAAAGCAGGCGGCCGTTGACCGCGGAGTCCCTAAGAGGGATGTGTATAATGCGGTGATGAAATAGAAAACGGAGGTAGATTGGTGTCAGGTGCGGATAAACAAAAGTTTATCTGTACCTGACACTTTTTAATTTTTATGTAATATGGCGAAAAACAACTTGCATATACACAATGCGTATGATAATATAAATGTGCAATATACGCAACGCGGGCACAAAAGTAACATGCTAACGGGAGATATGTAGTCAAAGGAGAGTGCGATATGGACAGTAAAGACTATCTAGTAGAGCTTAGAGAAAGCACTGGTATGACCAGAAAGGAGTTTTGTGAGTATTTCGAGATACCATATAGGACAGTTCAGGATTGGGAACTTGGAAACCGTAAGATGCCGGATTATCTCTTACGTCTGATGGAGTATAAGATCAGGATGGAACAGGGAATAAAGGCAGGAAAAGAGCTTGAAAACAACAAATAAAGCCGCTATACTTCAGATAAAGAAAGGCGGTGGAAAGGATGGAAGAAATGCAAAATCAGGAGTTATGTATTTTACTTGATAGTATCCTCGCACTACTTGAAACGAACAATGAGGATAAAGCAAAAGAGATTATAAGAAACGCAATAAAGAGAATAGATAAAGGATCTACATCCAGCTCGAAGGAAGAGTAGGTTGAACACAAAAGATGGGGGCTTTTTTGCTTTTTAAAAATCTCCTTCTTTTCAGATTTATCTCCATCATTTTATCAATAAATGATGGAGATAATAATAGACATGATGGAAATAACACTCCCCATATTCACACCTTATCTTTTGAATTGTAAAACATACTGGTTTCTTATTCTCTGTTCCGGTCTGACATCAACCAGATATAAGAATAATAAAAATATCCATTCCAATGGTTTCATTATAATATAAACAACATCTGCTCTAAGAGGATTTGTTATGAGTTTCGACAGTGGATAGCCGTATGTATCATATATGTGGCGAACCATCCTGTGAAAACTTGGAAATTTTATCTGAATCACTTCTTCAAATGCGTTGGCAATACATAATTGCCTGTTTACAATGATCGTTGCACCTCTCCTGCTTCCAAATCTAAGCGGTTTCACAACTTTTTTGTGCCCACCGGCGGCTACCGTACAAAGATAATGTCCTTCGTAATCTGATGGCGGTGGTGGTGTCTGCTTTGAAAATGTCCAATCTGCAGTATCTGTAAATGCATTAATCGGAGCATCCAGTCCCTGACCAATTAGGACAAATATAATCTCGATAATTGCCACAACCAGAAACAGTGCAACAAAAATTACAATGGTGTACCTGGATAAGCTGTTAATGATATCGTAAAATTTCTTGAAACGTATATTGTTATCCTGTGCTGCTGCTCTGTTTTTAAAGATTTCTACCTGTTGCAGCATATGTCTCTGAATTGCTCTTGCAGATAACAGCAATATGTTGAAATGATAAACGTAAAATAACAATTCTAAGGGATCATCAATATTTTTAGATAACTGAACTGCAAATGTAATCTGCAATACATTAAGCAGGATAATAAAGGAAATGGCAGCCGCGGATACTAATGGCGGCAGTCGGTCGGTATTTATGTATAACAACAAAAAGTATGCAGCAAATCCTAATAAAGCAACCCAGGAAATTCCCCAATACCCGGAAGAAATCACATAGTGAAATTGCATAGTATTAACCTGTTCATACCAGTCGCCTGCTGTATCATACGTTATCGCAAACAGCATCAGATATAACAGGCCGCCAACCAGAACGGTTACGGTTGAGATGAGCTTTTCCTTTTTGGGGTTTGCAGAAAAACAATTATAAATGTTCCAGACTGTTAAAGTTCCGGGTACAACAAATGCGATTATACCGAAAAATAAAAATATTAATATGTCGTTCAAATGAAACATTTACAAATCTCCCTTTCCCCAATACTGCCGATCAGACATCCCCATTTATATAAACCCTAGGTACCCTCACCGATATGTTGCACACGATCACATCCACGTTGGTGTCGAGCATATTTGCCATGTCTTCGATGGACATGCCCTCGCCGAGAAGGGTTACTGTGTCGCCGCGCTTTACATCCGGGATGTCTGTAATGTCTGCCATGCACTGATCCATGCACACGCGTCCGATGATTGGCGCTTCATGGCCGTTTATGATGACCTTGCCCTTGTTGGACAGATAGCGGCTGTAGCCGTCGGCAAATCCGACAGGCAGAGTGGCAATCTTTGTAGGCCTTTTGGTGACAAATGTTCCGCCGTAGCCGATTTCTGAACCGGCAGGAACCTCCTTCACCATGGCAACGTATGTGTACCAGCTGAGGATCTCCTGAAGTCCTGAATTCTTCCAGTCAAAATCATCAGAAGGAGTGAGACCATAGAGGATATCACCGCATCTCACCGCATCAAGCTGTGCCTCAGGCAACATCAGTATGGCAGGGCTGTTGGCTACGTGGTGCTTTGGTATGACAACCCCCATTTTCTCAAGTTCATTTACGGCGTGGAGGTATAGGTCAAGCTGCTTTCTGGCGCTTGTGTGGTCGCCCTCGTCTGCCCTTGCAAAATGTGTAAATATACCTGTTACGTTCAGGTCATCCATCTCGCAGATCTTCTTTATAGTGTCAAATGATTCCTGACATACCGGAAATCCGATTCTGTTCATTCCTGTGTTCAGCTTTATCTGTACGTTCTGCTTCTTTCCTGCGCGTCTTGCGGCGGCAGCCATATTCTCGGCACCCTCCAGAGAGAACAAGGTCAGGTCGAGGTCGTACTTTACTGCTTCATCCAGCATATCATCGGCGGTGTCTCCAAGTATAAGCACGGACTCTGTTGCGCCTGCGTCCCTGAGCATTTTGCCCTCCTCCCAGATGGCAACTGCGTAGCTGTCGATGCCACATTCCTTGAGTGTTGGGTAAAGTCCGGCGATGCCGTGTCTGTATCCGTCACCCTTCATGACGGCGGTAAACTCCACGCCCGGCTTCAGTCTTGCCTTGATATTTGCGATATTGCTTCTGAGCTTTGCCAGATCTATAACTGCTGCAGTTCTTCCTGCAAATGGTCTGTTATTCATAGTTATTCTCCTATTTTACAACTGTCATATATAGTATCTAGGTAATTATATTTTTAATTGTTGAATGAGTCAACACGTGTGTTATGATGTTGTTAAAAGTCACGCAGAATATATATTTTACAACCCCGTTGTATCCAATTCTATGATCATCTGTTCCAGTTTTTGCTCTCTTAATAAATAGCACATATAGATTGGAAGGTATGTTATAGCACCGTCTGTCTCCACGTTTCCAATTGATAAAACATATGCTTTTTCAAGATGATAATCCGGAACTTTCATAAAATTATCCAACGCTTTGTGTGATTTATAAGCCTTTCCCGATTTAACTTCAATTGGAACAACCTGATCATTCATTTCTATTGCGAAATCCATCTCTCCGATTTTCTGCTTTTTACAGAAATAAGGTTCGAAACCATTGGCAACCAATTGCTGTGCGACTGCATTTTCAAAATGAGCACCATTGTTGACTTCCCCGTTTTTATTTATCAGCTCAACTTTAGTTTCTGCCGGATAAGCGCTGGTCAGCAGACCGATGTCACTCGAGAAAAGTCTGAACACATTACTGCTCTTGCTCGCCAGAAGTGGGATTACCGGCGCATCTACATTATAAACAGGCAACGCCACGCCTGCATCTTTTAACCATAAAAAGCTGTTTTCATATCGATTAAATTTCAATTCTTTATCCAACATGGTAAATACAAATTTCTTATTTTGCTTATTCAACTCAGCCGGAATAATCTCATATATAGATTTCACTTTTAACTTTTTGTCTTCAAGCTCATATTGTGAAAAATCTTCCTTATAAAGAGTTGTAATATCCCGTTGAACTTTATCGACTTCCCGAATATCCTTGGTATTTATATAAGCTTTGACAGCATCCGGCATTCCGCCGACAATAAGATACACAAAGAACATTGCCAGAAGCTTTTTGTGTATAAATTCATCCACCGGGCTGGAAGTTTTAAATTTATCCTCTAACATATTCAAGGTTGTTGCTGAGACATTATTTGCCACCATAAATTCTTCAAAATCCATGGGATACATTCTTAAGACTGTCAGATACCCGACTGGGGCAGAAGCAATTCCTTTAAGCTCCACACCCAGTAGTGAACCGCTCATGACATATTTATAACTGCCCTCATCTACCAGAAATTTTATTTTTGTTACTATTTCTGGGCATTTTTGAATTTCATCAAAAAAAACAACCGTTTCGTGCACTTTACAATCTTCGGGCATGATCATTTTCAGTTTAACCAGAAATTCTTCTGCACTCATTTCTGCATTTAGATAAGATACCATATCCGGTTGATCAATGAAGTTGACCTCAAACTTGGTATATTTGCTCTTTTCAATTTCGTTTCTTATAAGCCATGTTTTTCCAATCTGTCTTGCCCCAGTTACCAACAATGCTTTATTTGAATTTTCAAGCCATTCTCCAATAATTCTGGAATCTTTTCTATACATACATTCATACCTCCCAAATACAATTTAACCTATTTGCCCCGTTTTTTCAATTACTATAAAATTATTTTGCCCCGTTTTTATTATTTTATTTTAATAAAATGCCCCGTTTTAATTGCTGACCCGAATATTTGTTGTCATTGAAAGCTGTGGAGGGTATAATATCGAAATATAAGAGAATTTATAAATGACTTGGAAGGTAGTATTGTTATGAGAAAAGAATATGTTATGGGTAACGGGGCCATAGCCCTCGGTGCACTTGCGGCGGGTCTGAACCTTGTGGCGGGATATCCGGGAACCCCGTCTTCGGAGATACTGGAGACAGTAGCAAAATACCCGCATGACGGAGTCCATGTGGAGTGGTCGGTAAATGAGAAAGCGGCTATGGAGGTTGCCGCAAGTGCATCATACAGTGGAGCGAGAACGCTTGTGACCATGAAACAGGTGGGTCTAAACGTGGCATCGGATCCGCTTATGTCACTGGCATATGTTGGAATAAAAGGCGGAATGGTCATCGTGTCAGCGGACGATCCGGGCCCTATATCATCACAGACAGAGCAGGATACAAGGATGTTTGCAGACTTCTGCAGGATCCCGGTATTTGACCCGTCGACTCCTGAGGAGGCATATCAGATGATACAGGATGCATTTGACTACTCGGAGAAATACAAGACCCCTGTTCTGTTCAGGCCGACAACAAGAGTGTGTCATGCATACGCATCTATAGAGGTAAAAGACGAGTGGAAGGCAAAGGAATATGAGGGATTTGTAAAGGATTCAAAGAAATGGGTCATCTTCCCGAGATTGTCATTTGCCAACCATGCCATGATAGAGAAGAGAAATGTAGAGATCGGGGATGACTTTGGCGACTACTCCATGAACACGGTGGAGGGAAGCGGCAGCAAGGCGGTATTCGCATCGGGAATCAGCTACTGCTACGCAAAGGAGACACTCAAGAACGTGCCTGATGTGAAGCTGATCCGTATAGCGACCCCACATCCTTTCCCGGAGCAGTTTGTGAAGAATGCGCTGGACGGAGTGACGGAGGTCATGTGTCTTGAGGAGCTCAGCCCATACATAGAGAATCAGATATTACGCCTTGCGGGCAAATATCATATGGATATAAATGTCAGAGGAAAGCAGACCGGTGATGTGCCGACAAGCGGAGAGCTCAGCACAAACAAGGCTGCAGACATCCTGTGCGATTTTCTGGGACTTGAGAAGACTTCCCAGGTGGATGTGTCAGATGCACCGGCACTTCCTGTAAGGCCGCCTGTGCTGTGTGCGGGATGCCCTCACAGAGCGTCATTCTATGCGGTAAAGAAGGCGATGGCCGGCAGAAAGAGTTATTTCTGCGGAGATATCGGATGCTATACACTTGGAAATGCCATGCCGCTTGACATGGTGGATACCTGTCTGTGCATGGGAGCCGGAATCACTATGGCGCAGGGCTTCCACTGGGTGGATGAAGATGGCGTGTGCTTTGCATTTGTGGGAGATTCCACATTCTTCGCGTCTGGTATGACCGGCGTGGTAAATGCAGTGTACAATGATGCAAATATGATCCTGTGCGTGCTGGACAATTCGACCACAGCCATGACGGGACACCAGCCACATCCGGGAACAGGACGCAATATGATGGGCCAGTTCGTGGACAAGGTGAGTATACAGAAGGTTCTTGAAGGAATCGGAGTGAAGAAGATAGTCACTGTTGATCCGCTTGATCTTGAGGCGAGCGTGGCAGCAGTTAAGGAGTGTGCGGATATCAGAGGTGTCAAAGCGATCATTTTCAAGTCGCCATGTATAGCCATCACCAAGCCGTCTGGCAAGATGGAGATATCCGAAAAGTGTATACAGTGTAAGAAATGTATCAGAGAGATAGGCTGCCCTGCGATAATCCTGAAGGATGGTAAGGTGGCGATAGATGAAAGCCTGTGTACGGGATGCGGTCTTTGTTCACAGATCTGTCCGGTGGGGGCGATAGGAGGTGCTTGCAATGAATAAAGATATTCTGGTCTGCGGAGTAGGCGGACAGGGAACGGTTCTTGCGTCCAAGCTCATCGCATCGGCTTATATGGCAAAGGGCGAGACGGTACATTCGGCGGAGACCATAGGAATGGCGCAGAGAGGCGGAAGTGTCACGAGCCATGTGAGGATCGGTGAGGCGTATTCGCCACTCATAGCCCAGGGCGGTGCTGACATTATACTTGCGTTTGAGCCTGCAGAGGCGGTGCGCAATCTGGCTTATCTGAAAAAGGGAGGAATCGTCATCACCAACAACGTCCCGGTGAAACCGGCGACTGACTCGCTCATGAATTCAGGCTACGAGGCGCAGCCGATGCTTGACTACCTGAAGGATAAATGCGATTGTATAGTCATGGACGGCGCGGCGATAAGCCGTGAATTTGGTTCGGCAAAGTTCTACAACATAGCACTTCTTGGAATTGCAGCAGCCAGCGGCAGACTTGGACTTGACGAGGCGGATATAATTTCAGCTATTGAGAATGGAGTGAATCCGAAGTTTGTAGAGGTGAACAAGAAAGTATTTGAATATGCGATGAAGATGTAGTTGGCGATGGGCTGACCGAAGGGAAAAAGGAGAGTAAAAATTATGAAGTTAAATGACACACAGCTTGCTCAGGTGGACGCTCAGATAAAGAGACTTGTAAAGACTGACAGCTATTATGGTAAGAAGTACAGAGAACTTGGTATAACAGATGTGACAAGTCAGGAGGCATTTGAGGAGCTTCCGTTTTCAAGCAAGGATGATCTGAGAAATGCTTATCCACTGGGAATACAGGCTGTTCCGGATGAGGAAGTGGTACGTATCCATTCATCTTCAGGAACAACAGGAAAGCCGGTTATCATACCTTATACAGCAAAGGATGTCGATGACTGGGCAACCATGTTCGCAAGATGTTACGAGACAGCCGGAGTGACAAAGAAAGACCGAGTACATATCACACCGGGATATGGTCTGTGGACAGCCGGAATAGGATTTCAGGCAGGCGCGGAGAAGCTTGGTGCCATGGTAATTCCTATGGGCCCTGGAAATACTGACAAACAGTTACAGATGATGATCGATCTTGAAAGTACAGTTCTCACAGCAACATCATCATACGCACTTCTTCTTGCCGAGGAGATAGATAAGAGAGGGCTTAAGGATAAGATACATTTGAAAAAGGGCGTATTTGGCTCA
Source organism: Coprococcus sp. AF19-8AC (assembly GCF_003603115.1). Lineage (NCBI taxonomy): Bacteria > Bacillati > Bacillota > Clostridia > Lachnospirales > Lachnospiraceae > Coprococcus > Coprococcus sp. AF19-8AC. The sequence goes on along the minus strand of NZ_QTMI01000002.1, from coordinate 297,855 downwards.
GAACGCTGGAGTGAGAAGAAGAGAAAGTATATAAAAGAGAAGCTTGGAATAGAGCTGTATGATATATATGGACTTACAGAGATCTATGGACCTGGTATCGGAATAAGCTGCGATGCCCAGAATGGAATGCACTATTGGGATGATTATGTTTATATAGAGATAATAGATCCGAAGACCGGAAAGACTCTCCCTGACGGAGAGGAGGGAGAGATAGTTATCACTACTCTGGTTAAGGAGGGGGCTCCGCTCATCCGTTTCAGGACACACGATATATCAAGGATCATTCCGGGTGAGTGTCCATGCGGAAGAAAGCATCCTAGACTGGATATCATCAAGGGCAGAAGTGATGATATGTTCAAGGTACACGGCGTAAATATGTTCCCAAGTCAGGTTGAGGAGCTGCTTGCACTTGTGGATGGAGTCCCAAGTGAGTACACCATAAATATAGCCCATGACGAGCCTGCCAATAAGGATATCATGCTGGTTACAGTTGAGGCCGAGGGACGTGTAGATTTTGAGCAGACAGGACGTCAGATCAGAGATCTGTTCAAGTCAAGGATCGGAGTTACACCGAAGATTACTGTTGTCCCTGTTGGAACGCTGCCTAGAAGTGAGAAGAAGACACAGCGTGTCATCGACCATCGTGAGCAGTAGGTGACGGACGGTGAGCACTATTGGAGAATGACGCATCTGAGTTTTAGTATGTCCAATCAGGGTCGCTCCCGCTTATTTCGGCTCGCAGCGGTACTAAGGTGCCGCCTTCATGGCGCCACCTAAGGACCGGCGGCCTCAAATTCCCTGAGTTGAACATACTAAAACTCATATGCTGTCAACGATGGTTGTACAGGTGCTCACCTGTCTATGGAGAGGATATTTATTATATTAGATACCTGTAATGTAGTTGTATGAGACTAGAAGAATATGTGTTGACATATTTATATTTTAGAAGGGGTAGGAGTAATTAATTATGAATTCAACTGATATAATTTCCTATATAGTTGCGTTTTTACTTGGGGTGGTGTTGTTTACTCTGGCGAATGAGATCATACTCAAGCTGCCGAACAATGAGAATATTTTTAAGGGGAAGCCGAAGAGCTTTGAGAAGTTTTCTCCGAGATGTCTGTTCATACAGATCCTTGGTGGGGTGTTCGGAGTGCTTATGGTGTGGCAGTTTGATGTGAGCCTTGAGGCGGTTACGGTATTCCTGTTCTTTGGACTGCTGACTATCATCACATTCATAGACGCTGATACCATGGAGATACCATTTGTGCTGAATGTATGCATACTGGTGCTTGGAGTTATATCCATATTCACGAGAGGTGGATTTTCACTGACAGGCGGAGATCTCTCTCTTGTGAGCAGACTTATTGGAATGCTTTGCGTGAGTCTTCCTCTGTTCCTGATAGTGCTGGTTATACCGGATGGATTTGGCGGCGGAGATATCAAGCTCATGTTTGCCGCAGGATTCTTCCTTGGCTGGAAGGCAACCGTCATAGCATTCTTCATCGGACTTATCATTGGTGGATGCCAGGGCGTGATACTTCTTGCAAGGCGTAAGAAAGGCAAGGACGATCATTTCGCATTTGGCCCGGCGCTCAGCGTTGGCCTGATGATTGCGACATTTGTGGGATCACAGATGATGAACAGCTATATCAATATGATCAAGGCATCATTCTATGCGTAGAGTGATGAATCCATGAAAAAGAAATAGTGCTGATGTATAAGTGATAAAAAATTTATACATCAGCACTATTTTTTATGATAGTATTCAAATGTAATTGCCTATTGTATATTTTCCATGTGAGGGATATACTGTAAAGAGCGTGCAATTTAACGCGTTAAAGCTTTTAATTGAGAAAGAAGAGCAATTATTAAGAGAGGTTAGGAGTTACGATTATGCCAATCACAGATTACTTAGAGAGAAATGCCAGAGAATATGGAAATGATGTCGCTCTGGTAGAGATAAATCCTGATGTGCAGGAGACGAGAAGGGTTACATGGAGGGAGTATGAGCTCATAGAGTCGAATCCTACATGCCAGTACAGAAGAGAGATCACATGGAGCGTGTTCAACGAGAAGGCAAACAGATTTGCCAATCTACTGGTATCACGCGGAATCCAGAAGGGAGACAAGGTAGGTATCCTCATGATGAACTGCCTTGAGTGGCTTCCAATATATTTCGGAGTATTGAAGACAGGAGCCATAGTGGTTCCGTTCAACTTCAGATACGATGCGGAGGAGATCAAATACTGTGTAGAGCTTGCAGATGTTGACGTGCTTGTATTTGGCCCTGAGTTCATCGGACGTATAGAGGCTGTCGTTGACGAGATAGCTGAGAAGAGAATCCTCTTCTATGTGGGAGGCAATTGTCCTACATTTGCAGAGGACTATGACAAGCTGACATCCAACTGCTCAAGTGTATTCGAGAAGAGAGACATCAAGGACAGTGATGATGCGGCTATATATTTCTCATCCGGAACAACAGGATTCCCAAAGGCTATCCTGCACAACCATGAGAGCCTGATGCATGCGGCAAAGGTCGAGAATGTACATCATGGACAGACAAAGGATGATGTGTTCCTGTGTATCCCGCCTCTGTATCACACGGGTGCCAAGATGCACTGGTTTGGAAGTCTGATAGTGGGCGGCAAGGCAGTTCTGCTCAAGGGAGTAAGCGCCAAGACTATACTTCAGACTGTAAGTGATGAGAAGTGTACTATAGTATGGCTTCTTGTGCCATGGGCTCAGGATATACTGCTTGCCATAGAGAACGGCGATGTACATCTTGAAGATTATGAGCTGTCACAGTGGAGACTGATGCACATTGGAGCACAGCCGGTACCACAGAGTCTTATAAAGAAATGGAAAGAGATATTCCCTAACCATCAGTACGACACGAACTATGGTCTTTCAGAGTCCATCGGACCGGGCGCTGTACATTTGGGAGTTGAGAACATACATAAGGTCGGAGCTATAGGCGTGCCGGGTTATGGCTGGCAGGCGAAGATCGTGAACGAGGACGGAACAGAGGTCGAGCAGGGCGCAGTCGGCGAGCTTATCCTCAAGGGACCGGGTGTCATGACCTGCTACTACAAGAATCCAAAGGCGACAGAGGAGTGCCTGAAGGACGGCTGGCTGTACACGGGAGATATGGCTATGCAGGACGAAGATGGATTTATTTATCTTGTAGATAGAAAGAAAGATGTTATAATCAGTGGTGGAGAGAATATCTACCCTGTACAGATAGAGAACTTCCTCAGCAAATACGAGAAGATCAAGGACGTTGCGGTCATTGGTATCGCAGATGCCCGTCTCGGAGAGATCACAGCGGCGATCATAGAGGTAAAGGATGGCATGACTTGCACAGAGGAAGAGATCAACGAGTTCTGTAAAGAACTTCCAAGATACAAGAGACCAAGGAAGATCATATTTGAGCACGTTCCGAGAAATGCTACAGGTAAGATAGAAAAGCCACTTCTCCGTAAGATGCACAAGAGTGAGAACCTTGTTGCAGCGGAGAACAACGCATAATATGCAGGATACTTGCCATAATACAGCACAGAAAGGACAAAAAAAGATGAAGACACCATTTATTACAAAGGCAAAGGCAGAGGAGATCATCAGGGAGATCCCTACACCGTTTCACATTTACGATGAAGAAGGAATCAGAGAGAATGCGCGAAAGCTTTATAAGGCGTTTTCATGGAATAAAGGATTCAAGGAGTATTTCGCTGTAAAGGCTACTCCAAACCCAACGATACTCAAGATCCTCAAGGAAGAGGGCTGCGGAACAGACTGTTCATCACTGACAGAGCTTATGATGTCAGATAAGATGGGATTTAAGGGCGATGAGATCATGTTCTCATCCAATGACACTCCTGCCGAAGAATTCGTGCTTGCGAAGAAGCTTAACGCAACCATCAATCTTGACGATTTCACACACATTGATTTCCTGGAGAAGTCAGCAGGAATTCCAGAGAAGATCTGCTGCAGATTCAACCCGGGCGGAAAGTTCTCCATATCAACCACCATCATGGACAACCCTGGTGATGCAAAGTATGGTATGACCAAGGATCAGATCATCGAGGCATACAAGATCCTCAAGGCAAAGGGCGTGAAGAGATTTGGAATGCATGCTTTCCTTGCCAGCAATACAGTGACAAATGAATATTATCCAACACTTGCAAAGATCCTGTTCGAGACAGCAGTTGAGATCAAGGAGAAGACAGGTGTAAAGCTTGACTTCATCAATCTTTCAGGCGGAGTAGGAATCCCATACACACCTGACAAGGAGCCAAATGACATCATGGTCATCGGCGAGGGTGTAAGAAAGGTATACGAGGAGGTTCTCGTACCTGCAGGAATGGGTGATGTTGCTATCTTCACAGAGCTTGGACGTTTCATGCTGGCACTTTATGGACACCTTGTTACAACAGCTATCCATGAGAAGCACACACACAAGGAGTACATCGGCGTAGACGCATGTGCAGTCAACCTCATGAGACCTGCCATGTACGGTGCATACCATCACATCACAGTCCTCGGCAAAGAGAATGAGCCGTGCGATCACAAGTATGATGTGACAGGTTCACTGTGTGAGAACAATGACAAGTTCGCTATAGACAGAATGCTTCCGAAGATCGACATGGGAGATATCCTTGTCATCCACGACACCGGAGCACATGGCTTTGCCATGGGCTACAACTACAACGGCAAGCTGAAGTCAGCAGAGGTTCTGCTCAGACCGGACGGCTCATTCAAACTCATCCGCCGTGCAGAGACACCTGAGGATTACTTCGCAACCATCAAGGATTTCTGGGATGTAGAGCTGTAACAGGCAGATCATAGATAAGCATAGAAAACCGGCAGTATATCAGTTGAAGCTCAACTGTATACTGCCGGTTTTCTAGGTGCATGAGCTGCGTTACACTGTCACCTCGAAGCAAATATAATTCTGTCCGGATATGGTTCGGTTATCCAGACATATCTTTCCCTCATATTCATCCACAAGTTTTTTCATGTTCGGAAGACCATATCCGTGATGCTGTTTGTCGATGGTCTTGGTTGTGTAGCCGTAGGTAAACATATTTCTTCTAAGATCAGAGCTCAACACAGGACCTTTGTTCATGGTACTTATGATGATCTGGTTCTGACTGCTGTCAAGAGACAGGGTGGCAGATCCCGGAACATCTACAGCCTCCAGAGCATTGTCTATTAATATTCCAAGTATACGTATGATCTCATATTCGGGCATACAGCTTTTCAACGTATGCTGTCTGACTATCACATTCAGAGTCTTTCCGTTCTTTTCAGCATTGATCATCTTGCTATATATAAAACCGGCGACAACAGACAGATTGATGCGAAGCAGCTCAGACTCACGGTATTCAGATACCATATTGTCCGAATAGTTTATCAGGGCATTTTTCAGAGACTCATAATCCCTATAGGTGTATGGAAGCATTCTGACTGCCATCAGATGGTTATCAAAGTCGTGCTGTTTGCTTCGCAGATCCTTTATCAGATCAGCCATCATAGGCTGATAGGTTTTAAAGCATTCCAGGTCGTGCTGCTGCTTTCCTATGGTTCGCTGCTGTCCCAGAATGATGATATCCGAGAGAATGACCACAACCGCAAAGCATGATATCACAGGTATATACACCGAGGTGTCGATGGTGCTGAATTTGTACAGCCCAGTCTCAATCATATACACAACGTACAAATGAATAGACAGGAATTTGATAATTCCACTGCCGCCCATGAAGGTTTGGAACACACGGTTCATAGGCGCATATCTGCACAGAGCCACTGAGATCAGAAATGAAAATACAGCACAGGAAATGGACAGGTATATCTCATTGTTCACACCCAGACGTGTCATACCCATGATGATAATGTCCTCAAGAAAAGCCGCATACAGATATTCAAGAATATACGCCATCAATACATAAAAATATCTGGTCTTCATAATATACAACAGCATGAGATAGGACAGCAGGCATAATGCCAGCCATCCAAATGCATTTGGGAAAATTAAGGAAACTGCATTCCCGAGTATAAGGTAAGCAGCCATTCCAATAATTGGGTGGCGCATATCCCGGAATTTTCTTCCGATGAGGGCAGATATAAAAATAACATCCTTCATTGTTTCCAATGTAAAGCATAGGAGATCAATTATAGAATTCGGCATTTCAAATACTCCTTATCATTGCTAAGCCTGTTCAACGTGTTTGTGCGCAGTTGTGGAAGCCTTAAGTCTGTGACCAAACTCTGTGGCATATTTGCGGCCAACCGGTATCCATTGATAGTCCGGTGTGTCAAGCGATACCATGGCGGTAACCTTGTCGTAGGTATCCACATGATGAAGGTTTACGATAAAGCTCTTGTGGCAGCGCGCAAAATACGATGGAAGAGAGTCCGCAAATACAGAGAGTCGTGTTCCTGTGGATATAAATAGTCCGGTGGTTGTGTGGACATGCATGTTTCGCAGCTCGGATTTAATGTATAGTATATTGTCTGGTCTGATCCTGGCAAGTACACCATCTCTGTCGGTAAGCTCTATTGGTTCCTCCCTGATCAGAGAAAAGTTCAGAAGCTTGGAGACAGATTCTATCAGATCCTGCTGTGAGTAGGGCTTGACCAGATAATCGTAGCAGTTGGTCTTGTGGATCGCTCTGGGAGCTTCGTTTACAAGAGCTGTCACGTACAAAATAGGAGTTGTCTGATAACGCGGATTTCTTCGCAATTGTTCTCCCAGCTTTATTCCGTCCTTATCCGGGTCGGCGCCAAGCTGTATATCCAGCAGAAAAAGCTGGATGCTGTGCGAATCTGCCAGAGCCAGAGCATCATCATAACAGGCGGCCTTCAGACATTCTATGTCGGGGAAGCTTTCTTCTATTATCTCTGCCAGACCATTTAATTGTGCCACATTGTCTTCAACTACCAAAGCTCTCATTATAAAAGACTCCTTCCTTCTATGTGTTGTATTTTAAACCATTACTTCAAAACGCACCAGAGTATCATCCAGAAGATAATCGTTTTCCAGATATATTTTTCCATTATATTTAAATACCAGACGCCTGAGATTGTAAAGACCAAGGCCGTGCTTCTGACGATCACAGGTCTTGGTGGTATAGCCTGCTGTGAAAAGCTTTGCTCTGATCTCGGGTGTTAGCAGAGGACCTTTGTTCAGAGTGGTGATGATGATTCTGCCGTCCCGGCTATCCAGGTGCAGAGTCATACTATCGTGCTCAGATATGGCCTCCAGTGCATTGTCGATGAGTATTCCCAGAACCCTGACCAGCTCATATTCAGGCATCCGGCTCTCGAGCAGATAGCTGTGAACGACAATATTCAGCTTTTTGTGCGCCTTTTCTGCCTGCTTTTGTTTGCTGTATATAAACCCGGCGATCACGAACATGTTGATTTTTAGAAGCTCGGTGGTTCTGTATTCGGATATAACCTCATCTGAACTGCTGATAAGAGCCTCCTTTAATGAACTGTAGTCGGTGTGTGTATATGGAAGCATTCGAATACCGGTCAATATATTGTCAAAGTCATGCTGCCTTCCCGTGACGTCCTCAATCAGATCATCCATCATAGGCTGATAGACGTTGTAATTTGCCAGATCGTGCTGCTGCTTGCTGATGATCTGTTGCTGGCTGAGGATTACTATGTCGGTGATGAGGACTATCACGGTGAAAAATGAGATGAGGGGGATATATATGATTGTGTTAAATGTGCTGTATTTACGCAGTCCCAGCTCAAGCATGATTATCAGAAAAACATGTATTACAAGGTACTTGGATAAAAATCTGCCATTAATCAACTGAGAGTAGAAGCTATGGAATGGAAGTAGCCTGCATATAGCACAAGCAATAGAAAAAGTAATCAGGGAGCCTGCGATGGAGGAGGCTATCTGATTATTAAAATTCACTCTGTAAAATAACAGAATTATAGAATTTTGAATAAGAAGGATAAAAGTGTGTGATATGACGAAGGCAATTAGAGAATTAAATATAGTCGTATTTAAGATAAAAAGAGTCGTTAAATAGGCTAGTGAACATAAGATGATCCACCCAAGCGCACCTGGAAACAGGGATGAAAAAAAGGTTCCCAAACAAAAGTATAAAATTGCACTTATCACAGGATGTCGCATTTCTTTTATATGTACTCCGGCAATGGATGAGAGCATGATGAGATCATATAAAATTTCAATAATATAACAAAAAGAGTCTACGATATGATGTATCATGGCAACCTCCATAAAGATAATATAACATTATACAAAGACGATTTATACCGCGTCAATTGTCGTTTATGACATGATAGATACCGTTCATGACAAATTAAGCAAAATATATTGCAATCTAAGTAGTTGTATGATAAAAGAAAAGTGGAGGTGGTCAAATAGATAATCTAAACAATAAGCTGGGAATATTATTAACACAGATCCTGCTGGGCAGAAAATACAGAAGCGATGAGGATCGTGATGTAAAAATACAATATTCTATACTGCTTCTTATTGACAAGGTAGAGAAATATTTAATTATTTTGGGCCTCTTTTCAATATTGGGACACGTTGATATAGCAATAATAACAGGATTGACAATAGAACTTACAAGAAATTATCTTGGCGGTATACATATGAAAACATGGTATGGCTGTACAGCGGTGACTGTATTGTTTTATATCGTGGTGTTAGCATGCGGAGAAAATATTATATTGTCAAGCAAACTGCAGAATTCATTGTGGGTATCGGAGATAGTAGTTATAGCATTATTTGCGCCTATACCATCAAAACAGAGACCTAAATATAATCAACATAGAAAAAATATGATAAAGGCTCGTGGTATAGCAGGTGTGCTGATAATTGGAGCGGTGAGTCTTGGGGTGAAATCTTACAATAACTATATTGTATGGATATGGTTGTTGCAGATTATAGAAGTGATGATATTAAAATTATCATCTCTGATAAAAAGAAATAAAAAGGGGGTGACAATGCGTGACGCAGAAGAGGGTTAGAAATATGCTGTCGGACATACTTGAGAATATGGCAGAAGATGTGATTAGACTGACAGGATGTTTCGGTGCATGGGGAGAGATAGAACTCCCAGAGTGTCTCAGGAATATCGATTCACAGAAAGAGACAAAGTAAAATATCCTGAAGAGTTGAGCTTCAGGATATTAGAAATATCAAGACAATCATTTGCTGGAAAAATCTTGATAAACGGATTGTACTATCAGACACAGAAAAGTACAATAGCAAAATTGTTAAAAGTGGCAAAATTGGAGTAAAGACCGCAGATAATTAATTAGGAGGGACAAAAGGTTATGAAGAAGTCAATGAAATCAAAGCTTGCGATGTTCGCTGTTGCAGGAGCGATGGCAGTGTCAGGAGCAGCGGGAATTGCTGCACCTGCTAAGGCTGAGAATGTACATACAAATAATGCAGGTACAGTGGTTACATGCAAAGAATCATATTCTAATACAGATAACGAGCTGTTTACTTTTAGCAACAATAACAGCGGATATGGTTATAGTTCGTACAGACGTAAATATAATAAGACAAAGGTTTATGTATATCCAACAGTAGGACCAAAGCTCAGTTACACAGTAATGGGCTCGCATTCATCAAAAGGGACAAACCCAATAGTAAAATCTGATACGCATATTATTCCGCTTGGAATTGAGGCGAGTATCACAAACATGGTAAACGAGAAAGGCTATGCCTATGCAGGCTTGAGGATGCACAGGACAGTCAAAGCACAGACTGATTCAAAGGGCTGGTGGAGTCCGGATTCCACAAGAAATTACACTATTTATGACTGATTAAAGCAGTGACATAAGACGGATGGCAAAGGCAGAGTTGGGAGGAGTAGAAGTGAAGAAGAAAAGATATCTTGTGATGACAGTGGCAGCAGTGCTGATCATGGCAGCAGTGGCAGCTTCGGCGTATGTGCTCCAGAAAAAACGGGAAACCCCAGAGGACAGAGCGTTAAGGAAGTCGTCTGAGGCGGCATCTGAAGAGACAGACAGCGAAGCTTCGGGAAACAAGACCGGAGAGAAAATAAGTGAAAAAGAAGGTGTGGGTGATAACGTGCTGATGTCAGGAGCGGTGAAGATAGAGCTGCTGTCGGCTGATGTATACACAGGTGACGAGATAACAACAGAGGATAAATATCCGGTTGAATATTTTCGCAGTGAGACTCTGCCGGAGCCTGAGTCGGAGGAGGAGATAACAGACTGGGATGCTCTGTATGAGGAGGCTCCGGGATACAAGGAATTTCAGGAGTCGGCAGGGGATGCGTATACTCCTGAGGAGTGTGAGGAGATAACTGCACAGTATCAGGATGTGATAGATAAGCATACGCAGACTGTGGTAAAGACCAATAAGCTGTATTTTATTAAGTGCAGACTGACGAATACCGGGGATGCGGTTGTGAAGAATGTGTTCCCATACGACATTGTGGAGAGGATTCCCGGTGAGAGTGAGGTTTCGTTCGTAGAAGGAATGGTATACTTTGACAAATCAGTCCACACAGAGGGCGATGACAGAGCCAGTTGGTACTATCTATACAGACTGGAAGGACACGAGACAATGGAATGTACGATTGGACTTGTTGTGCCACAGGAGCCGGAGGATGGCGTGAAATATTATTATGGACAGGTGATCACAGGATATTTTACGTACAATCCGGCGGATCTTCCGGATTTTGTGGATCTGGATGCACTCCCAAAGCCGGAAGCGGATGACAAGCCATGAGGTGGGAATCAGATTTTGTGGAGGTATATGCATGAGGAGAGGTGTTCTGATGGCATTGGGTGTTGTGAGCTTGTGTGCAGTCACCTTGTGGTGCGGAAGAATATTCAGCGTTAACAGGGCGTACAGTGATGACACCAGAGTTGTAGAAGCGGCTGAGAATGTATCGGTGGATGGATTGCTTATAAAATGCAGGGAGACCCGCATATACAGTATAGATGAGTATAAAGCACGTTTTAATGTGGACAGTGTGGATGTGCTGAGCCCGGAGGATCGGTTTATCTGTACACGCCTGAATGTAGATAATACAACTGAAGAACCGATCGATTGGGATACTGTGATGGCGGCGACTGAGTGTGGCTTTGAGTCACAGACATGGTGCAGTTCGGTGAATTTGTATTCTGGCCGGGAACTGAATACGTTTACAAGTAATGATCTGGAGCCCGGAATGAATCAGGATATATGGTATGTGACAAGTCTGGCGCGGGTGTCATTTAGCAGGGATACGTGGGATAACCTGGAGCGGGAGAGCTTCTATTATGTACTCACCCTTGAACCTGATAAGCTGATGATCAGACTGGATATTGAATGAAGTGGTGTTGAGATATGAGAGTATTAAGATTTGAAATGACCAGAGCGTTCAGAAATAAGTGGCTTGCAGTAAGCGTAGCTCTGGGAACGTTGATTGGGCTGGCGGACATATGGCTTAATGTCAGCCAGTATGGATTTAACAGAGGCAGGGCTTTGATCCAGACATGGATCGGGACAGACTATCAGTTTGCATACAACAGCTTGTTTTACGTACTGCTGCCACTGATTGCGTGTTTTCCGTATGCGGGGTCGTGTTATCAGGATCAAAAAACCGGATATGAAAGCAGTATATGTATTAAGACGTCCCGCTTAAGCTATATGATTGCAAAGGAAGCGGCTGTGGCGGCTTCGGGAGCGGCAGCCGTGGCGTGCCCGCTGCTCATAGCCATGTTCATTGCTGCGGGGATATATCCGGATAAAAGACCGGAAAAACTGACATTTTTGTATGCAGGAATTATAGACTGCCACATGTTCCCGAGAATATTTGCAGAGCATCCTGTGTGCTATGCGCTGCTGTTTACGCTGCTCGATGCAGTGTTTGGAGGGATAACAGGTCTTGTGGCTATGTGCTTTGCGAGGTGGTGCGGGAGCAGATTTTCAACGATAATGGCTCCGTTCGCATTGTATGTATTTACCGGTGTGATGTTTGAGGGACGTGGGATTGGAACCTGGTCAGCCATGCAGATGGTCAATCCACTGCAGAATGTGGTTACATACAGGTACCAGATGGTGACGATGTATGCTGCGGTGAGTGCAGCGGCACTCGTTCTTATATACATATGGCACAGAAGAAGGGATATTCTATGAAAGAAGGAAATACAGATAAAAAAGGAATGTATGTGGTGGACAGATATGAGGTGATGCGGGAATGAGGACTCTGAGACTTCTCGGAAGAGATATGGAAAATGGAATATTAAGGAGATGTGTTCTTTTTATACTGCCGTTACTGTTTGCGGTGTCGCAGACACGTGAGCTCCACGCATATCTTATCGAGCTTGCAGATGGGAATATCCTGTTGACCAACGGAACATTTGCGGACTATCTTCTGTTTGCGATGAAGGGGATGGAGGTGTATTACTTTGATCCAAGGAGCGTATTTTACATACCGATATACTGGTTTGCGTTCCAGATAGGCCTGGCCTATTTCCTGGCATATTATTCCAGTGATGATTTCGCCGCAAATGCGAGAGTGGTGTGCCTTGCGTCCGGAAGCAGAAGAAGCTGGTGGGTCAGCAAGCTCATATACTGTACGGTGGCTGTGGTAATGTATTTTGCTGTATGTGTGCTGACGATATATTTAATGGCGGCGGCATATGGGGCAGATATGACCATGGATATGACGGCGGCGCTGACAACACGGCTGTATCCTCCGCAGACATACAATCTTAGTGCCGCAGATCTGCTTCTGATAACATTATTTATACCGATGCTGGTAACGCTGGGGATAAGCCAGCTTCAGGTACTGGCGGGTTTTATAATCACGCCGGTCATCAGCTTTGCAGCGGTGTGTGGAGTGTATGTTCTGTCGGCATACTATACTGTATGGTATCTGTCGGGAAATTATACGATGTGGCAGAGAGTGTCATATGTAGTGGCAGATGGGGTTAATCCCATGAGTGGAGTGGTGCTTGCGGCTGGTATGCTGATCACTGCATTTGCAGGAGGAATCGTGTATTTTGATAATAAGGATATAATCTGATAGGAGAATACATATGAGCGAGATAAGGATAGAAAATCTGAATAAGAAGATAAAGGGTTCAGTCATACTTGATGATATCAGTCTGACCATGACTCCGGGCAGGATATATGGACTCCGTGGAAAGAATGGCTGTGGCAAGACAATGCTTATGAGAGCTATATGTGGTCTGCTCATACCTGATGGAGGACACATATATATAGATGATGAGGAGCTCCACAGGGACATAAAGTTTCCACGGAGTATAGGTGCTCTGATAGAGAATCCGTCATTTCTGCCTCAGTACACAGGCTTCAGGAACCTCAGGCTTCTGGCAAAGCTCATGGGAGGGATCAGTGATGACGATGTCAGATATGCCATAGAGAGGACAGGTCTTGATCCGGATGATAAGAGGGTATACAGAAAGTATTCCCTTGGAATGAAGCAGAAGCTTGGCATAGCAAATGCAATCATGGGAGAGCCGGATGTCATAGTGCTGGATGAACCTATCAACGCACTTGATGAAGAGTCTGTAGAGAACATAAAGAAGGAGCTGCTGAAGCTGCGTGATGGAGGAAGTCTTATAATCACTGCCTGCCACGACAGGGAGGAGCTGGAATATCTGTGCGATGAGATATATGAGATGAAGGATGGAAGGATAGTACAATAAATGAACATAAAAAAACATCTGCTGCGAACTCCTGTATACCTGGGATCGCAGGGCAGATGTTTATTTTTTTGTAAGAAGAATTATAAGTGTTTTCAAAAACTGCTATATGGGTTATAATACTTTCGATTAAGCCTTTACAGGTTCAGGATAATCAACACCGAAGGTCTCGACTGTTACAGTCTTCATCTTCTGTTCCTGACGAGGCTTGTCATTGTAGTCAGTTGGCACATTTGCAATCTTGTCTACGATGTCAAGTCCCTCGATAACCTTACCGAAGGCAGCGTAAGCACCGTCCAGATGAGGAGATGTCTTATGCATGATAAAGAACTGTGAACCTGCTGAGTCAGGCATCATGGAACGGGCCATTGACAGCACTCCGGGAGTGTGGGCCAGATCGTTCTTGAATCCGTTCTGTGAGAATTCACCTTTGATTGAGTATCCAGGACCGCCGATGCCGATTCCCTGAGGGTCTCCACCCTGTATCATGAAGCCTTTTATTACACGATGGAAGATTATTCCGTCATAGAAGCCTTTCTTGATCAGTGAGATGAAGTTGTTTACAGTGTTTGGAGCAATGTCAGGATAGAGTTCTGCTTTCATGACATCGCCATTTTCCATAGTGATAGTAACTATTGGATTTGCCATGTATATCATTCCTTTCTTGGTATAAGATAGGGTAATGATAACATCAGTTAACAGAACAGGCAAATGAAATTTGCAGATACAGAAGGAGAAAGAGATGGATTGGAGAAACATAGCAAGACCCGTTATTATAATAGCGCTGGCGGTATGTCTGGTGCTGTTCGGGGTATACAAGGTTAAGGAGACGTATACCGGATTTATGCAGGAATATGAGGGCACCTACAGTGCCGGCGGCGGAGAGAAGATCGAGGTTACCATACCTGAGGATACATCTGTCAAGGAGGCAGCATCTATACTTAAAGATGCGGGGCTTATAAAGTATAAGCTTGCATTCCAGCTCAGAATGACCGGCTCGCAGTACAGCCACAGTCTTCAGCCGGGTACTTACACACTCACAACAGGTATGTCGACATTGGATATGATAAAGACTCTGTGTTACGTGGAGTCGACCAGAGAGGTAAAATATACACTGACAGTTCCTGAGGGATTTACGGTTGAACAGATCGCTGACAGATGCGAGGAGCTGGGCTTCTGCTCTGCAAAGGAGTTTCTTGAGGCGTGCAAGTCGGGAGAGTTTGAGTATCCGTTTGAGATACCTTCATCGGAAGTCAAGTACGCATTACAGGGCTTCCTGTTCCCTGCTACTTACGACATATATGCAGATATGACTCCAAAGGAGCTCATACAGGACATGATAGACAAGTTTAACAGCATTTACACAGATGACTTCAGGAAGAAGGCAGAGGAGCTTGGATATACAGATTTTGAGGTTCTCACCATGGCTTCCATAGTTGAGAAGGAGTGTAAGCTGGATTCAGACAGAGCGATGGTTGCGGGAGTATTTATCAACAGATTGAATGATGACATGCCTCTTCAGGTAGATCCATCTGTTCTCTATGTTGTGACTGACGGTCAGTACAATCAGGCAGAACTGTCATATGATGATCTGGAGGTTGATTCACCGTACAATACCTACAAGTACACAGGACTTCCTGTCGGCCCTATATGTAATCCGGGCGAGGCATCCATAGAGGGTGTCCTGAATGCGGTTAAGCATGATTACTACTACTACCTGACATCAGATGAGAGCCAGGGAGCATGTATCTTTAATAAGACATACGAGGGACATCTTGCTGACATAGAAAAGGCTGATGCAGCCAAGGCGGAAAAGGAAGCTGCAGAGGGTGATGGATCAGAAGATGGCTCCGATGAAAGCACTGATTCAGAGTAAAAAAATATAGACAAAATTATATAGCGAAAATTATCTAAAAGGGTATAAACTGCTTGCGATATATAGACTTTTTATATATAATAAAGGAGTATGTACCCTTTTGGGTTTTTATGCATCTAGTTATGCGCTTATGGAGGTGCGATAGGAGGAATATTTGATGAGGAAAATAAGTTTCAAGGTAAGAAATATCGGCTCTGAGAAATATTTGTCATATATTCTGAATGATGATTGTGAGTTTGACGAGGAGTTATTGGATTATCTGGAGGAGAACCGGATTCCTGAGCTCATTGATATCATTTATGAAGAGGATGATGAGAACGATTATCTTACATATAACGTTACAGGCAGGACAACGGTTGACGCACTCCTTTCGAATACGGTAAATGCTGAGAAGATATTGGGGATAATCAGAGGGGTAGCTTCTGGTATAGTTAATTTACGTGATCTTGGAATACCGGCATCATATGTGGTTCTTCACAAGGAGTTTACATATGTTAATCCGGTTACATACGATGTTGGAATGTTATGTGTTCCAGTTGAGTCAGAAGCCAATATCAATGCCGAATTCAGGATGTTCGCAAAGGACTTGCTGACGAGCGTTATTTATGATGACAGTGAGGATTGCAACTATGTGGCAAAGCTTCTCAATCTGTTGAATGCGGATAAGTTCACAGTGAGAAACTTCTATGCACAGCTCACAGAGCTTATGGAGTCTGCAGGAATGCAGGTGGAGGAGAACTTCGTTGATATAGGCTCAGATATGTCGGTTTCACAGTCTTCGGTTGACACGGCGGCATCTGATACAAGTATGGATGATCTGCCTGAGTTTGAGGACGTGTCATTTGGCGATGATGAGGAAGACGAGCTTGATGAGGTAGAGGAGATCAGTGACGAGGCGGCCGCAGCGAATGCGATATTCAAGGATCTTGATCTTGATTCGGATGAGACGAAGAAAGAGAATGTATCAAGCGAGATAGATATGTCGGTATTTGATGACAGCGTTCTTGAGGAGCTCGAGTTAGATGAGAGCCTTGATGAGGAAGAAGAGGATGACGAGGAGGGCATGACAGAGGCTCTCACATCAGATATGGCAGTACATGAGCCATCAGGACTTACAGAGGTTGCAAAGGCTGCCGATGGAGTTACGGAGGTTGAGCTTGACAAGAAGGATGAGCAGAAGCCGGTTCTGATATCTACGGACGAGCTTATGGATAATCCACCTGTTGTTAAGAATATCAAGATCAACCGTGCGAAGATCATACAGAAGGCGGTTGCTGAGACAGAGGAAGCTCAGATAGATAACCCTACAGAACAGATAGTTGCACCACAGTTCATGGACGGTGACCAGCCGGAGCCTGAGACGAATATGGATCCGGTGAAGGAGAAGGCAGAGGAGCCTGAGCAGAAGGGCACAGGAAGCACTGTTGAGCTGACCGGAGGAATGAACGTAGTTAAGGATACCGAACCTGAGAAGGCAGCGGTTAACAGGAACGCTCCAAAGGCTATGCCATATATAGTCCGTGTCAACACAGGCGAGCGAGTTATGGTCAACAAGGCTGTGTTCAAGATAGGAAAGGCGGCAAGAGGTGTTGATTACCATGTCGGTGGTAATGGTGCCATCAGCAAGGTACATGTCATCATCTACCAGAGAGAGGATGGATGTTATCTGAAGGATAACAAGGCGACAAATGGCACATATCTCAACGGAGCGCGCCTGGATGAGAATGCAGAGCAGAAGCTTTCAAACGATGCCATGATAAGCATCGGTGGAGAGGACTTTATCTTCAAATTAAGTTAATATACACCACCCACGATGTGGGACAAGAGCAGGTAGCAATACCTGCTTTTGGTGTTTGAATGAAGAAATAATTTTTGACGGAAAATATGCGGATTTAGACGAAAGGGATTGAAAAAATGAACAGAGAAAAGGTTGTTGTAGTTCCGGCGGGGGAAACTTACAGAGTGAGTTACAGTCTGGATATCAGTGATGTGATAGATGCTAAAGTGTATGATATGAGCAGAAGCGGATCTATGCCTGAGATGGCACCGTGTGACATGCAGGAGAATGCCGGAGTCAGGGTGTTCAATTATCAGATCGATGACAAGAAGCCTCTTGCGGAGATACTGAGACAGGAGATGAACAAGAAGGAGATACTCACACTTCTGTACAACATTCTGCATGCACTGGAGATGTTTGGTAAGAATATGGTTTCGCTCAGCTATGTTGCAAGGGACGAGCAGTGTGTATTTGTATCGCCTGAGACATACGATGTCTGCTTTATTGTCGCTCCGGTACAGAAGGAAGTGACAGATCTCAATGAGGTCAGAGCATTTGTGAAGTCGGTGATAGTTGATGCGAGATACTCAGAGAATGACAATGACAATTACGTAGCACGCCTTATAAACTGTGCGAATATGAGAGGTACATTTTCAAACTCGGACATGAAGAACGAGGTTAAGGCGATGCTTGCAGAAGCAGGCATAGACGCTGCTGAGATAGACAGAATGAAGGAGCTTTCCACAAATACTCCAAAGGGTGGCAACAGCCACATACTTCGAGGTGAGTCACCTAAGGTGAGCAGACTCGAGGTTATGAGAAATAATGCGAGAATGAATGGATATGCACAGCCGATGGGACCAAACGGCCAGATGCCAAACGGAATGCCATCGATGGGCATGCCACCGATGGGACCGAACGGCCCGATGGGATCAAACGGCCAGATGCCAAACGGAATGCCACCGATGGGAATGCCACCGATGGGACCGAACGGCCCGATGGGATCAAATGGTCAGATGCCGAATGGCCAGGTTCCGAACGGAATGCCACCGATGGGCATGCCGCCAATGGGACCGAATGGCCAGGCACCGAACGGAATGCCACCGATGGGCATGTCACCAATGGGACCGAATGGCCAGGTGCCAAACGGAATGCCACCGATGGGCATGCCGCCAATGGGACCGAATGGCCAGGCACCAAACGGAATGCCACCGATGGGCATGCCGCCAATGGGACCGAATGGCCCAATACCAAACGGTCCAATGGGATCAAATGGAATGCCACCGGTAGGCGTGCCGCCGATGGAGGAGCCGGTTAAGCCTGAGATGGCTGGAGCACAGCCGCAGGGGGATAAACCGGAGAATGTTGAGACGGTTGAAGCAGAAGCACAGGATGCCAAGCCGGAGATTGTAGAGCCTCCTGTTGAGGCAGAGCCGCAGGATGTCAAGCCAGAGGCAGTAGAGCCGGCTGAGACAGAAGCACAGGATGTCAAGCCTGAGCCAGCAGAGCCGGTTGAAACACAGCCACAGGAGATAAAGCCAATACCTCCAATGCAGGGCAACCCATTTGGAGGAAGACCGATTCCGCCAATGCCACCAATGCCACAGGCACACCAGATGCCAGAGATGCCGCAGAACCCACAGATGCAGCCGGTACCGCCAATGCCACAGATGCAGCCGGTACCACCAATGCCACAGACACCGCCGATGCCACAGGCACAGCCAGTGCAGGGCAATCCATTTGATGGAGCACCGGCACCATATTTCCTTAGGGTGAAGACGGGCGAGAGAATAAGCTTGGACAAGGCAGAGTTCAAGATCGGACATAAGGCAAGACTTGTGGACTATGCGATTACTGACAATTCAGCTATAAGCAGAGTTCATTGTGTTATCACCAAGAGAAATGGCGTGTGCTTCATCAGCGATAACAAGTCTACAAATGGTACATTTGTGAACGGAGAGGAATTGAAGGCGGGCGAAGAAAAGTTCCTGACGAACAATGCGATCGTTATACTCGGGGACGAGGAGCTTGTCTATCACATTAGATAGAATATCCGCAACGAGAGTTGAGACATAAATATTGGGAGGAATGTATATGGGGTTTAGCGCAGTATACAATACAGACGTAGGAATAAAGAAAAAGACAAATCAGGATTCGCTGGCGATCAAGATAGCGGATACTCCAAATGGACAGGTCGTGTTCTCCCTCGTATGTGATGGCATGGGAGGTCTGGCAAAGGGAGAGGTTGCCAGCAAGGAAGTCATAACAGCTTTCTGCAACTGGTTTGACACACAGTTTGTTGAGATGGTTGACAACAACAGCTTTAGTGAAGAGCTGCTGAGATACCAGTGGATAAGACTTGCCGTGGAGCAGAATGAGAAGATTAAGGCGTATGGCGAGCAGAATGGATTTATGCTTGGTACGACCATTTCTGCGATCCTCATATACAGAGAAATGTACTACATTCTCCATGTTGGAGACAGCCGAGTGTATGAGATCACTTCAGGGATAAGGCAGCTCACCGCAGATCAGACGCTTGTTGCAAGGGAGATCGCAGCGGGAAGACTTACACCGGAGCAGGCGGAGACGGACAGCAGACGAAGCGTGCTTCTCCAGTGTATCGGAGCTTCACCTGTGGTGGAACCGGATTTCGTAGTTGGGCAGGCAGCTCCCGGAGCGCATTACATGCTGTGTTCTGATGGATTCAGACATAAGATAACGCCTCAGGAGATGATAGAGAGACTTGGCCCGGGAACATGCGTCGACGAGGCGAAGATGAAGGAGGGCTGTGAGTTCCTCACAGAGCTTGTGAAGTACAGAAAAGAAACGGATAATGTAACAGTAGTGCTTATTAAATCGGAGTAATGGGGATCGATATATGACAGAGTTAGGAACGGTATTAGACGGAAAATACGAAATACTTAAAAAAGTCGGTCAGGGTGGTATGTCAATAGTTTATCTTGCCATGGATAACCGACTTAATAAACAGTGGGCTGTAAAGGAGATCAAGAATGATGGCTCCAAGAGTACAGCCACACTCTTAAAGGGATTGGAGCGAGAAGCAAATATCCTCAAGGATGTGGATCATCCGGTACTGCCACGAATCGTTGATATCATCAATGAGAATGGCACGATCTACGTTGTCATGGACTTCGTAGAAGGACGTCCACTCAGCGATGTGCTCAAGGCGGAGGGAGCACAGCCACAGGAAAAGGTAATCGAATGGGGCAGGGCGCTTGCCAGTGCACTTGACTACCTGCATTCCATGAATCCGCCGATCATATACAGAGATATGAAGCCTTCAAATGTCATGCTGAAGCCGGATGGCTCGGTAAAGCTTATCGACTTTGGAACGGCTAAGGAATACATAGTGGAGAACAATGCGGATACCACGGCTCTTGGAACAAGAGGCTATGCGGCACCGGAGCAGTTCGGTGATGCGCAGGGACATGGAATCTACAACACGGATGCAAGAACAGATATTTACAATCTGGGAGCAACGCTCTATCACCTTGTTACCGGCAAGAATCCATGTGAGCCTCCTTACGAGATAAAGCCTATCAGACAGTGGAATCCGATGCTCTCATCAGGATTTGAGAGAATTATACAGACGTGCTGTCAGCCGAGTCCTGAGGACAGATATCAGTCTTGTTCAGAACTGCTGTATGCGCTGGATCACTACAACGAGCTCGACGATGCATACAAGGCAAAGGCAAAGCATAAGATAGCAGCGTTCTCAGTGGTTGCGGGATTATCGATACTCTCAGCGTGCTGTGCTGTGATAGGCGGAGTAAAGAAAGGCCAGCTCAAGGATCTTGATTACAACAACAAGGTCAACGAGGCGAGGGATGCAGTCGACGAGGGCGATTACAACAAGGCATTTGAGTGCTATAAGGCGGCTGTCGACATAGACCCAACCGCATCGGATGCCTATATAGGCTATATGGAGACATATGCTTACTATTATACAGAGGACGATGGAAACACTTCGGCCAACACCGAGACGGCGGCAGAAAAGGGAATAAGACTTGCGCTTAAGAACAAGGACGAGATAAAGGACGACGTAAAGTTCAAGATAGCCATGTTGTATTACGACGAGGTCAAGGACTACAGTGCGGCCAAGAAATATTTCAATATGGTTGATGAGAGCAAGAACTTCCCGGATCAGGCAAAGCAGGCAAAGTATTACGCTGCGATATGTGACAGTAAGATAAACAAGTCAGCAAGCTTTGATACGAACAAGGAAAATATATTTGCATTCCAGGATTACAACAGTGACAACATAGATGACACCAATCCTGACAAATACACCAATTACCTCAACATAGCTTACATATATCTTGGCGAGATATCCAATGATCCGGAGCTTGCGAACAGAATAGAGGTGCTGATGGATGAGGCGATGAAGAACCTGGACGACAACGCAGAGGTGCTGAACAGCCAGTTCCCGGCGGATAGAGGCGTAAAATACTACAATGGCCAGTATTCAGGAGTTATGTACTCGGTATATACAGAACTTGCCGAGAATGCGGATGATGCGGGCCAGCAGTTACATTATTACAACTCTGCGGCGAACAGTGCAGCGCTTTATCTGAACAGTCTGGATATAGAGGGCGAGAATGCGACAGAGACATCCAAGAAAGCATATTCAGAATACTCGGTGAACGAGGCTGAGACTTATATCAAGATGGCAGAGAACAGCGGCGATGACAGCTACTATGATGAGGCAGAGAGAATATATGGCAACGCTGAGACTACACTTGGAACCGATGACAACGCAGCGGTCGTGTACGTAAGCCATCTGAGTTATCTGGTCGATAGATATTCGAATAAATTTGGAAGCGATTCGGCAGCATGGAATGCCAGTGCCACAAGGGCTGTGAGGAAAGTGTACGAGAACGGTAACAAAGTTCCGGCACTTGCAAATGGTCTTAAGCAGGGATGGCAGTCGTTATCCAATGACCTGACAGTTAAGAGCATAGTAAATGGCAGTTCAAGGTCAACGAGCGAGTAAGGGAGGAGTGAAAGGTTATGGCAACAGTTTATAATGTAATGTTATATGGCGGCCTGGCACTTGCGATCGTATTCGCTATTGTGGCGGTGGTACTGTTCTTTGTGTTAAAGATACCGAAGGCGGTGGGAATTGCCACAGGCTCAACAGCCCGTAAGAAGATCGATGAGATCAAGGAGAAGGGCTATGAGAGTGTACAGGGAGGCGGTGCCTCCAAACAGGAGGCGATCAAGAACCATACATCCAGAATTTCGGTAAGGGATGTAAAGTCAACTGCAGCCGAAAAACATTCTGAGAAGGGAATGGCAAATTACGAGAAAGCGATAGCTGATCTCGGGAAAAAGAGACTGGAGGATGAAGGCGAGACTGCAACTGATATTCTCCGCGATGATGCCGAGGAGGCAACAGATATTCTGAGGGAAGACGAAGAGAATCTTGACATCAATGGCAGCAGCTTTGAGGAGGCGACAGACATCCTCAGAGAAGATGCGGATGAGGAAGCAACGGATGTACTCAGAAATGACGAGGCAGACGAGGAAGCAACGGACATACTCAGAAGCGATGACGCAGACGAGGAAGCAACGGACGTACTCAGAAGTGATGAGGCAGACGAGGAAGCAACGGACATACTCAGAAGCGATGACGCAGACGAGGAAGCAACGGACGTACTTAGAAGCGATGACGCAGATGATTCCACAGCCGTTCTTCAGGGAGGACGCGCAGCGAGCTCGGTAAGAATGATAAAGAATGTAATTATAGTACATTCCGATGAAGAGATATAGGAGGAGAGGGACATGAAAAAGGTTATGCAGAATAAATCACTTTTGCATCGACTGATCGCGCTTACGATGGCGGTAGTTATGACACTCACTCTTGTGGCGATCGATTCACATTTTCATTTGTTTGCGGAGGAGGAAGATACACAGACCATAGATGTAACGGCCATTGTAAAGGGCGATAAGGCGGATATGGTGTATGGCTTCAAGGATTTTGACAAGGCAATAAAGTTCAAGATCAAGTCCGACAAAGTTGACGGAATCGACAGCAGCAAGTTGGGAGTGGCTGTTTACAAAGGAGCTACAGCGGACGATAAGATCGCTACAGCCACAGATGCAGCAGGAAAGCTTGTCACATTTGATAATGTGTATGAGCTGAAGAATGACACAGCAGTACAGAAGATAGCTATTTACTATTATACAGGTACTGATGAGAGCGGTGATTTCGAGCTGCTTGGAACCATAAAGGTTGCCGTGGATAAGCAGGCACCTACAATATCGGTTGAGGCTGATGATAACTACAATCTTCACAACAAGGTGAGCGATGGCTATTATCTCCTGAACCTCACAAGCAGTGATGCCGACAGAACATTTGTGATAGACGCCAAGGATACCACAGATGCAGCAGAGGAAAATGCCACAGGAATAGACTATGTGGAGTATTCATCAGACAATGGAAAGACCTGGAGCAAGACTGAGAGCACATCCCAGTTTGTTGCACCTGATAAGAGTGGAACATACAAGTTCAGAGCGGTCGATGTTGCAGGAAACAAGTCAGAGGAGACCAGTGTTATCGTCAAGAAGCTCAACGAAGCTCCTGTCATAACAAGTGTTACCCCTGAGATCATACAGAAGAACGGAGTGGATTACAGATTCCCTCAGCTCAAGGTAGATGATGCTTATAAGTTCACTGTACAGGTGAAGAAGGTTACAGCCGGCAGTGATAACACTGAGATAGATGACGTGAGCCTGTACTACAAGCTTACGGGTGCAGCTTCAGCAGTGGAGTGCACAGGCAAAAAGGCTGTGTCCGGCGGATATGAATATGAATTCGAGATAAGTGCACAGTGGTTCAAGAAGGACAATGCAGACAATGCAAAGAAGCTTGTCATTTACGCCAAGGAGAACGAGTTTGGCAATAACTCAGTCGGCGCAGATGAGGATGGCGACATTGTATTTGTAAAGGAAGGAAAGCCTGAACTCACAGTTACAGGCGGTTCCACAAGCTATGTGAAATCCACAAAGCTGACAGTGAAGGCAACTGGAGAGTATTCTTACATAGACACCGTGTCATACAGCGTGGATGGCAAGAAGGAAACGATCCTTGAAAAAGGAAACAGGTTCACATACAGCAGCGATGTCCGTGTGAGCGGTGGAGATGTACAGGATTCAACAAAGTCAGACATATATCTGGCTGATGGAGAGCATACCATCACATTTGCGGCAAAGGACTTCGCCGGAATAGATGGCAGGATAGAGACTGTAGTCAAGGTGGATAATACAGCACCTGTTGTAAAGGTTACGGACAACGCCGGAACAGACAGGACAAACAATGATCAGCAGTACACGGTCACAGACGCAAAGGAAGCTGTTCTTAATATAAAGTACAGCGATGCCACATCAGGTGTTGCATCGGCGGTCGCTTCACTCAAGAAGGCAGATGCAAATGGATCATATACATCAGTCAAGAACTGGTATTCAACATCTACAGGTGACAATGGCCTGCAGAGCGGAAAAGAGATAAGCATAGATGGTTCAGGAAGTTATGTCCTGACAGTTGTGGTAACTGACGAGGCTGGAAATAAGACAGAGACGAACACATATGTGTATGTCAATGTGGATGGCCTTTCAGGAGAGAAGTTATCTGCGAACGGTACAGATGCTGACAACGGCGCTATATTCTGGAGGAATGATGATACTCTGACTGTAGAGGGTGCAGTATCAGGCTTCCAGCTTGCAGCAGATGACGCAAAGCTGGTGATCACCAGAACATCATTTGCAGGAAAGAAGGATAAGGCAGTTGAGGTAAAGGGTACAGTTGCCGCTGCATATGACAAGAATACGGTCAACATATCCTACGAGCTTCCAGATGAGGGTGTGTACGAGATCTCACTCATGGCGAGAATACACGATCCGAACAATGCTGACACGAAGTTCAAAGAAGTACAGAGCATAAAGGTTTACTATGATAAGACTGCACCGGCAAATGTGAAGCTGGAGTGTGCAAACCAGAAATACAAATCAGGATCGACATTCTATTACAGATCAAAGAGTGACGTGAAGATCAAGGTCTCTGGTTCCGATAACGATGACAGCAATGGCAAGGTTACATATACAGTAGGCAGAAGCAGCACAGCCGGATCACAGGACATTACAGGAAGCATTAATGTATCAGGAAATGATATAGAAAAGACACTGGATGCAAAGGCCCTTGGCATAACAGATGAAAATACAGAGTACACGATGACTGTTAAGCTGAAGGACAGAGCAGGAAACGAGAGCAAGGCCAGTCAGGAGATACACCTGATAGTTGATACCGTCAAGCCATCAGTGTCAATAGATGGAACTGCCGGCGGAAAGCTGATAAATTACTGGAATAACAGCAATGTGACCATAACAGCAAGGGGAACTGACAATTACTTCGTGGAGAAGTTCGTTGTGACAGGAACACGCGATGGCAAGAGCATAAGCAAGTATGAGCTGGATGCGGATTACACTGCAAATGCAGAAAAGACCACAATATTCAGAGAGCCTGGACTTTATAATATCACGATCGTTGCTGTCGATGAGGTTGGCAATGAGTCGGGTAAGGCAACAACTTCATTTGTAATAGATAAGAAGAGCCCTGAGATATCAGTTGTGTCCGGTGGAAGCAGCAGATTCCTTAACAGGAGCAGAACTATTACATTTGGCATAGAAGACGATTATGGAATGGATACACAGAATGCGACGCTTAAGGTGTACTACAAGACCTACAGTGATTCAAACTGGTCAGAGACCACAGTTCCGTTCCAGACAGCAGATGGCAAGACCACTGCAGCATATAAGATGACAGCCAAGGGCGGCAAGGCAACTGTATATTATTTCACAGTTGAGGGAGCCGATAATTCCGGCAATGCACTGAAGCCGGCAGCAGACGAGGCGTTCGGTGTTCAGGAGGGCACAAGTGCTCTCAAGACAAAGAATTATTACGTCGACACCACAGAGCCACTTGTGTATGTGGACGATGATCCTGAGTACAGACTGGATAATAACAATTACTTCAAGACTTCAATATCATTCAGAGTTGGTGTGGAGGAACAGTTCAAGTCGCTTCAGAACACTATTATCACAGAGAATGATGGAAATGTAGCAGTGGATGAGAATCCGCAATACTTCTATATAAAGAGTAACGGCGGAACATGGGGCAAGAAGTACACATATGATAAGGAAGGTGAGTATGATCTCACCATGACCGTTACCGACAAGTGTGGAAATGAAGGAACAACAGGAACCCATTTCTACATAGACAAGCACAAGCCTGAGATACAGCTTGGAAATGTCAACACTATAAACAACAGCGATGTGACAGTCCCTGTAACACTTACAGATAACATGAGAGGTGGAAAGTACACCATTCATGTAGTCAGAGCAAATGAGGGTGGATCTGTTGTAGAGAACAGAGATATCAGAAAGAATGTTACCTGGGGAACAAAGGGCGATGGAGTCAGCACAGTCAGAGAGGTACTCAGCGGTGTGACATTTGACGCCCAGGGTGATTACACAGTCACCGTGTCCGCAGAGGATAAGGCGGGCAACAAGGCTGTGACCAGAACAGTGAAGTTCAGAATCGATAAGACTGCACCGGTTATATCGATTTCAGGAATGAACGACAGACAGACAACGGCGGTAAATGCAACCATCAGCATAGATGAGGCATTCTCATTTGCATATGAGAACAACAATCTTGCCGCAGATGCATTTAACGTGACAATAACCAGAAAGACGGACGGAACAGCGGCATCGAATATCGCTACGCTGGGAACAAGCAGCTTCTCAGGAAGCAATCCACATACCGCAACTTACAACTTTACAGAGGATGGCGAGTACACGATCACAGCAAATGCAAGAGATCTTGCAGGAAATGTGGCAGCCAGCCAGACCAAGACCTTCAAGGTTGACTCAAAGGCACCTGTTGTAAAGGTGAGCGCAGTGGATAAGAACAACAAGGAAGTAAAGAATTACGACCCAATAGGAAGTATGGATTCTTCCGCACCGAACTATGTTGATATGTCACTGAGCGTTCAGGAGTCATTCTTCTCGACAGATGATGTGAAGATAACCGTGAAGAAGGACAGCAAGGATGTGTCATCATCATACTTTACAAATTACAGCAATTCTTCAGAGCTCAGCACAGGAAGCCAGAGATTCTCTGAGGATGGTGTATACGAGGTGTCAATAACAGCGCAGGATGAACTGGGAAATAAGGCTGATGATTACAGCCTGGTATTCACAGTCGATAACACACCACCTGAGCTCAAGGCTACATCGACACTTGCCGGATTCATGAGCAAGAGCATTGCAAGCGATGACGGAACACTGCTTCTCAATGCATCAGATTTTGCTGATATACGAGACAAGGGCTACGAAGCACTGTGGGATGTAAGTGATACTTCAGACTTCTCGGTTGACGCCAAGATAGACGGAGTAAATCTTATCGATTTCTCAGATATGACAGACGGATATCACAAGATAACACTTACAGTAACTGACAAGGTTGGACACACGGCAACACAGGAATTTGATTATACGTATGATGGTACTGCACCACGAATCATCATAACAGGTGTTGAGGATGGAGAGACTCTCAGAGAGCCATTCAACATGACGATAGGTCTTGAGAATGAGGAAGACGAGATCACATCCATCGTTATAAATGGCAATACCATAGATCCTGCAAGCTATCAGGCAGATAACAAGTATGAGATGCAGGTAGATCAGTATGATACATACACGGTTGAGGTAACAGCCCAGGATAAGGCCGGTAATATAGCGACAACATATGACAGAGAGACCGGAGAGGTATTCACCTTCAAGCTCAGCGAAAAGATGTCACCGGTTGTGCTGATCATAATAATAATCGCAGCGATCCTGCTTCTTGCATTGCTTGCATTCATCATCATAGCTGGCAGAAGAAGAAAGAAAAACGCCGCTGCTTAATGTAGGAGAAAGTGCTATGTACAGGGCAGTTGTATTTGATATGGACGGCGTGTTGGTAGACACGGAGAAGATATACAGGAAGTGCTGGAAGGAAAACGGCATGAGCATAGGGATTCCTGAGGCACAGATGGAAAATGTATGTGACCGGGTGGCTGGAGGCAACAAGACCTCCAACGCCCGGGTATTTAAGGAAATAATGGGCGAAGATTTTGATTATCTTGCGTTCAGACAGAGAACAATGGATCTGTTCGATGAACATGTGGAAAAGTATGGAATAGACATAAAGCCACATGTCGAGGACACGCTGAGATTCTTAAAAGAACACGGCGTGAAGATAGCACTTGCAACCTCCACTGCGAGGACGAGGGCGCAGCAGAGACTTGATAGCGTTGGAATAGCCGGATACTTCGATGAAAAGGTATGCGGAGACGAGATCACCCACGGAAAGCCGGAGCCTGATATATATTTGAAGGCCTGCGGGAAGCTGGGCGTAAACCCAGACGAAGCGGTGGCCGTTGAGGACTCTGTGAATGGTATCATATCTGCCAGCCGGGCAGGGCTATGTACGGTCATGGTGGTGGATCTGATAAAACCAAATGATATCACGCGCGAGCGTGCATACAAAACCTTTTATGATATAGAAGATATATGCAGCCTGTTTGAGTAAACAGGCTGTATTTTTATTAATAAAATGAGGAGGAACATCATAATAATGTAAAGAGTAAAGAATATGGTGGTAGTATGTCTGCAAGTCAGAAATTTATGGGAGTTGTAAAGGGATTGATCCTGTCCTATCTGCTCACGATAATCATGCTGTTTATAACGGCGGTGGTCGTATACAAAGTGGGGATAAGCGATAAGGTGCTCGGTATACTGGTTGTTGTGATATACATAGTGGCCACATTTGCCGGGGGCTTTGTTACGGGCAGAAAAGTCAGGGAGAAGCGTTTCCTGTGGGGGATGGTGTATGGCCTGACTTACATATCGGTCGCATTGACCGTGTCGGTGCTGTTTACAGGTTCAGGCGACAGAGAGGGAATAGCAGTTATAACCAAGTGTATTATGTGCGTTGCAGGCGGGATGCTGGGGGCTATGCTCAGTTAAAAAAAACTTTTACTTTATATATCTTTGTGTTATAATCCCGGTATATGACATAAAAAGAGAGGTGTATCCAGAATGAAGAGAATTAAAACACTCACAAACAGGACTATGAAGAATACAATGGTCAAGGGTGGATGTGGCGAGTGCCAGACATCATGCCAGTCAGCTTGTAAGACATCATGCACAGTTGGTAATCAGAGCTGTGAGAATGTTAACAACAAGTAATTTGTAACAGGTTTGTATTTGATCAGCTAAAGGGGACCGTCGTTTATGATGACAGTCCTCTTTAGTGCGTGTATAAGGGTGCCGTGTGTGGCGCCTTGAATTAGAATTTCACGGATAGATCCGATGGAATATATTGAAGGAGAATTATGGTTCATCAGTACAAGAACAATGGTTATAATATAGTGCTTGATGTCTGTAGTGGTTCTGTACATGTCGTAGACGATCTTGTCTATGATATTATTTCTTTATATGAGGAGAATGATAAAGAGCAGATTATAAAGGCACTGTCACAGTATGACAGCGCAGATGTTTCCGAGGCTTATGACGAGGTAGCCCAACTGGTAGAGGACGGAACATTATTTACAGATGACGTATACAAAGATTATATTATAGATTTCAAGAAGAGAAAGACAGTTGTCAAGGCGTTGTGTCTGCATATCGCCCATGACTGTAACCTTGCCTGCAGATACTGCTTTGCCGGTGAGGGAGAATATAAGGGAGACAGGGCGCTTATGTCACTTGAGGTGGCAAAGAAATCCCTGGATTTTCTGGTTGCGAATTCCGGTTTAAGAAGAAATCTCGAGGTGGATTTCTTCGGCGGTGAGCCGCTTATGAACTGGGATGTAGTCAAGAAGACTGTGGAATACGGAAGAAGCCTTGAGGAGAAGTATGACAAGAAGTTCAGATTCACACTTACTACCAACGGAGTGCTTCTGAATGACGAGATCATGGAATTTGCCAACAGAGAGATGGCGAACGTGGTGCTCAGCATAGATGGAAGGAAGGAAGTCCACGACTACATGAGACCTACAAGGAATGGCAAGGGAAGTTATGATGTGATATTATCCAAGTTCCAGGAATTTGCCAAGAAGAGAGCAGGCAAGAGCTACTACGTAAGAGGTACTTACACTCATAACAACCTTGATTTCTCACAGGACGTGCTTCATATGGCGGATCTGGGATTTGACCAGATATCCGTTGAGCCTGTTGTATCACTTCCGGACGAGCCATATGCTATAAAGGAAGAGGATATACCGGTACTGCTTGAGCAGTACGATATCCTGGCTAAGGAGATGATCAAGAGACATAAGGAGGGAAGAGGCTTCAATTTCTTCCACTTCATGATAGATCTTGAGGGTGGACCTTGCGTAGCCAAGAGACTTTCCGGTTGTGGTTCAGGTACAGAGTACATGGCGGTCACTCCTTGGGGAGACCTTTATCCTTGCCATCAGTTTGTTGGTGAGGATGATTTCTGTATAGGAAATGTATTCGATGGAATCAAGAATCAGGATATAGTCAATGAATTCAAGCTGTGCAATGTATATGCCAAGGATAAGTGTAAGGACTGCTTTGCAAGATTCTATTGCAGCGGTGGCTGTGCGGCCAACTCATACAAGTTCCACGGCAATATACTTGATGCATATGACATAGGTTGTGAGCTTCAGAAGAAGCGTATAGAATGTGCAATCATGCTGAAGGCGGCTATGGCCGATGAGGCAGAAGAGGAATAAAAAGGGTAAAAGGAGAAGACGATGAAGAAGACAAAGAGAAACGCTGTACTCGTCATCATTGCCTTTCTGCTTATACTGGGTGTTGCTATATATACAGCAATATTCGGTGTTGCAGACAGAGGTAAAGTCGAGTACATCAAGCTTGGACTTGACCTTAAGGGTGGTCTGAGTGTAACTTACGAGATTCAGGAGGATGATTACAGCGACAAGGATCTCGAGGATACCAAGTATAAGATTGAGCAGCGTGTAGAGGCCTACACCAATGAGTACTCAGTCTATGAAGATGGAGACAAGAAGATCACAGCAGAGATCCCGGGTGTAACAAATGCAGATGAGATACTTAATGCTCTGAATATTGAGGGAAAGCTTGAGTTTCTTGATCCGGACAATTATACAAAGTGGTCACAGGGACAGGAGTATGAGGCTGCTCTTACAGGAGATGACATCAAAAATGCCACAGCCGGAATTGACTCAGATAACGGCAATGACAATGTGGTACAGCTTGCATTCACCGATGAGGGAGCTCAGAAGTTCGCTGATGTTACCGCGGCAAATGTTGGGAATATAGTATACATTATATATGACAACAAGGTCGTAAGTGCACCAACAGTACAGTCAGCCATAACAGGCGGAAGCGCAGAAATCAACAAGATCGGAAGCTACGAGGAGGCCGAGCAGCTTGCTACTACTATCCGTATCGGAGCACTTCCTCTTACACTTAAGCAGGTTCGTTCCAATATAGTAGGTGCTACACTTGGATCAGATGCCATCAGCACAAGCCTTAAGGCAGGTGCGATCGGTATTGCACTTGTATTTCTTATCATGATCATAGTATTTAGGATCCCAGGTCTTGTGGCATCATTTGCTCTGGCATTCTACACAATACTTGATCTGCTGGTACTCAATCTGTTCAACGTAACACTGACACTTCCTGGTATAGCTGGTGTTATCCTGTCAGTAGGTATGGCGGTCGATGCCAACGTAATCATATTCACGCGTATCAAAGAGGAGCTGGCGGATGGCAAGTCCGTAAAGCAGGCTGTAAAGGGTGGTTTCCACAATGCCCTGTCAGCCATCATAGATGGTAACGTTACAACACTTATAGCAGCTCTTGTACTTGGAATATTCGGAACAGGTACTATCAAGGGATTTGCGATCACACTGGCTATCGGTGTTGTTCTTTCAGTATTCACAGCTCTGGCAGTCAGCCAGTCACTGCTCACAGCGCTTGTAAATCTCGGCGTTACAGATGCCAAGTATTTCGGCGTTGCAAGAGAGCCAAAGAAGACAAACTTCGTGAAGGCAGGTAAGTTCTGTATGCTCGGATCACTCATTGTGATCATCGCATGCTTCTGTATGATGCCTGTTAATAATAAGTCAAAGGGTTCACCACTTAACTTCAGTGTTGAGTTTGCAGGCGGTACAAGCCTTACAGTAGGTTTTGACAAAGAGTACTCACTTAGCGAGGCTGAGAAAGATATAGTTCCTGTCATTGCAGAGGCAGCCGGTATCGGTGAAGCGGGAATATCAGTACAGACAGTATCAGGTACAAATGAGATCGTGTTCAAGATGCCTGAGCTTTCAGATGACGGAACAGATGACTCACAGATGTCCAAGGTGCGCAGCGCACTCACAGACAAGCTTGGCGCAGATGTCAAGGAGGCAAACGTAATAAGTGGATCAGTCAGCAGCGAGATGTCCAAGAACGCTATATTCTCAGTCATCCTTGCAGCTATCCTGATGCTTATATACATTGCTATCAGATTCCATGATGTGAAGTTTGGTGCAAGTGCAGTTATCGCACTTCTCCACGATGTTGCGATGGTATTCTGTCTGTATATTATACTGAGACTTACAGTTGGTAACACATGTATCGCATGTCTGCTTACCATAGTGGGTTACTCGATCAATGCGACGATCATCATATTCGACCGTGTAAGAGAGAATATAGGTGTTATGAAGCCTAAGAAGGCCACATACAAGGATATAGTCAACCTGAGTATCAACCAGACCTTCAGCAGAACAATATATACATCACTCACAACATTTGTTACAATATTCGTTCTGTATATCATGGGAGTGGCATCCATCAAGGAGTTCGCTCTCACACTTATGGCTGGTGTAGTTATCGGTGCTTACTCTTCAGTATGTATCACAGGTCCACTCTGGTACTACATGAAGACAAAGCTTGGTAAGACAGAAAAAGATGCTTAATAGAATAAAGTTATCGGACGGATGTCAGATGACAGATGATAACAGGCTTCCATGGCAGAGATGCTGTGGAAGCCTGTTGTATTATTGGGAGATGGAAGAGATATGAATTGTAAAGCAGTGGTGTTTGATATGGATGGAGTCATCCTCGATTCAGAACAATTGGTTGTCAAGAGCTGGCAGAAGACAGCGGACAAATATGGCATAGAGGACATAGAGAGCTTCTGTATGGCTGCCCTTGGACTCAACCGTGAGGCGGCGAAGAAGCTGTTCGTGCAGATGTACAAAGGAAGATGTGATGAAGGACAGGATACATTGGATGAGGAGAGATATGAGAGCCTCAAGGTTGAGATGGCGGCGGAATTCCACCGGGCAGCGGCAGAGGGAGAGCTTGTGCTGAAGCCGGGAGTTACGGACATGCTGAAGATGCTCAGGGATAATGGCATACCATGTGCCCTTGCCACATCCACCAGAAAAGAGGTAGTCACCATGGAGCTCATCAACCTCGGGGTGATAGATTACTTCGACAAGCTTGTATGTGGAGACATGGTAGATCGGAGCAAACCCGCACCGGATATATTCCTGAAGGCCTGTGAAGAGCTTGGAGTTGAGTCGGAGAGTGCATGGGCGGTGGAGGACTCATACAACGGAGTCAGAGCAGCATATGCGGCAGGGATGAAGATTGCCATGATCCCGGACCTCGTGCAGCCGGATGATGAGATGAGGGATAAGGCAGATTTTATATTTAAGAATATGAATGAGTTTCAAGAGTATATTCTTGAGTCCATCAGAGCATGACAGATGGATCCGACGAATAAAAAAAGAACTCCTGATGCAGAGAGAGCAAAATCTCTGTAACAGGAGTTCTTTTAGTTAGTTTTTAGGGGTTTAAGGGGACTGGTGAGGTCCCATATATAATATGTAAGTCCCGGCAAAGGACTGACATATTTTGATCTAATGGGTCAGTTAGATCAATGACTCGTAGAGCTTGGTGATATCCTCCACGCTAGTCTCTTTTGGATTGCCCGGACGACATGCGTCATCGTAGGCTGACTGTGCCAGGAATGGAATATCCTCTGGCTTTACAATGTCTTTAAGGTCTGTAGGAATGCCTACATCGATGGACAACTGGCGTACTGCGTCGACAGCAGCCTTTCTGTATTCTTCCTGGGTCATGTCATCCACGCCCTTGACGCCCATGGCTCTTGCTATCTCGCGGTACTTCTCGCCGGTAGCCTCTGCGTTGTACTCCATGACAGTTGGGAGAATGATGGCATTTGCAACACCGTGAGGTGTGTCATACAGAGCTCCCAGTGGATGAGCCATGGAATGAACGATTCCAAGACCTACATTTGAGAAGCCCATGCCTGCAACATACTGGCCAAGAGCCATATCTGCACGGCCCTCAGGCGTATTGGCAACAGCCCCTCTGAGTGAACGGCTGATGATCTCGATTGCCTTGAGGTGGAACATGTCTGACAGCTCCCATGCGGCTGCGGTGATGTAACCCTCGATTGCGTGTGTCAGTGCATCCATACCTGTTGCTGCGGTGAGTCCCTTTGGCATGGAGCTCATCATCTCAGGATCGACAAATGCCACAACAGGAATGTCCTTAGGATCAACACATACCATCTTGCGGTTCTTCTCAACATCTGTGATGACGTAGTTGATAGTTACCTCTGCTGCGGTTCCGGCTGTAGTTGGAACTGCAAATATAGGAACTGATTTATTCTTTGTAGGTGCAACACCCTCCAGACTTCTGATGTCTGCAAAATCAGGGTTGGCAATAACTATGCCGATACCCTTGGCAGTGTCCATGGATGATCCGCCGCCTATGGCGATGATGTAATCTGCCTCAGCAGCCTTAAATGCGGCCACACCCTGCTGCACGTTCTCTATAGTAGGGTTTGGCTTGATGTTGGAATAGATCTCGTATGCAAGTCCTGCACCGTCCAGAACATCGGTGACCTTCTTGGTCACACCGAACTTGATCAGATCAGGATCTGAGCACACAAGAGCCTTGGCGAAGCCTCTGCCGACTGCCTCTGTGGCGATCTCAGCGATGGCACCCGCTCCGTGGTAAGAGGTTTCATTGAGTACGAATCTGTTTGCCATAAAAATATCTCCTCCTTTGCACTGCGCATTTGTGATAGAACTTTCAGATGCTGCCATCAAAATGCACAAAAGATATATTCAAAATGTATATTTATTATAACATTTATACAATAAAAAGCAAATAGACATAACAGGTGAAATGTCAACATTTACAGGCAAAATGGCGGCATTTACACTGGTAATACCATAATGCGTCTGCTAAAATATGTGGATGGATACAGCAGGGATGCGGATATGTTCCTGCGATAAAATGATACGGAGAACAGAAGATGACATTGACACCGGAGCAGAAGGATATAATAGATAAATATGTGAAGAAGCCAGAGTGGAGAGTGGCGGGCAAAAGAGCGGACTTTAATGCCATAGGCGAGAGGTTCGGTGTGAGTCCTGTTGTGGCGAGGGTTATCACGAACAGAGGAGTCACCGGGGAGAAAGCCATAGCTATGTACCTTGATGGCGGCTGGGATTCCATGCACGATCCGGCACTGATGAAGGATATGGTGGAAGCCGGTGAGATAATAAAGGAAAAGCTCAGCGATAACAGGAGGATAAGGATAATCTCGGACTACGACGTGGACGGGGTTACCTCCAATTATATATTGCTTCTCGGCCTTCGGAGAACATGGACGGCGCTGCACGGAAGCTGCGCTGATGACTGCACCGTGGTGGATTACGACATTCCACATCGAGTGCATGATGGATACGGAATAAATAAAAGACTTATAGATGCCGCCATAGCGGATGGTGTTGATACTATCATAACCTGCGACAATGGAATAGCGGCGATAGAACAGGTGAGATATGCGAAGGAGCGCGGGCTTACGGTCATCGTCACGGATCACCATCAGATCCCATTTGAGGAGAGTGATGGCGGCGAGCGGGTATATATGCTGCCCCAGGCGGATGCGGTCATAGACAATCAGAGGCAGGACTGTGAATATCCATTCAAGGGGCTGTGCGGGGCCGGCGTTGCGTTCAAGCTCATCCAGTACATGTACAGGATATGCGGGATAGCCGAGAGCGAGGTAAATGAATTCATGGAGATCCTGGGGCTGGCTACCAACTGTGACATGATGGATCTGGTGGATGAGAACAGACTCTATGTAAAATATGCCCTTGAAAGTCTGAAGGACAGCCGCAATCCGGGTCTGAATGCCCTCATGATGCTCAGCGGCAGAAATGAGAAGAAGATATCAACGTATGATCTGGGATTTCTGATAGGGCCGTGCATCAATGCGGCGGGAAGACTGGGGGATGCGAAACAGAGCCTTGAGTTCTTGCTTGAGAGAGATCCAAATGTCGCCGAGGCAAGGGCTAGGGACCTGCTGGCTGTCAACAATGAGAGAAAGAGCATGACGGAGGCCGGAGCCCGGCATATCACAGATATGCTTGAGACAGCCACTGTGAACGGAGAGTTCGGACAGGCGGCTACCCTTGCGGACAAGGTACTTGTGGTGTATATACCGGCTGTACATGAGAGCGTTGTGGGAATAATCGCCAGCAGGCTCAAGGAGGCATACACAAGACCTGTGATGGTGTTCACGGACGCAGAGACGCCGGGGATACTGAAAGGATCGGGAAGATCCATAGACAGCTACAACATGTTCGAGGAGCTGAACCGGTTCCGGGAGATGTTCACTGCATTTGGCGGACATGCCATGGCGGCGGGCTTTTCCATAGAGAAGGAGAGGCTTGACGAGCTGAGGCGGAAGCTCAATGAAGCGGCGGTGCTGACGGATGAAGATATAACACCTAAGCTGATGATAGATGTGGCCATGCCGCTGGCGTACAACAGCATAGAGCTGACGGAACAGATCGAGAGGCTTGAACCATACGGAAAGGGTAACAGGAAACCGTTGTTTGCACAGGCGGCAGTACCGGTGCGAAGGGCGCAGATACTTGGAAGAAACAAAAATCTTCTGAAGCTCCAGCTTGATACCGGGTACGGAAGGTGCGTGGATGCCATAGATTTTGATC
This sequence comes from Coprococcus sp. AF19-8AC, assembly GCF_003603115.1. NCBI lineage: Bacteria > Bacillati > Bacillota > Clostridia > Lachnospirales > Lachnospiraceae > Coprococcus > Coprococcus sp. AF19-8AC. The sequence goes on along the minus strand of NZ_QTMI01000002.1, from coordinate 260,381 downwards.
CGGATACATTTGTGAATAACATAAAACAGTGGTTTGGAGAGGATGAATGTGTTAAAATGTTAAATGGTCAGCCGAACGCCGTAGTGATAGATGTCGCATACTATCCGACCATCAATGAATATATGGGAAGACGTTCACTCCAGATGAAGATGGAGGCCTATAACAAGGGAATATAAGCTGACTTTGATGAGAATACTATTAAGTACATTTGTAATATATACCATACAGGAGGACGTAAGATGAGTGAGGTAGAAAAGTATATCAAGAGTATTCCTGATTTTCCACAGCCGGGAATCATATTCAGGGATGTGACAAGTGTAACAGAGGATCCTGAGGGCATGAAGCTGGCCATCGATGAGATGGACAAGCTGCTGGAGGGAGTAGATTACGATGTCATCGCCGGAGCAGAGTCCAGAGGATTTATATTTGGAGCACCGCTGGCATACAAGAACGGCAAGGGACTTGTTCTCGTGAGAAAGAAGGGCAAGCTTCCGAGAGAGACCGTGGAGATGTCTTACGATCTTGAGTATGGACAGGCTACTATAGAGATACATAAGGATTCCATCAAGCCGGGTGAGAAGGTCGTGCTGGTGGATGATCTTATTGCAACAGGTGGAACCATAGAGGCTGCGGCTAAGCTTATAGAGAGCCTTGGCGGAATAGTAGTCAAGATGGTATTCCTCATAGAGCTGACAGACTTGAAGGGAAGAGAGAGACTTTCCAAATATGACGTGGCTTCAGTAGTACAGTTTGAGGGCGAATGATCAGGGCAGAATAAAACAGGAAGTGTGGTGAGCATATGGGAGAGACATTGGATAAGACACAGGACAATATAATAGCTCAGGAGACAAAGAGGGCTGCGGAAGCAGGTGTTATCACCTCGGAGCAGGCCACGAAGGATGGAATAGCAGCCATCGAGAAGGCTCTTGCGTCTGGCAAGAATGTTCCTCAGAATGAACTTATAAAGCTGGAGGAGCAGGCGAATAAGCAGATGAAGGCGAAGAGAGAGATAGATCTGTCCACACCGGCAGATTTTACACCGCCGGAGGAATTGTATAAGGAGCTTATCTCAAGGATACTCACATATCACCCATCTGCCGACATCACTATGATAGAGAAGGCATATAAGGTGGCGGACGCTGCCCACAAGGGACAGCTCAGAAAGTCCGGGGAGCCTTATATCATGCACCCTCTGAATGTGGCCATAATCCTGGCAGAGCTTGAGCTCGACAAGGAGACGATAGTGGCAGGGATACTCCACGATGTCGTTGAGGATACAGTCATGACATCTGAGGAGATAGCAGCGGAGTTCTCCGAGGAGGTTGCTTTCCTTGTGGATGGAGTTACGAAGCTGACACAGCTCAAGATGACCACGGACAAGATAGAGGTTCAGGCGGAGAATCTGCGTAAGATGTTCCTCTCCATGGCGAAGGATATCAGAGTCATACTGATAAAGCTGGCAGACAGACTCCACAATCTGAGAACCCTCCAGTATCAGTCACCGGAGAAGCAGATAGAGAAGGCCAGAGAGACCATGGATATATATGCGCCTATCGCACACAGACTTGGTATCAGCAAGATCAAGGTCGAGCTGGATGACCTGTCCATGATGTACCTCATGCCGGATGTGTACAAGGATCTCAAGGCGCAGATAGATGAGAAGCTTACCGAGAGGGATGCTTATATCAAGAGGGTCGTTGCCGATGTCAAGAAGCATATTGATAATGCCGGACTTGAGGCTGAGATAGACGGAAGAGTAAAGCATTTCTTCAGTATATATAAGAAGATGAAGAACCAGAACAAGACTCTGGATCAGATATACGATATATTTGCGGTACGTATCAAGGTGAATACGGTCAGGGACTGTTACTCAGCACTGGGTATCATTCATGAGATGTACAAGCCTATTCCGGGAAGATTCAAGGACTACATAGCCATGCCTAAGTCCAACATGTACCAGTCCCTTCACACCACACTGATCGGACCTGAGGGACAGCCATTTGAGATACAGATAAGAACCTACGAGATGCACAGAACGGCTGAGTATGGTATCGCTGCGCACTGGAAGTACAAGGAGAACATAACCGGTACGGTCATGCAGAAGGAGGAGGAAAAGCTCTCCTGGCTCCGTCAGATCCTTGAGTGGCAGAGGGATACCGATGACAACAAGGAGTTCATGAGCTTTGTCAAGACTGACCTTGATCTCTTTGCTGAACAGGTATACTGCTTTACTCCTGCCGGAGATGTTAAGAACCTTCCTAGCGGATCCACACCTATAGATTTTGCCTATGCCATTCACACGGCGGTGGGCAACAAGATGGTCGGTGCAAGGATTAACGGACGACAGGTTCCTATAGATACCAAGCTCAACAACGGAGATCGTGTGGAGATCATAACCTCACAGAACTCCACAGGACCAAGCCGTGACTGGCTGAATATAGTCAAGAGTACACAGGCGAGGACAAAGATCAACCAGTGGTTTAAGCATCAGCTCAAGGATGAGAATATCAGCCGCGGAAGAGAGCTCATACTGAACTACTGCAAATCAAAGGGAATAGACTACTCCATGTACTCAAAGCCTGAGTATCAGGAGAAGATATACAAGAAGTACAATTTCCAGGATTGGGATTCCATAGTTGCCGCCGTTGGACATGGCGGAATCAAGGAAGGTCAGATAGTAAACCGTCTGATTGATGAGTACAACAAGGAGCACAAGCCACAGACTGCCACGAACGCTGAGGTTCTGGACGAGTATTCGGTGAAGAAGAACCATGGCAACCATACCGGCAAGGGTGGAATAATCGTAAACGGCATAGATGACGTTGCCGTGAGATTCTCCAAGTGCTGTTCACCTGTTCCGGGGGATGAGATCATAGGATTTATCACCAGAGGACGAGGTGTGTCCATACACCGTACCGACTGTGTAAATGTGTTGTGCATGAGCGAGGCGGACAGAGCCAGAGTCATCGAGGCCGAGTGGAAGGATGACGCTGTTGCATCGAACACATACATGACCGAGATAAATATATATGCAGATGACCGAAACGGCATATTATTTGACATAACCAAGATCCTCAGCGAGGCAAATATAAACGTAAACAGTATCAACAGCCGTACAAGCAAGCAGGGCAAGGCTACGATCACGATCTCATTTGCGATCAAGTCGAAGGAACAGTTGAATACGATAATTGCCAAGATAAGGAATGTTGATAATATAATTGATATAGAGAGAACTACGGGCTGATGGCCGGAAAGGTTTATATGGCGGAATTAAAAGTTATCAGAAGTGAGCTGGGAGGATTCCAGACGAATTGTTATATAGTGGCAAATGAGCAGACCGGGGAGGCTATAGTCATTGATCCTTCATGGAATGCGAATTATATATACAACACACTGAAGAAGAATGAGTATACCTGCGTTGGCATTTATCTCACTCACGGTCATGTGGATCACATGGCGGCGATGGGAGATCTGAAGAAGCTCACAGGCGCGGATACATATGCTTCGGAGGACGAGAAGGAAGTTCTCGGCAACAGCAGGGTGAACCTGTCGGCGATGATGACCAGTGTATTTGAAAAGGTGATAGAGACTGAGACGGATCACTATCTGAGCGACGGCAGTGTGAAGAAGCTGCTTGGCACTGAGATGAGATGCATCAGTGTGTCGGGACATACCAGAGGCGGAATGTGCTATTACTTCGAGTCAGAGAATATACTGTTCTCAGGGGATACGCTGTTCAAATACAGTGTGGGAAGATCGGATTTCCCTACAGGTGATGAGCATGCGCTGCTCGAGAACATAAGAGAGAAGCTGTTTGTGCTTCCTGATGATACCGTGGTGTACCCTGGACACGGGGAGACAACACTTATAAGAAAAGAGAAGAAGATGAATCCGTTCTTCTGATGGGCGGATCATGGTGGAAATATGATATTACTGATACAGAATATAGAAGATTACAACAATGATCTCCGGGTGAGTCTCCAGGCCTTCTACGGCGGTGAAAGAATAGTGGTTCCGGAGATATTTGACAAAAAGCCGGAGCTTAAGGCGGAGATAGACAAGGAGCTTGTGGCGGATATAGATGACAATAGAATAAATATAGAGCTGTATTCTGTAGCAGACGGAGGAGAGCGGACTTTGGCGTGCAGCACACAGATTCCTGTGGATGGCGACTGCCGGGATAAGAGTGCCGTGAGGAATCCGTTAAAGCTGGCGATATACAACATGCTTTCGGAGTATACAGACCGCAGACTTCCGTGGGGCTCCCTGACGGGTATCAGACCTACGAAGATAGCTGTGTCTTATATGGAAGCCGGTATGACCTCAGAGGATATAATAGGAAACTACCAGGAGATATATGGAACCTCCCGTGAGAAAGCCGAGCTGGCAGTGGCGGTGGCTGACAGGGAGAAGAAAATCATAGACTCTGTGGCGGAGGAGGACGAATACTGTCTGTATATAGGCATACCGTTCTGTCCGACAAGATGTTTGTACTGTTCATTTACCTCATATCCGATCGCGGTATATAAGAATAAGGTGGATGCATATCTGGACGCAGTCGAGAAAGAGATGGCATACGTTGCGGAGGCATATTCCGGAAAACGGCTCATATCAATATATGTGGGAGGCGGAACGCCGTCATCCATATCTGCGGAGCATATGGACAGACTCTGCAGCATGATAGAGAAGTCATTTGACCTGTCACAGGTGAGGGAGTTCACCATAGAAGCGGGCAGACCGGACAGTACCACATTTGACAAGCTTGAGGTCATGAAGCGCCACGGAGTGACGCGTATAAGCATAAATCCACAGACCATGAACGAGGAGACACTAAGGACCATAGGCAGGGCACATACGCCGGAGCAGACGGTCATAGCCATGGAGAATGCCCGGAGAGCGGGCTTTGACAACATCAACATGGATCTGATAGTGGGACTTCCGGGAGAGGACACGGACAGTGTGGAGAACACGCTGAGACAGGTGAAGGAGCTTTCCCCTGAAAGTCTGACGGTTCACACCCTTGCCATCAAGAGGGCGGCGAATCTGAACATAGAGATGGACAAATACCGTGACACCCTGAAGTCGGATATAGACAGCCAGCTTGGTGCTGTTACGAGGGCGGCGGCTGAGATGGGGCTTGATCCATACTATCTGTACAGACAGAAGAACATGACCGGCAATCTGGAGAACGTGGGTTACTCGAAGCCGGGGCTTGAGTGCCTGTACAATATACTCATCATGGAGGAGAGGACTGACATCATCGGTCTCGGTGCCGGAAGCTCATCGAAGCTTGTGGTGAGACCAGGACATGACGGAGTGACAGAGGGGACACGTATAGACAGAATAGAGAATTGTAAGAGTGTAGACGATTATATAGCTCGAATAGATGAGATGATCGAGCGTAAGAAAGCGGGATTTATATGGGATTAGCATTGGAGAAGGATGCAGAAGAATGCTATTCAGTTGATATGAATGATGCGGTGCGCCATGGAATGTGTGTGAGTATACTGGCATCTGAGCTGGCGAGGGAGCTGGGCTGCGATGAGGAATTCATACACAAGGTTGCCGTGGCGGGAATGCTGCACGATGTGGGCAAGCTGCAGGTGAGTCCTTACATATATGGACGGCGGCAGGGTGCGATGAAGATCGAGGAGATGAGATACGTCAGGCTGCATGCCAAGCTTGGCGCGGAGATACTTAAGCGTGAGGGCTACGATCAGGACATAGTGGATATGGTGCACTATCACCATGAGAACTATGACGGCTCAGGATATCCGTACAGGATGCGGGGCGAGGAGATACCACTCGGCGCAAGACTTATCAGAGTGTGCGATGTGTTCAGTGCACTGGTCAGCGACAGACCATACAGGAAGGCATTTGACGCGGATACGGCATTTGGAATGGTGATAGATGAGGTGAGACACTTCGACATGAGGGCGTTCCTGGCGTTCCAGCGGCTGATCAACACCACAGACATCATGAGCAGGGTGGATCAGGTGCTTCACGGCGATATTCCAGGTCTTGACGAAAAATGAAAAAAGTGTATAGTGACATAAGGAAAGTTTTTAATTTTAGGAGGATAGCGTAAGATGGCAGAATCTATGCAGGGGCTTAAGAGAAGCCACAGATGTACAGAGGTTAGCAGTGCCAACATAGGTGAGAAAGTTACCGTGATGGGCTGGGTTCAGAAGAGCAGAAATAAAGGTGGAATAATCTTTGTAGATCTTCGAGATAGAAGTGGAATATTACAGGTTATATTTGAGGAGTCACAGTGTGGCGCAGAGTGCTTCGAGAAGGCAGGAAAGCTCCGTTCAGAGTTCGTTGCAGCCATCGAGGGAACAGTGTGCAAGCGTGCGGGTGCAGTGAATGAGAACCTTGCAACAGGAGACATCGAGGTCGTTGCAAGCAGCCTCCGTATACTGTCAGAGGCAGAGACACCTCCATTCCCTATAGAGGAGAACAGCAAGACCAAGGAGGAGATAAGGCTCAAGTACAGATATCTCGACCTCAGACGTCCTGACCTCCAGAGAAATCTTATCATGAAGAGTAAGGTAGCCACCATCGCCAGACAGTTCATGGCAGATGAGGGATTCCTTGAGATAGAGACACCTATGCTGACCAAGTCAACACCAGAGGGAGCAAGAGATTACCTTGTGCCAAGCCGTGTACACCCTGGTACATTCTACGCTCTGCCACAGTCACCACAGCTCTTCAAGCAGCTTCTTATGTGCTCTGGTTACGACAGATATTTCCAGATCGCAAGATGCTTCCGTGACGAGGATCTCCGTGCAGACAGACAGCCGGAGTTCACCCAGATGGATATGGAGCTCTCATTTGTTGACGTTGACGATGTAATCGATGTAAATGAGCGTCTTCTTGCAAAGCTCTTCAAGGAGATACTTGATCTCGACATCCAGCTTCCAATTCAGAGAATGACATGGCAGGAGGCAATGGACAGATTTGGTTCAGATAAGCCTGACCTCAGATTTGGACTCGAGCTCAAGGATGTCAGCGATGTTGTCAAGGACTGTGAGTTCGGAGTATTCACAGGTGCCCTTGCAAATGGCGGAACAGTCCGCGGTATCAATGCCGAGGGACAGGGAAGCATGCCTAGAAAGAAGATAGATGCCCTTATCGAGTATGCAAAGACATACGGCGCAAAGGGACTTGCATATATAGTTATCAACGAGGATGGAAGCTACAAGTCATCATTTGCCAAGTTCATGACAGAGGAGCAGATGAACGCCCTTGTGGCAGCCATGGATGGAAAGCCTGGCGACCTGCTTCTGTTCGCAGCGGACAAGACAAAGATCGTATGGACAGTCCTCGGCGCACTGAGATGCCATCTGGCAGAGCTCATGGGACTTGTGGACAAGAATGTATACAGATTCGTGTGGATCACAGAGTTCCCACTTCTTGAGTGGTCAGACGAGGAGAACAGATTCACAGCTATGCACCATCCATTTACCATGCCTATGGAGGAGGATCTTCAGTACATCGATTCTGATCCGGGCAGGGTTCGTGCAAAGGCTTATGATATAGTATTAAACGGAAATGAGATCGGTGGAGGTTCAGTCAGAATCCATCAGGATGACATTCAGGAGAAGATGTTCGAGTGCCTTGGCTTTACAAAGGCTCAGGCTCACGAGAGATTCGGATTCCTTCTGGATGCGTTCAAGTACGGAGTACCACCTCACGCGGGACTTGCCTATGGTCTTGACCGTCTGGTCATGCTCATGGCAAAGCAGGATTCTATCCGTGACGTAATCGCATTCCCTAAGGTAAAGGATGCATCATGTCTCATGACAAATGCGCCTGACTATGTAGACGACAAACAGCTCGCTGAGCTTGGAATCGAGGTCACACCAGAGGCTGAGGCCGAGATCGAGGCTGAGAAGAGCGCACCTGCAGACGCAGAGTAGAATGACAGAATAATATACAGAAGGACGACTTCTGGATGCGTTCAAGTACGGAGTACCACCTCACGCAGGACTTGCCTATGGTCTTGACCGTCTGGTCATGCTCATGGCAAAGCAGGATTCTATCCGTGACGTAATCGCATTCCCTAAGGTAAAGGATGCATCATGTCTCATGACAAATGCGCCTGACTATGTAGACGACAAACAGCTCGCTGAGCTTGGAATCGAGGTCACACCAGAGGCTGAGGCCGAGATCGAGGCTGAGAAGAGCGTACCTGCAGACGCAGAGTAGAATGACAGAATAATATACAGAAGGACGAGCTTCTGATACGGAGGCGGGATATCAAACAGGATATCCCGCCTCTTTTTTGCGTTTACAGACATAAAGAGCAAATAGGGTACATATACTATACCAAAGTGTGTTAAGTGGCTTAAAATGACAGCCAGACACCTTAAAAAGCAAATGGTGGAGGTGATACATGTGGAAAATGAAAAAGAGTTTCTAAGAGGGAGAATGTGGGGCAGACTTACCTTCCTGCTGGTGGTTGCACTGGAGCTCATGATATTCTGCGTTGGATGTGCAAGGTTTGAGGTGTCGGACAGTGGTGAGCCGCTGCTCTATGACGTGTGCGATGAGACCATGCTGCCGGATGAACTGGTTACCATCATAGACAAAAAGAAGGAAAACCCATTTAATCTCGTATACTCAAACAGCACATATACATATATAGTCATCGCTGCGGGCATGCAGGAGAGGGATGACGTTGGGGTGACTCTGGAGGAGATGTACAAGGACGACAATGCCATTTACATCAAGGGAGTTTTAAGGCAGGTGGCGACTCCGACGGATGGCGTGAAGGGAGACAATGTATCATTTCCTTATATGGTGGTCAGGATAGTGAAGATGGATCTTCCGGTTGTATTCAAGTAGAACGGTATATCATAAAAAATAAGGTGGGGAAAATATGGAGCTTACTAAGAACAGGATCACAACGACGAATCTTAAGGCGGCAAAATATGTTGAGTTTACCGTGGATGACGATTTCAATGTCCCTGATGTGAAGGGGGATATAGACAGACAGATAGCCAGCAAAGGACAGGTGACGATAGAAAACATAGACGTCATGGAGGGCAAGGCGCGCATCACAGGAACTGTGAGCTACGCCATCCTATACCAGACGGACCGGGAGGGGGATTCATTTGAGAGCCATGACGGAGAGTTGCCATTTGAGGAGACGATAAATGCGGATGAACTGTCGCTGGGAGATAAGGTTTCCGTACAGGGTGTGCTGGAGGATCTGTACGTGACCGTGATAAATTCCAGAAAATACGAGGTGAGAGGGCTTGTGGGCGTGAAGCTCTGGGCGTGCCAGCAGATCACCGCGGAGGGCGCCGTGGGCATAGCAAACGGCTCTGGTATAGAGTGCATGACGGAGAAGGTAAGCTTTACAAATCTTGCGGCGTCTTCCAGAGACATAATGAAGATAAAGGAGGACATAGAGATCCCGGCAAATAAGCCGAATATCGGACGTGTGCTGTGGGATCAGGTGAACTTCTCGGAGATAGAGAGCCGTGCCACGGATGTGGGGGTACATATAAGCGGCAAGATGGACATATTTGTCATATACAAGCCGGATGACGAGGTGGCTCCGGTGCAGTATGTCAGCGCCACGAGGGAGTTCCAGGACACTGTGAACTGCGATGGAATAGACGAGGATATGATACTGGACGACATGATAACCGCATCCCGCGGTTCGGTGTCCGTGCGTGCAAATGACGGCGGTGAGGACAGGATACTCCAGGTGGAGAGCAGTCTCAATGTGGACATCAAGGTGTACGAGGACGTGGAGGCAGACCTTCTCAAGGATATGTTCTCATATTCTGCGCAGGTCGATCCCGTCAGGAGCAGATTCAGTTACGAGAACCTTCTCATGAGAAACAATGCAAAGACGAGGGTCGTGAAGAAGGAGAGGCTCAAGAGCGGCCAGCCGTCCATTCTCCAGATCGTAAATGTGACGGGCAGTGTGGATATAGACGATGTCAGGCCGGCGGATGACGCCGTGGTCGTCGAGGGTGCTGTGAAGGCGGCAGTTCTTTATGTGTCATCGGATGATAGCAGACCTCTGTGTCAGATGGAGGTGGTAGCTCCATTTTCATACAGGGTGGAGACTGTTCCGCTCAGAACTCAGGATTCCATCAGGATTACCCCTGCACTCAATCAGATCACGGCGGCGCTGCCGGGCAATGACGAGGTGGAGATAAAAGCCATAGTGGATATGGGAATGACCATATTTACCCGGAAAGAGATAGAGCTTATCGATGACATGACGGTGGCTCCGGTCGATATGAAGAAGAAAGCGGTGGCGCCAGGTATAGTGGGCTATGTTGTGCGTGACGGTGACAGCATATGGTCGATCGCAAAACAGTATTATTCCAGTCTTGATTCCATAAGAAAGCTCAACAGCCTTGAGGGGGATGACGTGAAAGCCGGTGACAGGTTGATAGTGGTCAAATGTGCGGGAAAGAATTAGCTGTTGCCCTTCCAGTGTATATCGTATTTTCCCGGTGATCTGGGATCCTGGTCGGTGACAGCGGCTTCTCTGTAATATTCTTCGTATGGAACAGGGTTGTTGGTGATTCCAAGAATGTAATCGGATGACACGTTATATAACTCGGTGAGATATATAAGGTGATGGATTGGCAGCGCGCTTGCGCCCCTTTCATAACGTGCGTACATGGTCTGTGAGGTGTTCAGATAGCGGGCAACATATTGTTGTGTAAAGTCATGATCTTCCCGCAGTCCCCGGATTCTTTCTATATACTTTTTATCCTTGCTAAATTCCATATACTGCATTCGATCACCCGCAAAAATGATAACATACGGGTTTGTGACCCCTTTAATTTTAGTAAATATGTTTACTAAACGAGATGGTAACAAAAAAGTGCAATCATAGCCGACAGCTATAATTGCACTTAAGTTTGTGTATTTCCATTAATCAGGCTTCTTTTGCCTGTTCATTGGCCTCTTTGTCGTCCTTCTCAGGGAGAAGTCTCTTGAACAGTGGAACGAGCTGTGCGGCGATGACAGCCTTAACGAGGTCGAGTGGAATGAATGCCACGAAACCTGATAAGAATGCAACCTTCCATGTGAGGTTACCGTTGAACTTCCACCAGATCATTCCCACGATATCAATGATCACGACACCTATGATCGCAACGATGGTATACTTAAGTCTCTTGTACTTTTGGCCTTTGATGAGACCGACTACGATTGATGCAATGATGAATGAGAAGGTGTATCCACCGAATACTCCGAACAGATATCCAAGGCCTGCGCCTCCGCCGATGAATACAGGAACGCCGATGGCACCCATGATCATCCAAAGTGCTATTATGATCGTTGAGTCTCTGAGCTCAAATACGAGAGCTATCAGAATTATCATAAAGTTGAGTAATGTGATGTGTGCTGCGTTAGGGAGCGGTGTTGGAATGCTCAGGTAAGCGGATGCACACAGAATTGCAGTGAACATGGCCATCATGACCAGCTCTACAGTGGTAAATGCTTTTTTCATTTGTAATAATCCTCCAATGATTGTAATGCCTGTGTACAGCTTATTCACAACAAATCCAGGTAGTTTCGACGGGCTGATGACGAATACTGCCTGGATTTGTTAACCTATACACAAGGGCTATGGTTGACATTATATATACACACGGGAGAAATGTCAACCATAAATTTTGAACACAGGTTAACATTTGCAAAACACACGTTATTGTGTAAAATACTTAATATAGAATTCGAACGATATACAGAGTGTATACACAGGAGGCGGGATATGATAAAGGTCGGAATCACGGAGATCGATATTGGATACGAGGATAAGGAGTATGCCAGGGAGCACTGTCTTGAGGTCATGCAGGAGGCATATGAGAATGGCGTTGAGCTCTTGGTGTTTCCTGAGATGACGCTGACGGGATTTACCATGATGCCCGCTCGCATGTGGGAGGCGTACAGGGATGGTGAGATACCGGAGAGCGTTTCGTTTTTCATGGAGAACAGCAGGAAATACGATATGGCCATGGCATTTGGTTATATAGAAGCTTTCATGGCTGATGGAAGCGGTGAGTTTGATGAGAGCAGAAGGAAGGTATTTGAAAATAAGCTGGCGATCGTCAGCGGTGATGAGGTGATCATGGATTACGCAAAGATACATCCTTTTTCGTTCAGCGGTGAGGACAGGGTGTACCGGGCAGGCAGCCGTATTTGTCAGGCGAATGTCAAGGATCTGAGGCTGGGCGGATACATATGCTATGATCTCAGATTCCCGGAGATATTTTCGGCGGCGAGGGATTCTTACGATGCCATACTTGTGATAGCCAACTGGCCTGAGGAGAGAGTTGCCCAGTGGGAAGCGCTGCTCAGGGCGAGGGCCATTGAGAATCAGGCATATGTGATAGGCGTGAACAGAGTGGGCATGGGTAAAAGGGAGAGATATGTTCCTAGCTCACATATATATGATATATTTGGAAATGAACTGGCTGAGAGGGTGAGCGACAGACTGCTCGTTGCGGAGCTTGATCCTGCGGTCATAGCAGGTGCCAGAAAGACATTCCCGCAGAGCAGGGACAGAAAGAATGATTTTTACAGGTCAATATTATAGAATTATTTGACTGGTGTATAAAACTGGTGTTCTCTTTGGTGCTTGTAATATTTTGTCAGATGGTTTACAATGGATAGAGGCAATGAGGAGGTAAAACTTATATGAATAAGGACGATTGCATTTTTTGTAAGATAGCCAACGGTGAGATTCCATCAGCGACAGTTTATGAGGATAGTATCTGCAGAGTAATACTTGATGTGAATCCTGCTAACAAGGGCCATGCGCTTATTATCCCGAAAGAACATTTTGACAATATATACAGCATGGATGCTGAGACAGCAGCCAAGATATTTACTATAGCTACAGAGGTGGCAAAGGCACAGAAGGCTGAGCTGAATCCGGACGGACTGAACATCCTTCAGAACAACGGTGAGGCAGCAGGTCAGACTGTATTCCACTTCCATATGCACCTTGTTCCAAGATACATCAAGGACAACGTGACTATGACATGGGTACCCGGTAAGGCTGATACAGAGGAGCTGTCAACATTGTCTAAGGCTCTCAGAAAGAGAATCTAGACGATTGAAGATAGATATATAAGGTTTTGTGAGAAGAGCAGCACATGATGAACATAAGTCATGTGCTGTTTTTTTCTGTTACGGTGTTACTGATAGAAAGAGCAGGCGGTAGGAAAGGACTGTATATGGAGTATAATGAAGAAACTGAGGAAAGAGGGCTGAGGCGGCTGTCGTCAAATGCGCTCAAGCTGACAGCCTGTGTGTGTATGGCCGTAGATCACATAGGCATAGTATTCATGGATAACAACTACATAATGCGCGCTGTGGGGCGTCTGGCATTTCCTGTATTTGCATTCCTGCTTGTACAGGGGCTTCTGCGTACATCCGACGTGAGGAGGTATCTTCTGAGACTTGGAATATTTGCGGTGGTGTCAGAGATACCATTTGATCTGGCAATGCACGATACGATCTGGTATCCGGGGGCTCAGAACATATTATTCACCCTGACAGCCGGACTGTTTGCCATATACGCCATGGATAGCCGGGGGTCAATCGGAAGATGGAAGGTCGAGATCGCACTGGCCGCAGCACTTCTGGCGGAGTTCCTGAGATTCGACTACGGCATGGCGGGAGTGGGAATCATAGTCATGTTCTATCTGATCGAGAAGGAGCGGAGTGGAGCGGATGCTTATACTCTGGCATATTTCAATAAGAAGCAGAACATTGAGATCGTGGTGCTCAGTTCGCTGGTATACATTCTCTGCCTGGGCATGAATCAGCTATACGCTCTGTTGGCGATGATACCTGTGAATATGTACAGCGGAGAGAGAGGAAGGATGAAGCTCAAGTATTTCTTCTATCTGTTCTATCCCCTGCATTTGCTGCTTATATGGGAAATCGTAAAAGGAATGTAGATGTCGAAAATCTACATTCCTCTTTTTTACTTTTGTGGATATTTTGTCTTTACGTTACTTGCCCCGCTGATATAGTCGACAGATACATTGTAATACCTAGCAAGAATAAGGAGACTGTCAACAGGAATCCGTGTTTTACCGCTTTCATAATCAGCGTAGGTACGTTGACCTACATGTAACAAATCGGCAACTTTTTGCTGTGTCAAAGAGTTGTCTTCCCTGATCTCACGTATCCTTTCGTTATAGCGCATTAGCATACCTCCTTTAGTTTACGATTAGTATAATTTGAGAAAATTTATATATTGACAAAAAGAGCCATAAACTCTAAAATAAAAATGCTAATGTAGAGTTATAAACTCTAAGACAGCGAGGGAGGTGGAGTTTATGAAAATACGTGTGGGTTTTATTATTTCGGATAAAATATATATAGAAAGACTGGTGTCAACCCTTAACAGATATTATAGTGATAAGCTTGAAATTTATTCATACACGGATGTTAAAGTGGCCAATGAAAGCGTTGAAAATCAAAGGCTTGACATAGTTATAGTGGATGAGACGTTACAGGTGAACGAATACAGAAATTGTTGCATGGCATATTTTGTAGAGTCTCCTGACATAGACAAGATAGAAGGAAAAAAAGCGATATGTAAGTTCCAGAAAGTAGAGCTTATATATAAGGATATACTTGCGTTATACTCTGAGTACAGTTCTAGAATTACCAAGCGCAAGAGAAGTGGTGAGCTTGCAGAAGTCATCACTTTTACCTCACCGGCATGCGGCAGCGGAGTGACATCCATGGCAGCGGCATTCGCCTTAAATTGTTCCCTTAATAATAAAAGTGCATTGTATCTGAGTATGGAGAATATTCCGACTACAGATATTATTTTTGATGGTGAAGGAAAATATACACTTACTGACGTGGTGTATGCAGTGAAGAGTAAGAGGTCAAATCTTTCAATGAAGCTTGAAAGCTTTGCCATTACAGATTCAGCAAATGTAGACTATTTTGCTGCGCCTAAGAATCCGATGGATCTTCATGAAATGAATGATGAGGATGTGGAATTGCTTATATCAGAGCTCAAGTCCATGGGACTTTATGATTTCATAGTAATCGATGCTGATTTCAATATCACTCCAACATTCAAAAAGATTATAGATTGTTCAGATAAGACAGTGATAGTTGTGAATGACGATGAGAGATCCGCACATAAGGTTGACAGAATGAATGAACTTATGAAGGTATTCGTCAACAATGAAGATTTCATCAGGACAGCAAGCTTCATTATTAACAAAGAAGAAGCTGCAAAGTTTGATTGGTCTACGTGCAAAGTTATAACAAAGTCCGGTGCTGTTCAGGGAACAACATTCAGGCAGATAGTAGATATACTTGCTAACAATCAGGAATTTTTGAAATTATATTAGGGTGTGAATTATGACATTTGATGAAGAACAGGAATTTGTGGCGGCAGCCAAATTCTATGTGTCCAATAATCTGGAACTTAATAGACTGAGTGATGAGGACCTCGAGGAAGAGATAGAAAATGTTGTTAACAGTAAGCTGGATGGTCAGTATTGCACAGTTGAACAGAGATTGTCCATAGTAAAACAGGTATACAGCTCAATCCGTGGGCTGGGACTGCTGGACAGTATCATGACAGACGATACCATAACAGAGGTCATGATAAATGGAAAAGACAATATATTCATAGAGCAGAATGGACGAGTAAAACGACTGGACAAGTTTTTTGAGACGGACAGGCGACTGGAAGATATAATTCAGCGAATTGTTGGAATGGCAGGTAGAGAGGTCAATCAGGCTAATCCTATTGTTGATACAAGACTTCAGGATGGTTCCCGAGTTAATGTAGTGCTTCCACCTATAGCTTTGTGTGGACCAACGGTAACTATCCGTAAGTTCTCAAAGGAGCCTATGACAATAGAGAAGCTTATAAAATACGGTTCAATAACTGAGGAGATAGCGCATAAGCTTGAGCTTCTGGTAAGGGCAAAATACAACATATTCATATGTGGAGGTACCGGTTCCGGTAAGACAACATTCCTGAATGCCCTGTCAAATTATATACCGAAGGACGAGCGAGTAATTACCATTGAGGACTCAGCAGAGCTTCAGATAGTTGGAGTAGATAACCTTGTAAGTCTGGAGACCAGAAATGCAAATGCATCAGGAGCTGGAGCAATAACTATAAGGGATCTTATCAAATCCTCACTTCGAATGAGACCTGAAAGAATAGTAGTTGGAGAGGTTCGTGGTGGTGAGGCACTTGATATGCTGCAGGCCATGAATACAGGTCATGATGGAAGCTTATCTACAGGACATGCTAACTCAACTCATGATATGCTCTCCCGTTTGGAGACAATGGTTCTTCAGGGGGCAGAGGGATTACCTCTTGAGGCTATAAGACAGCAGATAGCATCGGCTATAGACATAATAATACATTTGTCCAGACTTCGTGACAAATCCAGAAAGACGATGGAGATAACGGAGGTTCTGGGTATGAAGGATGGAGAGATACAGTTAAATCCATTGTATGTATTTGAAGAGGATGAGAATTCAACGCTCGACAGAGTGTCTGGAAGATTAAAGAGAACAGATAATAAGATGCAGAATGTATTCAAGCTGCAGCTCACGGGAATAAGGGAAGAGATATAGGTATGTTAGGAATAAGTAAAAAGGAAAAGAAACCTGAAGAACCACAGTATTATATGTCCAGAGTGCAGATGCCGGTCATGAATTATAAGGTATATCACATGGGTAAAGTGGAAAAAATACTTACATTTATGCTGGCGTTTGTGATAGGAGCGGCAGTGGCATATCTGTTCTATGGAGGCTTGTTTAAGGATGAATATGGAAATGCCACAACAGCTACCTGGATCAGCAATATAGTGATCATGCTGGTGGTTGGAATCATAGCAGGTAGGATGTTTGTTCCAATCAGAACAAAGAGCATCATAGACAAAAATCAGAGAAAACTCAAAGAGCAGTTCAGAAGTATGCTGGAAGCTGTAAACACCTCACTCGGCGCAGGAAACAATGCCATAGATTCATTTGAATCAGCGTACAGAGACCTTCGTGTTCAGTATGAGGAGGATGCTTTCATATTGAAAGAGCTGAATGTCATATTGGTTTCAAACAGAAACAATATAGATATAGAAACTGTGCTGAAGGACTTTGGTGAGAGAAGCGGAATAGATGATATCAAGAGCTTTGCCAGTGTGTATGAGATATGTTACAGAAAGGGTGGAAATCTCCGAGATGTAATCAACAACACCCACTCCATCATAAGTGACAAGATGGAGATCATGGAGGAGATAGAGACCATGGTTGCGTCGAATAAGATGGAACAGAATCTGATGATAGTTATGCCGGTGGGACTTATAGGTATGATTAAGATGATGAGCCCTGACTTTGGCGATAATTATGCAACTGTTTCTGGAGTTATAGCTACAACATTGGGAGTTATATGCTTTGTTGCGTCATATTACATAGGCAAAAAGATTCTTGATATAAAACTGTAAGGGGATGAAAAAATGCTGACAACAACTAATATAGTGGTATTTTCGATATCGGGGGTATTACTGGTCGGATGGCTTGTGTTTTATTTCTATGGCAAAAAATACAGTGAGCTATTTGACGGACTTGATGAAAAAGAATATCCGTTGAAGGACTTATATTTTCTTGGTTATGGGATTATGGAAATGTTCCATTATCAATATAAGAGTAAGGCAGATAGAAAACTGAGACAGAGTGCAGAGATATTATATGAGAAAAAATATGCAGAATATTATGTGAGACTTTCATATGCCCAGAAGCTGTCGTTGTCATACACCCTGCTTGTTATAGGTTTTATTGTATATGGTTTTACATCGGAGATAGGAATTTTGTTTGTATTTTGTCTGTTTTCTTTTACAGCATATTATTACTTTGGCACACTTATGTTAGAGAAGATAAAGAAAAGAGAAGAGGAGATGCTCCGTGACTTTTCAGAGGTTATATCCAAGTTAGCGTTACTCACTAATGCAGGAATGATACTGAAAGAGGCGTGGGAGAAGGTTGCCTTTAATGGAGAGACTATTATATATAAGGAAATGCAAAAATCCGTGGAGGATATGAATAATGGAATGTCAGAGGTCGAAGCTTTTCATAGCTTTGGAACCAGGTGTGTTCTTGCGGACGTTAAGAAGGCTGTATCAACCATGATACAGGGCATGGAAAAGGGTAACAAGGAGCTTGTAAAGATGCTTAAAGAACAGTCAGCCGAATCGTGGAATATAAAGAAAAATATAACTATGAGAGAAGGCGAAAAAGCATCAGGTAAGCTTTTGATTCCGATGATGATTATGTTTATAGGAATATTAATTATGGTATTAATACCAATATTTACAAATATTGGCGCATAAATACAAAAATAATAGGGAAGGAGGAATAACAAATGGGAGAATATGTAGATAAGCTTGAAGTTCAGGTTGTTTCCAGAGCTAAGTATCTTGGACTTAAGGCAAAGGAAAAAGTTGCTGATTTCTTTACAAAAGAAAACGGAGATGTAAACGTTGTATCAATAGTATTTCTTATAGGTATAGCTGTTGTACTTGCAATAGTATTCAAGGACAAAGCAAAAGCACTTGTAGAAAGCCTGATGGGAACAGTAAGCAAAAAGGCTACGGATGCAATAAAGTAATAATATGATTCGTTTATATCGGCGGGAGATGAAAGTCTCCCGTTTGATATAATCGCCAATTCGAATGGGTATGGGGCAGATTAGATGAAGATAATGAATGTAGTGAAAGAGAGTTTTAAGAAAGAAAAAGGATCGCTGATTGTTGAGGCAACAATAGTATTCCCTGTAATGTTTCTGATAGTAATTTTCTTGATATTTTTGGGAAATATTTATTATCAAAGGAGCAGAGCTCAGGCAGTCTTTACGAGCGCAGTTATAGAGTATGCCGCGAGAGAATCCAATCCTATGCTGAAACAGTATATGGATAGCGGCAGCCTTGGAGCAGTGAGCACTGGGAATGATTTTAAACCATATAGATATCTGAACTTCTCCAGCAGAGGAGCAGAGATTGGATCAAATGTTGAAGGCGAATTGGGCAAGATGGGTGGTGGCTTGTTCTCTAGTATGGAGTATGAGAACCCTTCGGTTTCCGTTAAATATAAAACATATGGAATATATGCAAAGGCCGAGGCGGAGATGACTTACAGTATAACTATGCCGGTTAAATTACTGGGACAATCAGAGGCGACTAAGGTTGATTTTGAAGAATACATTGAGGTGCCGGCTATGGAAGGTGCTGAGATGGTCAGAAATGTTAACATGATAAGAGATTTGGTAGATAGACATGAAACTGCAAGCAATATGGCAAGTAAGGCTGGAGAATTTTTAGGAAAATTCAGAGCAATCATGGATTGATAGGGAGGAAATACTGATGATGAAATTGTTTAGACCGGGTGGAACTATATCGGTTTTTCTAGTAATAATATTAGTTCCTTGTCTGGTTGTATGCTTTCTATTTGTAGATCTTAGTAGAGTTGAATTGTCACAGAGTTCTGTAGAGTCCACTGCAGACACTACTCTTAATTCACTTATGGCAAATTATGACACATTATTGAGTGATTACTATGGGCTTGTTGCATCTGTTCAGGATATTGATCAGTTTTATTCTGTTAGCGAGGATTTTTTTAAAAAGACGTTGGTGGCAAATGGTGTTTCAAGTGATGATAGTAATGAAATAGTATCATGGATATTTAATGAAATAAGAGGGGGAGGAGAATACAGCGATCTCATGCAGACATCCCTTGTTCCTGGCACAGAGAATCTTTATGCTGTGCCAAAATCCGGATTGGGAGAAAATCCTGTTCTTATAAAAGAGGGCGTGGTGGAATTTATGAAATATCGTGCACCTGAATATGCAGTAGAATCGATATATGCAAAATTGTCAAAGGATGGCTCAGATATTCAAAGAGATTTGGAAAATGCAAAACAGGACAGCGAACTTTCTGATGCAAGAGATACATTTGCGGATTCGGAGGGGGAATTAAGTAAAAAAGAGTTTTATACATATTATTACTATAATGAATATAAGAAACAAAATCTTACAAAGAAGGATGTTGAAGACGCTGTTCAACATGCAAATGATAGTAAGCAGGTCTATCAGGATGTGACAAAGGATGCTGTGGCAAGATTGTGGATTGCTGAAACTGATAAACCAATGAACTTATCACATTATGGTATCACTTGTTCATATCGAACTAATACAGATGGTATGACTGAGTATCTTGCAACAAGTACAATTGGAAGTTATGCGGAAAAGAAAACCGCAAAAGATGTTGCGTCAAAAGTTGATAAGAAAGAAAAAAAGTATTATTTAAAATCTAAAGATTACGATGATGCAAAGGAAGATTTGTCTAATAAGACAACGGCACTTAAAACGGCACTTACAGATGCTGATAATGCTGTTAAGGATTTTGTTAGTAAAAATTATGGCGATGGAAGTGATCAGACAAATAAGGAACAGTGGTATTACTTCGCTTATAATGCCATAAAAAAACATATAGATAATATCAATAAAAAGGGTGATGCGGTTGCTAAAGCAATGATAAAGGTGCAGGCAATGCAGGAATGCGAAGCCTATACTGATGATACAGGATTTGAAGCTGATTGGAATAAGACAGAATGCTCTGAGGTAGCGGCAGCTAAGAAATTTTTGAAAGCAGCATTCGTAGATCATGAAGGAGAGCCTGATAGTTCCGCTGGAAAAAATTACTTCATTGTAAAAAATGAAATGATAAACATATGGAGTTCTGTTAATTCCGGTTACTCTACATCATCGGCTAGTCAGCAGCTTAATGATATAGCGACAAAGTTAGCAAATAGTAGAGAAAAAATAGCGGTATGTGTTGATATTCTCGACATGGTTATAAATGGAAAGTTGGGATATAAAGTTGTTAGTCTTGATAAGATAGCTGATCTTGCAGATGATTATGATGAAAATTATGAGAAGTGGAAGGAAAAAGCTGAAAATACACAAACGTCATTGGGCAAGGAACAACAGAAAGAAATTGAAACACAATATGAGGGCAAACCTAGAAATGTTCATAGTGCTGATGTAAAAGAGTTTAAAAGAAAATTGTCAAACGTAAAGACAATGCTGGAAAAGGTGATCAAGGGCATAGACTCAATTAAATACGGTGGTAAAAAAGTTGCAGAAATAGATGATTTCAGTACATTTTATAAAGAGTTTAAATGGGCTTTTGATAAGCCATCCAGTCCAATGACTAATGCGCAAATAGAAGATATGGCAAAAAAGGTGTTTGAGAAAAAGTTTACACCGCAAACGGGAGAACTTGAATCTATAATTTCGTTGCCAGAGCTTTCATATTCCGATTATAAATTGATATTGACAAGTGCTGATGATAAATATTATGCATCTTTGTACGAAAAATATAATAAACTGAAAGATCTTGAAAAAGCGAAAGAAGGCGTTGATAAGGAAGATGATAAACTTGACGATTACGAGACACAGGGTGATAAGGCAAAGGAAGAAGATAAGGCAGAACAGGAAGGCGATAGTGTAAGTCTCGGTAAAGATATAAATGTATCAGACTATTCTGGAACAAAATTTAATGATGCAACTATCATCACCAGCTTCGCAACTTGTATAGGTGATTTTATAAATTTAAATGGTAGAAATGCCAGAGATTCAATGTATGCAACGCTTTATGCGATGAATATGTTTAGTTACAGAACATTTGTATATGAACGAAAAGCATCTATATATAATGGCGAATTGACTTTGAAAAATTGTGATGGTGTTTATTCCGACTTGGAGTCAAAGTGGAGTAGTACGGATAAAACAGATACCTATAATAAGACGCTTACAAATAGAATGATAAATTCAACTAATAATGCAGCAAATAACGCTGAGATTGAATATATTCTATATGGAGGAACAAATAAAGAAAACCTAAAAAAGGCATATTTATCAATATATGCGTTAAGATATGCTTTGAATCTTGCATCAGGTTTTGTTAATTTTTATAATTATAACGCAAAACATAATAGTGCAACAGCTTTTGCGATAAATGGGGTTGCAAAGGCTGTTAGTATCGCTACATATGGTGTTATTCCTGAGCCGGTTACAAAGTGTGTTTTGATTGCTCTAGTAACTGCCCTTGAGAGTGCACATGATATGAAAATCTTGAATAAAGGTTTGAAATTAAAGGTATATAAGACGGATGCAAACGATTGGGCCTGCAGTTTAAGTGATCCTGGAAAATCAGATAGCACAACTCCTTCTACGGACGAAAATAAGGTTGCGAAAGGGGATGGACTCAGTATGAGTTACAGTGATCACTTATTCATATTTCTGTTTTCTGCTTTTAGTAGTGATAGTGATTTATCAAAGGCTGCTTATTTCAGGTTAGGCAGAGTTATAGAGGCAAACATGCAGTTGGATAGCGGAGAGGGAGCTGCATTTTCCTTGGCAAATGCGAAGACTATGTTTACATTTACAGCAGAGGTGAAAGTTGCTCCGTTGATGTTGGATTTGCCGTTGGCCAGTGACTATACAGAAAATCTGTCAGATGAAAGCCGATGGAATAAATATACAATAGAAATGACTAGAGGATATTAATATCTAGATGAAACAGAAAGGGGATGCAATGCATCCCCTCTTTTTCTGTTAAATAAAAGTTTTTACTAATAGAAAATTACTTTGAATGTGTTACTTTCGTTATTTGCATCATAGCCGCCAAAGTTATCGTCGTTTGCCATAAATGAACCTGTTTTTACATAAACCTCACCATAAGCAAGATATATCATTGCAGCAGATTCTTTTACGCTATCCGTAAATTTAATTCTCAATGCACTACATGTTGAGAAACAGTCGGAACCTAATGATTCGACATTGTCAAGACCGGTTATAATGGATAATGATGAGCAGAGGGTGAAAGCGTCCTTTTCAATAGTCTTTACTGTATCTGGAAGTTTTACGGCAGTCATTTCCTTTGATAAAAATGCAGATTGTCCAATACCGACAACTTTACATCCGTCAATCTCGGATGGGACAATAACAATTGGAGCATCTCCCGTGTATTCAGAAATAAAGCATTCCCCATCTGAAATAAGATTTTCATAATCAGCATTCTCACCCTGCTTTATAATTGAGAAATCTGACGATGAATTTTCAGGAAGTGTATCCAAGTAGGATGCGGCCTCGTCATAAGTCATAGATGCAACATCTTTTACATCTACATTTGAATCTTTTGGGGTAGCATCATTTGTTGATTCTTGAATACTAGAGCTGTCATTTGTAGTTTCTGTCGTTTGCGCTATATCAGAGGTTGAATTGGAATTAGCAGAATTGTCAGATTTGCTATTGCATCCAATCAACATTACAGATAAAGCAATACACATAGTTCCATATAGTATCTTTTTTCGCATGGTAATCCTCCCTTATATATGTTTAAAAATATATTAGCAATAGACGGCTGAATAGTCAATTAACAAATAATTAAAAATGGCAATAAATGATTGAAAAAAGAGTACATAGCGCTAAAACCGCCAAAAGTTTGAATATATTTGAAGGTTTAATTGTTGACAAAATAAAACATAAAAATTAAAATTAACACGTATAGAGTTTATTACTCTAAAATATAAAGGGAGGTCTGAGGGATATGGACAAGAATGAAAATGGTGCAATAGTAGTGGAGGCATCAATTGCGGTGCCAGTATACATATTTATTATATTTACAATATTATCAATAATTAATATTTGTTATGCGCAGACAAAAGTTCAGGTTGCACTTAATTCTGCTGCAAGGCAATATTCAGAAATATCTTATGTGATGTATGTGACTGGTCTTGCAAAGACCGGTGGATATTCTGGTGGAAAGTCTTCGGTAACGGCTCAGAAGATCAGTACAGAATTGAGCAAGATATTGAATGATTGGGGTGGTGAATCAGCAGAGTTAAATGAAATGACAGAAATGATTGGTTCAACATCTTTGTCACAGGTTTTGGATAATGCGGTTGCAACAGGAGCCATGACTTTATTAGTAAACAGAGAATTTAAAACATCTAAAAATGGGGATTCTGCAAGTTTAAAGAAATGGCTCAAGATAAAAGGAGATATTGATGTACATGCAGTTGTAACCGATAATGGTGTTTTGGTAGTTGGCGCCTATTACGATATTGATGTTATTAAACTTTTAAATGTAGATTTTCAATTCCATTTTCATAGTGGAACAATGACTTATATGTGGACAAACAGCGAGAGTAAAACACCATCCGTAGGTTCAAAAAAGTAAAAGTAATAAGGGAAAATAATAAGGGGAAATATATGCAAATTACGAATTTTATCATTATAAATGTGGTTACGATATTATATAACATAATTAATTTATTTATGTTCAAGTATGAAAATAAATATAGTAATGACATCGAAGCACAGAGTGAAGAAGAAAAAGCAGAAGCAGATGATGGTAATAACAAAAAGCAGCAAGAGTACACAGAGGAGAAATATAAATTAACTGATTCAGTTGGCGTGGTATTCCTTGTTTTTATGTTTTTTATGAATATTGTGCTTGCAAATGTGATTACATATGTATATCAAAATTCTGTTGCTATAAATGTAAAACTTATGTTTATCGTGTCTATATTATGGCCGATTGCATTTATAGATTCTAGAACAAAAAGAATTCCAAACGATATTTTAAAGATAATGCTTGTGGGCAGGCTGGTTTTTCTGATACCAGAATTCATAATGGTTGGAGACATACCGCATCGTCTGTTATCAATGCTTATTGCAACAGTGGCGGTGTTTTTGGCATGTGTGTTGTGTTGCCTGCTTATTAAAGGGGCTATAGGAATGGGAGACGTAAAACTATTCAGTGTTATGGCGTTGTATCTTGGCTTGGAGGGCATTTGGCCGGCTATTTTCTGTTCTCTTATAGTATCATTCTTTGTTGCTGTTTTTTCATTGGTGACAAAGAGGGCGAAGAGAAAAGATAATATTCCATTTGCACCGGCAATTTTAATAGGTACATATTTATCAGTATTTTTAACGGGAATATGATATGAGGGAGGACAAAGATGAAATACAGAGTTTTAATTCCACCAGTATTAGTTGTGTTGTTTGTAATATCTATTTTTTCCACTATGAAAAATAATACAGCTACAGAAAAACAGTATGAAGATTATATAAACCAGGCAAGAGATAGTGCAGGCTATGAGATTTATGTGGATGCTGAGGCAGATTATAATGCAGCACTGGGTATGAAGAAGAGCGTGGATATATATAAGGAGCTTCTGGATGTATATATTGCAGATAACAAGGATAGTGAGGCAAGAAGGACAGCAGAGAAAATAGTTGATGAATTTCCGTATGATGGAAGAGCCTATGCCATAAGTGCAGGAGTATATAAATATTACGAGAAATATCCAGAAATATACAGTTTGTATAAGAAATATAAAAAACAAAATTTGTATGACGAGGATATGGAAAAAATATTCGAGGA
This sequence comes from Coprococcus sp. AF19-8AC, assembly GCF_003603115.1. NCBI lineage: Bacteria > Bacillati > Bacillota > Clostridia > Lachnospirales > Lachnospiraceae > Coprococcus > Coprococcus sp. AF19-8AC. The sequence goes on along the minus strand of NZ_QTMI01000002.1, from coordinate 234,890 downwards.
TGTAGCGTGGCTATGTAAAATTGGCAACCAATTTTATGATGTTGGGACATATTCTAATGGATTGTGTGCGGCTTCGTATAGTGAGGATTTATGGGGATATGTTGATACTAACGGAGAAAGTGAAATAGAAGATAAATATAAATATGCTGGTCCGTTTATTGGTGATATAGCACCTGTGGAGACGGTTAATGGCATTTGGTATTTTATTGATATGGAAGGAAATAAGAAAAAAGTTCTCAATAAAATAGAGAATGTCAAGCAGATAGGTTATGTGGGTGATGCGATACCGGTATTTAATGGTGAGACGTGGGCGTATTATACCAACAGCCAGAAACTTATATGCGATGGATATGATGAAGCCATGACAATGGCAAATGGTTATGCGGCTGTAAAAAAAGGAGAATTATGGCAGCTTATAGATGGTGATGGTAAGGCTGTGACAGATCTTATTTATACAGATATTGTTGTTGATGATAAGGGAATCTCATATAGAGATTGTTATTTTGCACAGAAAGATGGCAAGTATCATATGTATGACATTGATGGCAATGTTATAGGCAGTGATGCATATGATGATGCCAAAATTTTTAATCCTGGAGAAGACTTGGCGGCCGTTTCAATAGATGGTAAATGGGGATTTATTGATGCAACAGGTAAACGGATAATTGAACCACAGTATGACGACGCCAGAAGCTTTTCTAACGGAGTTGCGGCAGTAAAGTCAGGAAATAAATGGGGCTTTATTAATGAATCCGGAGAAATGGTAATAAAACCTACATTTAGTGATGCAAAAGATTTTAATGATAGTGGAAAAGTAATGGTAAAAGATAGCGGAACATGGCAGCTTTTGAAGCGGCTTATATACGAGGATTAGTAAAGGAGAGAACACACATGCAGGGATTTACTTATGAAAATCAGGGACAGAATACATATCTTGTATATCAGTTTGACGACAGACCGATAGATACAATGGCTCTTGGTATGCTGACCAACAATAAGATAAAGGGGTTTGCTCCGGCTATATATACAGAGATAGATAATCAGAAATTCATCAAGTACAATGTGTCGTCACATGTAACACTCAGTAAGCTCTTTATGGGAGATGTCCGCAAGATGCGTCTTCTTAAGACATTCGTCAATATTGTGGATGCAATGCAGATGCTTGATGCGTATATGCTTGATAGAAGAACAATCATGCTGGACAGAGATTACATATATGTGGATGCGTCAACATCAGATGTATCTATGATATGCGTGCCTGTTGTAGATGAGTTTGCTCCTATAGATGAGAGAGAATTCTTTAAAAACATTATTTTCTCTGTCAGCTTTGCGGCAAATGAGAATGGAGACTATGTGGCAAGGATACTTGCTTATTTGAATAGTGTTGAACTCTTCCAGCTTCAGGATTTCAAGAAGATGCTTGAGGGGCTTATGTCAGAGCAGCCTGCGGTCGGTATGCAGAATGTACAGCCTGCCATGGGTGCTCCTTACATGCAGAACAATCCTTATCAGCAGACTCCTGCGGGAGCACCTGCACAGCCACAGATGAATATGAAACCTGCTGTTATGCAGCAGCCGGTTCCACCTGTACAGCCACAGAACAGACCGACAGATATTGGCCAGGAACCTGCTATACAGAATGTATATGTATCCTCTGGGGCGAGTGCAAAGGATATAAAACTGGCAAAAAGAGAGGAAATGCTCAAACAGCAGGAAGAAGAAAGAGCCAGAGAGATGGCAAAGAATCCTATAGCACCGGAGAATGTTGATATGGGATTTGCAGTTCCAGGTATGAGTACAAACCAGTACGCAAGTAAGCCGAAAGCAGCAGCACCTGCAGTGCCAGCAAAGAAAGCTTCTAAGGGAAAGAAGAATAGCGGTTCATCAGAGGATGACATCTCATTGTTTTATCTGATGCAGCATTACAGCAAAGAAAATAAAGAAAAATATAAAGCGGCAAAGGAGAGAAAGAAGTCAGGGAATACAGCTACAGAGGCTCCTGTTGCTAAGAAGCAGGCGTCAGTGATCAAGCCGATGGCAGCATCAGCAGTTCAGCAACCGCCTGTCAGCAATCCATATCAGGCGGCGCCAGCACAGCCACAGGCACCAGTAATGAATAACCCATATCAGGCAGCACCGGTACAGCCACAGGCACCAGCAATGGCAAATCCATATCAGGCGGCGCCAGCACAGCCACAGGCACCGGCTATGAACAGTCCATATCAGACAGCACCGGCACAGCCACAGGCACCAGTTATGAACAATCCATATCCGGCACCACAGATGCCAGCGATGGGCGGAATGCAGGATGACTATGATCAGACAACGCTTATAAAAAATACTGGTAATACGGATGATGCTGGAACAACGGTGCTCAATGCGGCAACAAAGGTTGAGAGACATCCATATTTGTATCAGGTCAAGAATGGCCGAAAGATATACTTAGATAAGAAAACAAACAGAATCGGTAAAAATAGAGAGGTTGTAGACATATGCATAGATGGAAATCCGGCGATCAGCAGATGTCATGCAATTTTCTATAGAGTTGATGATGCCTGCTACATAGAGGATCTTAATTCAACAAATGGAACATTTGTTGATGATCAGCAGATAACAAGTAACTGTAAAACAATGGTTCGTGTAGGTTCAAGAGTGAAGCTGGGCGATGAGGAATTTGAACTTAGATACGACTAAATCTGCCGAAATGGAGGAGAGGGTTTATGAGTTGCTTATTAGTTGTACATAGTGATATCGGAATAAAAAAGAGTACCAATCAGGATTCGGTTCTCGCTGTTAAGGCTGATACGGATATGGGTGAAATTTCACTGATTGCCGTATGTGATGGAATGGGTGGATTTGCTAAAGGAGAATTGGCATCTGCCACGGTTATAAGAGCCTTAAATGACTGGTTTGCCAACAGATTAACCTATCTGGTTGGCAGCGGATTCAGCGATGACGGTGTGCGCAGGGAATGGAATGATCTGTTAAAAAAACAGAATGAAATAATAAAAGCATATGGAGCAGTAAATGGAATAAGTCTGGGTACTACGATTGTGGCTGCATTATTTTACGGTAACCGGTATATCATATGCAATCTGGGGGATTCCAGAGCATACAGATTGAGCAATGGAATAGAGCTTATAACAAAAGACCATTCATATGTTCAGAGAGAGATAGATGCGGGAAGAATGACAGAGGCGGAAGCAGAGGTAAGTCCTCAGCGAAGCGTAATATTGCAGTGTATAGGTGCTTCGGATGATATATTTCCCGATTTCTTTTCAGGAACTACCAGTCCTGGTGACAGCTTTGTTCTGTGCTCCGACGGTTTCAGACACAAAATAGGCATGAACGAGATATATAAATACCTGAACGCCGGAATGACTCCGGATGAGGTGAGAATGAAGAATAATATGGAATATCTCACAGAGCTCAATAAATACAGGGCAGAGACGGACAATATATCAGTTGCAATGGCGAGAATAGTATCATAGGAGGGGAGCGCTATGCTTGAGATAGGTTCTCTTGTAGATGGAAAATATAAGATCCTGAACAAAATCGGACAGGGCGGTATGAGTGTTGTATACCTTGCCATGAACGAGAAGGCAAATAAGCAGTGGGCGATTAAGGAGGTCCGAAAAGATGGCAAGAAGGACTTTGACGTAATACGGCAGGGGCTTGTTGTAGAGACGGACATGCTTAAAAGGCTAAAGCATCCGCATTTGCCGAGTATAGTCGATGTTATAGATGGAGATGGTACCTTCCTTATAGTTATGGATTATATCGAAGGTAATCCTTTAAATGTTCTGGTCAATGAACAGGGAGCCCAGTCGCAGGAGGACGTGATCGATTGGGCAAAACAGTTGTGTGATGTGCTTGGATATCTTCACAGCAGAACACCGGCTATTATTTATCGAGATATGAAGCCGTCCAATGTAATGCTAAAGCCTGACGGCAATGTTATGCTTATTGATTTTGGTACTGCCAGAGAATACAAAAATAAGAACATGGTGGAGGATACAACCTGTCTTGGAACTCAGGGATATGCGGCTCCGGAGCAGTTTGGAGGGCATGGTCAGACTGATGCCAGAACGGATATTTATTGCCTGGGAGCAACTATGTATCATCTGGTTACTGGTCATAATCCGGCTAAACCTCCATATGAGATGTATCCGATAAGACAGTGGAATCCGAAGCTTTCATCAGGACTTGAAGAGATAATTCTAAAATGTACCAGAAAGAACCCTGATGATAGATATCAGTCATGTAGTGAATTGATGTATGCGTTGGAGCATTACAACGAGCTGGACATTACATATAAGAAATCACAGAAAAGAAAAATGTTCGGATTCGCAACGGCGGTTGTGTTGTCGGCGGCGCTCTTTGGTACAGCAGGATATATGAATTACAAAGAGAAATCTTACAAGAGTCAGAACTTTGATACGTATTATACATATGCGGGTACGGCGACATCGGAATCGGAGTTTAAAGACATGGTTAGCAATGCTTTAAGCCTGGATGATACTTCACCTGAGACATATGATCTTATACGTACTAAGTATCTTGAATATTTTGAGAATGGACAGCCTCAGGGTTCTGGGGATAAATCGATAACATTCAATGAGCTCAACAGTATAAAGGAACTGATTGAAAAGGATGGACATCTGGATAATTTCAAAAAAGCAGATCCTCTTGAATATTACAATTTCTGTTACAATCTCGGACTTAATTTGTGGGCATATATGAATAACGGAAGCTCCGACGCAATAGCGTGGTTTAGCAAGGTTGAACCATATTCGGATGGAAATAAAAACAACAATAAGAATGCGTCAAATGCAAAACTTTTCATAAGGCTTGGAGGATATGTGAATTCTTCAGGTGGAAGCGGAGTGGATATATTTGATGAGGATGTAGATTATTCTGCCGAGTGGGATGATCTGGTAAGCTTGTATGACCTCACGATATCACAGGATGACAATTATACTGATGATAAATTCAAAGCGTATACATATCAGCTTATTCTTAACCAGATTGTTGCAAAGGCAAGGGAATATAACGGTTATATAGATGCGTCCCAAATGTATGAAATGATAGACAACATAGAGACACAGGTAAAGGGTGCTTTGGTGGAGGTTGTCGGTAACAGCTATGATGGAGTGTTTGACAGCCTTATAGATACAGCGCGGGGAAAGGTGAACAGTGCAGTCACCGGATCAGGTAAGACTGGGGGTGAGAAGTAATGTCACTTAGTGTAGATGAGATAGAACGTACCATGAATACATATCATACAGCGTGGCTTGTGTGTATGATAGCGGCATGTGTATTTCTTGTTGCAGCGGTTGTATTGTTTATTGTGTTTCGTATTCCAAGGGTGTTCATGAACCTCACAGGTATTGAGAGAAAACGCCAGATCAAGGAGATCACGGAGAATGTCGGAACAGAGGCACAGACTGCACGGCATAAGTCGGTACAGAAAAGAAAAACTGTACAGCCTGAGCCACCTGGTGTTCAGCAGAATAGTGCATACCAGATGAATGCCGGACAAATGCAGACGACAATGCTGGCGGGGCAGAATTCGAGTAACATTGATTCGACTGTCAAGCTGGCAAATTCTGAAAACACTGTATTGTTATCAAACAATGGCGGTGGTGCAGGGGCGACTGATGTTCTGGTTGCCAAAGCAAAGCCGGAGAAGTCAACAAGAAGCAGTGTGTTCAATATAACGCAGCAGATAATTCTGATTAATACAGAAGAAATCATATAAGTATAAGAGAGGAGCAAAGAGAAATGAGAAAATCAAGGTTTTTTAAAGCGTTGATGGCATGGACACTGGTTGTGATTATGATAACCGCAAATGCAGGAAGTGTACTTACATCAAGAGCAGTAGAGAGCACACCTGTATCTCAGGACGGACAGGATGGGCAGAGCCAGAAGGATCAGCTCAAAGAGCCTGCTTCAGAAGAATTTAAAAAACCGGCAGGAGTCGGTGATATCACATTTATACAGAATGAGATCAAAAGCGGGCTTGGACAGGTTACAACGGGCTTGAGGGTAGCCATAGACAATGGAGAAGAATTCAAGAATAGTGTTGATAAGGTGGAGTTCTGGATAGGGTCTATATGTGCAAGCTGTATTCACACTAAAGATTATGTGGATGAAGAATATTATGATTTTGATTTATTGGGTTCCCAGTTGAAAGCCGGGGATGAGCTGAGTGTCAGATTCTATCCGTTTCAGGGTGATTTTACTGCATGGACCGGCAATGTTGATTCAGATATAAATATAATACATGGAATTGACAGAGCATATGTATCTGAGGATAACGGCAGCTATAAGCTTAATATAAACACAAGCTTTGAGGGCAAAAGAAAATACAGTGTAGATATAATTGGAACAGATGATGGAAAGTCTCTTGCGGGACAGCCATATGAGCTTGTTACATCAGATGGAACAAGTGAAATAGAGCTCAGTTCAATTGTAAAGAATATCTCGGAAAAGAATTTCTATGTGAAAGTATCCGGTATAGATGCTTATGGAAACGCATTGGCAGAGGTAACTACAAAAGTTGTGACGAATTCGACATATCTTACGGTTAAGTATCCTGACAATGTAGAGATTTTAGCTGTCAGCGGAAAAAATGACCAGACAGCTATAGATGGCAGATATACTCTTTTAAAAAATCAGAAGATAACATTAAAAATAAAGGCAAATTCACCAAAGCCAATTATAAGCAGTATAACTGACAATGGAAATAACCTGGCATTTACTTCAACAGCTTCTGGCAAATCTGACAGCACGGTGTATTCTCAGACGAGCGTAGATATAGCTTTTGATGGAAATAATCATGAAGTTCAGATTGAGACTTCCGATGCACAGGGCGAGGGAGTATTGTCCTTTGCAAAGAATATAAAGAGTAACGAGTTCTATCCTACATATAAATATACTGCATTTTTCACAACGAGAAACGTGAAACCGGAGAATGCAATAGATGAGTATAGCGTGAAATTTAGCTCTGACTCTGCTGCAATAGAGTCGATCAATGCAAAAACCGGAGTATTCACAATTGCGGAGGATGCTCAGGAGAATTCTACATTTGAGATTAAGGCAACATACAAAATATGTGATACTGAGAAGACGGTTTCTATCAAGGGAACGGTGAAGTATGGTCAGTTTGACAATTTCAATTATGTATATGTAGATAAAAACAACACCACTTACCCGACAATGGTTGACAACAGCTATGTGTGGATGAATAGGCCGGTATTCCTCCGACTGGGCTTTGATACTGATAAGGTTGTATCCTATAAGGTAAATGATGGCGCATATACATCAATAGGAGACTCATCTCAGAAAGATATATATGCAGACGACAGTAACAGCTATTTTGAAAAGGAAACTAAAGTAAATATTACAACCAAAGCAATAGGTGATAACAAAAATCAGGATTCCTCTACGGATAAGAATAATTTCAAGTATAAGAAGGATGAAGTCCCTGTATATGTTGATCTCAATGCTCCTGAAGCAAAGGTTTCATACATGAAATTTTATGCAAAGAACTCAACAGAAATTCAGATAGACAATGCATCTGAGAAAATACCTGAGGCATATAAGAAGGTTGTGACACTTGACATATCCGATCCAGAGTCAGGCCTTGTTGACAAGGTTGTGTATTCGGATCACGAGCTGACAGATATCGATGTAAATAATACGACTACGGACAGTGTAAATAAGATATTGAGTAAGTACAGTAATCAGACAATATCCGTCAATTCAGGAAGAGCAGAGCTTACAGTTACTGCAGATAAGAATCCAAGCAATGACGCTCGGAATACGTATTATTTCTATACATTTGACAAATCCGGAAACTGTACTATGATCACCTGTGATATTGGTGCACTTCCACAGATAAAGGGTGGCGCAGTCAAGTATAAAAATGAGCTTAAGGATGGTTTTACAAAGGCTGGAAACAGTGTTTATTTCACAGTAAATGGTTCATTTGGAATATATGAAACAGATGTGGATAAGGAGTATGGCTCAGATACAGCTTATATCAAGTTCTATTACGTTAAGGCTGGAAATCAGAACAACAAGATTGCAATAGATAATATAAGTGTATCAGAAAATACAGAGCAGGGAGCATATGACGTAACAGGAACATTTGATATACCTAAGGGTAGTGATGCTGATGGCGTATACGATGTGTATATGGATGTTCAGGATGCTGCAGGAAATAAGCTGGATAATATGCTTCATGCACATTTTACAGTAGATAACACTGCTCCTGTACTGACTGCGAACAAGGAGTTTGGAGACAGCAGCTATACATATCTTAACGCATCAAGTAATAGCGCATGGGGAGTAAAGGCTGTTGAGAACAATCTTAAAAGTATAAGTGTAGAGAGCGTTGATATTGCTAATGTTGGCGACTCATCAAAGAGCGCAGAGGATATCAAGAAGATCGTAACAGATACATTTACATATCCGGGTCAGGCCACACAGTTTGTCAAGAACAATGATGGCACATACAGTACCGGAAGCTGCAAGATTCCTGCTGAGGCAAAGTATACAGTAAATCTTAAGGCTGAAGATGTTGTGGGTAACATATGCAGGCTGTCTATGAGATTTTATTATGACAAGACATCAGCCAATATATCCGGTTTTTCTGTTAAGCCGATGTCTGACGATACAAAATACGAGGATTATAAGTCCTTCTCCAATGGAGCAATCCAGTTATCATTCAGTGCAAATGATGATGTCAGTGGAGTAGGAAAGGTTGTCATTGATTTTGAATCGGCAGATAAAAAGAACAGTGACACAATTGATTCTGAGGTATGGACATGCGGATCAGGAGAGAAGCTAACTAAGGCGTTTACCAAGCTTATAGACAAGAACTTTAAGGGTAAAATAAACATAACTGTATATGATGTTGCAGGCAATAAGGCATATCAGAGCAAAGAGGATGTGACAAAGTATTTTGGTGTAGTCAGAGAGGACAGTAATCTTCATGAGAGAACGTCATCTGTGGATATCACTGAGAACAGTTCAATTGCAACAAAATATGGTAACGTATATTATTATGGCAAGGATGAGAATGTAAGCCTGTCAATAAAGGCAAATGATGATTTCTCGGGAATAAAGAATGTTGTGCTTAAGGACAATGGAAACGTTCAGACTCTATGTGATAATACTGATAAAACATCCATTAAGACAAAGTTCAGTGGATCATACACGATAGGTTCCGCAGAAGAAAACGAGGGAGAGCACCGTGTGATGGCAACGCTCACTGATAATGCGGGAAACGTAATTACATCTGGTGTATATCGCAGATATGTGATTGATACCATAGCTCCAGTTATAAGCTGTACATATGATTCAAATAATGACTCAAACTTCTACAACAGGGCAAGAACGGCACATATCAGAATTGATGAAGTGAATTTTGATCCTGAAAAGGTTACTGTGTCAGTGTCTAAGAATGGTGTTGTGACTAAGCTTAAGAATAACTTCAGTAAGGATGGTAATACATATGTAATGGACTATGTATTCTCAGACGATGCAGATTATATTCTTACAGTTACATGTCGAGATAAGGCTGATAATAAGGCAAATGATTATTCGTCAGGAAAGTTCACAGTGGATGCGACAGCACCTGTATTGGAGGTTTCGTACGATAATAACAGTGCTCAGAATGGCACATATTACAATGCATCCAGAACGGCTACAATAAGGGTTGAGGAGCATAACTTTGATGCTTCACGAGTTAATATAGCTGTAACATCGGAGGATGGAACATCCGCAGCTCCGGGAGCAAGTGGATTTACATCAAATGGTGATACGCACGTTGCGACAGTCAATTTCTCTGCAGATGGAAAGTTCCGTATAAGGGTAAGCGCAACAGACAGTGCGGGAAATACTGCATCAAATACAGTTGATGATTCATTTACCATTGATATGACTGCTCCTGAGATTAGCATATCGCAGGTAGAAAAGGATGGAGTATACACAGATGAGGTATCGCCGGTTATATCTGTAACGGATACAAACTATAACAAGGATGGCATATCAATAAGTGTGACCGGCACAAGAGGCGAAGCTGGCAGTGATGATGTGGCATACAGCGCCGAGACGGTTTCAAATGGTGAGAAATATTCATATTCTAACTTTAAACAGAGCGAGAATGTTGATGACAATTATACTCTGGTTGTGACTGCTAAGGATATGGCTGGAAATGAAACAAGTCAGGAAATAGGATTTAAGGTAGATAGATTTGGATCTTATTTCGTACTTGGAAAGGCTGCAAAGGCAAGCGTCGACAGATATTATACGAATCTGAGCGATGGTGACATAGTTATAGATGAGTATAATGTTGCCGGTTTTGCGGATTCTGATGTGTACTATACAGTTGGCGACAAGGTAGTAAACCTTGAGAGCAATGAGTATACAGTCAAGGAAGACAAGCCGTCAAATGGATGGAACAAGCGTTCATTTACAATTCCTGCTGATACCTTCAAGGACGAGGGTGTGTACAGTATAGTTATCCATACCAAGGATGCAGCGGGAAAAGAAACAGATAATGAAGTAAAGAATGCTGCGGTTAAGTTCTGTATAGATAGAACAGCACCGGAGTATCATGTAGCTGGTGTTGAAAATGGTGCTGTGTATGAGAATACGGATTCTGTAAGTGCGTCGGTTTCATTCCATGATAATCTTGCGCTGGGATATGCGGACATCACGGTTGACGGAGTCAAGACGAGATATGAAGCTAAGGACATTGAAAAGCTCGGCGGAGAGGTTAAGCTTGACGATATAAAGGCATCTGCAAAGAAGCACACAATAGTTGTGGAATGTTTTGATGCAGCAGGTAATGGCGCATCGGATAATGGTTCAGAAATAACATTTACTGTATCGAGTAATGCTATTCAGACGGCTATGGCTGAGGCTGGCAGCATCTCATGGATCATTATACTGATCATAGTTATTGTGGTATTGATTATTGCGGGAATAGTTATATTCCTTGTAAGAAAGAAAAAGAAGGATAATAACTAAGTTATTGGTATGGGCAAAGGGGATAGCCACATCTCCTTTGCCCATTATATATAAAAAAACTCATTAAGCATCATTTCCCCCAAAAATATGTTGACTAATAACTCTCAATGATATAGAGTAATGATTGCATTTATAGATATTAGAAAAACGCTCTTATTCAGAATGGTGGAGTCAGAAGGGACGAAGAAGCCATGGCAACCCCGATGTCAGATTCGGAAGGTGCCGACCTGAGCGACGCAGATATGTAGGTGATACAAGATCTGTGCTCGAACAATGAGAGGCTTGACAGACACGATCAAACCGCTCATACGAAGCGGTTTTTCTTATGTACAAAAAGGAAAGGAAGTAGTATGGAAAGAAGATTATTTACATCGGAATCAGTAACAGAAGGACATCCTGACAAAATCTGTGACCAGATATCGGATGCAGTGCTTGACGCGCTGATGGAGCAGGATCCAATGAGCCGTGTGGCATGTGAGACATCCATCACGACAGGTCTTGTGCTTGTCATGGGAGAGATCACAACCAACGCTTATGTGGATATTCAGAAGATCGTTCGTGAGACGATCAGAGAGATCGGATACGACAGAGCAAAGTACGGATTTGACTGCGATACATGCGGCGTTATCACAGCCATAGACGAGCAGTCATCAGATATTGCCATGGGAGTTGACAAGGCACTCGAGGCAAAGGAGCATCTCATGAGCGAGGATGATATCGAGGCGATCGGTGCCGGAGATCAGGGTATGATGTTCGGATTTGCAACAAATGAGACACCTGAGTACATGCCATATCCAATAGCACTTGCCCACAAGCTTGCAAGAAAGCTCACAGAGGTAAGAAAGAACGGAACACTCCCATACTTAAGACCGGACGGTAAGACACAGGTAACAGTTGAGTACGATGAGAATGACAAGCCTGTAAGACTTGATGCAGTCGTTCTCTCAACACAGCACGGAGAGGAAGTCAGCCAGGAGCAGATCCACGCTGACGTTAAGAAGTATATATTCGACGAGGTTCTTCCACAGGAGCTCATCGATGAGAATACCAAGTTCTTCATCAATCCAACAGGAAGATTCGTAATAGGTGGACCAAATGGTGACAGTGGTCTCACAGGACGTAAGATCATCGTTGACACATACGGCGGATATGCCCGTCACGGCGGCGGAGCCTTCTCAGGCAAGGATTGTACCAAGGTAGACCGTTCAGCGGCTTATGCGGCCCGCTACGTGGCTAAAAACATAGTTGCAGCAGGTCTGGCTGACAAGTGTGAGATACAGCTCTCATACGCTATCGGTGTTGCAAGACCTACATCCATCATGGTAGACACATTTGGCACAGGAAAGCTTTCAGATGAGAAGCTTGTCGAGATCATTAGAGAGCACTTTGACTTAAGACCAGCAGGTATCATCAAGATGCTTGACCTCAGAAGACCTATCTACAAGCAGACAGCAGCTTACGGACACTTCGGAAGAACAGATCTTGATCTCCCATGGGAGAAGCTGGACAAGGTGGATGTGCTGAAAGCATACTTATAAGCAGATTAAAAAAATTCAGACAAATATAAAAGCACATGTATCAGATTGAAACTGATACATGTGCTTTTTGTATATCACGTTATTCCGTGAGTATTAATCTTTGTATTTCTTTGCGGATTCAAGTGCCGCATCTATCTCGTCGAGGGATGCCTGGATCTTGCTCTCCGTACTCTCCGTATCCTCTTTGACGTCAAATGCTGAATCTATAGGCTCGCTGTCATCGGCGACATCCTCAAATGCAGTGTCGTCATAGTCGTCAGTGTGGATGACATCGTCCTCATCAGGAGATACCTGATTGTCGTAATCGGAGTCTGCGTAACTCTCGTGGATAACCTCGTCGTCCCCAGGGAAGAGCGCTTTGTTGTTGATGGTGGGCACCTCGCTATTGTCGTGGTGAGGCATTCTGACGTGTTCAGCGGCTTTTGCGGAAGGCTCGGCAGCTTCTGATGTTTCATTTGCTGTGCTTTCCTTCTCCTCGTTGTCCTTCTTCAGCTTGTCTATCTGAGCCTCGTAATCAGCGATGAGACCCTTGAGTGAGACAGCAAGGATGATGATGACAACGACCAGTATCACAAGAACTATGATGGCTATGAGCATTATTACGAACTTGTGCTTGTCTATGAAGCTGGACAGCGAATCCGTCTCCTCGATGAGATCCGTTGCGTCAAGGAAAGTTCCTTCATTTGGATTGAAGAAATACCAGCCCTGGTGTCCGTCGTTTGTTGCTGCGTAGAGGAGAACGGTGTTGGAACTGCTTCCCTTCATATAAGCTCTGATGTCCGTGTCGTTCAGGTTGATCTTCACTGGAAGATATCCGGTTGGCACTGAGACTGAATTAGGCTTTGGAATGATGTTATAAGTGTTGTTGTTTGAGTGAACGCTTACAAGGGTATCTGCAGGTGCGGATGCGTTCTGATCTGCCTCTGTGAGTGTTCCTACCTCATCCTCAGTAACAACAGGCTTGGTCTCGCTGTCGATCAATGCAAGAGGTGTTGCAGGCTCGGCTTCTGAACCGGTATCGCTGACAGTAGATGAAGCTGCTTCGGTGGAAGCGGCGGCTGACTTGTCGCTGATGGTTACCGAGTTGTATGACGGTGTCATGTCTATCGACTCTTCTGTGTCGGAGATGACCTCAACTGCTGATGTCTCTATGCTGGCAGTTCCGCTCGCAATGGCGGTAAATGTAAATGTTGCTGTCATTGCATCTCCAGGCTTTACATTTGCCTGGGAGTAGCTTACGGTGCCCTCAGATTCCACGGTGCCGCCGCTCACAGCCTTGAGCAATGTGGAATCATATGTGATATTGTAGCTGTAGCTTGATAAAGCCTGATCGGCTGCGTTTATACTTACCTTGATCTCCACGGTATCGCCAACAACGACCGTGGTGGATGGAACCTCAACACTAAATGCGACTGTAGCGGCATAAGTGGTATGAAGCATGAAAAGCATCATAGTCAACACACATGCAACTTCTGTCATAAACGTTCTAAAGCTAAATCTTGTAGTCCTCATAATATTCATATACGGTTATCCACCGAGTCCTCCTTATCCTCTGTTAATTATTATGGTGTAAGTACGTGTAGCTTTACTCTGGGATTTACATACTATCTTAAATGTATTCTTTCCTGATTTCAGGGTTTTTGTTCCCGTTCCGCTCACTGTGGAGTAGCTGCTTACAGGTGAAGCGTTTATTGTCGCACTTGATACAGATGAGCGCACATTTACCGTGTACTGTGTAGTGCTGTTTATTGCAAATGTAGGTGACAGCTTCTGGCCGCTTACAGAGAGTGTTTTCAGGTAGTTGTTCTGGTTGCCCGGATTAGCCGCAGGCATCTTCATTGCTGTGCTTGGCATATTCTTGTAAACAGGTATGGCAAATGTTATGGCTTTGTTGAGTGCTCCTGAAGACTTGTAGGCATCATATACCTTCCATGCCTCTGTTGTAGGGGCCTGTACATTTCCCATGTACTGATGCCAGTACAGGCAGTCTGTGTAGGTTACGTTGAACTTCTGAGTATACAGAGTGTTCTGACCCTTGTTGATGTAGGACTCTCCGATATACATCGCACCGCCGATTATTGATTTGGCAGGTGTTGTCCATGGCCTGTTGTACGATGTGCCCGATGAAGCCCATCTCAGACCGTTTGTTATAGCGTTGCCTGATGCACTCTCAAATGCACCGATATTGTAGAAGTTATATATGCCGGGATATGTGGCATTCTTACCGTTTGTTCCCGAGGTTATCGAGCCTCCGACCTCCTGCTTGATACGTGAAGCAATGTGGTAAGGGCTGACGCCGGATTTCTGTGCTGCGGTGATTATCATGGACGAATATGTGGTGGTCGAACCGGTTGGGTGCGCATTGTGCATAAACGAACCAGATAATATAGCCTCAACTCCTGACTTTGTCTGTGATGAGTCGTATGACAGCTTTTCAAATGCGAACATGGAGCTTGCGGATGACATATATGTTCTCGGATCGAGGTAATACTTTACAAGATCGTCCGAGGCTGCAAACCATGTTGAACCATCATATGATGAGTAGGAGTCTGTCTTGTAGTTGTATCCAACGGTCTGTGATCTCCAGCCGTAGTTAGGACTGGAAGATGTACAGTTTACAAGGTTGTTGACACGTCCCTGTACGTTGACCTCGTTCTTGACCACGTCGTTCCAGTTAAGGTTGGTGTGTACCGCCTTGAATATCCAGTTTGGGTGCTCCGCATGGAGCTTTCTGAGAAGCACCTTGTAGCTCTCAGGGAAGTTCTGGGCGGATAATTGCTTTTCAAATGCTGCATCCGATGTCTGGTTACCGTCAGGTTCCTTGTATGTTCCCATTGTGATGAGCGATGAGGAGATAAATCCTGTATACTTCTTGCTGCTGTATGTGAGGTTGACCTTGTACCATGACTTGTTGGATGTATCAGTCACGGAGAGTGCCTGTCCCTTCATGAGCATGATCGCGCTTCCGTTGTAGGTTATAGGTGTACCCGCTGCCGTCTTGCGGAAGTATACATAGTCTTCATTCACATAACCGCTCTTGGCTGCCTGAGCCGCTGTGGTAGGCTGCTGCGTAGTAGCCTTGGTCGTGGCCTTTGTTGTGGCTGAAGTGGAGTCGATCACGATGAACTTGGAATATACATAACCGGTGTAGCGCTTCTTCTTATATGTAAGCTTGACCTTGTACCATGTCTTGTTGGAAGTACTCAGTACGGTCATGCTCTGACCGCCCATGAGCATGATCGGCGATCCGTTATACTTCAGCGGCGTGCCGTTTGGCGTTTTTCGGAAATATACATAGTTTTCATTTTTTCGAAGGTGAGCCTTCTTGGAGGTTGTCCTTGTTACCTTGATAAATGCGGAGTACACATAACCGGTGTAGCGCTTCTTCTTATATGTAAGCTTGACCTTGTACCATGTCTTGTTGGAAGTGCTCAGTACGGTCATCTTCTGACCCTTCCTGAGGAGTATGGCCGAGCCGTTATATTTTATAGGCGTGCCGTTTGGTGATTTGCGGAAATACACGTAGTCAGACGTGAGAGTTCCCGTGGTCGCGGCTTCTGCGTGATTGTTTCCCACATACAGTCCGGTCACCGCGATGCAGACGACCGCCCAAATAAGCATTACGATAGAAATAGTAGTCCGGGTTCGTTTAGTATTGATATCCATAGTAACCTCCATTTTTCATAAAACAAATCTATATATAAAATAGTATTTATGACAAAATTACATCAGTCTAAGTTTACCATAATTATTGCAAATGAGCACCATTTTTGTGAAAAAAGTTATAAAAAAGTAATAAAATTGCAACAAAAAAGCTTTTGCCGGTCAGACAAGTGCTGACCGGCAAAAGCTTTTCGCCTTATGTCGTATATATTAACCTACTTTGAGCTTGAATTTCTGGATCTCTTTGTCCGTCTCTACCTTCTCGATGAGAGCACCAAGTCCGCGAAGCTTTTCGTCGAACTTCTCGTAGCCTCTCTGGATATACTTGATATCACATACAGTAGAGAAGTCGTTGGCCACAAGTGCCGCAATTACAAGTGCTGCGCCTGCTCTCAGGTCAGGTGCTGCAACATTTGCACCGGTGAATGTCTCCACACCATCGAGAATAGCGGTGTTGCCCTCGACTCTGATGTGTGCGCCCATTCTTGAAAGCTCTGCGACATACTTGAATCTGTTCTCAAATATGCTCTCGGTGACGATGCTTGTTCCGTTGGACAGTGCAAGTGTAACCGCCATCTGTGGCTGCATATCTGTCGGGAATCCCGGATATGGCAGAGTCTTGATGTTGGTAGCCTTGAGTCTCTTGTTGCACATTACTCTCACTGAATCATCGTACTCGATGACAGTGGCACCTATATCTGTAAGCTTTGAGGTTATAGCCTCAAGATGCTTAGGAATTACGTTCTTGATGAGGACGTTGCCTCTGGTGGCTGCTGCTGCAACCATGAAGGTTCCTGCCTCGATCTGATCCGGAATGATGGAATATGTAGTTCCGTGAAGTGACTTTACGCCACGGATACGGATGACATCAGTTCCGGCACCCTTGATGTTAGCACCCATACTGTTGAGGAAATTGGCAACATCAACGATATGTGGCTCCTTGGCTGCGTTCTCTATGGTAGTCTTGCCGTTTGCCATTACGGCGGCCATCATGACATTGATGGTGGCACCTACTGAGATCACATCCATGTAAATGTGGCTTCCGATCAGCTCATCAGCCTCAACGGATATCATACCGTTTGCTATATCAACGTGGGCTCCAAGTGCTTCAAAACCTTTTATGTGCAGATCTATCGGACGGGCTCCGATGTCGCATCCGCCTGGAAGAGCGACCTGTGAATGGTTATATTTGCCAAGCAGTGCGCCGAGCAGATAGTAGGATGCTCTGATCTTTCTGATATATTCGTCGTCGACACAGAGATCGGTATTCGGATTGATGGTTCCACCACATATAGCAACCGTGTGCTCGTCTATGTAACGGACCCTTGCGCCGATACCCTGAATGGCCTGAAGAAGGACTCTTGTATCTCTGACGTTCGGTACGTTTTCTATTGTGACTTCCTGGTCGGTCATGACTGCAGCGGCAAGTATTCCAAGTGCGGCATTCTTAGCACCCGCAATGGTAACTTCGCCCTCCAGAGGACGACCTCCCTTGATAACATACTGTTCCATATTTCACCTCTTAGATAATTCTCGGATTATCGCAACTTTATAGATTATAGCACATAAAACTGAAAAGTAAACAGTTACTTGTCTGCTTCACAGTATATACATCTGTAAATTCGCTTTTCTCTGTCTGTGAGTTTGAATATATGGGTTATTCCCTGCTCTGTGGTCGTAATGCATCTTGGATTGGTACATTTCTTTATTCCAACCAGTCTCTCAGGCAGTTCGATCTTACGTTTTTCAACGAGCTTGCCGTCCTTGATGATGTTGACGGATATATCCGGGTCGATATACCCCAGAACATCAAGGTTTATGTCGATATCTTGATCTATCTTAAGAATGTCCTTTCTTCCCATCTTCTCGCTTTTAACATTCTTGATTATAGCAACGGAGCAATCCAGCTTATCAAGATGAAGATCGTTGTATATCTGCAGGGCTTTGCCTGCTGTTATATGGTCAAGTACAATACCATTCTGAATACTGTCAATATTCATGATCATTCCTCCTATGCCTTAAAATCCTTGTCGAGTCCGAGAAGGTCCATGATGAGTGCCATTCGGACATATTTGCCGTTGAGTGCTTGTCGGAAATAACATGCTCTCGGATCGTCATCCACCTCAACAGATATCTCATTTACACGAGGAAGCGGGTGAAGGATCGACAGGTCAGGCCTAGCGAGAGCCAGCTTTGACTTGTCAAGAATATAGGTATCTTTCAGTCTTATGTAGTCCGCCTCGTTGAAGAAACGTTCTTTCTGGACTCTTGTCATATAGAGAACGTCCAGAGATCCGATAGCATCCTCAAGAGAGGAAATCTCCTCATATGGTATATTATTCTTTTCGATGACTTCTGTTCTTATATAATCAGGTAATTTTAATTCATCCGGTGATATGAGAATAAATTTTATGCCTTCGTATCGTGACATGGCCTTTATAAGTGAATGAACCGTACGACCAAACATAAGATCTCCGCAGAAACCTATGGTCATATTGTTTAGTCTGCCCTTCTCTCTCTTTATTGTGAGAAGATCGGCCAATGTCTGCGTAGGGTGATTGTGACCGCCGTCACCAGCATTAATAATAGGAACATCTGATTTCATGGAAGCCAGCATCGGGGCACCCTCTTTATAATGTCTCATAGCTATAATATCGGCATAACAGCTGACGATCTTGACGGTATCGCCCACACTCTCACCTTTTGTTGAAGATGAGGAGCTCGCAGATGAAAATCCGAGAACGTTTCCGCCAAGTTCCATCATGGCAGCCTCGAAGCTAAGTCTTGTGCGTGTGCTTGGTTCAAAGAACAGAGTTGCAAGCTTCTTGCCCTTGCACACCTCGCTGTATTTTTCTTTGTTATCGATGATGTCCTGCGCCAGAGTGAGCAGATGATCAACCTCCTCAACTGACAGGTCCATTGGGTCTATTAAATGTCTCATTTGACATGATCCTCCTTAGGTTATCAGAATGAATATTTTAAGAATTAAGAAGGGTATACATAACAGCCTTCTCAGCGTGACGTCTGTTCTCAGCCTCATCCAAAATGTGGTTGAGGTTCTTGTCGATAACGCCCTGTGAGATCTCAAATCCCTGGTGCATAGGCATGTCGTGGAATACTATAGCCTTGCTGCCCTCTGTAAATTCCTCGTTGAGCTGGTAAGGCATCATCTTGGCGAGAGTCTCTTCCTTCTGCTGCTTGTATGCAGGGTTGTTGAAGAACTCCATGTCTACCCATGTATCTGTGTAGAGGATATCCATATCCTTTGCGTACTTCTTTGCCTCCTCCATGCTCATGGTAGGATCGAGTTCAACATAGTGGCCTGTAGCCTTTGCTGCTTCAAAGAAGTCATCACCACATACAGTGTTGTTTACAAGTGGTGTGAGTCCATAGATGGTTCCTTTCTTCATCTTTGCGAAGAACTCAACAAGAGAGTTGAATACATTATTCTTGGCACCGATGTACATAAGTTTTACATCGAGACTGCCAAACTTTTCTATAATAGTGAGGGCATCTGCCAGGATCTGGCATGGATGATAAGAACTGTCACATCCGTTGATAAATGGAACAGTAACATTGTCACCGAACAGCTCAACAGTCTCGTTCTTTACAAGACGAGCCATGATGATATCTACATTTCTGCATACATACTTAATCTCTGATACAGGCTCACCGAGTGTAAAGTTGGAATCCTTCCAGAGCTGGTTGTAATATGTACCGCCGAGCTCAGTTATACCTGTTGTAAATGAAAGGAATGTTCTTGTGGAAGTTTTCTCAAAAAGAGTGTAGAGCTTCTTGCCATCAAGAGCATGAGCGTACTTCTCAGGGTTCTTCTTCATATCAAGTGCCAGATTGAGAATATCCATCAGCTCACCAGCTGTGAAATTCTTGAAGTTAAGCATGTTTTTCATAACAAATGTCCTCTTTTCTCTATAATTATAAATTACTTGCAATACGGACAAACATAATCTATGGATCCTGGCAATATATTTAGGATACGGGTGTTGATATATGTCTGCCTGAAATTTTATTATATAGCACATGGTTTCAAAAGTAAAACAGTTTACGACATCACATAAATTATGAATGTAAATATTTGAAGATTTATGCCTGATTATAAAAAAAATATAGATAATAAAGCAAAAAACAGCTTAATTTTTTGATTTTTATTGACAAAGATGTGCATATATGGTTTTATTATTTTATAAAATTTTTATAAAAAATTTATAATTAAATCAAAGGGAGGACATTTTATGATCAAGCAGAGAAACATTGCTTTGTGCATAGTATTTTCAATCATTACATTTGGAATATATGCACTGTATTGGTTCGTTTGCCTTACAAATGATGCTAATCAGGAATCTGGACAGACAGATGCAACAAGCGGTGGGGTAGCATTGTTGCTTACTATCGTTACATGTAATATCTATGGATGGTTCTGGGCATACAAGATGGGCGAGAAGATTGATGCCATAAAGACAAAGAATGGTCAGCCAGCAGGAAACTCAAGCATACTTTTCCTTCTGCTCCAGTTATGCGGACTTGGAATCGTATCATATGCTATTATGCAGGATACCATCAATAAAAATGCGTAATGAATCAAATTGCATACAAATATACATTGAAAAATGTATAGATGCAGTTGCATACAGACAAAATGTATGAGAAAATAGTCCCGTAGGCTGAGTTGTGTCTGCGGGGCTATTCTATTATTTTTATTGCAGTTATGTAGTGGTTATATAGGAACAGTATAATTGCAGTCATACACAAGTCATACATATGTAATTAAGGATCTAAATTTAAGGAGGATTATCAATTATGATCAAACAGAGGAATATTGGAATATGTATTCTGCTTTCAATTGTGACATGCGGAATATATGGATTGTATTGGTTTGTTGTGCTGACAGACGATATCAATCAGGAGTCAGGAGAGACAGATGCAACAAGTGGTGGAATGTCGCTTTTGCTCACTATCGTTACATGTAACATCTATGGATGGTTCTGGGCATATAAGATGGGTGAGAAAGTTGATATCATAAAGAATAAGAACGGTGTACCATCAAGCAACTCAGGCATCTTATATGTTCTTCTTCAGGTATTTGGACTTGGAATTATTGCATATGCGCTTATGCAGGACACTGCAAACAAATATGCAGAGGCTATACCTCAGATGAATACAGGATATGGTCAGCAGACCTACAGTCAGCAGCCATATGGTCAGCAGGGATATGGTCAGAATACATACAACCAGCAGGGATATGGTCAGCAGCCATACAGCCAGCAGGGATATGATCAGAACGCATATAACCAGCAGGCATACGGACAGCAGCCATACAGCCAGCAGGGATATGATCAGAACGCATATAACCAGCAGGCATACGGACAGCAGCCATACAGCCAGCAGGGATATGATCAGAACGCATATAACCAGCAGGCATACGGACAGCAGCCATACAGCCAGCAGGGATATGATCAGAATGCATACAATCAGCAGGGATATGGTCAGCAGGCCGGTTTAGACCAGAATACATTTGGCCAGCAGTCAGATCAGAATATTAACACATCAGCAGATGCTTCAGGCAGTGATAACAGCCAGCAGTAGTCGGCGGAGACAAAGAAATACAGAGCATGGATCAGATACAGAAATCAAGAAGAAATGCGATAATTAAAAGGGATGCCATCCTCGTGGGGATAGGCATCCTCTATTATATATTCATAAGAGTGACAGGACTTGCCATACCATGTATATTCAGAAAGATAACCGGATTTTTATGCCCAGGATGCGGGATAACACGGGCTATCCTTGCGGCCGTAAGGCTGGATCTTGCAAAGGCATTTGCTTATAATCAATTTATGTTTATAGCTCTTCCGGCGTTGGCATACATAATTGTAAAAAACGATTATGTATTCGTAAGATATGGAAACAGAAAATTATCGCGATTTGACAATATACTTATATTTATATGTATTGCCGGGGCGGTGATGTTTGCCGTTCTCAGGAATGTGATGCGCTTTTGAGAGAGAGACGATGACAAGTTTATTGGCAGCGTTATAGAATGACCATCGTAACAGACTTATTTAATATCCCATCTTCTTGACAATAAATAATAAAAAGGCATATAATTTACAATTACCGAGGAGTTTTTCGGTAAAGTTGCACAAGCATTTCATTTGTGCTTGTAGTATTTTTTCAGGGAGGGTTTTTGAAATGGCAAAAAAACCGTATTATATTACAACCGCCATTGCATATGCATCAGGTAAACCTCATATAGGCAACACCTACGAGATCGTGTTGGCTGACAGCATTGCAAGGTATAAGAGATTCGCAGGTTATGATGTAAGATTCATGACAGGAACAGATGAGCATGGACAGAAGATCGAGAACAAAGCTTTCGAGAACATGCAGACACCAAAGGAATTCGTGGATGAGACATCCGGTGAGATCAAGAGGATTTGGGACCTCATGAACACATCATATGACAAATTTATCCGTACAACAGACGATTATCATGAGAAACAGGTACAGAAGATATTTAAGAAGCTGTACGATCAGGGTGATATATATAAGGGACATTATGTAGGAAAATACTGTACACCATGTGAGTCGTTCTTTACAGATGGACAGCTCATAGATGGCAAGTGCCCGGACTGTGGAAGACCTGTTCAGGAGGCCAAGGAGGAGGCATACTTCTTCAAGATGAGCAAGTATCAGGACAAGCTCATGAAGCATATAGAGCAGCATCCTGAGTTTATACAGCCTGAGTCAAGACGTAACGAGATGGTTAACAACTTCCTTAAGCCGGGACTTCAGGACCTGTGTGTTTCAAGAACATCATTCAAGTGGGGAATTCCGGTAGACTTTGATCCAAAACATGTTGTATATGTATGGGTTGATGCGCTTTCAAACTACATAACTGGACTTGGATATGACGTAGATGGAAAGAGCGATGAGAAGTTTTATAAATACTGGCCGGCAGATCTTCACTTGATCGGCAAGGATATCCTGAGATTCCATACCATTTACTGGCCTATCATGCTGATGGCACTCGGACTTCCGCTTCCAAAGCAGGTATTCGGTCATCCTTGGCTCCTCCAGAGTGATGGCAAGATGAGTAAGTCGAAGGGCAACGTAATGTACGCTGACGATATGGTCAATATATTTGGCGTGGATGCTGTCAGATTCTTTGTTCTTCACGAGATGCCATTTGAGAATGATGGAGTTATCTCATGGGAGCTCATGGTTGAGAGACTCAACTCAGAGCTTGCAAATACACTTGGAAATCTGGTCAATAGAACCATATCGATGTCAAACAAGTATTTCGGTGGCATTGTGACAAATACCAACGTCACAGAGCCTGTCGATGAGGATCTTAAGAAGGTCGTTATGGACTGCAGATACAAGGTTGCAGAGTGCATGGATAAGCTCAAGGTTGCAGATGCGATCACAGAGATATTTGCACTGTTCAAGAGATGCAACAAGTACATAGATGAGACAATGCCTTGGGCACTCGCAAAGGAGGAGGACAAGAAGGACAGACTGAACACAGTTCTGTACAACCTTGTCGAGAGCATCGTTATAGGTGCAACACTCCTTGAGCCATATATGCCTGAGACAACTGAGAAGATCATGGCACAGCTCAATACCGAGAAGAGAAAGGTCACAGAGCTTGGAAAGTTTGGTCTGTACAAGTCAGGAACAAAGGTAACAGAGCAGCCTGAGATCCTATTCGCACGTCTTGACGTGAAGGAAGTTATGGCTAAGGTTGCCGAGTTCGCTCCAGTGGAGAAGGAGTCCATGTACGAGCAGGCCAAGAAGCAGAAGGAAGAGAAGGAGAATTCTGCTGAGACCAAGAAGATCAAGATCGCAGAGGCAAAGGTTCAGGCACTCAAGGCCAATCCTGATGTAGTTGACAAGCAGGAGATAAGCATTGAGGAGTTCCAGAAGATGCAGCTCATGATCGGCGAGATCGTTTCCTGTGAGGAGGTTCCAAACTCCAGAAAGCTTCTCTGTTCACAGGTAAGCTTTGGCAAGAACAATGTGAAGCAGATTGTGTCCGGAATCAAGGGTACATATTCCGCTGAGGATATGGTTGGCAAGAAGGTTGTGGCTATAGTAAACCTCAAGCCATGCAAGCTTGCCGGAGTCGTATCAGAGGGTATGCTTCTGTGCGCAGAGGATCCTGAGGGTAATCTGTCACTCCTGACCACCGAGAAGGACTTCCCAGGTGGATGCTTTATAAGCTGAGATATAAAATAGTGGATATAATGAGGGAAGCATCACAGGCCGGGCACACGGCCGGGATCCGTGGTGTTTCCCTGTTTTTATTTATAAAGCTGAAGTAAATTTTATGTTACAAAGATTATACGCAGAGGCCTTTCTGCATTGATTTATTAGATGTTTCATGATAGAATTTTGTTAGGTGCACGGACAGGAGGAGTGTGCCTTTGGAAAGATTTAGAAATCTTAGCGCCATGACCCCTGGGCTTTGGCTTTCAGGGATAACGAGGTTGAAGGTTATCGAATATTCGGCGGATGCCTTCACGCAGAGTCTGGATGCGCACATGATATCCAAATATGGGGGTAACTCCAAAACAAAGAATCATGACCGGACACCCATAGCTGTTATGTATGGTGGCTTCACCTTTTTTTAGTGCGCCATATTATAATATTATCAGTATACAGCGTGGTTATAAGCCGAAAGGAGATTAATTTAATATGTGTGGAATCATAGGATATGTAGGAAAGAAACCAGCCAAGGACATTCTTATTGACGGACTGGCAAAGCTCGAGTACAGGGGATATGACAGTGCGGGAATAGCACTGCTTAATGATGATGATACACTGACGATCAAGAAGAAAGCCGGCAGAGTGGAAGACCTCAGGGAGATGTGCAGCGACGACAGTCCTGTGTACAGATCAACCTGTGGAATAGGCCATACGAGATGGGCTACTCACGGCGGAGTTACGGATGTGAATGCACATCCACATAAGTGCGGAGATGTGGCACTTATACATAATGGAATTATAGAGAACTATAACGACATTGTGAGAGAATACGGACTGGCCGACAGGCTGGTATCCGAGACGGACACAGAGGTAGTAGCAGCACTTCTGGACACACTGTACGATGGCAATCCCATCGAGACTATCAGAAAGGCTGTTAAGGCTATAGCCGGTTCATTTGCACTCTGCATTATGTTTGCAGACAGACCGGGCAAGATATACGCAGTGAGAAATGTAAGTCCGATGATCGCTTCCTACACAGATGAGGGATCGATCATTGCATCAGACCTCACAGCGATAATATCATTTTCAAAGGAATACTTTGTTGTGCCGGAGTATCATATACTGACACTCTCAAGCACAGGCATCAAAGTAGAGGACATGAAGGGGAACATGGTAGAGCCGGAGATGCTCAAGATAACATGGGACATAACGGCAGCTCAGAAGGGTGGATATCCGCACTTTATGCTGAAGGAGATCTATGAGCAGCCAGAGGCACTGAGAAACACGATAACTCCTCGTATAGTGAATGAGCTTCCTGATTTCACTGAGGACGGCATCGATGATGAGGTGTTTAAGAATCTTGAGAACATCACAGTGGTTGCATGCGGAACAGCTATGCACGCCGGAATAGTCGGCAAGGCCATGATTGAGAAGGAGTTAAAGATTCCTGTTAATGTTGAGATAGCATCAGAATTCAGATACAAGGAACCACTCATAAATGAAAAGACTCTCGTAATAGTTACATCACAGTCAGGAGAGACTATTGACACACTCGAGGCACTCAGACTTGCCAAGAGATGTGGATCAAAGGTTCTGTCCATAGTCAATGTAAAGGGATCGACCATCGCCAGAGAGAGCGATTACGTCCTTTATACACATGCCGGTCCTGAGATCGCAGTTGCAAGTACCAAGGCATATTCGGTACAGATGGCTGCAATGTATCTCATTGGATGCAGACTTGGCTATGTCAAGGGTATATACTCTGAGGACAGGGCAAAGAAATTCATCAGACAGCTTCAGGGCGTTATCCCGGTGATAGAGGAGACACTCAAGCAGGCAGATGAAGTAAAGACAGTTGCAAACTATATAAAGATGGCTCCGGATGCATTCTTCATAGGAAGAGGACTGGATTATACACTGTCACTGGAAGGTGCACTGAAGCTGAAAGAGATTTCTTATGTTCACGCTGAGGCTTATGCGGCAGGGGAGTTAAAACATGGAACGATAGCACTCATAACTGAGAACGTTCCGGTCATAGCCTTGGCTACACAGGAATCTGTATACGGAAAGATGATTTCCAATATACGCGAGGTTAAGGCAAGAGGCGCATACGTCATTCTTGTCAGCATGGATGAAGAGTACAATGATAAAGATGTATGTGACAAACACATATCCATACCAAAGCAGGATGGATTGTTCACGGTATTTTCGGCTGCTGTCATCCTGCAGCTTATAGCGTATTACACGTCCGATGCAAAGGGGTTGGACGTAGATAAGCCACGTAATCTGGCAAAGTCAGTTACAGTAGAATAATTGACTCCGGGACTTACATGGATATCGTGCGATAAATATCGGAGGGTTTTATATGAGTGATAAGATGTATTTGTGTGATGAGTACAAATTGTACTTTAAGATTGAAGACGATGTAGAGGTTCTTCACAATGAGGTAGAGCTGTACAATGCTCAGTTTGTGGGCAATAATGCGTTCTGCCATGAGGAATATATAGATGGTCAGAGAGCTCTGACATATTCTATTCCAGCCATGACTACCATGAATCAGTTCCTTGAGAAGAAGATACACAAGGATGAGCTGGTTGATCTGATATTCAGTATTGCAGATCAGCTCATGTATCTCAAGGCGAATGATCTGTCCATTGGAAAGGTTATACTGAATAAGGGATATATGTATATAGACTTCCAGAATATGGCTGTTCAGCTCATATTCCTGCCTATAGATAAGCCTATGGACAGATGTAATATGGAGAAGTTTATAAGGGATCTTATGGGCAATATGAAGTTTGCGAATAAGAAGGCATCCGATGCCGGATATGAGCTTATCAAATACTTTGATCACAATCCTACATTTTATCTGTCAGAATTTTATAAGTTTATAACAGACCTGAAGAATGACAATATAGCACATCCTGAGGATGAGCAGGAGCTTATGAAGTCAGCGGGAGTCAGCCCGGTCAATGTGGCTAAGGTAGAGGTCCCTGAGACTCCTCATGTTACAACTTCTTCATTCAAGCTTGCAAAGGAAGTTAAGGATTTCTCATCAAATGATATTGGATTTGATGACAACGATGACGGTTCGACAACAGTTCTCACAGCCAACAACCGTGGCAAGAGCGGCCCTGTCATCATAAGAACTAGAACAGGCGAGAGGATAAGGATCGACAAGCCGATATTCTGTATCGGTAAGTCTACACAGGGAGTTGACTATCAGGTAACTGACAACAATTCAGTCAGCCGCCGCCATGCTTACATTATCAATGTCAACGGCGTGTACTATCTGAGAGATAACAAGTCGACCAACCACACTTACCTTGGTGGCAAGATCATAAGCAGCGGAACGGATATGATGCTCATAGATGGAATCAGATTCAAGCTTGCGAATGAAGAGTTCACCTTCAAGGAGAAATAAAATAGTATATTATACTGGATAAGGAGACTTGTTTATTATTATAATGAGTCTCCTTATTTTATAATAAATCCCCTGCATAGGTGCGCCGGAGTACATGTGGGTAAAGGGGTAATATAAATAGAATGTGAAAAAAGGGGGAGTATCAAAGATTATGAAAAGAAAAGGAAGCTTATCGGGAAGGACACTGTGTAAAAAAGCAGCAACAGTGGTAATGTGTGCAGTGCTGATGCTGACGGCAGGTATTCAGACGACAGGTATTCAGACTGTTAAGGCCAGTACCCTTGACCAGCAGATAGAAGAGGCTCAGAGTGAGTTGGAACAGGTGAAGAAAGATCAGAGTGAAGTGATGACCGTATATGATCAGGGCTCTATAGGTTTTGTAGACTGGATGCTTGCGAAAAGCAACCTGACAACAAAACAGAAATATGATCTGAATCGGGCCAAGACTGTCCTGCAGGAGGCATGTGAGGAAGATTTCTCCAAGTGGGCGGGAGGAAATAATACAGGTCTTCCGGAATCGAGAAATAACAAGGTTGTTGTTACCGGAGATAAGAAAGACGCCATATCGCTTGAAAACACAAAGGCGACATTTGCGGTATTGGATAAAATTAATTCGTTAAGGGACACAGACGAAAACTATGTCGGGGCAATGAAGAGGAATGCGGCTAAGACTAATTTCTATTTTATGGCGGTGGCACAGTCAGGCGCGGACAGAGGTGCAGGACTTACAAATCATTCACTTCTTCAGGTGTCATGTGAGAATCTGGCGTTTGGATATACTGATCCGGCGGCAGGATGGAACAGTGAGAAGGCATCTTTTAACAAGATAAGGGATGAGCTGGGATATTCATCCATAACTTCGCAGAGTCAGCTTACAGCTGTTGAACAAAAGGCGGATTCGGAGGGAGTCACGGTTGGACATTATACCAATATGTTCTGGGCAGCAGATCAGGTGATGGGAGTCGGATTCACACTCTATGGCAGATATGGCAATACTTCATGCTTCAATGCAAGCAAGCTTTCAAACTATACTAGCAAATATGAGGTGTACACAATAGCTGAATTTGAGAAGCTGTTTGATGAATATTATGAGACTGTAGATCCGGAGAAGTGGCAGAAAAAGGTGGATGCAGCGCAGGCCAAGCTGGATAAGCTGCTTGGACAGCGGTATGATGCATGCACGGAGCATGTGTATGGTGAAGGTGTGAAAAAAGAGGCCACATGTACAGAGACAGGTGGAACAGTATACACATGCGCTAAATGTGGCTACAAAAAGATAGAGGATAAGGTTCCGGCTCTTGGGCATAGCTTTACAGATGGCGTATGTACGAGATGTAAAGTAACAGGACCAAAGACGATGTACGTGTACTGGAGATTATCGGAAACTGCTTCATCAGCCACATATGATCAGGAGTTCGAAGTAGGAAAGGATATAGAGACATACATATCTTTCTCAACGGCATCAGATAGCAAATCCGATGACAAATTCGTGTTTGATATAGCAGACCCGTCTATTATTTCGTATACCCCTTCGTCTAACTATGCTGGAACATTCCATATGAACAAGATAGGAGAGACAACGGTGACTGTATATCCGGTCGTGAATCCGGATATGAAGAGGGTAATCACTGTGTCGGTAACAGATGTGGGTGGTCATGACTATGTAATAAGTCAGGCAGAACCGGGATCTGGAGAGACAGAAAAAATTTGTTCAAAGTGCGGGACGACAAAAACGGTGACAATCCCGACGGCGATAACACGTACTGTATGGTGGAGTGATAGTAATGGATATTACAAGCCTGCTGATGTGGAAGTAGGTGATGAGATCAATCTGGAAGTAGATTATGCACCAACGAAGGTCGACAACTCTGAGTTTATAGTTACATCATCGGATGAAGGTATTGTAAAAGTGAGTGATCCGGAATCTTCTTATAGAAGATATGATGCTAAGCTTACGGCGGTCGGAACAGGTGATGTAACCATAAGAATAGTTCATAAATATGACAGCTCAATTTGTCAGGAATACACGTTCAATGTGGCAGATCAGGGGGGACATGAGTATGTCATATCAGAGGCAGATGAGGGCGAAAGCCAGACAGTAGAGACGTGTTCAAAGTGCGGATATGAGAAGATCGTGTCACTTCCTACCAGTATCAGATATGTGTATTGGCAGGAGAAGGACAGCGATAACAGGACTACTTCACCAAGTGAGTATGAAATTGGAGCGGAACTGAGTATAAATATAATGGATTGGCCAACGAGAGCGGACATACATGAGTATGCGGTTACATCGTCGGATGAGACTGTTGTAAAGGTGAATGAAGTGTCTAGGACTACGGCATCACTTTCGGCAATCGGCAACGGCGTTGTAACGATTACGGTTGCCAGTAAATATAATCCGTGGGTGAAGGCTGAGTATGAACTTGATATAACAGAGATAGGCGGACATTCATACACTGCGGAAATAGTAAATGATGAAACTCTTGCACAGGCTGCGACCTGTACAACTGCTGCGAAATATTATTATTCCTGTGATAACTGTGGAAGAGTGAATCGCAAAAAGACATTTACACACGGGGATAGCCTGGGGCATGATTACGCCCCAAAGTATGAGTGGTCAGCAAATGGCAACACTTGCAAGCTGGTTCTCACCTGTACCAGAGATTCGAGTCATGTGATCAGTGAGCCGATGACTGTAACAAGCAAGATAACGCAGGCATCCTGCGAGAACGATGGTGCAAAGGTGTGTACAGCAAAATGCACGCTGAATGGCAAGAGTTATCAGAGTACCAAGAAGATAGCCATTGGTGCATTGGGACATAGATGGGATTCAGGCGTGGTTAAGAAAAAAGCTTTGTGTGCAGCAGAAGGTCTGATCAGATACACATGTGAGCGATGCCAAAAGACAAAGGATGAGAAGACAGAGCCACTCGGACATACCCAGGGAAAGGCTGTGTATGAGAATGTAAATCTGGCTACATGTCAGGCTGAAGGCAGCCGAGACAAGGTTATATACTGCACCGTGTGCAAGGCAGAACTCAGCAGGACTGCTGAGATTCTTCCAAAGACAGACCATGATAGAACGCTTGTAGGAGAGAAGAAAGCTACCTGTATGGGCGGCGGATATACAGGAGATGTTGTCTGCAGCATGTGTGGTGAGATTTTTGAAACCGGTACAGCAACAGACCCGGTTGATCACAGCTACACAGCAAAGAAAACAACTGAGCAATATCTGAAGAAGGCAGCAGATTATGATTCCCCGGCAGAGTATTACTATGCATGTGTATACTGTGGAGCAAAGGGT
Source organism: Coprococcus sp. AF19-8AC (assembly GCF_003603115.1). Classification (NCBI taxonomy): domain Bacteria; kingdom Bacillati; phylum Bacillota; class Clostridia; order Lachnospirales; family Lachnospiraceae; genus Coprococcus; species Coprococcus sp. AF19-8AC. Next base: position 203,689 of record NZ_QTMI01000002.1, on the reverse strand, counting down.
GAGACAAGCTATGTGTATGGCTCAAAGCTCACGCGTAAGAGCATATCGTCAGCAAAGGTTACGCTTAACAAAACAGAATATACATATGATGGTAATTCGAAGAATCCGGCTGTAACAGTAAAGCTTGGCAATAAAACGCTGAAAAAGGGTATAGATTATACGGTTTCATACAATAAGAACAAAGCTGCCGGAACAGCAGAGGCTGTAATTACAGGCACTGGCGCATATCAGGGACAGAAGACGATCAATTTTAAGATCAAAAAGGCGCCGAACAGCATAACGCTGAAAAAGCGCAGCTACAGAATAGAGATGTCAACCAGCTCGAAGAGAATATCTATTTCACAGAGCGTGAGCGCACGTGCCGGAAAGCTCAGCTACAGCTCGGATAACAAGGCTGTAAAGGTAGACTCTGCTGGAACAATAACGATCGCAGCCCGGTATATAGGCAAGGCAAACATCACCGTATATGCTGGAGATTCGAATCATGTGAAGGTGAAGAAGATAATACCTGTTACTGTCAGCCCGAAGATACCAGGTATAAGCCAGATAAAGAGCCCATCGGCTGCGTCTGTAAGATTAAAGTGGGGAAAGATAAGCTGCGCAAATGGCTATCAGATCCAGTATTCAACAACATCAAACTTTAAAAAGGGTACATATGCATTCACGGTGTTAAGCGGTGGAAGCAAGACGACTGCGAGTCTTGGAGCAAAGCAGCGGATTAAAGGCGGAAAAACATATTATGTAAGGGTTAGAAGCTTTTCGAACAAGTTTGGCACAAGATGCTACTCAGCATGGAGCAAGACAAAGTCAGTCAGGGTGAGAAAGTAGCCGGAGATAACATATATATAAAGCTCAGCCTGTGTGATGGATTCAGTAGAAATCACACAGGCTGAGCTTTTCTTAATGTATATTCTTAAGACACATTCTTAATGCATATAGTTACTCGGCGGTCTCGCCACCTGAGGAGATATCGCCTTCGTCTGAACTGTCCTCGCTTGAGCTGTCAGAGCTGTCAGAGCCTGAGCTCTGCTGGGAACCCTCTATTGCAAGCATGGATGCATCAACCTGGGACAGCCCCGCCGGGTCAGCACAGTAATATTCACCGTCATCGGTTATCTTCACAGAGACCACAACAGGACTGCGGTAATCCATGTCTGCGGCTTTATTCTGAAGGATATCCGACACGCCCTGGGCAAATTCTTTCTCGTAATCTTCCTTTGTGGTGTTGTTGAAATCGCCGGCGCTGATCTTCTTGTTATAGTCGTCGATATATGCGAACACATCGTCAAATGCCTGATTGAGAATGTCCATAGGATACACGGTCACGTCCACATAGTAGTCGCTTCCGCTCTTATAGGCTCTTGACACCTCATATTTGGCCTTGGAGTAGATGACCTTTGCGGTCTCGTCAAATATAGCATCCACCTCGTCTGTCTCTGCGTTGTTCAGTGAGTAATGATTGATGAGCTGGCCGGCCAGATAATCTATGCTGTCGCTGTACATGGCTGAGGCGTCCTCCTCGGAGCCGTCGTTGTCCTTCACGTATCCGTCAAAGCTTCCTTTGTAGTTGACGTCGAGAACGTTCTGCATGTATGTCTGATAGGTGGTCTTCTTGCGGTGAAGACAGCCTGTGAGTGATGTCATCACGAGGGTTGCCGCGAGACCTAATATGACAAGTTTTGAATGGTGTTTCATCTATATGATCCTCCGTAAAATTTAAATTCAATGAGCAGTTACAATATAGCATAAAAAAAGTGGTTTGTAATCATAAAAGGTAAAAATACTTTGCTTACAGAATTATGTGTGCTATAATTACGGAGTATCTACAATAGGATTAGTTTTTCGGAGGTAAGGTCATGGCAAAACAGGTAGAAGATGTTGTAACTGACGATAGAGTAGAATCACTGAAGACAGTGAAGTTTGGTGGATATGATAAGGCATCCGTTGATTACTATATTGATGAACTTAAGGAAAAGCACAATAAAGAAGTAGAGGAGCTTAAGGCGAACGTCAACAAGCTCAGCGAGGCTGTTCTGAGTCTCAAGACCATGAGAGAGGTCAATATGACAGAGTCTTCCAAGACCATAGAGACTCTCAAGAAGACCAATTCAGAGCAGGAGAGCGAGATAGAGTCACTCAAGGAGCAGATCAATGCATACAAGCAGAGAGAGCTTGAGAATGCAGGAAGATACGAGTCAATATCAAGAACACTTCTTGAGGCCCGTGAGAGCGCAGACGCACTGATCGCACAGACTGAGAAGGAGTGCACAGACAAGAAGAATACTATAACTGCAGAGCTCGAGGCATATGAGACAGATGTCAAGGAGAGATGCACAAAGCTCCAGACAGATACAGAGATACAGTGCCAGCAGATGTATGATCAGACCGAGGCAAAGTGCAACAGCATGAAGGATGAGGCATACTCAGAGGCAGAGAAGACAAGAAATAAATCTCACGCAGATGCAGAGGCTCTGTCGGCAAAGACAGATTACGAGTGCAAGGTTATGAGAGAGGAAGCTCAGAAGGATGCTGCCAATACAAGAAATGCAGCCACAGATGATGCAACCAGACTTCGCAACAATGTGAAGAAGGAGTGCGAGAGCGTAAGCAGATATATGTCAGATCTTCTGTCATCACTGGACAATGTTATTTCTGCATGTGCTTCAACAAAGGATGTTGCCGACAAGGCATTTACCGGACTGAAGAGCGAGGCAACTGCTATGGTTAGTGATGCTGAGGATGCACAGTAGTAATATATGATATATGGTAACATGAAACTTTTCTATGTGATGGGACATAGGAAAGTTTTATGTGCATTAAGGGGTAAATAATATACGGGGTGTATAATAATGGGATAAAACTGCACTTGTGCAGTGGATATATGGAGAGATATTTATGGAGATAAACAGACTTAGTGGTTATTCAGATTTTCTGGGAATAGTTGAATATCCTGCGGTTGTGTTCTGCGAGGATGGTGAAGTCATCAGCATAAACAATGCCGCAGTTAAGATCGTGGGTTCGGATGTTGAATCCATTGCCATGGAGCCGGATAAGTTTATGGTCAGCGATGAGTTCTGGCCGACACTTGACGACAAGAAGGCTATCATATGGCACAGACTTGGACTTATAGTTAACGACAAGGACAGATATGTAGTCAGTGGATTTGTCAACCAGTTTGAATATGGTGACAAGAAGGCGTATATGGTATTGTTTGAGCTTCGATCAGACGTTACGATAGGAAGCGTGAGTCTTGAGAGGATCATAAACCATATAGGCGTTATAGCTCTGTATCTGTATAAGCCGGAGGGCGTATGGAGAACGAGATACGTATCTAAGAACATATCTGAGTATGGATATACAGATGGCAATTTCTACAGTGGGCTGGTGGGACTCAGCGACCTGCTCCCTAAGAGTGATTATGACCTTCTGATCGGACAGCTCTACAAGGTTCAGAATACCGGAGTGGATGATTTTGAGATGGAGACTAGGATCGTATCAGCTCACAGAGATATAAATAAGATGAGACTTAAGTGTCACATCGTGAGAACCACAGATGGCGACATGGATGGAATAGAGCTCCTGTTCATAAAGGACAAGGAGACCGGATACAATGAGGATCAGGCGGCGTATATATTATCTGCCATGTCTAAGATCAAGAGCTTTGTCATGGTACAGCAGTACGAGAATGGCAGACCGATCTTCAAGTATATAACCCCGAACGCCAAGCAGATGGGAATAAATGTGGATGCCATCAAGCTTGGTGACAGACTCATAGAGGATTATATCCATCCGAAGGACAGAAGCAGGGTTATGGCGAATGTCAGAAACGCCACGAAGCGCGAGGACAAGGACTACGAGGAAGAGTTCAGGATAGTCAACGACAGAGGCGAGGTTATCTGGGTGAAGTCCCAGAGCTCTGTGACACAGGCGGCTGATAACACATACACGGTTGAATATTTTATATCTGATATTACGGACAAGAAGGCTCTTGAGAACAGTGTTGAGCGCGCTAAGAAGGAGTTCGATGACAAGCTCTCATACATTATGAAGACAAATACCCAGTCGGATGAGGAAAGGAATCAGATAGATACCGAGAAGTGGAATCTGATAACGAAGGCGTTCTCTGCACTCACAGGACTTTATACAACTATCATAGATCCTGTGGGCAAGAAGATGGTTGAGCCGGCCGGCCCTCAGAAGCATATGGGTTATTTCTATGATATGTTTGAGAAGCCTCAGTATAAGCAGATATATATGAAGCTCAATGAGGTAGTTCTCAGGAACAATGTTCCGGTTATGATGGAAATGGACGATGACATCACGGGAAGTATGATCTGTGGTGCACCGATCATGATAGATGGCAAGCATGTGGCAACATGGATATGCTGCTCATATGATGACGAGGATGCGAAGAAAATGGAGAGCGTATACAAGGTGCAGTGGCAGCTTGGACGCATTTTCTCCGAATACGCATTCAGCTCTCAGATCCTGGCAAAGGAGGCGATCCGTGCCAAGTCAGAGGAGGTCATAATGGAGAACAAGCTGCAGTGGCAGAAGATTCTGCTTGATGCCCTGAACACTTCAGATAAGAGCTCCCAGCAGGTTATCAATGACGTGATAGCACAGGTGGGCGAGGTCTTAAATGCTGACGTGGCAGCCCTGTATGTGAAGGACAAGCAGGGAGATCTGGATTGCCAGTATATCTGGTCCAAGAATCAGAGCATGTCTGCGGAGGAGTATGTGACAGAGTGGCAGCGCGCCAACATGAAGTTCAGATCATGGCAGAATGGTCAGGGCTCGGGCAAGCTGGTGGACAAGGGATACCTTGTGATAGATGCAAAGCATATGGATGAATCAGCTAAGAAGATCATGTCAGCGGGTCCTGTTAAGAGCTTTACCGCAGTTCCTGTGTATGTCAATGGCAATTATGGAGCGGTATTTGTGCTGGCGAATACCTCTATCAACAAATTGTGGACCACAGAGGAGATTGAATTTGTAAAGCAGACAGGTGATGTACTCAGAAGTGCCCTTGAGAAGATAGAGAGCGATGACAGCGTTAAACGCATAAACAGTGTTCTCCTCGATACATATAACTATATTGATGAGGGTATATTTATTAGAGAAGTTGATACTGGAAGAGTGCTGTTCTCGAACAGGACTCTGAACGATATGCTTGGATATGATTTTACAGACAAGGACAGTAAGCTCCTTATAGAGAATCTCAGAGATAAGTACAAGCTCATGGGAGGTCCGGATCAGCATCTGGCTACGGACAGCAAGGAGGTCAACTGGAGAAGCTATATAAGAAGTCTCGACAAGATCATGGATTTGACTGAAGTTAGCATGAAATGGCTTGACGGCAGCAATGCATCTCTTGTAATATTAAGGGACGTGAACGAATAGAAGGGAGACTTGTGATGGCAAGCGCAGATATTGGTATAGATTTAGGTACAGCCAGTATACTGGTGTATGTGAAAGGCAAAGGAGTCGTACTCAAGGAGCCTTCAGTAGTTGCATACGACAGGGATACTAATAAGATAGTGGCTATTGGTGAAGAGGCGAGACTTATGCTTGGAAGAACTCCGGGTAATATAGTGGCCATCAGACCTCTCAGGCAGGGCGTAATCTCTGATTATACGATAACAGAGAAGATGCTCAAGTATTTCATACAGAAGGCTGTCGGAAGGAGTTATTTTGGAAGACGACCTAGGATCAGCGTATGTGTACCTTCTCAGGTTACAGAGGTTGAGAAGAAGGCAGTTGAGGATGCAACTTATGCGGCCGGTGCCAGGGATGTGTCCATAATTGAGGAGCCTGTGGCAGCAGCCATTGGCGCAGGAATAGATATATACAGACCATGTGGTAATATGATAGTTGATATAGGTGGTGGAACTGCCGATATAGCAGTCATCTCTCTCGGAGGTCCTGTTGTCAGTGCATCCATTAAGGTGGCCGGAGATGATTTTGATGAGGCAGTTGTCAGATTCATGAGAAAGAAGCATAACCTTCTCATAGGAGAGAGAACCGCCGAGGAGATCAAGATCAAGATAGGTACATGTTACAGAAGACCTGAGAATATAACGTTGGATATACGAGGCAGAAACCTTGTAACCGGTCTTCCGAAGACTGTTACGGTCACATCGGATGAGACGGAGGAGGCACTTCGTGAGCCTGCGTCCCAGATATGTGAAGCTGTTCATTCAGTTCTGGAGAGAACTCCTCCTGAGCTTGCTGCTGATATTGCAGATCGTGGTATAGTTCTGACCGGTGGTGGTGCGCTGCTCCACGGACTTGAGGAGCTGCTTGAGGAGAAGACAGGAATAACCACCATGACAGCGGAGGATCCACTCAGAGCGGTGGCCATTGGTACAGGAAAGTACATCGAGCTTCTCAGCGAGAAGAACAATTAAGACAGGAGCTGAGGACTCAGTCTTCAGAGGAGAGAAAACTTGGTAAGAGAAGGTTACGTAGAGAAAGTTATATATAAGAATGAAGACAATGGGTACGCCGTCTTCGCCGTTGAGGGCGAGGACGGCGAAGATATTTTTGTGGGGAATCTTCACGGCGTTGCAGAGGGGATCTATGTATCGGCGGAGGGGGATTATGTAGAGCATCCAACTTATGATTTGCAGTTCAAATTCACCTCATGTGAGATCAAGATGCCGGATGATGTGCTCAGTATTGAGAAGTACCTCGGTTCGGGCATCATAAAGGGTGTCGGAGAGGCTCTGGCAAAACGTATAGTGAAGAAGTTCCGCATGGACTCACTCAGGATAATCGAGGAAGAGCCGGAGCGCCTTGCGGAGATACGTGGAATATCAGAGAGGAAGGCCAGAGACATTGCCGTGTCATACAACGAGAAGAAAGAGATGCAGGATGCGCTCATGTTCCTGACCGGTCTCAATATCCCGGTGAACCTCGCTGTAAAGATCTACAATGAATACGGTGACGAAGTGTACGACATAGTGAGGACAAATCCCTATAAGATAGCAGAGGATATAACGGGCGTTGGATTCAGGACAGCGGACGAGATTGCGGACAGACTTGGTATCGGAAGAGATTCGGATTTCAGGGTAAGAGCTGCTATTATGTATGCCCTATCCGGTGCAAATGGACTTGGCCATATGTATATTCCCCAGAAGATGCTGGTAGACAAGACATATTCATTGCTGATGAATGAGTACATGCCATATGATCCGGAGCTTGAGATGTCCATATGCAATCAGATACTTGAGCTCAGCGTTGCCGGCAAGATAATCATAAAGGAGCTGAAGGACGATCCAGATTCAGGGGAGCTTCCAGATGTGAGCCTTGATGATCCGGTGGCTGACATAGACATGGATTTGCTGGATACGGAGTCAGAGTCAAACGTGACAAATGCCGTGTATGCAGCACCTAATTATTATATGGAGCTCAATTCGGCAAGACTTCTGTGTGAGCTCAACATAGATTTCTCAAAGGCAAAGCTCAAGATAGACAAGGTTGTTGAGACGGTAGAAAAGTCAGAGAATATGAAGCTGGCTGATGCCCAGAGACTTGCCATAAGAAATGCCGTGGATCACGGCGTTGCGGTCATAACCGGAGGCCCCGGAACCGGAAAGACAACGATCATAAATGTACTTATCAAGATATACGAGAGCTTCAGGATGAAGATAGTCCTCGCTGCGCCTACAGGACGTGCAGCCAAGAGGATAACCGAGGCCACAGGATACGGAGCACAGACCATACACAGAATGCTCGAGCTTACGGGCGGAGTGGAAGGAGAAGAGACTTCTGCGTATACATTTATGCGGAATGAGAGCAATCCACTTGAGGCCGATGTTATCATAATAGATGAGATGTCCATGGTTGACAGCAGCATTTTCTACAGTCTGCTCAAGGCTGTGGCTCCGGGCACAAGACTTGTGCTTGTGGGTGATTCGGATCAGCTTCCGTCAGTTGGCCCGGGAAATGTGCTCAAGGATATCATAGCGTCCAGTGTGTTCAGCGTGTCGGTGCTGGACAGGATATATAGACAGGGCGAGGACAGCGATATCATAGGCAATGCCCACAGGATAAAGGATGGAGAGCATGTGGAGATCAAGAACAAGAGCAGGGATTTCTTCTTTGTTCCAAGGAATGGCTACAATGAGATCGTGGCAGAGCTCAAGGTGCTTCTGACAAAGCAGCTTCCATCATATTTTGGTGTGGATAAATCGGATATACAGGTGCTGACACCTATGCGTAAGTATGATATGGGTGTTGAGAACCTCAACAAGCAGCTTCAGGATGTCCTCAATCCGGAGGGACACGGAAAGCCCGAGCATGACCGGGGCGATGTGGTGTTCAGACAGGGCGATAAGGTCATGCAGGTCAAGAACAATTACAAGCAGGAGTGGAAGATACTGGATCCGTCGGGCAGATTTGCCAAGGAGGAAGGAGTCGGAGTGTTCAACGGCGATATTGGATTTGTAAAGGCTGTTGACGACTACGAGCAGAGGATCGTGGTGGAATTTGACGATGGAAGACAGACTGAGTATCCATACAACCAGCTTGAGGAGCTTGAGCATGCATTTGCGATAACCATACATAAGTCGCAGGGAAGTGAGTATCCCGTGGTTGTGATCCCGCTTCTCAGATGCCCACCTAAGCTTTTGAACAGAAACCTGCTGTACACGGCGGTGACGAGAGCCAGAAGAAGCGTGGTCATAGTGGGCAATATAGGACTGGTAAATACGATGATAGACAATGAGGATGAACAGAAGAGATACACCTCATTTGCACTGAGACTCAGGGAGATGGAGAGAAGATGAAACGATGCGCAGATAAGTTCGGATTCGGACGACTGCTCACGGATCTCCTGTATCCCCGCCGGTGTGCGATATGTGACGAGGTGCTTCCGATGGGAGAAGGGCTGATATGCAGAGGGCATAACAGCCTTCCATATGTGAAGGATCCGTCATGTATGGTGTGCGGCAAGGAGGTCGACAGTGAAGAGCGGGAGCTCTGTCTGGACTGTGAAAAACATTCAAGAAATTTCGAAAGAGGTTTCCCCGTATTTAATTACATGGAACCCGTCAAAGCTAGTGTTCTGGCGATAAAATACCATAACAAAAAAGAATATTGTGATTTCTACGGAGCTAAGATGGCGGAGAAGGTGCGCCCGTATGTCAGAAGGTATGGAATAGATGCGGTCACCTGTGTACCTTTGCACAGGAGAAAGCAGAGACAGCGCGGCTACAATCAGGCGGCTGTACTGGCGAAGGTTGTCGCTGATGAACTGGGGCTTCCATTCTGTGAGGATATGCTGGTGAGAAGAAAGTACACCACACCGCAGAAGAAACTGGACAACCTGGAGAGGGCAAACAACATAAAGACATCCATGGACATAGGCAGAGTGTACCCGGAGTACAGAAATATCCTGCTTGTGGATGACATATATACAACCGGTGTCACCATAGACGTGTGCGCCGGCCTTCTGAAGAAAGCCGGCGCACGCCATGTATATTATTCATCTGTATGTGTTGGCAATGGGTGTTAGTCCTCGTCTGTATCGTCAGCTATATGGAAGTCCTCGTCGCTCTTCTCTTCCTCCTCCGGCATGTACTCGTTGAAGATGTGTACAAATACCAGTGAGCACAGATAAGCATGAAGTCCTGCGACACATATGAGCATAAGACCGAGCACGGTGGAGCTGAAATAGCATCCCGCTGCGATCGCTGCCGTTATCGCAACCATGAGAAGTGTCCATGGAAGATTCTTGATGGACATGAGGAATGCGTTCTTGATGGTCGCTTTGACTGTGTTCTCAAACTGCGCCTGAAGAGGGAATACATACAGGACAGTGAACAGGTAGATAAGTGACATGATGGTGAATATGACCAGCATACTCTTGATGTTCCTGCTCACGGCGAACCACATGTCAAATGCACACAGGACACCGGCAAGCAGAGCCAGAACGCCTATCCCTGTAGCCTGTTTGAAATTCTCCCTGAAGCTCTTGAAGAACAGCTTGACCACGCCGCCCTGACCGTTTCTGATGCATTTCATGGTGGTGTAGTAGAGTGCTGTGGTCGATGCACCTATCGTGAGGATTGGCAAGGAAGTCAGCAGCCACAGAAAATGCAATATTACTATATCGCACACTATGGTTAGAAAATACATGATAGGATTATCTGTCGATAATGATCTGTTCAAAATAAAATACCTCTCTTTCTTTATCCAAAAAATATTACAAGCCTAAGCCATCAGATCTTCCTTTGTAAGGGTCTCAAGTGTGGCTACGTCAATGTTGTTCATGGAAACTATTCTGGTGGCCTGCCTGGATATGGCGGATTCCATAAAGTTACGGACTTCACGGGCGTTGGCAAATGTATCGTCGTGATGTGCGGCTTTGTCGTGCCAGTATTCTGAGGCGTATGCGCGGGCATCATCGTCCAGCTTGTATTCCTGCTTGGAACACATGCTCTCGAAGATGGACATAAGCTCGTCCCCGGTGTAATCCTCAAATGTGATGAATTTGTTGAATCTGGAACGAAGTCCCGGGTTGGAGCTCAGGAACCGTTCCATGAGATCCGGGTAGCCGGCAACTATGACTATGAGATCATCTCTGTGATCCTCCATAGCTTTGAGCAGTGTGTCCACTGCCTCCTGGCCGAAATCATTCTCACCTTTGCCTGCGGTGAGAGTATAAGCCTCATCTATAAATAAGATCCCGCCGAGGGCTGATTCTATGACCTCGGTTGTCTTGACGGCTGTCTGACCAATATATCCCACAACAAGTCCGCCTCTGTCGACCTCGACAAGCTGTCCTCTTGACAGTATGCCCAGACCCTTGTAGATATTTGCAAGAAGTCTTGCCACCGTGGTCTTTCCTGTTCCCGGATTGCCGGAGAATACAAGGTGGAGAGATACGGACGGTTGTTTCATGCCGTTTTCCTCGCGGAGCTTCTTGATCTTCAGAAGGTTTACGAGGTTGGTGATGTCCTTCTTCACGCTCTCGAGACCGGTCATGGAATTCAGTTCCTCGAGAAGAGTGTCCACATCCTTGACGGGTTCAGCCATTTCGGAAGCTGTCGACTTAGCCGGAGTCTGTGAGACTGGGGAAGCACTCTTTGGGAGTGCGTTGTACTTGTCGAGCAGTGGGCTTGGATCTATGGCGTACAGGTTCATGGACTTGAGATATTTGTCGAGCATGAGGCAGTAGCCTGTGAGCCTTGCTATCTCGTTGTCGTCAGTCATGTTGTTGCAGGCGATGAATTCCTGACCCATGAGCTTGAACATTCTGACGTAATCTCTGGAACGGTATACTGATCTGGGATTTACCTTTGCCCGGGCCAGATCGCCCTGTACAAAATATGTAAGGGATCTAGGTGGTGTCACGGCAAAATCCCTGGTTGTTCTCTCATATTTGAATGTGCGGAATTTGTCTGTTGTAAAGTGCTGGTTCAGGTATTCGCGGACAAATTTTATCTCCAGGGTAAGTTCTGCCTGGTCGGAGCTGGACAGATATGCAAGAAACTGAAGCAGGTCAAACTGAAGCATCTCTCTTGTCTTGAGTCCTGTCTTCTGGCGCGCACCGTAGCCGTCGTTGTCCAGCGAATCGGCATAGGAATAGCAGTTGTCCAGTTCGGCTTTTAGTGAGTAATTCATAAGTTGTTCCCCATCCTTTCCATAAAGCACATAATTGTATCTATTGTAAAGCCTTTGGCCCATGTAATCAAATAAAGTTTTGCCTGGTTAATCCATTTATTGTGTCATATTTGTATTTTGTATGATAAAATAGCAGTTATATGAGCAAAATTTACACCAAAAGGTGACAAACGCGACAGGAGACAGACGATATGAAATTCAGACCATGCATAGACATACACAATGGACAGGTAAAGCAGATAGTTGGAGGCAGTCTCTGTGATGAGGGTGACAGAGCAGATGAAAACTTTGTATCACAGAAGGACGGAGACTTCTTTGCTGAACTGTACAAAAGCTATGGACTTAAGGGTGGTCATATCATACTTCTCAATCCTGCGTCCAGCGAATACTATGACGCCGATGTAAGACAGGCACAGCTCGCTCTGGCTGCATATCCGGGAGGACTGCAGATAGGCGGGGGAATAAATGCTGACAATGCACAGTGGTTCATAGATATGGGTGCGTCACATGTCATAGCCACATCATTTGTGTTCAGGGATGGAGAGATCAACTACGACAACCTGAAGGCACTTGAGAAGGCTGTGGGCAGAGAGCATCTGGTGCTGGATCTGTCCTGCCGGAAGAGGGACGGAGAGTATTATATTGTCACTGACAGATGGCAGAAATTTACAAATGTAAAGGTGGAGGAGGCAACGCTTGACCGGCTCTCAGAATACTGCGACGAGTATCTCGTTCATGCGGTGGATGTGGAGGGCAAGGCGTCAGGCATAGAGACCCATGTTGCGGACATGCTTGGAAGATGGGGAAAGCTGCCGATGACATATGCCGGAGGTGTGGCATCATTTGACGATCTGGAACAGCTCAGAAGTCTCGGAAGGAACAGGATAGACGTGACCATAGGGAGCGCACTGGATATCTTTGGGGGACATATGGCGTTTCAGGAGATTATAAGGTTTATGGAGGGTTAACATGGCAAAGATGAAGAAGGTACTGGCCATTGCGATGGCTGCGGCTATGGGTATGTCCATGCTGGCTGGCTGCGGAGATCAGGGCAAGGACGATGTGACAGAGGCGACAAGCCAGGCGGAGACCAGCGAGGCTGCGACCTCGGAGGAGAAGACAGAGGAGGAGAAGACAGAGGAGGCTGAACAGGAGAAGACAGAGGTCAAGGCAGGGGATGTTCTGATAGACCTGAACTTTGATGACAATGACACGGACGAGTGCCATACATATTCAAATGGCGGACAGGCCGTACTCGGAGCAGAGAACGGAGAACTGTGTCTGGATATAACCGGAACAGGAAGCCTGGATTATGCGAACCAGATATACTATGACGGATTTGGGCTCAACCAGGACTGTGTGTATGAGCTGTCATTTGACGTGCACAGCACCATTGAGAGAGGACTTCAGTACAGACTTCAGATAAATGGCGGTGATTACCACGCTTATGTGATGGATGACATAACGATAGGCACTGAGACACAGCACATATCCAAACAGTTCACCATGAGTGAGGAATCGGATCCGGCACCTAGAATGTGTATGAATCTGGGACATTTCGAGGACGTTGGTGATGACAGCGTGCCTCACAAGGTATACTTTGACAATATCAAGCTCACTGTAGTTGACGCCTCAAGCGCACAGAGCGTTGAGGGTATTCCTGATCCAAAACTGGTTGGCATCAACCAGATGGGTTACGGCAAGGATGCGAAGAAGCTTGCCACAGTGACTGACAGAGACGCCAAGAGCTACGAGGTAAAGAGCATCGCTGATGACAAGGTAGTCAGCAAGGGTGACGTATCTGGCTGGGATTACGATCCTGCTGTGGGCGACAAATGTGCGGTTATAGATTTCTCTGATGTCAAGGATCAGGGTACATACAAGATAGTTCTCGACACCGGAGCAGAATCATACGAGTTCCCTGTTGGGGATGGCGTGTATGACGATATATACAAGGCGTCAGTGCTCATGTTCTATGACCAGAGATGTGGAACAGAGCTTGATTCAGCCATAGCCGGTGATTTTGCACACGCTGCATGTCACACGGGAACTGCCATAGTGTACGGCTCAGATGTTGCAAAGGATGTGACCGGCGGATGGCATGATGCCGGAGACTACGGAAGATATGTTGTTCCGGGCGCAAAGGCGGTACAGGATCTGCTCCTTACATATGAGGATTCAGAGTATGCGGCAAAGGACGACGCTATCGGAATACCTGAGAGCGGCAACGGTGTTCCTGACGTTCTGGATGAGGTCAGATACGAGCTTGACTGGATGCTCAAGATGCAGGATGAGACCAGCGGCGGAGTTTATCACAAGGTTACCGGAGAGGTGTTCCCTGGGATGGTGGCTGCTGTTGAGGAGACTGCACAGATGATACTCTCACCTATATCCAACACAGCAACAGGCGATTTTGCGGCTGTTATGGCAAAGGCTTCAGTTGTATACAGAAAGTACGATGCAGCATTTGCAGATTCATGTCTTGCTGCAGCTCAGAAGGCATGGAAGTATCTTGAGCAGCATCAGGGAGATGCAGGCTTTAAGAACGTTGGAAGCATAGTTACAGGTGAGTATCCTGACAGCAATGACAGCGATGAGTACCTGTGGGCAGCAGCGGAGCTGTATATCGCAACAGGTGATGAGAGCTACAATGATTATGTGAAGACAGCCATCGAGGGAAGCATTAAGTACGGCCTTGGATGGGCGGATGTCGGATATTATGGAATATATGATTACTGTGTAAATGTAAAGGACTGCGCAGCAGAGAAGGAGATACTTAAGAAGGGTGCTGACAAGCTTGTAGATAACTATGCCGGCAGCGGCTTCGGTTCAACAACAGGCGGCTCTTATGTATGGGGAAGCAACATGGTCGTTGCGGATAACGGAATCCTCCTGCTCATGGCATCAAAGGTTCTGGGCGACGATTCATATGTGGACTATGCGGCAGACCAGCTCAACTATATACTTGGAAGAAATGCAGTCAGCTACTGTTATGTGACAGGATATGGTTCACAGACTCCTGAGAATCCACACCACAGACCTTCAGAGGCACTGGGCAAGGCAATGCCTGGAATGCTTGTGGGCGGTGCCGATGGAAACCTTGAGGATCCATATGCGAAGGCTGTTCTTGCAAAGCTTCCAAAGGAGAGATGCTATGTCGACAACGTACAGAGTTATTCATGTAATGAGGTAACGATCTACTGGAATTCACCTCTTGTATATCTTCTTGCGAACTTCAAGTAGCAAATATTTAAGAATATGTAACTATCATTAGTACATCATATTTGATATAACTGTTGAATATCATGTAAGGAATCGGTATGGAAATATGAATGAATATGTGGACAAAATAAAAAAGCTTATGGAGAAAGAGATGGTCAGATATGTTATAGCCGGAGGAATGACCACGGCTGTGAATCTTGTATCATTCTTTGTGTTGAGACTTGTGACGGATCTGTCGCGAAGTGCGGCGAATATCATAGCGATAATGCTTGCCATATTATTTGCCTACTTTGCAAATGGATTTTACGTGTTCAGGTCGGAGCAGAGGAAGAGCATAGGCCGGATCATAAGGGAGTTCATATCATTTGTGGGAATGCGTCTGTTTGCCATGGTGGTGGAGGTCGTTGGAACCAACCTACTGTGCGACTCCTTCAGATACAATGAGTTTATATCAAAGATAATAATTCAGGTAGTTGTACTTGTAATAAACTATATATTCAGCAAATGCTTCGTATTTAAGAAGGATAAAAAGCCTGTAAAGGATATATTTGCTGACAACTATATCATGATAATCGCTTTTATCATCCCGGCGATATTTATGTTCGTGCTGTGGGTGGTGGCGGAGATAGGACCATTTGGCGGACACAGCCTTACCATGGTGGACAGTCTTCACCAGTATCTGCCATTCTTCTCTGATTATCATGACAAACTGGTGAACGAGGGAAGCCTGTTCTATACATGGGACATAGGCATGGGAAGCAATCTGCTTGACATAATCGCCTACTATATGGCTTGTCCTCTGAACTTTATAATCGTGCTGTTCAGCAGGGAGCATCTGTACATAGCGATGTGCCTGCTCATAAGTATCAAGATAGCTCTGTCCGGTATGACCATGGCGAGCTATCTTGGATACAAGTGCAGGAACAAGAACAACCTGCTCATCATTCCATTTGCTGTGGCATATGCGCTCAGCAACTATGTCATAGGATATTCATGGAATCTCATGTGGATGGACTGTATACTGATACTTCCGCTTATCATGCAGGGCTTCGAGCAGATGATGGAGGACGGCAGCAACTACAGACTGTATACGCTCAGTCTGTTCTACGGACTTCTGTGTAACTACTATATATGTTTCATGATATGTGTGTTCCTGGTTCTCCAGTTTATACTCACCAATCACAAGAACATATACAAGGGCGCAGAGGACACTTTGAGATTTGCGGGAACATCTGTCATGGCTGCGGCTATGTCTGCGTTTCTGCTGATTCCAGCTTATATCGGGCTTAACACCACGGCGTCTGCCACCAGACATTTCCCTAAATGGGAGTGGTACGGAAGCATATGGGATATGATAAAGCAGATGTTTGTCCTGACTGAGCCGATAAAGAGCCAGCAGTTTGACGGCGGTGTGAACCTGTACTGCGGTACATTTGCCATACTGCTGATAGGAATATATATTTTCAATACAAAGATCAAATGGTATGAGAAGCTTAAGAATGTGATACTGATCGTATTTCTCATGATGAGCTTCAACAATACGCTGCTCAACTATATATGGCACGGCTTCCATGATCAGTACGGAATCCCGAACAGATTTTCATTCCTGTTCATCTTCATTCTGCTGAGCATGGGATACGAGGCCCTTGCAAATACAGACAAGAAGCAGATACTGGGAATAGTCCTGGGAATTATCGTGTCGTTCGGTTTCCTGGTTTATGCAGACAAGAATATTGATATGGACAGGACGGTAATTATCCTCACATGGGTGCTGTTTGTTGTGTACTCGGCGGGAATCCTGGTGCTGGGACTTGTCCGAGGCAAAGGCAGATTCGCAGTGGCAGCTATACTTTCAGTGTTGTGTCTGACTGAGATCGTGTTCAGCGCGGCAAAGGGATACGAGAGCAACGGAACGGTGAACATACCGGATTACTATGGCGATGCTGCTAGTGTGCAGGCCGCTATAGATTCAGTTAAGACAGGCCATTTTCCATATAGGACGGAGCTCAACAACACCAAGGTGGTGGATGAATCTACCTATTACAATATGCAGGGAGTCAGCCTGTTTGGTTCGACGGTTTCAAATGACCTTGTGAATGCCATGCATGGACTTGGTTTCTACACAGGTGCCAATGAGTTCCTGTTTGACGGAGCAAATCCGGTGTCAAGTTCGGTTCTGGGCATAAGATATTTGTTCAGGAGACAGGATGAGCATATGTCCTACGATATGGACTATGTGGATACAGTGGATGGCGTTGATGTATACCAGAACAGCCGGGCGCTCAAGCTGGGCTTCATGGTGAATAACGAGCTGAAAGACTGGACTTCTGATGCATCGAATATGTTTGACAGTATAAATAATTTCGTGGAAAAGTCGACTGGGGTGGCTGGTACGTTCAGCCAGATATATCCGGAGGTAACTGGCTCTTCAAATGACATCACGATAACACATGACAATCCGTACAGTGAATACTTTGGACTTTCCAATATCACACCGGGTATCGTGAGCTTTGGACTCAGCTTTGACATAACAGAGGAACAGAATGATCTGTACATCATAGCGAACTGCAATGGAATCACCAAGATAAGGATATATGTGAACGGTGAGGAGCAGAATTACGAGAGACTTCAGTACCAGACATACCATGTGGGACATCTAACAAAGGGAACCAACGTGGAGGTCGAGTATTATTTCTCTGCGGGTGTACCTGACAATACATCTGCAAGACTTACGATAGCCACTCTCAACGGTGCTGCATTTGACCAGGCGTATGAGAGATGGGCTGACAATCAGTTAAATATCAACAAATTTGAGGATGGATATGTGAAGGGACATATATCAGTCGATGAGGCTGGCCTGATGTTCACATCCATACCATATGATTCGGGCTGGACTGCCTATGTTGATGGCAGAAAGACCGATATACAGACTGTTGCGGGAGCATTTATCGCACTGGATCTCGAGAAGGGAGACCATGTGATAGAGTTCAAGTATTTCCCTAGAGGACTCAAGAGCGGCCTGATATTCACATTTGCCGGATGGCTTGTGTTTGCGCTGCTTATGAATGCGAAGATCATCAAGGAGAAGCGCGGCAGCAAAAAGGGGAAGCCTGAGGATGAGGATCGGACAGATGATGAAGCAGTGATAGAGTAATGCAGATCTGTTGAGAGATAAAATATGCATAATAACGAGGTGGAATGGCTGGGAGATCATAAAAAGTAGTCCAATATGTACAAAATAACAGAGAAAATTTGTACATTATTCAGCATAAAAAACTATATGAGCGTTGACCTTAATAATTATTTATAATATAATGTATCCATGTGGATATGCATAGGAGTGTCTATGTGGCAAACGCAATATTTATAGAAACAGAGGTGCATTAATGGACAAAATTAAGGAAATTGGGATTAAGCCGCTTGCACTGGCCATGGCTGTTCTGGCTTTGCTGGCGGGAGTGCTGGGAGTCGCCGGTATCGGTGTGGGAGCTATTATATGTGGCGTCCTGGCAGCGGTCGTTGCTGTTCTGGTATTACTGGTATTCGGAGATGGCAACATGGGATCAGCAGGAAAGTCTGATAAGTATAAGAAGCTTTTCATGAACCTTCCTATAGGATTTGCACAGGCGAGGATCGTTAATGATCCTGTCAACGGAACAAACTACGAGATAGTAGACGCCAATGAGATATTTGGGGAGTATTTCAAGCTCGATGTGTCTGACTACAAGGACAAGATACTGAAGGAGAGTAAGATAGAGGTACTTCAGGATATCAATGCATGGTTCACAGCTTATAACAACTCCGGCACCAAAGAGGGAGATCTGATGGATGTTGAGATCACCATGGAGTCACTTCAGAAGGTGTTCAACACAGTTATGTATAAGTCAGAGGCTGATTACATCAACATGGTAGTCATAGATGTGACCAAGCAGAAGGAGACTGAGGAGAAGCTCAGCAAGGCCATCGTGGATGCGAATGCAGCATACAAGACACAGGCCGAGTTCCTTGCAAACATGAGCCACGAGATAAGAACACCTATCAACGGTATTCTCGGTATGCTCCAGCTCACACTTATGGCTGAGGATCTTCAGGCTGATTACAGAGATAACCTTATCACAGCTAAGAACTGTGCAGACACACTGCTCAGACTTATCAATGATATTCTTGATATAAGCAAGCTTGAGGCTGGTAAGTACAAGATCAAGGAAGAGACATTTGACATCAGGACTGCCATCGAGGACACAGTTGCTGCACAGGTTCCAATCGCAACCAACAAGGGACTGCAGCTCGACTGTTCATTTGGAAGCAATATTCCAAAGCTTGTCCGCGGTGATGGACAGAGAATCCAGCAGGTTCTCAACTGTCTGCTTTCAAATGCTATCAAGTTTACATCCGAGGGAAGCGTAAGAGTCAAGATAGCATCCATGGATGATGGGGACAACAAGATTAAGATCAGAATGGCAGTTGCAGATACCGGTATAGGTATCTCAGAGGCTAACATGAGCAAGCTGTTCATAAGATTCAGTCAGGTAGATGCATCAGATACAAGAAAGTACGGTGGTTCAGGTCTGGGACTTGTCATCACCAAGCAGATTGTTGAGCTGATGGGTGGTAACATAACAGTTCAGAGTAAGGAAGATATAGGTTCAACATTCATCGTCGAGATACCACTCAAGGTTATCAAAGCGGCAGATGCAGCAGATGAGTTCCTCAAAGAGAAGGAGGAGCCGGCGGTATTCTCCATCAATGCACACAGCAAGGCAAGGATACTTGTTGCAGAGGATGAGCCGGTCAACCAGCAGGTTATCGGTAAGCTTCTTGGTATGGCAGGATTCTCATACGATATAGCTGAGAATGGCCAGAAGGCTGTTGAACTGTTCAAGACCAAGATATATGATGCGGCACTGTTTGACGTACAGATGCCAGTTATGGACGGTATAGCAGCTACACAGGAGATCAGGGAGATAGAGCGCAAGGAGAAGAGAAAGAGACTTCCGATCATTGCGGTTACGGCGAGAGCCATGTTCGGTGACAAGGAGAGGATTCTTGAGAACCAGCTTGATGATTATATCGCAAAGCCTTATAATCTCAATGATGTGGTTGATACACTGAATAAGTACATAGACGACTGATGTGAAAGGTCATAAGTATACATGACATAGTGAGAAACAAAGTCAAATAAAAAATCGGGGATTATGGAATCAACACCCATATTCCCGGTTTTTTTAGTTTTACATGGATATATTAAGGCAGATAAAGAAAGATCTATATTACATGGAGGTATATGATATGTCAGATTTTTTCCAGGATGTGTTCAACAAGACCAAGAAGTTTGCAAATAATGCGGTGGATGAGACGAAGGACGCAGCGCAGAAGGTAAAGCTCAACAACAAGATATCAAATGAGGTGCAGATGATAGACAGGAACATGGTTGAGATCGGCAAGTATTTCTACGAGCAGAACAAGGAGAATCCACCTCAGGAGCTGCTCCAGTATTTCAACAATGTAAAGGTTCTTCAGGACAGTATAGCCATAAGCAGGAGCGAGATACAGAATATTGATAATGCCATGGCGGCAAGGAAGCAGGCTGATATGAATCCTAATCAGAGTCCTAACCAGAACTATAACCAGAACCCAAGTAACAATCAGAACATGGGAAATGGACAATTTTAGTAAAAAAAATTATATATACATGCTGTAAAATCAGAAGCCCGTTCGTAACAGGACGGGCTTTTTGTATATTGAAATTGGGCAATATACAGCCTGTATATAGTCGCAATTTATAAAATTTTCTTTATGAAATCCCCCCTTTACAAAGGCTGAGAGAGGGTGTAAGGTGTGCTTACAACTCAGAGAGAAGGGAGGACAGAGATCATATATTATGTAATACCATTGATCGCAACTGTGAGCATGGCGGTGGTATCGGACTTCAGAGACTGGAGGATTCCGAACAGGCTTATCGCAGTTGGCATGATACAGGGATTCCTGATGTCGGCAGTTGTCAGAGGACCGTGTGATGGACTTCTGAGCAGTGTGGCAGGCTGTGTTATTCCTGTGGTGATCTTGTTTGTATTATTTCATAAAAAAGCCTTGGGGGCAGGTGATATCAAGCTGCTGGCGACGGCTGGCACATTTGTAGGAACCGATGTGATCCGGGTGATTGTTTACTCCTTTTTGGCCGGAGGAGTTATATCTTTATTTTTTCTTTTAAAAGAAGTTTTAATGTCAGTTACGAATCGTAAAGAAATTTCAACAAAACAATTTTATAGGAATCTGATGAAGTCCAGGGTACATTTCTCTGCTGCCATAATGGGCGGAGTCATGTATTACGTGTGCACTACAGAGTGGAGGTGACAAAATTCAGCAGTACAAGATTGGAATACTGGATGGTGACAGGGCTTACATGATAAGTCTTATGAACCATATCAATTCGGACAGGGACAATCCGCTGTTTGCGCTTGCATTTTCATCGGAGGGAGAACTGTATGGGTATCTTGAGACTAAGACTCTGGATGTTCTGCTGATGGATGAGAATATTCCTCTGGATGAGAGCAAAGTGCCGGTGGCCTGCCGGATGATATTTATGACGAGGGATAGAGTCGATGGATCAGAAGAGATCAGCCATAACAGGATATTCAAATATTCCAGGGTACGGAACATTTCTTCAGAGATCCTCAGATATATGAATATAGACGATACGGACCGCAGAAGAAAGCTGTTCAGGTCGTATGCAGTTATATCACCCATAGGGAGGTGTGGTAAGACAAACCTTGCGGTCAGCCTGTGCATGAATGATGAGGTGCGGGGCGGCCTGTATGTGGGCATGGAGGAGTACAGTGCATTTCACGACCATGAGGACGTTCTGGCGAATGTGATATATCTGGTGAAACAGAGGTCGCCAGATCTGACCGGATATATGGAGAAAAATATCGTGGAGCTTGAGGAATACAGTGTGCTTGGATATCTGGGATCGTACATAGATGCACTGGAGCTGAACACGGAGGATATGGTGTGGCTCATCGACGAGTTCCGCAGATGGGGCAGATATACAACGGTTGTATTTGATATGGGACAGGCGGTTCTCAAGGATCTGGCGATACTTGGGGCATTTGACGAGATAATGGTTCCGGAGCTTAAGGATGAATTGTCCCAGGACAAGCTTGGGATGTTCGAGAGGGTTCTGGAGAGAAGGGAGCTTGGCAAGATTGCTCGGAGGCTGCACAGGTTGAACGTGCCGCTGGCGGTTCCGGGAAGTGCGGAGATGCTGAGATTTATAGAAAGTGAAATAGGAAGCAGAAGATGAAACAGGATGACAGACAGTTGATACGAAGCAAGGTCATGCAGAGTATAGATATGTCGGGTGACATAGGAGATGAGCAGGTCAGCGATATGATCGACAGGTGTATTCTCGAATCTGAGTCCGGGAATGTGCTGAGCGTGAGGGATAAGCTTGCGCTGAAGAAGGAACTGTTCAACAGTCTGAGGAGGCTTGATATATTGTCCGAGCTTCTCGATGATGAAGCGGTGACTGAGATAATGATAAATGGCTACAGCAATATATTTGTCGAGCGGGCAGGAAGGATGTACAGATATGACAAGGCATTTGAGAGCGAGGAACGGCTCAAGACCATAATCCAGAGCATCGTAGCGGAGTGCAACAGGATAGTAAATGAGGCGTCGCCGATAGTGGATGCAAGGCTTAAGGATGGTTCGAGAGTGAATGTGGTGCTGCCGCCGGTGAGCCTGAGCGGCAGCGTGATGACCATAAGAAAGTTTCCGAAGGACAAGATGACCATGGACAAGCTGGTGGAGATCGGATCAGTCACCATGGAGGTTGCTGATTTCCTGAAGAATCTGGTCGTGGCGGGCTACAACATAATCATCTCGGGAGGAACCGGCGCGGGCAAGACGACATTTCTGAATGCCCTGTCAGGGTATATACCGGCGGATGAGAGAATTGTCACGATAGAGGATTCGGCGGAGCTTCAGCTTGCGGGCATCGACAATCTGGTGAGCCTTGAGGCGAGAAGTGCAAATGTCGAGGGCGAAAATGCGGTGAGCATAAGGAATCTTATCAAGACGAGCCTCAGAATGAGACCTTCACGGATAATAGTGGGTGAGGTCAGGGATGCGGCGGCGATAGATATGCTTACAGCCATGAACACAGGACACGATGGAAGCCTGTCAACAGGACATGCAAACTCTGCCCGGGACATGCTGACGAGGCTTGAGACCATGGTTCTGATGGGTGCGGATATGCCTGTTCTGGCGATAAGGCAGCAGATAGCGTCGGCGGTGGACATAGTTGTCCAGCTTGGAAGACTGAGGGACAGATCCCGAAGATGTATAGAGATAAGCGAGGTCACAGGACTGGAAGGAGGTGAATTTGTCATGAATAAATTGTATGAATTTCATGAGAGCAATATGGGAAAGGACAGGGGGCGAGTGGAAGGAATGCTTAGAAAGATAAATGATCTTCACAACACATCAAAGCTCGTGGCGGCTGGACTTATAAGCGTTAATGAGAGCAGTGATTCAAGGAGGGATGTGTGCTGAGACAGGGTATAGATTATGATTCTTATAAACTAAGTGTCAGGGAAATCGTAACCGGTATCGCTGTGTATTCAGTCATAGCGGTGATGGTGTCGGTGCTCTTCTTTGACAGTCTTATACCGTGCCTGGTGTTCACGCCGGGGATTCTGGTATTTCTCAGGAAAATTGCCGATGGTAAATGCCGGCAGAGAAAGAATAAACTTAATAATGAATTTAAGGAAATGCTGCTGTCCCTGTCCGCAAATATGGCGGCGGGATATTCATTGGAAAAAGCGTTTGTTCCAGCTTGTCACGAGCTGGACGGAATGTATCAGGGGAAATCTTATATCAGACAGGAAATGCTGCTCATAATAAACGGCCTTGAGATGAGCTCTGATGTTGAAAGTCTTTTGAGGGATATGGCTGACAGGTCAGGACTTCAGGATGTGAAGGAATTTGCTCATGTGGTCGCAGTTGCAAAGGGCTCCGGGGGAAATCTCATCAGGATGATGAAGAAGATGGTTGAAAATATTGACAGGCGTTTGGAAGTGGAGGAAGAGATAGACACGATGATAACGTCAAAACGGCTGGAGCAGAATATCATGTCTGCCATGCCATTTGTCATCATTCTGTATCTGAGGGTGTGTAATCCTGGATATATGGATGCGCTGTATGGCAATGCTCTGGGGATAGCTGCCATGAGTGCGTGTCTGGTGATCACGGCGGCGACGGTGATATGGGGCAGAAAGATCACAGATATACATATGTGAAAGGATGATGGATATGCTGAAAAGGGCTGCGGGAAAAATATACGGCTGGATAGAACCGCATATGGACAATGACAAGATGCTCACGAAGATAAAGAGGATATACATATGTACGGATGCCGCGGCGAGGGATAAATGTGCGGAGATGTACACAGACATTATTGCGAAGATCCTGCTGGCGCTTTTGGTGACATGTATTCTTGCGGTGATCCTTGTGGCAAAGGAAGCATTTGCGCCTCATCAGGTGGTGCTCACCAGAGATGGGTACGGAGGGGATGTGTCCACCGTCACTCTGGAGACTGACATAGATGGAGAAAAGACTGATTTTGATGTGGATGTCATGCCGCTGGAATATGATCCTGACGATATGGAAGCTGTGTTTGAGCAGGGATTTGGTGAGATTGAAGACCTGTATCTTGGGGAAAATGAATCCCCCGACGAAGTGATATATGATCTGGAGCTTGTGGATCATCTGGATGCGCTCGGACTCGATGTGCAGTGGATAAGCGAGGACAACGAGCTGGTGTCGTCCGATGGACGTATCGGCGATATAGCGGAGGGAGAAGACAGAATAGTGTCCATCACGGCTGTTATTACATACAGTGAGCTGAGCGCGGAGAGAACATATCAGATACGCGTGTGCGGAAGGGAAGAGACAGGCAGGGAAAAGGCTCTGAAGGATATAAGGGAAGGCATCAGGGAGATACAGGCGGGAAGTGGAGATTCGAGCGAGGTGGCGCTGCCGGAGCAGATAAACGGATATGCGGTCAGGCCCACCTCGGGAGGCGGAAGCGGTCTTATGATACTGTTTCTCGGTGGTTTCGCAGCCATTTGTATATGGGGTGGAAACAGGTCGAAGATCCGGGGAATGGAAAAAAAGAGATCCGACGAGCTCATGTCGGAGTACCCGGAGCTTGTGGATAAGCTGACGCTCTATCTTGGAGCAGGAGTCACGGTCAGAGGTGCATTTGCAAGGATAGTGAAGAGTGGCAGGGAAGATTGTGCCGGTACGGATCAGAGCGGGAGTGTCCTGACCAGGGAACTGATTTATACGCTAAATGAGATCCAGGCAGGAGTATCCGAGAGTGAGGCTTACTACAACATGGGGCACAGGATAAATCTGCCGGTGTATATAAAGCTCATGTCGCTTTTGTCACAGAATGTGAAGAAAGGCACGAGAGATATATTGATCATGATGGCGGGCGAGGAGCAGAACGCAATGCAGACCAGAAAGGAGATGGCGAAGAGAAAGGGGGAGGAAGCCGGGACAAAGCTGCTTCTTCCGATGGTGGTTCTGCTGGGAGTGGTCATGGTAATAGTCATGCTGCCCGCAATAATAAATTTTTAAGATAATAAGTTTTTAAGGAGGAAAAATGTATGAAGAGATGGGAAGATTTTATGGAAGATGAGTCAGGTATGGGAGTGGTCGAAATAATCCTTATAATGGTGGTCTTGATCGCGATGTGCGTCATATTCAAGCAGCAGATAACTTCTCTGGTGAACAACATATGGAACTCGATCAACAAGAGTGCAAAGAAGATATATTAAGGGGGAGCTGTATGAGAAATCAGGGACATGTAACGGTTTTTCTGAGTATAATCCTGATCTCCATGCTGCTTCTGGGGCTCTCCGTGCTTGAGATGGCGCGGATAAGAATGGGCAGTGCCAAGGCCGCAATGGCGGCCGAGGGCGCAGCCTGTGATGTGAAGGCGGCGTACGACAAGGAGTTGTTTGAGGAGTATCATCTGCTGGCGGTCGACAGCACATTTGGCGGACACGGTGAGGGAAAGCTTGAACAGATGGCGCAGGATTATCTGGAATATACTCTGGAAAATGGTCAGGGCGACAATATGAGCGTTGAAGATGTGGCGCTGGCAGAGTGCAGGGGACTTCTGGAGAATGACTGCGAGAATATGAAGCTGCAGATAACCGACCATATGAAGGTGTACATGGAGGAGAAGGGAATAGAAGACATTCTTGAGATGATAACATCCGGGGATAAGGCCATGGAGGATGCTTCTGGAGCTGTGGAAAATGGTAAGAATGAGTCGAATCAGGATGAGAGCAGTTGGAGCGGTACGGATCCTAGAAAAGCGCTGAAAAGCATCCTGACAGGTGGACTTCTGAATGTTGTCACGCCATCCGGGCGGGTGGTGTCAGATCAGGCATACGATCTGGATGGCTTTCCGTCAGACGGACAGGCGGAGGATACGAGACAGTGGGAGGACATAGAATTTGACGATCTGGATAAATTCCAGAGGCAGCTCATGTCGGATGGAGAGAGATCACAGACCGGAATAGTGGATGACATATATGGTGTCGGGTATGCACTGGCGAATTTCAATACATTTACCGACAGGAAACAGGACAGACCATTTGAGTGTGAGGTGGAATACATTATCGCCGGAAAGGATAATGACCATGACAATCTGCAGGGGGTCGTGAACAGGATAGTGCTTCACAGACTGCCGCTCAATCTGGCATATCTGCTCTCAGACAGCGCAAAGATGGCCGAGGTGTCATCCATAGCTGCGGTGCTGGCTCTTGTGCCGGGGGTCACCTATGGGGCGGCGAAATATCTGCTGCTCGGATGCTGGGCTTATGCTGAGACAATTGTTGATATAAGGCTGCTGCTTGACGGCAAAAGCGTTCAGTTTATGAAGACGGACGAATACTGGGTGACGGACATCAACAATCTTGACAAGCTGATGAATCTGGATTCCGTGGACTATGAAGGCGTGGATGCTGTGAGCTACAGGGATTATCTGGCGATACTTCTGATAGAGAATAAAGGAGGCATGTATTACAGGATGGCGGATCTTATACAGCTTAATTTCAGACAGACGGATGAGTCGTTTGAGATGAAGAATATGATGTATTCTCTGACATTTGATGTTGAGGTCAGTCAGGACAGGAAATTTGCATCGTTTATAGAAGATCACGAGGGCGTATCGAAGATAGATGACGGACTGTACAGGTACAGCTTCAGGCAGTGTGTGAGTTATTGAGATATGAAAATATCCTGAAGGGGGGTGTTATATGTTCTCTTGTTGTATGTTGAAAAGTAAATATATGAAAGATAAATCGCCTCTCCAAGCGCATATTACTATAGATTTTGTTCGGATCAGGTATGGCAGGAGAATATATAAGACAGCTCCTTTGGGATGTGACCGTGGTAGTGCCAGTGTGGAGGCATCGCTGGTGCTGCCAGTGTTTATATTTGCCATGCTGACTGTGTTTGCCATGGCCGGATGTATACGGACACGGACTGTGATATATGAGGGCTTACATGAGACGGCTGCGTATCTTGCGGAATACAGCTATGCGTATGAGCTAGCCGAAAAGGGCGCGGACATGGGGCCGTATGCTGAAGGTATGGCAGATGGTGTGTCGCTCGTGCTGGCGAACAGGAAGATCAGGGAGTACATAGATGACAAAGGCACGGTGAACACATATGTCGACGGCGGAATGTCCGGGGTTAAGGTGATAAATGCAGAGCTGTCGGATGACGGATTTGTGTGCCTCAAGGTCAGATATATGCTGAAGATCAATCTGCCATTTGCCGGAGGATCCACCGTGGGGTGCGTGGACAGGATAAGACAGAGGGCATACCTGGGATATGACAGGTCGCAGGATGATGATGATGATGATGAGTATGTGTATGTGGCTGAGAATGGTTCGGTGTACCACAACTCGCGGAGCTGTTACCATATCAGGATATCTGTGAGAAGCGTGAGTGGGGAGGTTCTGGATGACAGATATTCCGGGCTTTCGGCGTGCAGGATCTGTGGAAGATATAAAAGCAATGGTGTGATCTATGTCACTGAACAGGGAGACAAATATCACTATTCGCTGGGCTGCTCCGGCTTGAAGCGGACGATATACAGAAAGAAAAAGTCAGAGTGCGGGGGACTTCCTCAGTGCTCTGAGTGCGGGAAAAGATAGGAGAAGAGAAGAAAAGACAGGAGGAGTCAGATATATGGATGACAATGGATCTATAGTTCTGGAGATGTGCCTGATAACACTGATACTTGTGTGTGCCGTGTTTGTGGTGATGAACATGTTGTTTATAGCGTTTAACCATGCGGCGGCATCGGGGGAGGCATATCTGGTACTGTACAACCGAGAGGAATACAGGATCAATGAGAGTGGTGAGGGGGATACGGACAGTGCAGAGAAAGCGATGTCCACAAATGTATCCGAGACCGTGATATGTGCCGATGGTGTGAATGCGGAAATGTCCATGAATGGGAAGAATCTGGTTGCGGAGATAACTTACAGAGAGTCATTTCCGGGGATACAGATATTGATAGATGACGGCAGACGTGACAGAAAGACTGCGGCCAGACAGGAGATAAGGAATATAGGAAATGAACTTAGGAGGTGGCAGGAATATGGTAAGTTATTGCCAGGTAGAGGGAATTAACACTTTTTTTGTGGTGGAGGTCAGTGCAGCAGTCATAAATTCCTATGAGACGGACATGCTGTACAATAATTTTGTCGAGGGAATAATACAGCCGGAATTCAGGGCCATCAACGGAGATATGTTCATATACTGCAAAATAAATGGCATGAAGAGCCTGGACGATATATCTGACAGGGGGATAATGTCCATGGAGCAGGCTGTTGCTCTCATGAGATCGTTGTGCAGTGTGGTCATGGAGACGGGAGAATACATGCTTGAGCCGGACAATCTTCTGATAGAATCCGACAAGATATTTTACTCGGATGCAGAGAAGAGTTTCAGATACGTGTATGTGCCGGGACAGGGAACGGATGTCAGAACAGGAATAAAGAAGCTGGTGGAGAAGATCATAAAGAGGGTAGATCACAGAGACACTGAGCTTGTGGATTTTATGTATGAGATATATGACATGGTGGTGTCGGCAAATTATGACATGGAGCGGATGCAGAAATATGTGGATGAGGCCTCTGCCCGTGAGCAGGAAAAATGCTGCTCCGGCAATAGAAAAAGAAATGTGGAATCTTTGGATGCGGCCCGTGAGCAGGAGCTTTTGATGGATGAGGTGTTCGGAACGGATCAAAGCAGTGCGGCGGCGTTGACGATACCGACAACGGAGAAAAACAAATATGATAGGATATTTTTCATACTCATAGGATTTACTGTGGCGGCATTTACGGGAATAGCGGCTGTTCAATTTTATATACAGGGGCATGCGGCGGATGTGAGATTTATAATGCTGGCACTCATCGTGCTGTCCGTGGAGTTATTTGTCTATGTGGAGATGAAGAGGAAGCTGTCTGCTGCTGAGGATGAACGGCGGGGACAGGAGGGCGTGGAGTGCTCAGAGCTGCGATATGCGGAGGAAGATGAAAACAGAAGACCTAAAAAACAGAATATTGATGCATTGGAACATGTAAGTCTGGCTGACGAAATACCTGGCGATACCACGGTGCTTGGCTCGGAGGATGACTGTACAACCCTGCTTACACAGCATAATCTCGATGACAGAGCGTCCGTACAGGAGCAGAGACTGTCTGTGAGACTGATCGAAGACGGAGGCATTGTGGCTGCTGAATTTCCGGTGACGCCGGAGGGAGTTGTATTGGGGCGGGACAGACGACAGGCGGATCAGGTTATAGAGGATATCAGCGTCAGTAGAAGGCACATAAGGATATACGAGGATGCAGAGAAGATCTATGTCGAAGATCTTGATTCCACAAATGGAACTGTCATAAATGGGATCAGGCTTCCGGCGGGCAGGAGCTGGCAGCTTGCGGACAGAGATGTTCTGTGTATAGGCACCAGGCAATACCATATTCAAATATTGCTTATCTGATTGATATAAAATGTAAATTCAGATATAATAGTCTGTGTGAGTTTTATGATACAAAGGTAGGTATTGGTGATGTCGTATGTAGCTTTATATAGAAAATGGAGACCTGATACTTTTGACGAGGTAAAGGGGCAGGATCATATAGTTACCACTCTTAGAAACCAGATTAAGAATGATAGACTTGGTCATGCCTTTTTATTTTGCGGTACGAGAGGAACAGGTAAGACTTCGATCGCCAAGATATTTGCCAAGGCATGTAACTGTGAGCATCCGGTGGACGGAAGCCCATGTAATGAATGTGCAAGCTGCAGAGCCATATCGGATGGATCATCGCTTAATGTCATTGAGATAGATGCGGCCTCCAACAATGGTGTTGACAATATAAGGCAGATAAGGGAGGAGGTAGCATATCCTCCTACTGAGGGCAAGTATAAGGTATACATCATAGATGAGGTTCATATGTTGTCTCCGGGAGCGTTCAACGCTCTGTTAAAGACTCTCGAGGAGCCGCCATCATATGTAATATTCATACTGGCTACCACGGAGTCCCACAAGATACCTATAACCATATCGTCAAGGTGTCAGAAGTACGACTTCAGACGTATCCCGGTGGATGTCATCTCGGATCGACTGGAGGATCTTATGAACAGGG
Organism: Coprococcus sp. AF19-8AC; assembly: GCF_003603115.1. Lineage (NCBI taxonomy): Bacteria > Bacillati > Bacillota > Clostridia > Lachnospirales > Lachnospiraceae > Coprococcus > Coprococcus sp. AF19-8AC. Next base: position 173,087 of record NZ_QTMI01000002.1, on the reverse strand, counting down.
AGGGACTTGATGCGGATAAGAAGGCGATAGATTATATCGCAAAGTCCGGTGATGGTTCCATGAGAGATGCCTTGTCTATTCTGGATCAGTGCGTTGCATTCAATCTCGGACAGAAGCTTACATATGATAATGTGCTTGAGACCATAGGAGCTGTGGACATAGATACATTTGCAAGACTTCTGGAGTGCGTGCTGGAATCTGATGTTGAACATGCAATAGATGTGGTTGACGAAGTTGTGTGGCAGGGACGTGAGCTTGGCCGTTTCGTAAATGAATTTACATGGTTTCTCAGGAACATACTCGTTGTCAAGCTGTCCTCGGCGGAGGGCGACAGATTGGATATGACCAAGGAGAATCTGGAACGCATAAGAGAGATATCCGGTCATATGGAGGAGAGCACCATAGTAAGATATATAAACGTGTTCTCGGATACAGCCGCCAGCATCAAGTATTCCTCACAGAAGAGGATAGTGCTTGAGATGGCTGTCATAAAGCTGTGCAGACCACAGATGGAGGTTGATACCACAAGTCTGATCGAGAGGGTAAGGATGCTTGAGAAGAAGCTTGATGACCTTGAGGCAAATGGCATACAGGCTGCGCCGGTTCAAAGTGCTGCCCCCGTAAGCCCAGCTGACGATGTGATAGATCAGAAGGGCATGAAGGAATATCAGGACAAGCTGGCAAGGGAGCTTCCAAAGGCAGAGTTCGAAGATTTGCAGAGAGCTGCGGAGAACTGGAATGATATACTGGAGAAGCTGTCGGTTCCTGCGAGAAGATATCTCAAGAGAAATGATGCTGATCCGGCCATAAGGACGAAACTCATACTGTCCGATGATCACAGAAGACTTCTGCTCATGATCCCGCTGACGGATGACGATATGCCGAAGTTATACTTTGACAAGCCTGAGAATGTGGAGCATGTGAAGAGTGTGATCGAGGAATATCTTGGAAGAGAGATTGAATTTGAGATACTTTGTACAAGGAATTCCCACAGTGATAATGGAAGGCTTGAGACGGAGAATATACTGAACCTAAACAAGATCAACTTTCCAATAGATAAGAAATGATGATATCATATTATAAATTATTTAATCAGAATAAGGAGGACTATTGTAATGGCTAAGAGAGGCGGTTTCCCAGGAGGTATGATGCCTGGTAATATGAACAATCTTATGAAGCAGGCACAGAAGATGCAGAAGCAGATGGAGGAGACAACTAAGACACTTGAGGATAAGGTGTATGAGTCATCTGTAGGTGGCGGAGTTGTCACTGCAAAGGTGTCAGGTAAGAAGGAACTCATGGAGATCAAGCTTGATCCTGAGGTTGTTGATCCTGATGATATAGAGACACTTGAGGATCTTATCATATCGGCTGTGAACGAGGCACTGAGAGCACAGGAGGATGACTACAATAGCAGTATGGGCAAGATCTCAGGTGGAATGGGACTTGGAGGATTGCCGTTCTAATGGAAGTTTATGGAGGAGAAGTAAACAGACTTATAGAAGAGCTGGGAAGACTCCCGGGAATAGGCTCCAAGACGGCTCAGAGACTGGCGTTTCACATAATCAGTATGCCTGAGGAGAGGGCGCTGGCGTTATCCGATGCCATTGTGAATGCAAAGAAGAACATAAAATACTGCAGTTGTTGCTACACGATAACTGACAGGGAGGTATGTCCTATATGCAGCTCACCAAACAGGAATCACAAGGTGATAATGGTGGTGGAGACCCCGAGGGATCTGGCGGCATATGAGAGAACAGGACAGTTTGATGGTGTTTACCATGTGCTCCACGGAGTTATAAATCCTGCCCTGGGTATCGGCCCGGCGGATATCAGGATATCCGAGCTCATGAGAAGGCTTCAGAATGAAGATGTGGATGAGCTCATAATCGCTACAGGTTCAGGCCCGGAGGGTGAGGCGACTGCGATGTATATATCAAAGCTTGTGAAGCCGGCCGGTATCAAGGTCAGCCGTATAGCAAGCGGTGTGCCTGTAGGCGGAGATCTGGAATGTATAGATGAGGTTACGCTTCTGAGGGCTCTTGAGGGAAGAGTATACTTATAATGTATACAGACAGTCTGTGTACATAGGAAAAATAAAAGGAAGAGGTGCAGAGTATGTTAAGAGTAGGTTTTTTGACTAGTGGTGGTGACTGTCAGGCATTAAATGCAACTATGCGCGGAATCGCAAAGGGTTTGTATGAATTGTTTGACGAGGTTGAGATCTATGGATTCCTTGAGGGTTACAAGGGACTCATAAGAGGCAACTATATCAAGATGAAGCCGGCTGATTTCTCAGGTATTATCAACAAGGGTGGAACGATCCTCGGCAGTTCAAGACAGCCATTCAAGCTCATGGGAGAGCCAACTGAGGATGGTCTGGACAAGGTAAAGTCCATGAAGGATACCTATAAGAAGCTGAAGTTGGATTGCCTGTGCGTTTTAGGTGGAAATGGTTCACAGAAGACCGCAAATCTCCTCAGTGAGGAGGGACTCAATGTCATCGGTCTGCCAAAGACCATAGACAATGATCTGTGGGGAACTGACATGACATTTGGTTTCCAGAGTGCTGTTGATATAGCGACCCAGACAATAGACTGTATCCACACAACCGCTGCATCGCATAACAGAATCTTTATCGTTGAGATTATGGGCCACAAGGTTGGCTGGATAACTCTCCACGCCGGAATCGCCGGTGGCGCAGATGTGATCCTGCTCCCGGAGATCCCATACGATATCGATAAGGTATATAAGGCTATAGACAAGAGAACAAAGGACAACAAGGGCTTCACGATAGTTGCAGTTGCCGAAGGTGCTATTCCGAAGGAGATCGCAGAGCTTCCAAAGAAGAAGAGAAAAGAAGCGATAGCCAACAATCCATATCCATCAGTTGCGTATGAGCTGGCTGATAAGCTCAAAGCGTACACAACACAGGATATAAGAATAGCAATACCTGGACATACCCAGAGAGGTGGAAGTCCGGATGCATATGACAGAGTCATATCATCAAGATTTGGAGCAAAGGCAGCAGAGCTCATAAAGGCAAAGGATTTTGGAAAGCTTGTTGTATTCCTTGACAACAAGGTTACAGCTATCCCACTCTCAGAGAGTGCAGGAAAGCTCAAATACGTATCTCCTGATGACGACATCATCAGCGAGGCAAGAACACTTGGAATCTCATTCGGAGACAGATAAAGTAAGCTCTGAAAAAAGTAACAGAGATATTCACACATTCTCCCCATCTGCATATCTATGTAATAGACACACAACAATGCAGATAGGGAGATTTGTATGAGTGAAGAATTTAAGTATATTCCTTACAGCCCGGACGATGAAAACCTCAGGGGGCTTATAAGGGATGGAAATGTCTATAATATCAAGACACCTGTGATACCCGGTATGGGTGAGACTGGTGGATACAGTATGAGTTCTACAGGAATCATGCTTCCTGACTGTGATGATGGGACAGATGAAATGATGAGGGATATTGAGTACATGAAGGAGATGTACCCGGAAGAACTCCGAAAGGTCAGTATGGCCGTGGAGGAGGAGTGTGACAAGCTCGAGTATGAGGGCAGTCCGATGCTTGTTCAATATCCTGACAGAGAAGAGATGCGCCGTGTTGCGCGAAGGGTGTACGATGATCTGAGCGAAAGTGGACAGATATCGGAGGATTGTTATGCAGGAATGGCTTCGGCAGGTGAAGCTTCGTACGAGGAACCGCCATATGTCCCAGAGGGACCCGGATGCGCCAATTGTGTTATGAGAAATATAATCGAACTGCTTGTGTGCAATGAATTCTGTATGAGACGCGACAGGCATAGAAGACGTAGAAGAAGGTTTTATTAAGTGAAGAAGAAAATAAATGTACTTGTAAGAATACTTGTGATGGCAGCAATATTTGTGATCACAATATATTTGGTCAATATATTTCAGAATAGAAGTTACAAGAATCTGGCTGCGGAGATGAAGGATGCAGAGCTGCCATTAGCTTATGTGAGCTATGGCGATTCGCTTCTCAATTGTATGCATGGTTATACAGGGGAGGTCGACCTCACACTTCTCAGGGACTCCGTGACGCCGATAGATGAGAATAAGAATCTTGAGATAATGGTGGAGAATGATGCATTTAAGGATGCGTCGTATTCGTATGAGATCAGGTCGATATCCGGAGATTCCCTTATAGAGAAGGGTGATCTGGAGGCGGCCTCGGGAACTGATGGCTACGATGTGCTTGATATAAGTGCGAGAATGGATCTCAAGCAGGATATGGAGTATATGCTGGTTGTCAAACTTAAGAGCGGTGATGGCAGGAGTGCTTCATACTATACCAGAGTGGTCGTAAATGACAATTATCATGAGTCCCAACTGCTGAATGCCGCAAAGGATTTCCACGATGCGACATTTGCATTTGACAAGCTGGAGTCGGAATCGGTCATAGGAACCTACAAGCAGGAATACACGGGCGGCGGAACGGGAGATTCCTACGGACTGGGACATGTGAACCTTGCAAATGCATACTCGGATCTCCTCTGGGATGGACTTAAGCCTACGGTTATAAGCGATGTAAACACATATATAAAGGAGATAGATGTCAACTATGCGGTGATCGAGATGGAATATAAAGCCATGTCCATCACATCGCAGGATGTCATGAGCTATTACACAGTTAAGGAGTTCTATAAGATCAGCTACAAGGATGTGCCTGTTGCCAGCCAGACTGATGAGGCGGACGGAGCCGGCACTGATGGAATATATTTTGACGAAACAGCTTCGTATGATGAGGCCTATTCGGATGAACAGGATGCAGATACTGTTACGGAGACTGAGCCGAAGATCACCATGCTCAGCTATGACAGATATGTGGACGAGTATTTTGACAAAGACGGCATAGATGCCATAAACAATGTGTATGAGATAGGTATCGTGTCATCGGATGATCTGGAATACCGCTATACAGAGGATAACAAGAAGATCGCATTTGTGAGAAATGGACAGCTCTGGATGTATGACTACGGCGATGGACAGATAACTCTGGTGTACGGATCAGGAATGGATGACCATGCAAATGACTCAAACACTTACGCCGACCATGACATGAACATCATAAGCTTTGACAAAGATGGAAATATGACATTTGCGGTGTATGGATATATGAACAGCGGAGATCATGAGGGAAAGCTCGGAGTTGCGCTGTATACATTTGATTATACGACTCTGGAGGTGGACGAGCTTCTGTTCGTCGAGTGCAATGTGCCTTATGAGGCTATGAAGAGCGAGACCTCCAGACTGACATATTACGACGGAGATAAGTTTTATTACATGCTCGGCGGAAAGGTGAACGCCGTGGACATGAAGACGAGACAGCAGTCTTATATTGCGGAGGGACTGTCAGCCAGCGATGTCAAGGTGTCGGTGAACATGGAAGTTATGGCGTATGGAGAGAGCGAGGACCAGAGCAGCAATACAAAGCTGACTCTGATGAATATGCATACCGGAAAGAGTTATGAGATAACCGCCGGAGCAGGGGAATGTCTGATATGTTATGGCTTTAAGGACTCAGATATGGTATACGGAGTGTCGAGCATATCTGATGCGCAGGTTGATGTGGATGCCGAGTCATTTGTTGGTACGAGGTACAGCGAGGAGTCCAGAGATAACATACCTGCATCCAGATTGTATATAGTAAACAGTGATGGCGAGCAGATAAAGGAATACGCAAAGAGCGGGTATTATCTGATGCAGGTTGATGTGGATACGAATCTGCTGTATCTGACAAGAGGAGAGAAATCCGACAGTGGCTTCAAGTCTGTGGACGATGATTTCATAACCTTCAAGGAGGACGATACAAAGGAGACGATAGGAACTACCCATCTGTCATCCATAACCGGATATGACAGGCTGTATTTTACGGTTCCGTCAAATATGTATCTGAGCTATATACCGGCGCTGAACATAACAAAGGAAAAGATAGATCCTGATGCTGCAAGTATGATAATGACAGTAGTGCGTGATAAGGTGACCTATCATGTGTACGACAATCTTGGACTTTCAAAGATATATGACGTGGCGGGTGATGCGATAAATTATGCAGTGTCTGTATCAGGTATAGTGGTGTCAAGCGAAGGCGAGGTAATATACAGGCAGGCTGAGAGCCAGGAATACAACACCATTGCCTCTGGAATATTCCATCGCAGTACGGGAAGTGTGGATGCGTCACTCGGCGACTGCCTGTACATGGTTCTGACGTATCAGGGAGTACAGGTGACAGAGGATGATATAGCACAGTATACAGATCCTGTCGAGGCTCTTAACTCTCTTGGAAAGAGACAGGGCATAGATGTTACAGGTCTTTCGCTGGATATGCTCCTCGGTTATGTGAGTTCGGGAATACCGGTAATATCGAGGATAAGCGATGGCAGATATGTTCTCATAGTGAGCTATAATGAGGCAGACATAAGATATTATGATCCTGTCGAGGACAAGGAGATAGTTGTGTCAAGAGATGAGTATACGGATATGATGCTCCAGTGGCACAATGAATCCTACACTTATGTTGAGGAATAAAGATAAAAAGAAAACGGAGCGTGTTACCGCTCCGTTTTCTTTATAATAGTTGTAGTATAAGTTACTTAGCATGGATCCGAATGTTACGGATCATGTAGATTACTCCTCTGAGATTGTTCCTACTGGACAAGAACCAGCACAAGCACCACATGAGATACACTGTGAACCATCGATAACAAATACGCCGCCATTATCGCTGATAGCACCTACTGGACAAGAGCCAGCACATGAACCACAACCGATACATGAATCGCCAATAACGAATGCCATAATTGTTTCCTCCTTATAAAGTAAAAATAATCACACGCTTATTGTAAAACAAAACTCATTAATTAGCAAGTGATAATAATATTTATCAACAACGGGTTTTATCAATAAGTAACAATAAAAGGGATAGACATTTAAAATTGGGTATAATATAATGTGAATGCTGAGTAAGAGTGCAATCTAAGGAGGATATAAATAATGGTAAAGATAAGTAAAGACATGCTTATAAATGACATTCTTGCAGTTGATGCAGGAAATGCAGCAATACTGATGGCAGCAGGTATGCATTGCATAGGATGCCTTGCAGCAGCAGGAGAGAGTCTTGAGGAGGCAGCAGCCGTTCACGGACTTGATGCAGAGGAGCTTGAGCAGGAGATCAATGATTATCTTGCAAAAAAGGAGGCTGAGTAGTATACTTGCCAAAGTAACCAGGTGTACTATAAAGGATGGAGAGATATATGAAGACAGACGGAACAAATCCTCCCGGGCAGGGAATATTTGGACTGATAGATATTAATTGTCATATTTTACCGGGAACAGAGGATGGACCGGATAATTTCCGGGAAGCGGCAGAGATGCTCAGAATAGCGTATGATGAGGGAATAAGGACGATAGTTGCCACCCCGCCATACAACAAGAAGAATCCGATAATGGATGGAGACAAACTGGACAGACTTGTGGAACAGCTCAACGTTGAAGCTGGAAAGATAGATCCAGATTACAGAGTCTATCTTGGAAGAGAGATAGAGTATAACGATGAGAACCACCAGAAGATCATATCTGGTCAGCTGGATTCCATGGCAGACAGCAAGTATGTTATGATCAGATTCCCTTATGATGTGGATTTTGAGACGATATCTGAAGCTATAAGAGACATCAATATGGACGGATATATACCGATAGTTGCCAATGTAGAACAGTATGAATGTCTTGAGGAAGACGAGGACAAGGTCGAGGAGCTCATTCAGTTTGGTGCATATGTACAGATAAGTGCATCGGCTGTGGTTGGAGATCTTGGACATGACATCAAGAATTTTTCGAGAAAGCTTCTCAAGGGAGAGCTTGTTCACTTTGTGGCAAGTGATGCATTGGATTCAGAGGATAAAGCACCATACCTCAGGGAGTGTGCTGAGTACATAGAGCGAAAGTATGGAGAGGATTACATGACGGAGCTCTTCTACACCAATCCAAAAGCAGTTATCGAGAATGATGATATTGACATATAAAACAAAAAGACGTATCGCTTGTGCGGTACGTCTTTTTTGCTGCGCCGGAATCTCTGGCTATTACTTATAATGCTGACAGTGTCTGAAGTGCTTCCTCCGGCATAATAGCGGTGAAGTGCTCCTTGAAATGTGCCGGCATTGCATATGTGAGCTTCTGTGCTGTTCCGTATTCTGCAAGGATATTGCAGACTCTCACAAATTCCTGGCTCGTGTTATTGCTGTTCGTGAGAACCAGATAATATCTTCCGTTGGAAGGATTCTTGTACAAGCAGTTCTCGCTGAAATAGAAAGAAGCAACCTGTTTTGCTGCACTTATGATGGTTGCAAGTGAGTCAAAGATGTACAGTGAGCACATGCTCTCCCTTGCTGAACCTGATTCCTTTGTGCTGCCTGTTGTACTGGCGGCAGTGCCTGTGGTGCTGTCATCAGATGATGTATTGCTGCCATTTGCCGCAGCGGCAAAATCTCCTGCGGTTCCGGCAAGTCCGGATATGGTGTTGAAAATGCCCTCAAGTGCCTCTCTTACGCCCTGTGGAACGGAACCGGATCCACTGATCTCAAGTCTTGCGATGGTTCCGTTGTTATCCCTGGACTCATCGTTGTCGTCAAGATCGTCATCTATGTCATCATCATCCATGTATTCGTCATCGTCATCAATATCATATTCGCTGGTCTTTGAGAATCTGGAAAAGCGGGTATCCAGTTCTTCCGGATCTTCAACCTTTGTCACAATGAGTATGAGACAATCTGGTGATACCGGTATGGCTTCGATCATAAGTGGAGTGTCGTCAGCCTCAAAGCCTAATTCTACAGATGCCTGTTGCATCATATCCTTGAAGAGCTCTTTTGCCTTCGGTGTGCCATAGGCAAGCTCGGAGATCTTGAGCTGCTTTTCGGTGAGATCGGCTTTGTTGAGTGTGCATCTTATCTGATTTTCACTTAGACGTTCAATCTTCATAGAATCGACCCCCTTCAATAATTTAATGGTATTAAAATGTGTATTATAGTTTACCACATTTGTCAAGCAAGTAAATAGGATATATGGAGAAAATATTGGAATTTTCCGTGAAAAAATATCCCTAATTCTACGTTATGTATACTTTTATGAAAATTTCATAAAATATGCTCAAATGGGGTTGGAAAATGGCTTTTTATGCGTTATTGTGGAGTTGTGAGCGGGACGTGCTCAGGATATTTAGATGAGCTCATTTCTTTATTTTTCTACAAATTCTGTCTGATTCTTATCGTCTCAGATACAATTCCCAGAGATAGTGATATGACAGTGCTCACACATTTCCATAACTGACACATGGCACATAAAAGGAGAATAATACATCACAACACATCTGTCTTTACATTGCATGGCAGGGATGGAAAAATAAACTATTTGGGGGTGATGCCTATAGGGGGGTTAAAAGGCAGCAGTAGCATATAGAACATAATTATATGCACAGAATTACACTTAACATCTATTTGGGGGCTCTGCCGCTGTCACAGCAGAGCCCCTGGTTTTATTTGGCGTGCTGTTCATGCCATGTACAGACTGCATTGCAGATGGCGTTTGCTAGGGCGGTCTGGTATTCATCATTGCACAGATCGGAACATTCCTTTGTGTTGCTCAAAAAGCCGCACTCAACGATGACGGCGGTGCATGGACTTTCCCGTAAAACAAGGTATTCGGAATTGCCCTTTGCCGTCCGTGTGTTGGATGGATCGGCTTCGGAGATGAGATGCTCCTGGATGCACTCCGCCAAGGCTTTACCACCGGAGGAAGTGGAGTAATAAAATACCTGCGCTCCGTGGACATACTCAGCTGAATAGCTGTTCTGGTGGATGCTGATGTAGAGATCAGCGTTTACATTTGTGGCGAGGTTGGTGCGGGCTTTCAGATCTGAAGTCTTCTTGCTGGATGCATTTTCACTGTTCAGGGACTTGTCGGAGTCTCTGGTCAGATACACGGAAAATCCCTGATCCGTAAGTGCCGATGCCAGCTTTGAGGCGATGGCCAGATTTATATCCTTTTCCATGATCCCATCCGGGCTGACCTTACCCGGGTCAAATCCGCCGTGTCCCGGATCGATGAGGATCGTAAATGATTTTGCCGCATCTGTGGTGTCCAAACCTTCGGTGGATGTGCGCTCATTTCCTGTATTGGTGGAAGTATCCTGCCCGGCTGTATGGTCTGCGGGACGGACTATAAATATGTAGCAGAGGATAGGAGGAAGTATTACTGCAAATATTATGGCAAATACAAGTATGTATAATTTGGTGGAAGTACGCATCGGTGATCCCCGGGAAGTGTAATTACTATTTTATATGACGGCGGCGGACGTTATATGATATATGTTACCCAAATATAGCCTAAACATTTGACACACATGCGGTGCTGGGCTAAAATATGGGCGTATATGCAATAATATAGAAGCGATAACAATTTATTATAGAAGAAGGTAAAGTGATGAACACTATAATTGCAAAAGCAGGAGTGGATGACGATCGCATGTATGAGCAGGCGGCGGAGATACTTAAGAGAGGTGGTCTTGTAGCATTCCCGACAGAGACAGTGTATGGCCTTGGAGGAGACGCGCTGAACCCGGATGCGTCACATCGGATATATGCGGCAAAGGGCCGGCCATCGGACAATCCGCTCATAGTCCATATAGCAGAGACATCAAGCGTGTATGAACTGGCGGAGACAGTGAGTGACGACACGAAGAAGCTCATGGAAGCATTCTGGCCGGGACCACTCACCATCATACTCAACAAGAAAGAGGTCGTTCCGCACACGACCACTGGCGGACTTGATACGGTTGCCATCAGGATGCCATCGCATCCGGTTGCCATGAGGCTCATAAAGGATTCGGGAGTGTATATCGCAGCTCCAAGTGCCAATCTGTCCGGACGACCATCCCCGACCACTGCGCAGCATGTGCAGCAGGATATGGACGGCAGGATAGATATGATCATCGACGGCGGGGCAGTCGGAATTGGTATAGAGTCGACGATAGTGGACATGACCGGAGACAGACCGACTATATTGCGGCCTGGATATATCACTCCGGAGATGATAAGGGATATCGTTGGCGATGTGACTATAGATCCGGCGATAACAGGTATGAACAATGCTCTGAGACCTAAGGCTCCGGGGATGAAGTATACACACTATGCTCCAAAGGGAGAACTCAGCATAGTAGAGGGCGATAGACTGGCTGCGGCTGAGAAGATAAGAAGTCTTGTTGCGGAGAAAAAGGCACAGGGATACAAGACTGCGATACTGTGTGACACTGACAATGTCAGTCTTTATGATGACGGAGTATGCGAGAACGTATACGATGCCGGAAGCAAGAAGAACGAGATAACTGTGTCTGCCGGACTGTACAGTCTGCTCAGAACCTGTGATGACATAGGTGCACAGTATATATACAGCGAGTCATTTGAGGAGGGGGACATGGGCTACGCCATCATGAACCGTCTCATTAAGGCTGCAGGACACAGGATAATAAGCTGTTAGTTAATTTCGAAAAAAATATTATATAAAAAGGAGAATCAGAACATGATAGCACTTGGATGTGACCACGGCGGATATGAGCTTATGCAGGAGGTTATAAAGCATCTTGAGGAGAGAGGCCTTGAGTACAAGAACTTTGGCTGTTACAGCACAGAGTCAGTTGACTACCCGGTATATGGACAGGCAGCAGCAAAGGCAGTAGCCTCAGGTGAGTGTGATAAGGGAATCATCATCTGCGGAACAGGAATAGGAATATCGATCTCAGCGAATAAGATAAAGGGAATCAGAGCTGCACTCTGCCACGACTGCTTCTCGGCACAGGCGACAAGAGAGCACAACGATGCAAATATGCTGGCTATGGGTGCCAGAGTCATAGGACCTGGACTTGCACTTAAGATAGTCGACATATTCCTCGACACACCATTCTCAAATGATGAGCGTCACGTAAGAAGAATCGGAATGATTGAGTAGTATAATAAGTTATGCCGTAAGGGGGACCCCGTTCATACTCAAAAAAGAATCCCATGACAGTATGGTCAAGACTGTCATGGGATCTTTTTTATGCGGTTTTCGTCAAACTGCATCATTTGTTCGACATATAACCGCGTTAAAAGGAAGAAAAATGATTAATGGATAAACATAAGTATTATCAACATAGTCACATTGTACATTAACAATAAAAAAATATCAAGGGGGTTGTACAAACTTTACAAAATGTTTATTTACAATATAGCCAACTCATTATAAAATAATATTACTTGAGTTTTGACATAATAATCTAAAGTGATGCTTTGATAAAGTGTTTATGGAATTGAGTCTGCTCATAAATTTTTATAAGGGAGGAATGTTATGCTGCAGGAGACTATGAAGAAGATAACCGATGCAGAGTCTGAAGCTGACGAGATCATTCGCAAGGCCAAGGAAGAAGCCGACTATACAGTAGCTGCTGCAAAGAAGGAGGCTGCGGATATGATCGCGGCCGCAGGATCAGCTTCGAGAGAAAGCATGAAGAGTGCCGAGGGAGCCGGCAGATCTGAGGAGGAGAAGCTCACGGTGAAGGCGATGGATATTGCCACCGCTGAGATCGCACATCTCAGGGAACGTGCAGCGTCCATGGAAGGCGAGGTTACTTCCATGATCATCGCAGAGCTGGTGGGATGAAAAGTCCTGCAGGCATTTTAAGAAAGGGGGTAAATGTATGGCGGTACTTCCTATGAAGAAGATTGAGATCTGTGCCATGAAGAGGGACAGAAAAGCAATTCTTGAGAAGCTCCAGTCGCTGGGAATGGTTGAGATACAGACTGATAACGAAGAGACTGATGACTTCAGGAAGATGAGTACCACAAGCCAGAGAGCAAAGTACGAGAAAAGAGTACAGAATACAGATGAAGCCTTACAGATAATTGATAAATATGCTCCGGAGGAGAAATCCATATTTGCCAGCCTGGAAGGACGGCAGGAGGCGTCAGAGGCTGACATTCAGGAGATCATAGCTGGAAGATGGGATTATAACCGTGAGGTTAAAAAGATCCAGGAGATCAGCAAGGACATAGCCGGCTGTGAGGCGGGAATAGTCAAATGTCAGGTGGCTATAGACGGATTGGCGCCGTGGCTGAATATGGACATACCGATCAATACCACAGGGACCGAGAAGACGGATGTGATGATCGGAACTATGCCACCGGGGCTCACGGAGACGGATATTCAGGGGTATATAAGCTCTGCGGAACCGGAGATAGCGGGATACACAGTCACTGTTGTAGGATCTGATAAGGACCAGACTTGTATGGTGGCAATAGCCATTAAAACTGTATCACAGAGGGTGGAGGAGATATTGAGATCCCATGGATTTACAAGAATTTCGTATTTCTCCAAAAGAACACCTGAACAGAAGATGGATAAGTACAGGGCGGATATAAGGGAGTTCGAACAGTGGATAGAGGACAAGAAGAATGAACTAGTATCCATGGCTGATGACAGAGACAAGCTGAGACTTCTGGCTGACTATTACCGCATAAGGGCGGATAAATATAAGGTCCTTGGAAATATTCTCCAATCAAAGAGCACATTTGTCATATCGGGATATGTGCTGGAGAGAGACGTAGACAGGGTAGTGGCTGTACTCAATGAGAAATTTAGCCTTATGGCTGATGTATATGATGTTCCTGAGGATGAAGCGGCACCTATACAGCTTCAGAATCCGAAGATGTTCGCATCGGCGGAGGGCGTACTGGAGTCATTTGGACTTCCGGGAAAAGGTGAGATGGATCCAACCACACCGATGGCGATATTCTATATATTCCTGTTCGGACTCATGTTGTCCGATGCGGCGTATGGACTCATCATATTCCTGGCATGTTTTATTTTGATCAGGAAATTCCCGAGGATGGAGAACGGACTTCAAAAGTCCCTGCGTCTGTTCATGTACTGTGGTATATCCACACTGATATGGGGAATATTATTTGGTGGTTTTTTCGGAGACCTGATAACGGTGGTATCGAGGACGTTTTTCCACCACGAGGTGACGTTCAAGCCGGTATGGTTTGCACCGCTGGATGACCCGATGAAGCTTTTGTTATTCTCTTTGCTGTTCGGACTTATACATTTGTTCGGCGGACTGGCACTCAAGGGATATATGTGCCTGAAGAAGGGAGATGCGAAATCATTCATATGCGACGTGCTGTCGTGGTTCATGCTCATCACAGGACTTGTGCTGATGCTCATGCCGACGGAGCTGTTCGCATCCATAGCACAGATGCAGTTCAATTTCCCTGGCTGGCTTAAGAATACAAGCTACGGACTGGCGATTGTGGGAGCTGCGATCATCGTGCTCATGTCGGGAAGAGACCACAAGAATCCGGTGCTCAGACTTGCACTTGGACTGTATGACATATACAACCTGACAGGCTGGCTGTCAGATCTGCTGTCGTACTCAAGGCTTCTTGCTCTGGGACTTGCGACGGGAGTTATAGCACAGGTAATAAACCAGATGGGAAGCATGGCTGGCGATGGAATATTCGGAGCCATAGTGTTCGTCATCGTATTTATAGTAGGACATCTGTTCAACCTTGCGATCAACATGCTGGGAGCATACGTGCACACATGCCGTCTCCAGTATGTAGAGTTCTTCGGCAAATTCTACGAGGGCGGCGGCAATCCATTCAGGCCGTTCAGGGAGAATACGAAGTACGTTGATATAGTAAGTGGTACAGAAACACAGAAATAAGAAACCAATTTTAGGAGGAGAAAATATTATGACAATGGGAACGGTTTTGGCATTAGTGGGAGCTGCGCTGGCAGTAATTCTTGCAGGCATGGGATCTGCATATGGAGTAGGAGTTGCTGGTCAGGCGGCAGCAGGTGTAGTAAGTGAGGATCCAAGCAAATTCGCAAAGGTTCTTATCATCCAGCTTCTTCCGGGTACACAGGGTATCTACGGACTTCTTGTTGGATTCATAGCATTGTCCAACATAGGAATCCTTTCAGGAACACCGAAGGAGCTCACAGTAGCACAGGGACTTATGATGCTTGCAGCATGTCTTCCAATAGCGGTAGTTGGTCTTGTATCAGCAATGCATCAGGGCAAGACAGCAGTTGCAGCAGTTGGAATAGTTGTAAAGAAGCCTGATCAGTTTGGTAAGGCGATGCTTTTCCCAGCCATGGTTGAGACATATGCGATCCTTGCACTTCTGGTATCAATTCTTGCGGTAAATGGAATCAAATTATAACTTTTTGTAAGGAGGATGTACTTTATGACGGGATTGGAAACAATCGTAGAACAGATCCTTCAGGAAGCGCAGAAGGAAGCTGAAGAGATCAAAGCTCAGGCTGCCAGAAACGCGGATTCCATCATTGCAAATGCCAAAAAGACTGTGGATAAGATGAATGAGGAGACCAGAGAGAAGGTTGCCCAGGCAGAAAAGTCCGGATCATTCAGGGCAAAGTCCTCATCAGAACTTAAGAAGAGACAGGCGATACTTGCGGCAAAGCAGTCCATAATTGGGAATATGCTGGATAAGGCATATGACGCAATGGTGGCGCTCCCGGATGAGGAGTATTTCCAGGTGATCGTCAAATGTCTGGAGAAGTCGGTACAGCCGAAAAGCGGAGAGATATGTTTCTCCGGGAAAGACAGAAAACGACTTACACCACAGACTGAGAAGCAGATAGAGCAGATAGCTGCAGCTCATGGAGGAAGCCTTACGGTGTCCAATGGGAACTGTGATATAGATGGAGGATTTATCCTGATCTACGGAGGAATCGAGGAAAACTGTTCATTCAGGGCAATGCTGGACGCGAACAGAGAACATTTGGCAGACAAGGTAAATGAATTATTATTTGTTGATAACAGATAGCTGGAGGTAGGCAGATGGCAGACAAATATATATATGCAGTTGCCAGGATCAGGGCGCTTGAGATGACGCTTATGAGTCAGGCAGCTATAGAACAGCTCGTGGCCACGGATTCCTACAAAAAGGCGGTTCAGTTCATCATAGAGAAGGGCTGGGGCGATAGTGATAAAGCCAGTATGGATGAAAATGACATACTTAGGGCGGAGGCCGACAAGACGTGGGCTGCTGTGGCTGAGATGGTGGATGATATGTCCGTGTTCGATGTCATAAGACTTCCAGATCTGTATCACAACCTCAAGGCGGCGATCAAGACTGTGGTTGCCGGGGAGACTCCTGCCCATGTGTTCTTCGACAATGCCGAGATAGACGGTCAGAAGATGCTGTCCATCGTAAGTGACAAGGCGTGGGACAGACTTCCAGAACACATGAGAGACTGCGCGAGGGAGGCTTGGGACTGTATGGCACAGGCTGGAGATGGACAGATGTGCGATGCTGTGATAGATCGAGGAACACTGCTGGCGATCATGCAGGCTGCAAAGAAGGCAGATGACAGCCTGCTCAGGGATTATGCAGAGACGACGGTGGCTGTTGCAGATATCAAGATAGCGGTGAGATCCATGAAGACAGGCAAAAACAAGGATTTCATGAAGAGAGCCATGGCGGAGTGCAACACTCTGGATATTGACAGGCTGGCGACGGCTGCGGTGGCCGGCATGGAGGAGATAGAGAGATACCTTGCGGACACAGCATACGCCGGTGGGGCAGAGGCACTTTCTGAGTCGGCATCGGCATTTGAGAGATGGTGTGACAACCGTATCATAGAAACGATAAAGCCTCAGAAGTACAACCCATTTACGGTGGGACCGATAGTGGCGTACATTCTGGCAAGGCTCAACGAGATAAAGACAGTGAGGATCATATTGACATGCAAGCTGAACCAGCTTCCGGAGGAGGCTATCAGGGAAAGGGTAAGGGAGATGTATGTATAAGATAGCTGTTATGGGCGATTATGACAGTATATACGGATTTGCAACTCTGGGCCTGGATACATTCCCTGTAGATAATCTGGATTATGGGGCTACGTTGCTGAAAAGGCTGGCGGAGGACAATTATGCAGTCATATATATGACCGAGGCACTGGCTTCGGATCTCAATAAAGAGATAGACAGATACAGAGAGGTTATGAAGCCTGCGATCATTCTCATACCTGGGATATCTGGCAATACAGGGGCCGGAATAGCGGGAGTAAAGAAATCCGTTGAGCAGGCTGTAGGCTCGGATATTTTATTTAATGAAGAATAGTGGAGCATACAAATAGAAGGGAGCGTGAGCTGTTAAGTGGCTACAGGAAAGATTAAGAAGGTCGCCGGACCACTGGTCATCGCTGAGGGCATGCGTGATGCAAATATGTACGATGTGGTGCGTGTAAGTGAGAGCAGACTTATCGGCGAGATCATAGAGATGCACGGAGATCAGGCATCAGTTCAGGTATATGAGGAGACATCAGGACTTGCACCGGGAGCACCGGTCGAGTCAACGGGAATGCCTCTGTCAGTTGAACTGGGACCGGGACTTATAAGCAGTATATACGATGGAATCCAGAGACCGCTGGATGATATCATGAAGATATGTGGCAATAACCTGAAGCGAGGAGTTGAAGTCCCATCGCTGAAGAGAGATATCAAGTGGACATTTGTGCCGACTGCCAAGGTGGGTGATAAGGTGTCGGCAGGCGATGTGATAGGAACAGTTGAGGAGACTGTGGTCGTCACACAGAAGATCATGGTGCCTTATGGTGTGACAGGAACCATCAAAGAGATAAAGGCAGGAGAATTCACAGTTGAGGAGACTGTGTGTGTGGTTGAGACAGACAAGGGTGACAGGGAGCTGACACTCATGCAGAAGTGGCCGGTTCGTAAGGGCCGTCCATATCAGGAGAAGATACCACCGATCATGCCACTTATCACAGGACAGAGAGTTGTAGATACATTCTTCCCTATAGCAAAGGGAGGAGTGGCTGCGGTTCCCGGACCTTTCGGAAGCGGCAAGACAGTTATCCAGCATCAGCTTGCAAAGTGGGCTGAGGCGGATATCGTTGTCTACATCGGATGCGGAGAGCGCGGAAATGAGATGACAGATGTTCTGAACGAGTTCCCAGAGCTGAAGGATCCGAAGACTGGACATTCACTCATGCAGAGAACAGTCCTCATAGCCAACACATCGGATATGCCGGTTGCGGCCAGAGAGGCATCTATATATACGGGTATAACTATAGCTGAGTATTTCCGTGATATGGGTTACTCGGTGGCACTCATGGCGGATTCCACATCGCGTTGGGCTGAGGCACTCAGAGAGATGTCAGGACGTCTGCAGGAGATGCCAGGTGAGGAGGGTTACCCTGCTTACCTCGGTTCAAGACTTGCGCAGTTCTACGAGAGAGCCGGAATGGTCAAGACTCTCGGCAGCGAGGGCAGAACTGGTGCACTGTCGGTTATCGGTGCGGTTTCTCCTCCGGGTGGTGATATTTCCGAGCCGGTTTCACAGGCAACACTTCGAATCGTCAAGGTATTCTGGGGACTGGATTCATCGCTTGCGTACAAGAGACATTTCCCTGCCATCAACTGGCTGACCTCATACTCTCTGTATGTGGACAATATGGGCAAATGGTTCGAGGAAAATGTAAATGAAAAGTTCATGGTCGACAGACAGAAGATGATGACCCTGCTTCAGGAGGAGGCAGAGCTCGATGAGATCGTTAAGATGGTAGGTATGGATGCCCTTTCAGCGGGAGACCGACTGAAGATGGAGGCGGCGAGATCCATCAGAGAGGATTTTCTTCACCAGAACTCATTCCATGATGTGGACACATACACACCGCTTCACAAGCAGTTTCTGATGATGGAGCTCATCATGGCATTTTATGAGGAGTCAGCGCAGGCACTGGCCGGTGGAGCAAGCATAAGAAATATTCTGAACATGCCGATCAGAGAAAAGATCGGACGATTCAAATATGTGCTTCCTGAGAATGTGGATGAAGAGTACGAGAAGATATCCAGGGAGCTTGACAAAGAGCTTCAGGAAGCTATAGAGAAGGAGGACTAAGACTATGCCAAAGGAATACAGAACTATACAGGAAGTTGCGGGTCCTCTGATGCTGGTGCACGGAGTTGAGAATGTAGCTTATGATGAGCTGGGTGAGATCGAGCTGGCGGACGGCGAGATCAGACGATGCAAGGTCCTTGAGATAAATGGTGAGGATGCCCTGGTACAGCTCTTTGAGAACTCGACGGGTATAAATCTTTCAAACAGCAAAGTAAGATTCCTTGGAAGGAGTATGGAGCTCGGCGTATCAGAAGATATGCTTGGCCGTGTATTTGACGGACTTGGAAGACCTATAGATGGCGGCCCTGAGATACTTCCTGATGAGAGAAGAGATATCAATGGTCTGCCGATGAATCCGGCTGCCAGGAACTATCCGTCTGAGTTCATTCAGACAGGTATATCAGCCATAGACGGACTGAACACACTGGTAAGAGGACAGAAGCTGCCGATATTCTCGGCTTCAGGACTTCCGCACAGCCAGCTTGCAGCACAGATAGCAAGACAGGCGAAGGTGCGCGGAACAGATGAGCCATTTGCCGTTGTATTTGCGGCTATGGGTATCACATTTGAGGAGGCAAACTTCTTCACAGAGAGCTTCAAGGAGACTGGTGCCATAGACAGAACAGTCCTCTTCATCAACCTGGCAAATGATCCTGCGGTTGAGCGTATCGCCACACCTAGAATGGCACTTACCGCCGCTGAGTATCTTGCATTTGAGAAGAACATGCACGTTCTGGTAATCCTCACGGATATCACGAACTATGCGGATGCACTTCGTGAGGTATCAGCCGCAAGAAAAGAGGTTCCGGGACGCCGTGGTTATCCTGGATACATGTACACTGACCTGGCAACTCTGTACGAGAGAGCAGGAAGACAGAAGGGCAAGAATGGAAGTATCACCATGATACCGATCCTGACCATGCCTGAGGATGACAAGACTCATCCTATACCTGACCTTACGGGATATATCACGGAGGGGCAGATCATTCTCTCAAGAGAGCTGTACAGAAAGGGAGTCACACCGCCTATCGATGTACTTCCATCATTGTCCAGACTTAAGGATAAGGGAACAGGTGAGGGCAAGACCAGAGGAGATCACGCCAGCACCATGAACCAGTTATTTGCAGCTTATTCAAGAGGAAAGGATGCCAAGGAGCTCATGACTATCCTGGGTGAGTCGGCACTTTCGGATATAGATATCATATATGCAAAGTTTGCAGAGGCATTTGAGAAGGAGTATGTATCCCAGGGGTACGGCACTGACAGAAGTATCGAGGAGACACTGGCCATCGGCTGGAAGCTTCTCTCCATTCTTCCTAGAGCCGAGCTGAAACGTATCGACGATAAGTGGCTTGACATGTATTACGGAAAGTAGTGGGCGTGGGCAATTTCGAAAGATATGGGTTGTGTTCGGCCCCTCTTGCGGCATATATTGCCAACCGGGGGTCGCTTCCGCTTATTTCGGTCTGCAGCGGTACTAAGGTGCCGCCTTCACGGCGCCACCTAAGGACCGGCGACCTCAAATTCCCCCTATTGGCAATATATGCCGCAAAGGGGGACACAATTCAGTGTATAACATTCGAAATTGCCATATGCACGTTGATTTTATAATACATGTCAGGCAACTGGAAAATATATTTGGAAGGAAGGAGAAGACGGATGGCTAATGTGGTTGTCAATCCTACACGTATGGAGCTGACAAGGCTAAAGAAGAAGCTGGTTACGGCGTCCAGAGGTCATAAGCTCCTGAAGGATAAGCGAGATGAACTGATGAGGCAGTTCCTTGACATGGCAAGAGAGAATATGGAACTGAGAAAGAAGGTTGAGGCTGGCATCAAAGCTGCCAACACCAACTTCGTAATAGCGAAGGCGGGGATGAATGAGCAGACATTGAGTACGGCGCTCATGGCTCCGAAGCAGGAGGTGCGGGTCGCTCTTGGCGACAGGAATGTAATGAGTGTTGACATTCCGGTGTACGACTATAAGACGAAAAGCGCAAATTCAAATGACATATATTCATATGGATTTGCATTTACATCCGGAGAGCTGGATGATGCAGTGAAGTCCCTCTCGGATATACTTCCTGATATGCTGAGACTGGCGGAGGTTGAGAAGTCCTGCCAGATGCTTGCAGCGGAGATAGAGAAGACCAGAAGGCGCGTAAATGCTCTTGAGCATGTCATTATCCCGGAGACCCGGGAGGGCATAAAGTATATAAGCATGAAGCTTGATGAGAATGAGCGAAGCACCCAGGTCAGACTTATGAAGGTCAAGGACATGATGCTGGAGGAGGCTCATCACTACAAAGAGCATCAGTTCGAGCATGCGCAGTAGACAGAATGATATTTAAACTTATAGGACAAAAGTTTTGATAAAAACCGCCCACACCTCAGATAACTAAAGGGGTGTGGGCGGTTTGATCTTCTTGTGGACGGGAAATGAAAATAATCTGTATTTCCAGTTTGCGGGAAGCAAGACTGTTGCAAGAGTATCAAAGTATAAGATAAGCCAGATAGGCGACAAGGTTTCGTTCGTATTCATGCCACATAAGCTGCACTTCTTTGACAGCACAACCGAAAAAACAATCTAATCAAACAGAAGGAGGTCACAGTATGTATACATGCCAGAAGGCAGATGAATATATAGAAAAGAACAGAGTAGACAGAGCAGACAAGCCGGAGTTCCATCTTACAACTCCGGTGGGCTGGTTAAACGACCCTAATGGATTTTCCCTATATGGAGGAAAGGCACATTTGTTTTATCAGTTCCATCCATACAGCACGGAGTGGGGACCTATGCACTGGGGACATTCCACCTCAGATGATTTTATAAGATGGGAGGAGCTTCCAACAGCACTGGCGCCAGACTCGGAATTTGATTCATTTGGGTGCTTTTCAGGAACTGCTATAGAGAATGACGGGAAGCATGTATTGTTCTATACAGGAGTAGTTGAGGAAAAACTGGCTGATGGAACTAAGAATGTTATACAAAACCAGTGTATGGCTGTAGGCGATGGAATTAGTTATGAAAAAATATCCAGCAATCCTGTTGTTGATGGGAAGATCATGCCGGAGGAATGCAGCCGTGCTGATTTCAGAGATCCGAAGGTCTGGAAGGACGCGGACGGCAGGTACTATATGCTGGCTGGAAACCGGACATATGATGGAATCCCTCAGGTTGTACTGTTCTCTTCAGATGATATGTACAACTGGAAATTTGAATCAGTATTTGCAAAGGATGAAACAGGCAGATTTGGCGCAGTGTGGGAGTGCCCAGACTATTTTGAGATGGATGGACATAAGGTGCTTATAGTATCCCCACAGGACATGTCAGCAGATGGAGAGTTTCACAATGGAAATAACGTGGTATTCTTCACAGGCGATGTGGATGAAGAGAAACATATTTTCAAGTATGAAAAAGCAGTATCTGTGGACAGTGGATTTGATTTTTATGCACCACAGACTATAAGAACACCTGATGGACGAAGAGTGATGATTGGCTGGATGCAGTCTTGGGACAGCGTAAATACGCTGCCACGTGGACAGAAGTGGGCATGTATGATGTCAGTTCCAAGAGAACTAATGATCTCTGACGGCAAGCTGATTCAGACTCCGGTCAGAGAGCTTTGTGGATACAGGCAGAACAAGCTGGTAGTTAATGATACTTTGCGTGGTGAGAAGACATATGAAGGCATTAACGGCAGAGTTATTGATATGACAGTTGATATAAAGAAAGCTGACTGCGGACATTTTACAATGCACTTTGCAAAGGATGAGATTCATGAAACCAATGTCAGCTATACCCCGGGAACACAAATGCTTGAGATAGACAGAACATTTGCGGGATGGATACGTGATACAAACTGTGTGCGCAAGGTCAAAATCAAGAATGGCAATGGCCTTTCAAAAATGAGAATAGTGATGGATTGGAATTCCATAGAGATATTTGTAAATGATGGAGAACAGGTGCTGTCTACAGTTATATATACACCGCGCAATGCTCAGGATATTGTATTTGAAACTGACGGATGTGTGGAACTTGAGGTGGAGAAATACGATCTGAACATATAGGTCATATGCTCTGATTGACACAGAGGGTGATCGGATACCAGCTTGCAAAGATTAGAAAAAACATCTGATTTTGCAGACTGGTATTTTGTTTATTTATCCAGCAAATATGCTGACTACACGTAAATGCGCAATGTCATAAATTTAAGCGTATTGAAAAAAAGTTAAGCTCTGTTATTCAATGCAGTTATGTTATACTTATTGTGAAAACACTGTTGAAAAGTGTGGTAGTGCATAAGTGCGGGGGCCTAAAAACGACTACTGTACTTATTAGGACTAAAACATCAGTAAATGTTGGGAAAACAAAGGAGAAATTGCATGAAAGTTCATAATTATAAAATAGAAAATAACTTTGAGCAGGCAGAGGGTGCAACTTGTGAAACGTGCAGAAAAATAACATTGAACGGAATAGGTCTGCTTTCCGGAGCACAGCTTAAGTATATAGCGTTCATTTCAATGCTCATAGATCATACGAATAAGACATTGCTGTATCCGTATCTGGACGGTGGAATAATATCGGCTGTAAGTGATGTATTTGATGTCCTGGGGCGGATAGCTTTCCCGATATTCATATATATGCTGGTGGAAGGATATTTTCATACGAGAAACAAGTGGAAGTATCTTGGAATGCTGCTTATATTTGGCGTGATATCTGAGATCCCTTATGACATGTTCTCCAGTGGCGTATTCTTTGAATGGAATGCAAATAATATTATGTTTACATTGGCGATGGTGCTGGCAATGATATGGATCATTGATGTGCTTAGGAAAAAAATGGAGAAGCTTCCCAAGGCAGTTTGGTTTATAGCAACGATACCGATAGTTGCCATAGTGTGTCTTATATCGATGAATCTTGCGGTTGATTATGACTACCACGCCATACTTATAGGATATTTCCTGTATATATTTCATGAAAAGTCCGCAATTGCAATACCGTTCTGCTACCTGGCGATGTTCAAGGAACCGTGGGCACTGTTGGGGTTTGGACTGACTTTGACATACAATGGCAAGCGCGGCAGGCAGAATAAGCTGGTGAATTACCTGTTCTATCCAGTGCATATGCTGATACTCGGTATTATAAGGATGTGTCTTGGGCTGTGATAGATGAGAAGGAGCACGGAGACGTTATGGAAATTGACAAAGAGCTGATGATAAAGATATATGATCTCAGGCGCAGGCTTCACAGCATTCCTGAGGCTTCGCTGCATGAGATGCAGACTAAGGCGGTGCTCATGTCGTTTCTCAGGGAGAATACTGACCTTGAGATCGTGGATAGAGGTGCTTGGTTTTATGCGGTGCTGAAATCTTCTGATGACAGAATAGGGGATGAAGAAAGAACGTCGATCGCGTTCAGGGCAGACATGGATGCAGTGTGTGGGCAGGATGGAAAGCCGGGACATTACTGCGGGCATGATGGACATAGCAGTATATTATGTGGGGCTGCGACCTGGCTGTCCCGTGCAAGCCAGAATCAGATAATTAACAGGGACGTCTATTTCATTTTCCAGCCCGGTGAGGAGATCGGTGCCGGGGCAAGGCTGTGCAGAGATCTTATAATTGAGAAGAATGTAGGTGAGATTTATGGACTTCATAACATACCGGGATATCCGAGAAATCATGTGCTGACGATAGATGGAACATTTGCATGCGCATCAACGGGGCTTGAGATACATATGATAGGGACAGCCAGCCATGCGGCATATCCTGAGGCGGGAAAGAATCCGGGGCCTGCGCTTGCCAGGCTGCTGCTGGAGGTAGAGAAGCTTACTGAGGAGTACAACCGCAGCAGGGGATTTGTCAGGATGACGCTCATCGGAATGGATATTGGAAGTGCCAATTACGGTGTGGCTGCATCAGAAGGAACGCTGCGCATGACGGTGAGGGCTGAGAGAGAAAAGGTATTTGCCGGGTATGTGGATGAGATAAAGCAGATTGCACAAAATACTGCGGACGATGGGGGCTTCACCCTTGATATACAGGAGATAGAGCGGTTCCCGGCAACGGAAAATCATGCTGTGAATGTGGACAAACTTAGAAAATGTGCTGCTGACCAGAATATTGTGGTTACAGAACTTACTGAACCGATGAGGTGGTCGGAGGACTTCGGATACTATCTGCAGGAGACAAAGGGAGCATTCTTCGGCGTAGGCGATGGTGAGGATCATGCCCAGCTCCATACGGCGGGATTCGAGTTCCCGGATGAGATCATAGAGACAGCAGTTAAGATGTTTGTGGGGCTGGCATTGATGTAGTGCAGGTAGGAGATAATAAGTTATTTGATGTTCAAAAATGGGGTGAAGTCGTATGAAGATAAAATATGACAGGCGCGTAATGCGTATAATTCTGATTGCTGCGGTGGTGGTATCTGTCCCTACACTTGCAGGAATGATCTGTGGTGTGTTTTTTG
Organism: Coprococcus sp. AF19-8AC; assembly: GCF_003603115.1. Taxonomy (NCBI): domain Bacteria; kingdom Bacillati; phylum Bacillota; class Clostridia; order Lachnospirales; family Lachnospiraceae; genus Coprococcus; species Coprococcus sp. AF19-8AC. The sequence goes on along the minus strand of NZ_QTMI01000002.1, from coordinate 147,591 downwards.
ATGATATTGTCAGTACATTTTGCGATGTTATGATGGTGACCAGCGTTATTACATTTTGCCCTATGGTTGGTTTGTGGCTTGCCTGCCTGGACGCATGGCTGTACCTGAGAGAACTGATCAAGGCCGGATATGAGGTTCCAGATGACAGAAGGAAATATAATTGTGTGCTGGAAAATCTGCCGAGAGAACGAGAAGATTATTGCATCGTTGATGGAATGGACAGGGATAGCGTGATATCAGCATGTATCACGGCTGCATGTGCACTTTGTTTTGCAGTGGTGGTCATAAAGTATTATGTAGGGTGGTGGCGCTGGCTCCCCGGAGTGTCGATTCCTGGAATATGCCTGTGTATTGTTGCTGTATTCTGGGTGGCTGGGGCAGTTGTATATTATAGACAGTCTGACAATAGAAGATATAGAGGAAGGCTTGAACCAGTCGATGACAGAAAGGTAAGAACCTATCTGTTTAAGAAGATAATGACTGTACTTTTGGCTGGCTTTGTATCCGTGATTTTTGATCTGGCTATGTTTTCTGCGGCTGGTTACATGGCCAAAGCGCAGGTGGAGGCGGATGTTGAGAAGGTGAGATACGAGGTCGCTGGTATCGGCGATGTATCTCGTGACGGTCAAGATGGAACATACCAGCCAGGAGAGATAGACACGGACAAGCTGGGCATAGATTTTCGGATGAAAGACGGACATCTTGAATGGCAGTCAGAGCACGGGCAGATGAAGCTTACGTATGTATATACATGGAAATATGGGAAAACGGAAAGAAGTATCATCAGATGATTTTTGCACGATCTTTGCGTAAACTTGTGCCTGTTCAGGCATAAAATCCCTCTCGTAGAACATAATAATAACAAGTTGTAAAAGGGATGTGTGTGGAGGTTCGACATGACAAAAGCGGCAAAGATATACCTGGTGGTTCTCATATGGCTGTCAGCACTGGTGCAGCTGGCGGTACTTCTGATCTAGAATTTATTAACTGTTATCTGAATAGCGATTCGGATTTGATGGATTCAGTAAAATGTGACTGCCTCTTGAGTCATTCCGGAATTGTTCAGAATGAAATAACAGGTAACGACCTGTTTTGTTAAAGAATTAAATGAAAATATATATCATTACCAATGATTATATGTTAGAATAAATCGACTTTGTTTCAAATTGCAGGGATGCAGCCGCGAATATGCGGAATGTTTGGAGACAGGGTCGATTTTTCTGCATAAAATGCAGGATGATCTTCGTGGATTTTGGGAAAAATAGGAAGTCTGTTAGCTATTTTACCTTTGATATCGTGCCTTAAAATGTATCTCGACATGGAGAGGCAGGTGGATAGGGCTACTAACCATGATCCATGCCATCACCCGGTATCATAAAGGGGTTTTTTCTTAACATGTTTTTGATTCCCCGACAGTATGAGGGCAAGATAAAGTTGTGCTCATGCGAGGAGAGCTATCAGATAGGCTTTTCGTTATTTGCTCCCCGGGCTGGTGAGATATACAGCAGTGATACATGGAGCGTGGATTTGTTGTCCGCTGACGGCGGGGCGGTCGCTCTTGTCGTCCATTTGGAATGGCAGATGACAAATGCGCTTTGTTGGGGCACTGTAAGTAAGTGACGGAGTATGTCACGATACTTAAGGAGGAAATAAATGGAAAAAAACAACAATAATTCCAACAATATCATTGAATTGAAAAACATTGTCAAGACCTATGACAATGGATTCACAGCAGTTGACGGCTTTAACCTCGAAGTGAAGAGAGGCGAGTTCGTCACGTTCTTAGGCCCTTCAGGCTGCGGAAAAACCACGACACTTAGAATGATAGCAGGATTCGAGATTCCTACTTCAGGAGAGATATTACTGGATGGACAGGATATCAGCAAGCTTCCACCAAATAAGAGACCTATCAACACGGTCTTTCAGAGGTATGCGCTGTTCCCACATCTGAATATCTTTGACAACATAGCATTTGGCCTCAAGCTCAAGAAGCTTCCTAAGGCAGAGATCGTGAAGAAGGTCAAGAAGGTCCTTGAGATGGTTGACCTTGAGGGCTTTGAGGACAGAAAAGTCGCCACGCTTTCGGGTGGACAGCAGCAGAGAATAGCTATAGCGAGAGCTCTTGTCAATGAGCCAGAGATACTTCTTCTGGATGAGCCTCTTGGCGCACTGGATCTCAAGATGAGAAAAGAGATGCAGATAGAGCTCAAGGGAATGCATGACAGGCTGGGAATCACTTTTATCTATGTAACACATGACCAGGAGGAAGCACTCACCATGTCAGACAAGATAGTTGTCATGAGCGAGGGTGAGATACAGCAGATAGGAACTCCTGAAGATATATATAATGAGCCAAAGAACGCATTTGTTGCGGATTTCATAGGCGAGAGTAACATCTTTAACGGAATCATGACGGGCAAGTTAAAGGTAAGATTCTGTGGTGCAGAATTTGTCTGTCTGGATGACGTGGAGATTGGAACAAAGGTGGACGCCGTAGTAAGACCGGAGGATGTGATGATTACTACACCTGAACAGGGCGCTGTAAAGGGAGTTGTGACATCTGTTGTGTTCAAAGGTGTACACTATGAGATCACCGTTGAGTCCGGAAGGAATGAGATAGTTATTCAGACCACAAAGTCCGCCAAGGTTGGAGACAAGGTTGGCCTCAATGTTGAACCTGATGGAATACACATCATGATATCGGAGACTGCAATCAACAAGATTGAGAGCTCAGTCAATAGAAATTATGCCCTCGGCGTATTTGACGGTAAGGTATCATGCGACCTCACGGAGATCGTTCCGGGTTCAGCCATGAAGGATGGCGTGCTGGTGGATGCAAATGGTGAGGCGATAGACCGTGAGAAGATCAAGGTAATAGTATCTATACTTCCAGAGGATATCGACATGAGTGATGACGAGGAAGCTGGTATACTCTGCGGACATATCATCAATCTTATATACAAGGGAGACCACTACAGCTATGTGGTGAGAACTGACAATGAGGAGGACTTTATCGTGGATGACGAGTACCTGTGGAACATGGAGGACAGAGTCAGCCTGATAATTCCAGAGGATAAGATGAAGTTTTCACTTAAGAAATAGATGGAGGGATGAAAATGAACGGCTTACGTTTTTCAAGAAAACAGCTGGGCATCCCATACGCATTATTTCTCATATGCTTTGTAGTTGCACCACTGTTTGTAATTATTTATTATGCCTTCACCAACGGCGAGGGCAGGTTTACATTTGACAATCTGACGGGATTCTTTACCAGCCCGAACACTATAGGTACTCTGGCATACAGCTTTTTGCTTGCCATAGTGACTACTCTGGTGTGTCTGCTGCTGGCATATCCGATCGCATATATACTTGCGAGAAGTGAGATGAAAAGGAAATCGGTAATTGTCATGATGTTCGTGCTCCCGATGTGGATCAACTTCACACTGAGGATCACAGCACTCAAGGAAGTACTCACGGTTATAGAGGGCAATCTGGCATTCCACCCGTTTCTCAATTCGGTTATAGGAATGACATATGATTTCCTGCCATTTATGATACTTCCTATATACACAACCATATTGAAGCTTGACGGCAGCCTTATGGAGGCCGCTGTGGATCTTGGGGCAAATAGCTTCCAGACATTTGTCAAGGTCACACTTCCGCTCACCGTTCCGGGAATCGTCAGCGGGATAGTTATGGTATTTTTGCCATCTATGACTAACTATGTTGTGCTTGACATGCTTTACAACAGCACATACATCATGGGTAGTCTGATAGGAAGCTACTTCTCAGCATACAACTGGAACGGCGGTTCCATGATAGCACTAGTTCTTCTTGTGATAATACTTGTATTCACACTTGTGACAAACAAGTACACGGATGACGACGGTGGAAGCAGAGGAGGTGCGTTGTTATAATGAAGAAATGGTCTAAGATTATATTTATATGCATTATGCTGCTTCTCATATATATGCCTATACTGATACTGGCTGTGTACAGCTTTACGACATCGGCAAATATCGGAAGCATTCACGGATGGTCGCTTCACAATTATGTGACTCTGTTCACCAAAGATGAGCTGAGGTCAATGATCGTTGGAACTGTTCTTCTGGCTGCCGGTTCAGCACTGATAGCAACCATTCTAGGAACACTCGGTGCTATAGGTGCTTTTTATTCAAAAAAATGGGCTTCAGCATCGATAAATGCCATGAATGAGGTGCCTGTTGTAAATGCAGATGTTGTGACAGGTTTCTCTATATGTATACTGCTCATAGTTGCATTCGGCATGAGCAAGGACAGCTATGTTCCACTTGTCATCGGCCATGTGGTTTTGTCGGCACCTTTCGTATATCTGTCAGTGGTGCCAAAGCTCAAGCAGATGGACAGCAGTCTGTATGAGGCTGCGTTAGATCTGGGAGCTACACCTTTCCAGGGACTCACAAAGGTAGTGATACCTCAGATACTTCCGGGTATTATTTCGGGATTTGCGCTGGCTGTTACACTGTCACTGGATGATTACTTCATCGCGACATACACCAAGCCTGCGACATTTGACACCATAAGTACTTACGTTGTAAATGCGACAAAGGGTTCACAGACGGAAGTTAAGACAGCCCTGTGGGCGCTCTCAACAGTCATATTTGCACTGGTTGTCATAATCGTTGTGGCTATGAATGTGGCCGGAAAAAAGAAGGAGGTGGAGCGATGATAAGACATATATGTTTTGGACGTTCGATTTCCAGAAAGCTGGCGGCAGCAGTCATGGCTGTTTCATTGCTTGCCGGACAGATGCTGCCGGTAATGGCAGCGGAGGATACAGAAGATGCGGCTTCTGTCAAGAGCGACGGTGCATCTGATACTGAAAAAGAGGTCACTCTCAGGGTGTGCAGCTGGGAAGAGTACATTGACGAGGGTGGTTGGGATGAAGACGAAGCCCTGGAACTGGACAATGGAACAACTATATTTGGTGAGAATTCCATGGTGGAGGATTTCGAGAACTGGTATTACGAGAATTATGGTGTGAAGGTGAATGTTCAGTATTCGTGCTTCGGCACCAATGAGGATCTCTATAATATGCTGACTCTCGGCGATGTGTATGATCTTGTATGTCCTTCGGAGTACATGATCATGAAGCTTATGTCTGAGAACAAGCTTGAGCCTTTGTCTGATGGCTTTTTCGATGAGAACAACGACAAGAATTATTATATAAATGGTGTGTCGCCATATATTCGAGATACATTTGAGACGCATGAGATAAATGGAGAGACCTGGAGCAAATATGCAGCTGGCTTCATGTTTGGAATTACGGGAATTCTGTACAATCCGGAGAAGATGACTGCTGATGAGGCGGGAACATGGACAGTCCTCAACAACCCTAAGTTTTCAAAACAGATCACCATAAAAGACAATGTCAGAGATTCCTACTTCGCCGCAGTCGGAGCACTGCAGAGGGACAAGCTGATGGACACTGAATTCAGGGCTCAGGATGATTACTCAGAGCAGCTCAAGGATATCATGAACGATGTCAGTCCTGAGACTATAGCAAAGTCACAGGATCTTCTACAGGACATAAAGGATAATGTGTATTCATTTGAGACTGACAGCGGTAAGGCAGACATGATAACAGGAAAGGTTGTTGCGAATTACCAGTGGTCAGGAGATGCAGTTTATGCCATGGATCAGGCTGAGGAGGATGGTGTGAAGCTTGACTTTGCGGTCCCTGAGGAGTGCACAAATCTGTACTTTGACGGATGGGTCATGCTGAAAAATGGAATAGACGGTGACGCTGACAGAAAGCAGGCGGCCGAGGCGTTTATCAACTTCGTGTCAAGACCTGACAATGCAGTCCGCAACATGTATTACATTGGTTATACCTCAGTCATAGCAGGTGGGGATGACGATACGGTATATTCTTATCTGGATTACACTTATGGTGCAGAGGATGACGAGGAGGATGTTGTTGATTATCCACTTGGATATTTCTTCACAGGGGACAACTCAGATCCTGACTACGTTCTCAGAGCTCCTGCGGAACAGGTCAACAGACAGCTTGGGGCTCAGTATCCGTCACAGGACGCCATAGAGAGAAGTGCGGTCATGGAGTATTTCGATGAGGATGCCACCAAGGATATCAACCAGATGTGGATCAACATCAGATGCTACAATATCAAAGATGTGCCGACATGGGCATGGTTTATTGTGGCAGCGGTGATCGGTGCACTGGCCGGAGTGATCGTATATCATAAAAGGTCAAAGAAATTTTATCTTGGGAAATAGAATAATATAAAATAAACGGCTGCCCTGATGGTATGTGGTTTTCGGTAAGAAAGGCCATATGCCATCGAGGCAGCCGTTTTAGTTTATGTGAGCGGCGAGGGAAAGGTTGTGTTGTTTCTGTGGTATTACAGCATCGAATAACCATAGCTGTTGACAATGGCTTCTATCTTCTTGCCGGCCTTACACATAGGGCACTCGTCAACGGAATAAGAAGCATAGTCGTCGATATCCTTCTTGCTGAACAGAGAGTGAACCTCGTGGCCTGCAACCTCGTCTGTAGCTGAGAAGATAGCTGATATTCCTGAGATGCTTCCGCCGTAGTATTCAATACATTCGATGCTCTGCTTGATTGTCTTGCCGGTGGTTGCCGATGCAAGGAGAAGGAGAACGTTCTTGTTCTTGATCATTGGCTGAAGGTTATCACGGAATATGAGCTGGCCTGAAGAATGAACCTCAGGTGTCATGATGTATATGGTCTGGTGCTGGTTCATGGACACGATACCGTTCTCTGTGAGGGCATTTGCAAGGTAAGCACCGATAACCTCTGTTCCGTCCATGCAGACGATGGTGTCAACGATCGTTGTTGCAACATACTCTGTAGCCATGGATTTGGCAGCAGCGAGAGCCATCTTTCTTCTGCTTTTGATGGTTGTCATATCGATGTATCTGTTGATGTGGGAATGGTTAGTTGCAAAATGTCCGTCAACTACTTTGATGTCCAGTGCATTGTTATAAGACGATGTGATCTTGGTTGTCATGTTTTCCATAGTTTAAATTCTCCTTTTCTATTATTATGTTGTCTGTAAATAAAACAGTAATTTCCTAGACTATTTCCAGCACGGTGTTGACCAGCAGGTCATCCTGTTTTGGATTCATAAAACAGAATCTTATGTATTTGTTGTCAAGTCCGCCTATATCAGCACAGCTTCGTATATAAAGACCCTTTGGCATGCAGTAATCCACCACATCACCCGCGGAAATAGCATCCCTCAGGATACGGATCAGTATGAAGTTGGCGGCCGGTTTGTACAGCTTGATCGACTTGTGGGTGGACAGTGCCGAGTACACAAGGTTGCGCTCGGTTCTGATGAGCTCTCTTGATTCGGCAATGTATTTTTCGTCGGTGAACATGGCGACTCCGGCGGCCTCCACAAGCTTGCCTATCGCAAATGGCAGTCCGGTGATCTCAAGTGTTTTCTTGAGAACAGGATTCGATGTGATCATATATGCCAGCCTGAGTCCGGGAACTGCAAAAAATTTCGTTGTGTTTCGCAGCACGATAACATTCTCGTATTCCGATGTGAGAGGAATGGCAGAATTACTCTCCAGATCATCAACAAAATCCATGTATTCCTCGTCAACGACCATGGTTATGTTATTGCCATCGCATATCTTGGCTATAAATTCCAAAGACTCTGCATCGATTATCTGTGATGTTGTACCATTAGGATTCGATATGAATATAATATCGATGTCCTCTGACAACTTCGATATAAAATCTGCGATGTCGAGGGTGAAATCCTCCTCCTCAGGTGTGGAGTAGTAGATTATCTCACAGCCGTTCATAGAGAGCAGCTTTTCGTAATTCTGTGCTCCAGGTGTTATCAGGATAGCTTTCTTAGGCGAGGTAAATTCGCACAGTATCTTGACAAATTCATAGGAGCTGCCGCCGACGATTATGTCGTCTGTCTTTGCTCCGGAGTATGCGGATATGGCCTCCTTTAATTTCTTTGTGTTGTGATCAGGGTATACTGATAACTGACTCATGTTGTCCGCAATAGCTTTAGTAACAGATTCGGGAACTCCCAGTGGATTCATGTTAAGATCTGCACGAACAGTTTCGACCTGACTGAGGAGATTCTCTGTTTTTAGATTGATAACCCCATTTTTCATAAAAAAACCCCTTTTTCAGTTGTTTTAAGTTATTTTTCTGTATATATTGTTTAAAAAGAGACAATATTTTGTTATAATCTGAATATATGTCTTTTTGTCAATTATACCGATTGGAAGCTTCAAATACAACCACTATGAGTGATTTTTGACAAAAAGACAATAGAAATAGATACAGGAGACCAGACGATGAAGGGAATAGTTGAACAGTATGCTCGTGGTGAGTTTAAGGTTGACAGACCAGCGGTAGCCATATCAGTCAGCAAGATAGAATTGAATATCGAGGCGGGAACTGTGTATGATGGAGAGTTTACAGTGGATTCTTCAAACAGTTGTGCAGTGAAACTGATGGTATACGACAGCCGCTATATACTGGATTTCAAGAGTCACACATTTGTGGGCAGGAAGAACAGAGTCAGCTATTCATTTGACGCCCGAGGAATCGAGCAAGGCAAATCCTTCAAGGGTCATATAAATATAATCACTGATGGGGGAGAGTTTATCATCCCTTATCATATAGCTATAGTCGCTCCATATATTCAGGTCGAGGGTAAGAAGCTCGAGGATCTGTTCCAGTTTGCAGCATATGCAGAGGAGAACTGGGAGGATGCCATAAGGATATTCGGAAGCGAGGATTTTGTGCGCACTTTTATAGGCAGGGATGAAAAGCTTCAGAGGGTGTATGACACACTGGGAATGTCACTGTCCATAGGACAGGCCATGGAGGAATTCCTTGTGTATACACACAAGAAGAGGGCACTCACACTGTCCGTGGCTCAGAACGATCTGCTGGTTGAGATGCCATCCGAATTGGTCAGGGCATCGGTTACGATCACCAAGAACACCTGGGGCTACACGAATACCAAGATAGCATCGGACTGCGATTTCCTCATACCGGAGACCAGCGTGCTGAAGTGGAACAGCTTCGATGGCAACACATTTGACCTCAGTTTCCTCATAGATCCGCAGAAGATCCACGACGGGGAATCATCGGGTTACATTTATATATGGAACACTTATCAGAATATGAGAATACAGGTGAGCATCAGAAAGCCTGAGGTCATCAAGATGACTCCAAAGAGCAGGCAGACGAGATTCACCATCAAGAGGGCGGAGGAGGCTCTGATCCGTGCATATATTGACTTCAGAACGGACAAGATCGATCTGAAGAAGTATATAGCGGAGACCAGGGATGCCCTGAATACCCTTATAAAATACAGACCGGAGTATGGAATGTACAGGCTGGGACTGCTTCATATGCAGATTCTGGAGGGACACACAGAATTTGTCGAGCAGGAATTCCTGAGAATAGATGCGGACGCCAATTTCACCAGCATGGAGGACATGGAGAAGTGTTATCTCAGTTACCTGAAGTCGCTTCTGCGCAGGGAGAAGTTCATCATAGACAGAACTGCTGCCATGGTCAGAGAAAGATTTGAGGCAAATGACAAGAACAGGCTGTTCTATTTCTGGATACTGTTATTTGTGGATGTGAATTATACAGAGGACAAATGGGTTCTCTACGAGGATATACAGAAGCTGTTTAACTCAGGTGTAAACAGTCCGGTAATATACTTTGAGATATGCGACATGTTCAACAAGCAGCCTCTCATGATGAAGAAGATCGCACCGCTTGAGATCGCAGCCCTCAGATGGGGCATGAGAAATGAATTTGTCTCAGAGGATGTCATCGTGGAGTTTGTCAAGACTGCTTCGAGACAGAAGGATTTTGACGAGCAGGCATTTAAGATGCTTGAGCAGATATACGATATGAGGCATGACAGGACGACTCTGGATGCCATTTGTGGAATACTGATCAAGAATAAGATGTACGATCCGTGTTATCACAGATATTACAGTGACGCATCGGACAAGGATCTCAAGTATGTTGGTCTGAATGAATGCTTTATCAGGAGCATGGACAAAAACCACTACGATGAGATACCGGAGGCTATACTCAGATATTTCAGTTACAAGAACGTTTTGACGGACGAGGAGCTGGCGTATATATATGCAAATGTCATCATGAACAAGGAGAACCAGAAGTCGGTGTACAGGGATTTTGTCCCTGCCATTGAGCGTTTCATGGAGAAGATGATACTTCAGGGAAATGTGAGCGATGACCTGACAGTCATATACGATGAATTCCTTGATCCTGATACGGTGAAACCGGAATTTGCCACAAAGCTCATCAACATAATATTCAAGAGAAAGTTCGTGTGTGATAATGAGAATATAACACACATACTGGTATCCCACAGTGAGCTTGGCGGAGAGGTCAAGGTTCCGGTGGTTAATGGTGAGGCATATGTAGAGATAATATCGCCGTCTGCCATAGTCACACTTCTGGATGACAACGGCGGCAGATATGTGAGCACCGTACAGTACAGAATGGAGAGGATCGTAGACGAGAGGAGCTATCTGGACATTTGTCACGAGTACAGTCCAAGGGATTACAGATACCTGTTGTTCCTCTACAACGATATAGATATATTTACACACAGGGATGCAAAGGAGATAAATCTTGCCAGAGATATCGCACTCTGCCCTGAGGTGAGCTACAGGGTGAGACAGGAAGCGCTTACCCATATGGTTGAGTATTATCATGAGAATTTCGATGCGGACATTCTCGGAAAATATTTGTCCAAGATAGATCTGGATTACGTGGATCCTTCATATGCTTCCAGGATAAATACATATTATATAGCTCTGGATATGTATGAGAATGCATTTGAGGGAATGTATAGATTTGGCTATGTGGATGTGGATATAGATGAGCTGATCAAGATAGCCGAGTTTGGAATCGATGACAAGAGATACGATGAGAGCAGGCTGCTCATATCCATATGCGTGTATATATACAGGAGAGGGTACGCCGGACAGAAGATACTGTCATATCTCATCAACAATTACAACGGATCACTCGAGGAGATGGCAAATCTCTTCAAGTCGGTCAATTCAAATTACAGAAATATTGATATGCTGTCTGAGAACATACTCGCACAGATGATGTTCGCGGACGGATATATAGAGTCCATATACGATATATTTGAGGTGTACTATCGCGGCCGCAGCCGAGGCATGGTGGTGAAAGCTTTCCTCAGATATTGCGCGCACCAGTATTTTATAAAGGATCAGAAGATCCCTTCATATATAATGGAGGATCTGTACAAGGAGATCGCCAAGGGCAATATAAAGGACGAGATATCCAGAATGAGCCTGCTGTATTATTTTAGCAACCGAAGTGGACGATACACTGAGGAGCAGCAGGAATGGATCAAGGCAAATGTAAAACAGTTTATAGAATACAGCAAGATACTTCCGTTCTTCAGAAAATTTGAGTCGATCGTAAAGCTGCCAGGGGATATGAGATTCAAGACATATGTCATATTCAAGGGAGAAAGCGGAAAGCAGGTATGGGTCAGCTACAGCTTTGGCCAGGAGAGCAGCAGTATGGCAAACTACAAATCCGAGAGGATGAATGAGATAATTCCGGGAGTGTATGTTAAGGAAGTTGTCGTATTCCACGGAGAGTCGCTTGTCTACTCCATCGATGGAGTGGTTGGAACTTCAGTCGTGGTTGAGAGCGACATACTCAAAAATGAGACATTCCATAAGGATGGAAGCAGCAGCTTTGAACTTATCAATAGCATGCTGGTTAGCCAGGAGACAAGAAATGACCATGAGCTCATACAGGCAATGGACACATATCTGTACAACAGCCATTTCTTCGACGCCAATTTGATGTTGCTTTAACTTTTTGATTTTTCACAAGGAGGGGCATAATTTATGTCTGACACACAGTTATATCTGGGTCTGGATCTTGGCCCGGAATATACACAGCTTAGTTATTATAATGTTGACACGCGGGAGCCGGAATCGGTGTACCACAAGGAGGCGAGGGATACATATATGCTCCCTAACATCATGTTCTACAGCGCGTACAACAAAAAGACGGATGACGGACAGAGTGAAGCTTACAAGTTCATAGATCTGGCTGGCTGGTGTGCAGGGGCGAAGGCTTCAGCCTGCAGGTTCGAGGAAAATGGAACGGTTGTGGATCAGGTGTATGAGCGTACCCTGAGAAATGAGAATATAGAAGTTGCGGGGCGTAATTATAAGGCGGGAGATCTTCTTGTGAAGATGATGATACTGCATATAAGACAGTTTACCGAGCAGTTTGAGAGTTTTGTGATAAAGAAACTGACAGTCACAGTGGCTGACACAGATCCGCGCATCATAGCTGCAGTCAGAGGACTTAAGTCGGCACTCCGTCTGACCCATGACCAGTTTAATATAGTGAGCCATCTGGACAGTGGCCTGTGCTATATATTTGCACAGCCTGAGCCGCTCAGGAATAACAGCGTGGGGCTGTTTGATTTCGGCAGGAGCGGGCTGGATTTTTACAGGATAGATATGACAAGGAAATATCCTTTGATAGTGACCGTTGAGCATGTGAACTTCCATGACAGGATGAACATGAAAAGATTTGGAAAATACCATGAGGATATGGATGAGGCATTTGCGGATATAGTTAAGGAATGTATGTCACAGGTGTTTATATCCTCTGTATTCCTCACGGGAATAGGATTTGCTGACAACTGGATGAAGCAGTCGGCGGCGGTCCTGTGTCAGGGCAGAAGGGTATTTGTTGGACAGAATATATATACAAAGGGTGCATGTTACAGATCGCTTGGCGGTGTGTACACGGAGGCGCTCAGCAGATATTTTATAGATACGGAGCAGACGGTCAAGACAAATATCGGAATAAATCTCATGGATGAGAAGAAGACATTTTGGCCGATAGCATACGGCGGGCTTGAGTGGTTCAACACCCGCGGAAGCATAGAGGTATTCCTCGACAACACAAGAAGGATACAGATTGTATACCAGGATATACTGACTGAGGAAGAATGGCGGGAGACTGTGGAGATATACGGACTTCCGGCGAGACCAAAGAAGACGACAAAGCTGTCGATATCCGTGGAGTATTATGGTGCGGATAAGGGCGCCATAGTCATCCGTGATCTTGGATTTGGAAGTTTGTATCCTACCACAAATAAGATATACAGAAAAGAATTTGACATAGAAGCCATCAGGAGAAAGCATGCGGAGAAGCTTGAGGCAGCGCGAAGGGAAGAGGAGCTCAGGATACGCATGGGTGACACCGAGGAACTGAGAGGCGAAGATCCGGCGGTGGAGCATGGTAATGCAAAGACGGTGGAAGCCGAGCAGGAGGTACATGAAGAGCCTGTGGTATATTACGGAACAGCGTCACCTGTGGAGCCGGAGACTGTGGAAGAGCCGGATGATTTCGGAACGGAAGCAGAGGATGTTGTGGAAGAGATTGATGACGATGCGGCGGATATGACGGAGGCTGAAGAGTTAGAAGATGATGCGGTCTCTGATCCTGAGAACATTTCAGATGAAATTGATGATGACGAAACGGAATCAGTGGATGCTGCATATGAGGTAGATGATGACGAAACGGAATCAGTGGATGCTGCATATGAGGTAGATGATGACGAAACGGAATCAGTGGATGCTGCATATGAGGTAGATGATGACGAAACGGAATCAGTGGATGCTGCATATGAGGTAGATGATGACGAATCAGAATCAGATGACATTACAGACGATGCAGATGACAGCGAGACTGAGATCGACGAGTCAGAGCCGGACGATGAAGAAACCATAGATGAAGAGGATCTGGATGACGAAGATTCCGATGAGTATGAGCAGAGTGCGTTCAGCATCCCGTCATACCTCAGAGGACAGCATTTTGATCCGGGAGAGTGATACACATATGAGTGGAATTATTATTTGTAAGACAAAGACAGCGGACAATCCGTACACATTCCTCAATACGAAGATAACCATATATTCATATGAGGAGCTGTGCTACTACATATTCAACAATATGGTGCTCATAGGTAAAGACGACCTTGCGGACAGACTCAGCAACTGGCTGAGAACGGCCATAGACATGGAGGATCTTGCGGACAAGATAGACGCGCTCAATGCCAAGAATGCGTATATCCAGGATATCATGGTGGAGATACTTACATTTGGTGAGTTCTACAGCAAGGATGAAGTGAAGGAATTCATGGATGAGTGCAAGAGGATCAGGACTCTCAAGCCGTATGAGCTGGACAAGAAGAGAGCTGACAGCTACATGATGTACAAGCATTACATCAAGGCTGACGCCATATACGATGACATCATAGAGTACAAGGAGTCACATGGTGAGTACGATGAGTTCCTTGGAAATATATATCACAACAAAGGCGTTGCGCTGGCGGGCAATCTTCAGCTTGAGGAGGCAAAGGATGCTTTCATCAGAGCATTTGCGCTGAATAAGAACAATGAGTCATTGATAGAATACTTCTGTGTAATGGCGGTGACGGTGGACACGGCGACACTCCAGAGGGAGATAAGAAAGCGCGGTATGCCGGCCGGATTCCTGGACGATCTGATGAACGAGATCGCTGATTCAAAGGAGGATGTACATGAGATGTCCATATACAACAAAGTCCAGAAGGCTGTGTACAACAGAATGCACGGCGACATAGAGGACTATGACAGGCGTATGAATTCCATCCTGAGTGCACTCAAGGATCAGTTCAGAAACCAGATAGGATGACTTTGTGCTTGACGTACAGCCAGCCTATGTTGTACTATCACAATGAATAAAGAAGATATATGCAAATGCTGTGACGAAGAGGAGTAGCATGTGGAGTCAGACAGAGAGAATGGTTCGTGGGCTGTGAGACCGTTCCTGACAGAGACTTGTGAAGGTAGCTTCTGAGCTGCATGGCTGAAAGATAATTAACAAGGATAAGCCATGCCGGGGCGTTCCCGTTATAGGATAAGATGAGATACAAAACAAGGTGGTAACGCGAATATTTACTCGCCCTTCTGACAGAATGTCCGGAGAGCGGGTTTTTTTGTGAAAAATTTTGTAAAAGTATATATCAACATGTAAGAGATCAGGAAGAATAGAAAGGAAGAATGAGATGAAAGAGTTAGAGAAGACATATGATCCTTCCCAGATAGAGGACAGACTCTACAGAAAGTGGGAGGAGAAGAAGTATTTCCACGCAGAGGTTGACAGGAGCAAGAAGCCATTTACGATCGTAATGCCGCCTCCAAATGTAACAGGACAGCTCCACATGGGACATGCCCTGGACAATACCATGCAGGATATACTTATCAGATTCAAGAGAATGCAGGGCTACTCAGCACTGTGGCAGCCTGGTACAGACCACGCAGCCATCGCAACCGAGGTCAAGGTTACAGAGAAGCTGAAGGAGCAGGGAATAGATAAGAAAGAGATCGGCCGTGAGGAGTTCTTAAAGCATGCATGGGCATGGAAGGAAGAGTACGGCAACCGTATCGTGAGCCAGCTCAAGAAGATGGGTTCATCCGCTGACTGGGACAGAGAGAGATTCACCATGGACGAGGGATGTTCCAAGGCAGTCAAGGAAGTATTTGTGAGACTGTACGAGAAGGGCTACATCTACAAGGGCTCAAGGATCATCAACTGGTGTCCTGTATGTAAGACTTCCATATCAGATGCTGAGGTTATACATGAGGAGCAGGACGGATTCTTCTGGCATATCAACTATCCTGTAGTTGGAGAGCCTGGAAGATTTGTGGAGATAGCAACCACAAGACCGGAGACACTTCTCGGAGATACAGCCGTTGCAGTAAATCCTGACGATGAGAGATACACAGATATAGTAGGAAAGATGCTGGAGCTGCCACTTACAGACAGACAGATCCCGGTTATCGCAGATCCATATGTTGACAAGGAGTTTGGAACAGGATGTGTAAAGATCACACCTGCACATGACCCTAACGACTTCGAGGTTGGAAAGCGTCACAATCTTGAGGAGATAAATATACTGGACGATGATGCAACCATAAATGAGCTCGGAGGCAAGTATGCAGGCATGGATCGCTACGAGGCAAGAAAGCAGATGGTGGCAGACCTTGACGCACTGGGACTTCTCGTAAAGGTAGTTCCACACAGCCACAACGTAGGAACACATGACAGATGTAAGACAACTGTAGAGCCTATGATCAAGCCTCAGTGGTTCGTCCGCATGAAGGAGATGGGACAGGCAGCACTTGACATCATCAAGACCGATGAGCTCTCATTTGTGCCTGAGCAGTTTGACAAGACATACATCCACTGGCTTGAGAACATCCGTGACTGGTGTATATCAAGACAGCTCTGGTGGGGACACAGAATCCCTGCATGGTACTGTGACGAGTGCGGCGAGACCATCGTCAGCCGTGAGACACCTACAGTATGTCCAAAGTGCGGATGTACACATCTCACACAGGATGAGGATACGCTCGATACATGGTTCTCATCTGCGCTGTGGCCATTTTCAACACTTGGCTGGCCGGATAAGACACCTGAGTATGAATACTTCTATCCTACAAGCGTGCTTGTAACCGGATACGACATCATATTCTTCTGGGTAATCCGTATGGTATTCTCAGCACTTGAGCAGACAGGCAAGAGCCCATTCAAGCATGTGCTGATCCACGGACTTGTAAGAGACGACCAGGGACGTAAGATGAGTAAGTCACTTGGAAATGGTATTGACCCGCTTGAGGTTATAGATAAGTACGGTGCAGACGCCCTTCGTCTGACACTTATAACAGGAAATGCTCCTGGAAACGACATGCGTTTCTACTGGGAGAGAGTTGAGAATTCCAGAAACTTTGCAAATAAGATCTGGAACGCAACACGTTTCATCATGATGAACATGGAGAAGGCAGATTTCACAAATGTGAAGCTGTCTGACCTGACAATAGCTGACCGCTGGATCCTGTCCAAGGTCAACACACTTGCAAAAGAGATGACAGACAACATGGAGAAGTTCGAGCTTGGTATCGCTGTATCCAAGGTGTACGACTTCATCTGGGAGGAGTTCTGTGACTGGTATATCGAGATGGTTAAGCCTCGTCTCTACAACGATGAGGATGAGACAAAGGCAGCAGCACTCTGGACACTTAAGACAGTTCTGATTCAGGCACTTAAGCTTCTTCATCCATACATGCCATTCATCACAGAGGAGATCTTCTGCAACATTCAGGACGAGGAGGAGTCGATCATGATCTCCAAGTGGCCTGAGTACACAGACGAGTGGAACTTTGAGGCTGACGAGGCCGCTGTTGACACTATCAAGGCAGCAGTCCGTGCCATCAGAAACCTTCGTACAGGAATGAACGTACCACCTAGCAGAAAGGCAAAGGTATATGTCGTATCTGCAAAGGAGGACGTGAGACATATATTTGAGTCATCAAAGAGCTTCTTTGCCACACTGGGTTATGCCAGCGAGGTACACGTTCAGGAGGACAAGACAGGAATCGATGAGAATGCAGTATCAACACTGATCCACGATGCCGCTGTATACATTCCTCTTGAGGAGCTTGTGGATATCGACAAGGAGATCGAGCGACTTGAGAAGGAGGCTGCTAAGCTTGCCGGAGAGATCAAGCGTGCATCAGGAATGCTTGCAAATCCAAAGTTCGTTGACAAGGCCCCAGCCGCAAAGGTTGAGGAGGAGAAGGCAAAGCTTGCCAAGTACACTGAGATGTCTGAGCAGGTTGCCGAGCGTCTTGCACAGCTTAAGAAGTAATTATAAGGTCCCGACAGACGGAATTGGCTTTTCGCCTGCCGGGATCTTCGTTTTTATTGTGTCGATGAGACATTTCCTTCATATCATATAACAGAAGAGGTTTTTCTGTCGGTATGAAGGAGGTGGAGAAATGGGATTCACAAGTATTCCCATACGCAACATCATACGTGAAGCTGTTGCAAGGGGCGGCATAATAGTGGATGTCAGGGACCGCGATGAATTTCTGGAGGGACACATCCCCATGGCGGTAAATATTCCATTTGAGTTGATAGAAGCGAGGGAGTATACTCTTCCCAAAAGCAAATATCTGCTGGTATACTGTGCTCATGGGGTGAGCAGCATGAAGGCTGCGCTCATCATGAGCGAGGATGGATACAGAGTTATCAACACGGTGGGAGGCCTGGCGCAGTACAGAGGCCCGCTCACAAGACAGCGATAGAACAAATATACAACCCACAGAAAGGGCAGGAAATGAGTAGAGTAGAACTTATAGCTCCATGTCATTTTGGACTGGAGTCGGTACTGAAAAAAGAAATACTTGATCTTGGATACGAGATAGTCCAGGTGGAGGACGGAAGGATCACATTTGCCGGAGACGAGAGTGCGATTGCAAGGGCAAATATTTTTATAAGGACAGCCGAGCGTATCATGCTTAAATGTGGCAGCTTCAAGGCCGCCACATTTGACGAGCTGTTCGAGGGAACAAAGGCCATCGCCTGGGAGAAGTATCTGACAAGGGATGCAAAATTCTGGGTGTCCAAGGCGACATCAAACAAGAGTGCACTCTTCAGTCCATCGGATATACAGTCTATAGTCAAGAAGGCTATGGTTGAGAGATTGAAGCAGACATACAGAGTGTCATGGTTCACGGAGGATGGCGCAAGCTATCCGGTGAGAGTATTTATATTCAAGGATATAGTGACCATAGCACTTGACACGTCAGGTGTGTCACTTCACAAGAGGGGATACAGAAAGCTGGTTGGAAAGGCTCCTATATCGGAGACGCTGGCGTCCGCGCTGATCATGCTCACGCCGTGGCACAGCGACAGAGTCCTTGTAGATCCGTTCTGCGGAAGTGGAACATTTCCGATAGAGGCGGCCATGATAGGCGCACACATCGCACCGGGAATGGACAGGGAGTTCACGGCCCAGGAGTGGTCCAAGATCTGTGACAAGAAGATATGGTACAATGCGGTGGATGAGGCTCATGATCTCATAGACCGCGATGTGAAGATGAACATACAGGGATATGATCTGGATGGCGATATGGTGAAGTGTGCCATGGAGAATGCCAGGGCAGCAGGAGTGGAGCAGCACATCCATTTTCAGCAGAGGGATGTGAAGGATCTGAGAAATCCGAAGAAGTATGGATTTATAATCACAAATCCACCTTACGGAGAGAGACTTGAGGAGAAGGAGGCTCTGCCTGAGCTGTACAGGACCATCGGCGAGAGCTATAGGAGTCTTGATGACTGGTCAATGTTCCTCATCACATCGTATACGGATGCGGAGAAGTATATCGGCAGAAAGGCCGACAGAAACCGCAAGATATACAACGGAATGATAAAATCATATTTCTATCAGTTTATGGGACCGAAGCCGCCTAAACGAAGGAGAGAAGAAGCTTGAAGAAATTTGTATATATAATTCTGATCCTTGCCATAGGTGCTCTGGCGTATTACGGAACAAAGGAGCCGTCGGGACGTCTGGAGAAGAACGAGGAGGATCAACACGCAGTTTCCGGCATGTCTGAGAAGCTTGCGGGCGATTACAATGAAGCGGGACTCACACTGTATGTAAATGGCAGTGAGGTGGAAGAGGACGAGTACAAGCCGTATGTAAGCAATAATCTTCACCTTATGATGCCGCTGAAGATGCTCAAGGATAAGATGAAGTGCACATACATAGAGTATGTGAATGGCAGTATCGTGATCAAGAGGAATGAAGGAGTCGCCAGACTGGTGCTTGATTCCCAGGATGCAGAGCTGGACGGCAAGGACGTGAAGATCGCGGATGCGCCGATAAAGAAGGATGACGAGACATTTGTCCCTATAGAGTATATAGCGGACACGCTCGACTATACATGTGAGTACAATTATGACACAGGCCGTGTATCCCTGCAGAAGGTCGGTGAGGACAGTAAGCTGCCGGCCGCCTACGACATGAGAAAAGAGGGCAGGGTCACAGAGGTCAGAGACCAGGGAGACTCGGGAACATGCTGGGCATTTGCGTCGCTGGCTGCGCTTGAGACAACTCTTATGCCGGATGAAAAGCTGCAGTTCTCTGTGGATAACATGACCATGAACAACGGATTTGGTGTTGAACAGTTTGAGGGTGGCCAGTACAGGATGAGTATTGCATATCTTGCATCCTGGAAGGGACCGGTTCTCGAGAAGGATGATCCGTACGGGGATGACAAGACGAACTCCAAGCTTAAGGCCGTGAAGCATTTGCAGGAGGCGGAGATAATTGACGACAAGAATCTGAAGGCTGTGAAAGAGGCAGTGTACACCAAGGGCGGTGTGGAGACTGCGATATACAGCGATATGATAGATGCCGACAGCAGCTCGGAGTATTACAACGAGGAGACTCATGCGTACTATTATGATGGTTCAGAGGGAATCAACCACGATGTGGTAATAGTAGGATGGGATGACAATTACAGCAAGAACAACTTTAACAAGGCGCCGAAGAAAGATGGTGCTTTTATCTGTAAGAACAGTTGGGGAACCGAATTTGGCGAGGATGGATATTTCTATATATCATACTATGATGCGCATATTTGCGAGACCAGTGTTGTGTACACCAGACTTGAGGGTGCAGACAACTACGATAAGATATACCAGTCGGATAAGCTGGGCTGGGTAGGAGTCCTTGGATTTGACCAGGAGGATGCCTACTTTGCAAATGTTTACACGGCAGGCAAGAGCGAGGAGCTCAAGGCTGTGTCATTCTATGCTACTGATGCAAAGACGACATATGAAGTATATGTGGCTACAAATTTTGAGGACACTGACGATCTGGCAAATAAGAAGCTTGTCGCGTCAGGCGAGATGGAGTACGCAGGATACTACACGGTCAACCTGGATGATGTGGTCAAGCTCCCGGATGAAAAGAAATTTGCGGTCATAGTACATATAACCACGCCGGGCAGCAAATACCCGATAGCCATAGAGTATGATGCGGATTCCATGACCGACAGCTTTGACATCTCCGACGGAGAAGGCTATATAAGTCTGTATGGAAATCAGTGGTACAGTGCGGAAAAAGAGAGAAAATGTAACGTCTGCCTCAAGGCATTTACGGATAAGACAGAATAAACAGGAAGTGTATGTAAGCTGTGGGAAAGGAGAATATTATGGACAAGCTGATATTTGCAACGGGAAATGAAGGAAAGATGAAGGAGGTCCGCATGATACTTGCTGACCTCGGATTTGAGATACAGTCCATGAAGGAGGCTGGGATTGATATAGATATAGTTGAGGACGGACAGACATTTGAGGAGAATGCTCTGATTAAGGCGAGAGCCATCAGCAAGGAGAGCGGATGTCTGGTGCTTGCGGATGACTCAGGACTTGAGGTCGATTATATGGACAAGGCGCCTGGCATATACAGCGCGAGATTCCTAGGCGAGGACACATCGTACAGGATAAAGAACCAGTACATAATAGACAAGCTGGCCGGGGTTCCAGATCCTGAGAGGACAGCAAGATTCGTGTGCGCTATAGCAGCAGTGTTCCCAGATGGAAGCGAGTACACAGAGCGCGGAACCATAGAGGGAATCATAGGCTACGAGGAGCGCGGCGAGAACGGTTTCGGGTATGACCCTATATTTTACCTTCCAGAGCTGGGCAAGACCACTGCGGAGCTTGATCCTGAGGAGAAGAACAAGATCAGTCACAGGGGAAATGCACTGAGACTGATGAAGAACGTCATCAGAGCGCACAGGGAGAGTAAGTGAGAATCAGGAATAAATCAGTTAATGATCAGTGGGATCGATGGATTCTCGTTAGGAGGAATAGATGAAAGTACTGATAATAAGTGATACTCATGGCAAGAGTAGCTGCTTAAAACAGATACACGATATAGTTGGCGACGTGGACATGCTGATACATCTCGGAGATGTTGAGGGAGATGAAAAGCTGATACATGATCTGTTTGACTGTGAGATCCACATGGTGAGGGGCAACTGCGATTACAACCCGGAGCTCCCGATATATGACGAATTCAACATCGGAGATAAGAGGGCATTTATAACGCATGGACACAGGTATGGTGTGAACAGCGGTATTTCATATCTGGAGGAGCTTATCGACACGGAAGGATATGACTTCGTAATGTATGGACACACCCACCGCCGTGACCTGACGAGCTACAAGGGTTCATATATAGTGAATCCGGGAAGTCTGGCTCTGCCGAGGGACAACCGGATTGGAACGTATATGCTGCTTGATTTTGACCAGCACGGAACGCCGTTTTTTGCGCAGAATGAGCTGCCGAGGGTAGAGTCGAATGTGTCAAGTTTTCGAAGAAAATTTGACATGTAGCATCAGCCCTGCCGAAGGTAGCTTTAAATGGCTGATGTTCCATACCGGAGGAGAAGAAGAGGAAGAAGTTTTTTGAGGATCTGTGGGGATAGAGCAGATATAAAGGTAGTATAATTGGTGCCGGGCACTTCATTGTGATGTAGGTGTCCGGCATTTTTGAGTATGGGAAGGGGGATACTTGTGGAGTTTGGCTTTTGCAGTTTGTATGGGAAAGGTGATAGGGGAATAAGCAATTTTTTTAAGGAGGCAAATAACAAGGATGTTCTGGGGCTCAGACCGATGAATAACAGGATCTCGGAGATACTGTTTCCAGAGTGTACGACACTTATGCCTAACCTTGTATATATATATTATCTCAATGCCATATATCATGTACTTAAAGAAAAAGGATCAGAGGATGATGTTGATTATTATGAAAGAATGATCAGTCATCATATAGTTGAAAAACATCGTGAGGAGTGCAAAGGAAAGGGATTCTTTGATGATGCAAAGGATCGCGCTTACAAGAAATATAAGAATAAGATGAAGATGCTGCATTATCTGGACGAAAAGTATTCGATAAATGGTGTATGCTTATTGGACATACTGAAAGAAACAGACCGATATAAATTTGTGAAAAATGTGATAGATAATGTTGAAGTTGGCTCAGATGTAGAGGATCTTACAGATTATGAAAAGGACTATATCTATAGCCCGGGGAAACTGGATGAAATAGAGAAACTGGATTATATAAGGCGGGTGTTGATGCCGGATGATGATAGAATATGCAGATATTCATATACATCAAATATTATCGCCAGTTTCCTAGCACCTGTATCAAATAAAAAAGATGTACTAAGGGAAGATTCTGTATCAAAATTATATAAAGAAGGTAAAGAGGGTAAATTCAAATATGAAAAACTTGAAGATTTACTTGAAGAGTTAAAAATAAAACCAAAGAGTAAGTATCTTTATGAATTTGAAAAAATTGACAAGTATGACAAGTATGGCGAGAGTATAGTAGGGAAAGATAATGGATTTTATATGTATGAATATCTTCGCCAGTCCCAGATATATTCTATTATCCAGTATATTGCCAAGCTCAGTTATAAATGGCTGCTGTTCAGCAGAGATGACGATAAACGTAAATCATATGAAGAAAAAATCAGATCTGAGATTGCAGTATATTTCGAGATTAGCACTGAAATAAAAGAAGAAAAAATAGAAAATTACTGGAAAAAGAAATATGAAGATTGTAAAAGTTTTATCAGTCAGGGGGAAGACGGGGATTTAGGTGAATGCTGGGATTTTATTAATAAATTAACCATAGAATTGGAGAAAGACATAAATACAAGTGATATAGAGAAAATTGCCAGTATCGTGGAGGAAAGAGAGAAACACGTGCAGGGGGCTGCGTCAAAATTAGGCACTAATCTAAGAAATATAGAAGACACAGAGGATTATATAGACACATTCAGGTGGGAGTATCGTCCTACAGAAAGTCAAAACAGATATCCGGGAACCATAACCATGTGTGTAAGCTATTATATATCAGAATTGTTTTATAATTATATAAAATGGGAGTAAATATGGAAAATATAGAGGATATATACTTATTGGACAAGCTTCGTCCACCAAAGGGATATGAAACCACGGGCGCATTGCTGTGCACATATAGTATTGATGCAAAAGCATTGTTGTCGGCACTGTTATATATGAGGGATATACCGGCAAAGGGTATGGACAGTGGTACAAGTCTGTCGATCACAGAGCGGTTGAAGATGCTGTTCGATAAAGGTATCGAGGACATGAAATGGATGGAGAAACACATAGGATTTGTATGTAATAATGGCTATGACAAAAGCTCGGCCTCCACGATGTATCAGTATACAAGACGATTTACGGCGTATTACACGATTTCGCTTGGAGAGCGCGATCACAGTTTCCATCCCAAAATGTATCTGGTGAAGTTTGAGAAAAAAGATAAGACGGCCGAGGGGGCAGATACATTGTTCCGATTGATTATAGGCAGTATGAATCTGGTGAATTCACACAACAAGGAATTTGCTGCATGTATGGAGCTTGAAGCGTACAGAGAACAGGACGTGCCTGAAACAGACAGGGACAAATATGTAAAACTGAAAGGCACAAAAGCTGATATATCAGGTGCGATAGATAGATTGCTTGGATATGAAAGAGAAAACGGCAGATCGGATAGTCCATATATCGACAACCGTAATATAGGCGAGGTAATAGAGAATCTTGCTGTGGACTCATATTACTTTAAAAAGGATGAGCTCCCGGAGATCACAGCATTTGGGGAAGCTTTCCCAGGTACAGAATTCAAAGATATGCTAAAAGGGGCAGATCACATTTTTTCACCGTTTTTATCAGAAAGTTTTCTGAGAGAATGCCCAAAGAAAACTAACATATATACTATGGAAAATGAACTGACAAAGCTGGGGTATGAACGTTGTGCTGAAAAGCAGATAGTGGAGGATGATGACAAAACTGACAGCCGCCAGTTCTTTGTGTATGAGATAGAGGAGAATCAGGTAAACAGAAAACCATCAAGTTCACATTTTAAGGCATATCTGTCAGATAAAGATCAATGGGTTTATGTGGGATCACTGAATTTTTCCAACAGAGCATTTGGAAATAACAGAGAACTGGTGGTGAAGCTTCAAGATATAACGGAACAGCGGTATGACTATATAAAGACAGTTTTTCAAGAAGATTATAGACTGTATACATATAGAAAAAGACCCCAAGGCACTGAGTCTGAAGAGTATGAACTCGATATAGATAGTGAGTTTAGAAAATTGGCACTACAGATAAGCCAGATGTATGCTGTGAAATTCAGCCAAAGTGATAATTATACGCTGACCGTTTGCAGGACCGGGATTGCGACGGCGCAAGAGAAGGATAATGTCGGTGAGCTGATCACTTCGATCAATGAGGGCCTGACTACTTTTGAAAAATCTATAGCAAAGCGAAATATCCCAGAAGAAAATAAATTCGTGAGGGATGAAAGTGCTGAATACGATCATATATCCGTAAAGATATGTCCTGTCGATTATCCGGAAAGAAGTGAGAATCTGCTAAAAATCACATTTGCTGATGAGATATCGGAAGATCCCAATTCTGATGTTCTGGAGACTGATATATCCTGGTCAGGACTTAACAGGAGAAAAGCAGGGCAGCAGTTTATCCTGACACTTGAATATAAGAACAAAGAATACGCTCGGGCAAACATACATATATGCTGGTGTGCTCAGACCAATGATAATGATGGAGACGAGACAGACGCGGCAGATAATCTGTTAGATGTGCAGAGAATATTGATATATGAGAAAATAGCAGGTTTGTTAAGCAGCAGAAATTATAAAGACAGCAGTATAGATAAGCCGGAGAATGACTCTGATGATTCTGGGAAACGGCTGGGCGTTAAGGAGTATGAGTGCTATATAAGAAATTGTATTCCTACGTTAGAAGAGCTGATTCAAAGATGTATAAACGAGAAGAGAAGCCTGGATTCAGTTCTAACAGGGTATAAGAATCGTGTGAAGTCCATATACGAAGTGCATGCGCTTCGAAATAAAGGTATGTCACAGGAGGAACAGGCAGAAATTGCATGTATGGATAAAAAGCTGGTCGAAAATATGATGGCGCAATTCGAATGCTTAAAAGGGGAAATTGGATATTATGGGCAAAGAAAAGACAGAAATTGAATATACAGATTATCAGAAACGTGCTATAAGAAGGATCGTTGACAGTTATATGGGAGAGTGTACCAGCGGAAGATTTCTTCTTGCAGATGAGGTGGGCCTTGGAAAGACTATTATTGCGAGGGGCGTCATCAGGTGCCTTATGTGTAAACTCCTTGAGCAGGAAATTGCCGGCAAGTCTGGAGAACAGATAAAAAACGAAGCGGATTATTATTATTTTAATGTTATTTATATATGTTCCAACACGAATATCGCCAAGCAGAATGAGGAAAAACTCGGACTTGGTAAAAATGAAGACGAGGGGTGGACGAATCGTGCCAGTTGTCTTTCGGGGAAAGAGTTCAATTCATCTAAATATGAAGTGGAATTTCAAGCGGTACTTCAAGATTATTATAAGGTATATGGAAATGATCACACATATGAATCTTTGGGCAGAGTCAATGCATTGAAGACCAGACTTAGAATATTGCCAATGACACAAAGGACATCTATCGATATAAAGGGACGGGGCAAGGTAGAAGAGAGAGAATATCTGTATAGACTGATACGGGCTTTTTCTGATGATGAAATTATTTCAGCAGAAGCAAGTCGGGGAAATGAAGATTTTGAAAAGATGATGGGTCTGTACATGACCAAGTGTAAGTGTGATGAAGAGTTTAATAAAGCATGTAATATTATCAGGGATAGCCGTAATGGTGATGAATATGAAATAGAAAACTTTTATAATACCTGGCAGATCGTAAGGAAAGGCTTTGCGGAGATCACGATGGACTGGCTGGACTGCGGGCTGGTTATTATGGATGAATTCCAAAATTTCAAGGAGATCATAGGTCAGGCTTCAGATGATGAGGAAAGTATCATAAGAAAGGTTCTGGAACAGGAGTCTGATGGGGAAGACAGAAATCCATATGTTCTGATGTTGTCTGCAACTCCATTTAGGATGTATATGAGTAAAAATGCAGATCAGGATGAGACGGATACCGATACAGCAGGCACGGAAAATGCAAGTATATATGATGTGTGCCGCTTCCTTGAAAAAGGAGGGGGAACAAATGGTATGTCTGTAATTTCAAGTTCCCTTGAGGCTTATAAGACTGCACTTGAAAAATATTCACGATCGGACAGAGAAAGCAAGGAAAATGTTCTGGAAAAGAAAAACACCTTTGAGAGGCAGATGGGATCAGTGTTTACCAGAATGGAGAGAATCAATGTGCTACGTGAATTGAGAGAAGACTGCACAGACGCTGAAGATACTGATAAACAGGAAATCGGATGTGGTGGGATTAAAGCCCTTCTTGATTATACGAATGAGCTTGTTGAATATGATACAGGCAATGGCAGGTATCATATAGGTACAGGTACAGCGACAGCATATGCTGAGAGAATCCCATATGTTCTCTCGTTCATGAATCGAGGGAACAAACAGGCCGGCGGCGATGATGGCTATAAAATTAAACGCAATTTTGATGAAGATGTTGGCGCTGGAAAAATAAGATATAAAAATAATTCAAAATGTTATATTCTTGAAGATGATTTTAAAGATATGTCCAAAACACTAGGGGAATGGCATGGAGTTTATGAGAAGGTGTTGGAGTATATTCTGGACATAGAATCTCTGGATATCGATTCTATGCTGAAATCTGGTAAGTATAATGGCATGACAAGGGAGGATGTACTTCTGAATCATCCAGGAGCAGCCAGACTTCTGTGGGTTCCTTCTGTGGTCGGTTGGAAAGAGCTTAAAGGTGCATTTGCAGAGCACAAAAACTTTGGCAAGACCGTTATGTTCTCAGACAGAGTTGTTGTACCGAGAGCTATGGCATGGCTTATCAGCCGAGAAGTGACACGGAGACTTATCTGGTGGATATTGAAACAGGAACAGGATAAGAGTATTACGGAGAAAGAACTTCAGGATTTTCAGGAAAGTGCAAAGGACATACTAGAACAAATATTAGAACAAATACTGGGCCTGGTGGCTGGTTTCGAAGAAAATCCGGAGCGGGGTAATAGTGGTGATGAAGGTATAAAAACGGTTGAAAAGATATTTACGACATCAGAGTCAGGTATGTTTGCCGTGTGGTCTGAGATGGGACTGCCGATAAAAAGGAATAAAGAAGGTTTTGCCCTTAGGGACAGTGGAGGCACTTTACAGATGGATGTGGATAGTCTCAGACAGTCTATAAAGGATTACTGTGAAGAAGGAAAGCTTCAGTATGTATTGCAAGAGCTGGAGTATATAGGGAACGCAGCATACTTGTCAGATGGACATAATGTACATGAGGCAACAGAAATTTATATTACATTGTATGAACATACAAAAGATGGCAGACTTCAGATATCCAGGACAGGCGATAATCAGAAAAGTGCGGAAAGGCCCGTAGAGACATACTATGCGCGATGTATAGGAAGCGGTAATGACGACGATAAAGTGAATAGTATATCCAAGCTTCAGGCTGCGTTTAACTCGCCATTTGCACCATTTGTATTTGCTACGACCTCTATAGGTCAGGAGGGACTGGATTTCCATAATTATGCGGATCGAATGGTACATTTGTCTATTCCTGCCAATCCTACTGATTTTGAACAGAGGGAGGGAAGAATAAACAGGTATAATTGTCTTGCGGTGAGAAAGGCAGTTATGGAATGGTATGGCAATAAAGAGGAGACCAGGATGTGCTCTGATGATATACCAAAGCTTCTGGATAATGCATTTGAAGCGGCAAAGGCTTCGTTGTGCGAAGAAAGCAATCAGAAATTAAACTGTGGCATTATACCACACTGGCTTGTTGCCAGAAAAAAAGATGATAATAAGCTTGAGGTGGCTGGAATAAAAAGGCTGGTGCCGTATTTTTATAACTCATCCATGATGGAGAAGTATCATAATATGCTCAAGCTGCTTCAGTTGTACAGATCTGTTATTGGACAGGCGGATGCAGACGAACTGCTGGAGAGACTTATGGTCAACAAAAAAGAGGCAGATGTGCAGGAGTTATATGTAGATTTCTCTCCGTACAATGAGCGGTTGCAGAATTAAGATGACGATAGAGACTGATAGAAAAGGACAGGTAAAATGATATGAAGAAACACGATATAGTTGAAGGTGTGATAGACACATATGAGTTCCCGAACAAGGGCAGCTTTCATATGGATGACAGAAAAGTAACAGTTAAGGGTGCGATAAAAGGTCAGAAAGTGAGCTGCCGTATAACCAAGCTGAAGAAGGGCAAGGCGGACGGAAGGCTCCTTGAGGTTCTTGAGAAATCTGAGCTTGAGGATGCTTCGCCAGTGTGTTCGCATTTTGGTATGTGCGGTGGCTGCAGTTACCAGACGCTCAGCTACGAGAACCAGCTCAAGGTGAAGGAGGAGCTTGTCAAAGGCCTCCTTGACGGAGTGATAGACAGCGAGGTTCACCCTTATGAGTGGCAGGGGATACTTGCATCTCCTGTGACAAAGGGATACAGGAACAAGATGGAGTTCTCATTTGGCGATGAGTATAAGGATGGTCCGCTGGCACTGGGACTTCACAAGAAGAACAGCACGTACGACATCGTACAGATGGATGACTGCTATATAGTAAATGATGATCTGAACAAGATAGTGAAATATACTGTCCAGTTCTGCAAGGAGGCGGGACTCCCATATTACAAAAAGATGCAGCACGAGGGGCTTCTGCGCCATCTGGTTATCAGACGTTCGGCGACAAATGGCGATCTGCTGGTGAATCTGGTGACAACCACCCAGAATCTGGCGGCTCTCGACCTTGATGCATACGTGAAGGGGCTGCTGGAGCTGCCGCTTGAGGGAAAGATCGCAGGAATCCTTCATACGGAAAATAACTCCATGGCGGATGCGGTCATCAGTGACAGGACAAATCTGCTATACGGAACAGAGTATATATATGAGACTGTCCTTGGACTTCAGTTCAAGATATCGCCGTTCTCATTCTTCCAGACAAATACCAAGAGCGCTGAGAGACTCTACGACAAGGCTCGTTCGTATGTGGGTGATACAAAGGATGCTGTCATATTCGACCTCTATAGTGGAACCGGAACGATAGCCCAGCTTCTTGCGCCTGTTGCAAAGAAGGTCATCGGCGTAGAGATCGTTGAGGAAGCTGTGGAGGCTGCCCGTGTGAATGCGGAGCTCAACGGCCTTGACAACTGTGAGTTCATCGCGGGGGATGTTCTTAAGGTCATAGATGACATAGAGGAGAAGCCGGATTTCATAGTTCTTGATCCACCACGTGACGGAATCAACCCAAAGGCTCTGACAAAGATCATTAACTATGGAGTGAAGGAGCTTGTGTACATAAGCTGCAAGCCTACATCACTTGCCAGGGATCTGGTGACTCTGCAGGAGAACGGATATTTCGTGACTAAGGCATGCGCTGTCGATCAATTTCCGGGTACTGTTCATGTAGAAACAGTCTGCCTTCTGTCGAGAAAAGCTCAATAAATCAAAGGATTTTGCCATTTGGGGAATAAAATAGATGTGCGTTTCTGTTTCCGTAGAGTGATGATATAAGTGGAGGTTTACCCCAGGGGATAGGCTTGGGGGAACAGGAGATATACATTTTGGCGAAAGGATACTTTTCGCCAAAGTGATATAATGAAATTGATATTGGTATAAGAACGAAGGTGATTGGATGAAAATGTTTGAATTTACTGGATTAAGAACCCTGCATAAAGACATGATGAAAAAGGGAGAAGAGAGAGCAACATTTCCATTTGGGTTTAATGGAAAAATTTTTAGTTGTATTTTCTTGACGGATATAATTCCATACCGCTTGTATTTGACAACTTTAGGATTATATCCGGTGGTATTTGAATTGGAAATAGAGAAAGGGTATAAGGCCAAATGTTTTATTGATGATTATAAAAAATTGGTAGATTATCTTGAAATAAAATATGATCCAACGCATAAATTTGTTCCGCTAGACTTTTTTGAAGCGTTAAATAAAAGAATTCCTAAAGAATTTATGATGCGCCCAGATTATAAAGAGACATTAAAAATTGCTTCTAAAAAAAGAAAAATTGAAGAAGAAGCTAAGGTATATTTTTGTGGTTGGAGAAGGAACGCAGCGGGGCAGAATGTACGAGAGAAAAATCTTGAAAAAACGAGAAGCGCATTTGGAGATGCAAAGGCAGAAATGTGTAAAAGAAAAAATATTAGTTCCTGTTGGACAGATTGTGCCTATGAAGAAGAATTGAAAAAATTGAATGATATAATTACAATGTGATTTAGAAAAGATATACTTTTTTGTGGTTTTGGAGGCAATAAGATGACTACAGAGTTAGAGCACAAGCCGCTACTTGACGGGAATGAACCAAATGGGCCCCATTGAAAGATACGAGGAAGCAGTTAGGCAGAGATATTAGTTTAAGCGGAGGATGGATCATGAGCTTTTTAAAGTTATTACATGGTACGAAAAAAAAGAAAGATTTATTTGATATTGCCTGTGATTATGATGGCTATGACATTGTTTATGAAGAAGAGACAACTGACATAAATTTGTATAAGTTTTTTAATGAGATTATCACTAATTCAAGATATGACATCACAGTTCTGCCTGAGTATCGATTATTAATGGAAAATAATACAGAAGATGCATTTAATGAGTTCTATGATGCATGGGTTGATGCATTAATTGATCGGGGGTTCCTGTTTCATTTGGATGGTGAGGTGTCTATGGAGCAGTTTACGAAGGGGATTAATCGTATATTATCCGATATTGGATGTGAGAAACAGTTAGATTTGACTTTATTGGATCGGATGTATCAGGAAGAATTACAAAACTACTGTTTAAATGGGAAGGAGATTCATGAAGAAATCAATTATGATATTTTACAAAGCAATGTGATTGCTCGTGAATTGAGGTTGATAGGTTACGAACTAATAAGTTTGTTCAATGGATTTGATAATTACGATAAAGCTGTTATTCCTATTATAAAAATAGATGATTTAAAAGGAATTGAATCTATATTTAAGTAAAAATGATGAAAGCTATTTTGATATAGTTCTGAATTCGGAAAGGAGAATGGTACTATAGCAAAGAGAAAGACGCTGCCGAAGGATTTTGAGCAATTGGTAGAGGCTGGAAATGAGCAGGAAATCAAAAGTGTATTCGAAAAATGCGACATCAATGCATACGGAGGATACAATAAAGGAAATAGGTGATGATATGGAGTTAGAGAATAACGATGATAAGTTTAATATTGAAAAAACAGATACCATTGATGGCTTGGCATATGAACAAGACACCTCCAGCTTGTTACTTCTTCTTACAGACGGAATGGACTGGTCAGATATGAATCGACATTTATTGCTGTTGCAAGATAAACTCAATACCTATATCTGGTACATAGATTCAGGACAATATAAAGAAAAGTACCCAAATGTTAAAAGCGTAGAACTGCGTGTTAGTTTTTTGTTTGAGGAACCAGAGATATGCCGTAAGCTTTTAGAAAGAGCAAAGCAGGTGTTTGTCGATGTATTTGAGAATGTTGAGATGATTGTGGAGCATGGAACAAAATAGATAAACGGTGCTAAATCAGAAAAACATATGAAGGAAAATGTTGCTGTCATATCAGGAGTGTTTGGAAAAATATGGAACGGATTATAAAATTAAAAAATGTGTTCAAGAAGGGGAACTGTATGTAAAAGAAAAAGGCATCTATTCTGATAAGAGATGTGTGCCGGAGCTGGAGATTATTTCTAAGAAATATCCCGATGCAATTATAACTCTGAATAGTGCCTTTTATTACTATGGATTGACGGATACCATACCAAATTTTTATTATGTTGCGACACCGAAAAATACAAGAAAAATCAGCGATGAAAGAGTGAAGCATTTTTATGAAAACAGCGAAGCATTTGATATGGGCAAAACTACAATGAATTATGATGGTGTGGATATTGTAATTTATGATAAAGAGCGTCTTCTTGTGGAACTGATACGGAATAAAAGAAAATTTTCTTTTGATTTGTACAAAGAATTAATTGCAAGTTATAGAAAGATTGTTCATGAACTGGATATGACTTTAGTTGCAGAATATGCGTATGAATTACCAAAGTCAAACATGGTAATGGAGACACTTAGATTGGAGGTTTTATGATGATAAATATACAGAAGCTTATTGAAGAAGCAAATGAAAATGGTTATCAGGGAGATAAGGCGTCAGCGAAAGTGTGTCAGGATATTGTGTTAAAAGCGTTATCGATTGGCCCATTGAGTAGAAATGTTACGATTAGGGCCGATTAGGTTAAGAATAGACTAGAACGTCGAGAAACTTTGAAGAAGAGAGGAAAGTAGAGGGGACTTCAATGAAAAATAAAGTAAAATTTGTATCTATTTTGGGTGATTCTATAAGTACATATTCAGGATATAATCCGATTGGATATAAGGTGTTTTATGATGAGTACAACTCTTTAAGAAATGACATGACATCGGTATATGATACATGGTGGGCAAAGGTAAACCAGTTCATTAACGCCTACATTTGTGTTAATAATTCTTATTCTGGAAGTAAGGTTGCAGGTGAAAAATTCCCTAGTGGAAATTGTGATCAGCGTACATCAAATTTGCATACAGAGCAGTACACACCTGATATGATTCTAATATATTTAGGGTTTAATGATTTTGGAAACGGTGTTCATATTACAAATGATAAGTTGGGAAGCCCTTCATTTTTCTCGTCCTATTATAATATGTTGCAAAAGATAAAGATGAATTATCCGAAAAGTAGAATTATATGTGGGACATTGATGGAAAGTTATATGAAAGGCGATAATAGTTGGAAATTTCCACATAAATGGGCTGGTGTATCGATATATGAATACAATGCGGCAATAAAAATTGCTGCAGAAATTGCGGGAATTGAAGTTGCAGATCTGGCATCACAGAATTTACGTTATGAAACATTAGACGGATCACACCCTACAAAAGAGGGGCATATAACTTTGGCAAAAGCATGGATTAATTGTTTGAAAAAAACAGTATAACAGATGGAGATAAGGAGGAAAACAAATGCTGCTTATAGGATCCAGGATTCAGGAGTACCGGAAGAAAGCCGGGCTGAATCAGGAGGAATTTGCGGAAAAGATGGGAGTCAGCAGACAGGCTGTGTCCAAGTGGGAGAGGGATAAGGCGTATCCTGATTTGGACAGGCTTGTGTGTATATGTGAGATTCTGGATGTACAGGTTGGAGAACTTATATATGGAAAGGGTGATGAGCCGGAGGCGCCGGAAGAGGTGTCCGGGGATGGGACTTCAGCGAATAATGCTGTCCATCTGAAGAATCTCAGGGGAAAAGGCAGGCTTGCCAGATTGAAAATATTATTTTGCGTGATGGCAGCCATATGCGTTTTCTGTGTAATTGTGGTGGCGGTGCTGTTTGTGAGGAACGAGTGGACCAGCCATTCAGATAAGAACGGAAATGTGCGCGTGGAGAAGGTGTATCAGCAGTATACAAAAGCTGATCTGGCATATTTGGATGACAATGGCCGAAAGATCATGGATACTGTGTGGCTTGATGTACCGGGGGTACGAGATGGAGATTACATACAGTTGTACACAGGGGCGGACGGTAATGGACTGTTTCTGAATTACAAGACATCAACCATAGTTGCCGCAGCATTTGTCATGCTGGTGTTTATTATTCTTCTGACCCTCATTGGGCTTGAGATAAGAAGGATGAAGAAAGAAGATACACTTCAGATCATACTTGAGGATAAGACAGCCGATGAAAAAATGTAAAAAAATTGTCTGCGCGATCGTAATAGCATGCATACTGGCGGGAGCTGCATTTGTCGCTCTTGAGTTTATGGGCGTTATTGATCTGAACAGTGCGCAGAAGACGGAAGAAAAAAGTGAAACTGAACAGGATGGAAATAAAATAGCTGACGATGAGACAGAGCCTTGGCATATAGTGTTCAAGGGATATGCCTTCTCTGTGAATCCGGTAGGACAGGCAATCATACATGAGAGTGGCTGCCTTAATATAAGAAGCTGTGATGATTATCTGATACAGATCGATGTGGAGGATAAGACGATGGCGGATTTCTGGGACAACAGAGAGCAGCGCAAGAAAAATATTGAGGACGCAGGTTATGTGATGGAGCTGGAGCCTGAGAAGTTCGAGATACAGG
This sequence comes from Coprococcus sp. AF19-8AC, assembly GCF_003603115.1. Classification (NCBI taxonomy): domain Bacteria; kingdom Bacillati; phylum Bacillota; class Clostridia; order Lachnospirales; family Lachnospiraceae; genus Coprococcus; species Coprococcus sp. AF19-8AC. The sequence continues at coordinate 112,365 of NZ_QTMI01000002.1, read as the reverse complement.
GGAAGGAATATATCAGATACATAGCGAGTCTTGCAAATGAACGAGGTGCGAAGTTCGACAGATCATATTTTTATCAGCTTATATGTGATGCCGGGGAAGGGCAGCGTTTCTTTACTTCGATAAGATTTGATGAGATAGATATAGATGCGCTGAGCGGGTCGGAGAGAGCTGAGGTATATGAGAAGGCTGCCGATGAAGCTGTGGCTATTGTTGCGGGGGCCGTTCCCACAGATGAGGCAAATGATATGACAGGCTCATACTGGCAGGAGGACGAAGCTATGGAGACGGGAGTAGTGGACAGTGTCGTGAATGGAGATACTACCGTGTCATATGAAATCCCTGAAAAATACAGCCTTCAGAATGAGGATTTGTCAGGTAAGACATACTATTCAGACGGTGATAAGATCACGGTTGTGACTTCGATCGTACCGTATAGTTGGATGACAGCATCTGATATGGCAGACAGAAAGACCGGGGCCGGAATATCAAAGGTAACAGAGGAAGGTCAGTGTGAGGTAAATGGTGTGACATTTTATTACTACACATATTCGACCTTATATATAAAGGACGGCAAGAGAAATATCACATACTATTTTAATGCATATGCTGATCTGAAGGATGGGAACATATATACAGTCAGCGGATTTGCTGATGATAATCCGGATGCCATGGACAGAGACACTTATTATAGTTTCATGAACATTACGGAGAAATAAACACTATAGATTACAAAAAAGTGACGAAAACACCTATGATTTCGGTTCGCTACCCATAGTTGCCCCGTTGCAACCGATTACGGCTTGATAAAATATAGTGACATTCTTAATAATAAAGCCACTAGGTTTTAAGGAGGATTATTATATGAGGAACAAGAAAATGCTGATTGCAGGACTTATCACGGTGGTGATGGGAATTTCTATAGTTGGATGTGGAAATGATGGCAAATCCACCAGAGAGACGGAGTCAACAGAGCAGGTAACCGAAACAGAAGTGGCAACGGAGGAGGAATCTGAGGCTGAGGATACAGGTGATACTGAATCTGATGATTCATATGCAGATGAAACCGATTACAGTGATGACAGTGAGAAATCCACAGAATTTACGATGCCTGTATATGAGGATTTCACATTGGCATCGGGACTCAGCGAGAATTACGCAGATCTTGACAATAGGTCATTTGTATATAATGGAAAGAAATTCACTTTAGGTGAGTCCACCTTGAAGGATCTTATAGACGGTGGAATACCATTTGAGCAGAATTCTCTCAATAACAGTGGCAACAATGTAAATAAAAATTACGAAACTGACAGATACACAGCAGAAATCAATGACTACGTAACGATGCAGTTTATGTTTGGCAACTTTACTGACAGTGAGCGGAAGGCAGAGGATTGCGTTCTCTCATATGTAAGGTATTCACACCTTTTTGTGCCAAACCCGGATTATGATGCCAGCATGAATGCAGAGATCAGTGAGATGATGCTTGACGGCGCAAAGCAGGTGAACTTCTCATTCCCTACAACTATCACCAAGGATCAGTTGCTTGAAAAGTGCGGTGAGAATGCAGAAGTAGATGGCAAGATAGTCAAGTACAGTGTAGATTCTGAGGTTTATATGGGAAGCAGCGGCTATACATTTGAGTTTGACGATACAACAGGACAGCTCAAAGAGGTCAGAATAAGCTGGCTTCCGTAACTAAAAAGTAATCAGAATAAGAGCCAGAAGAAAAGCCGGATATCTCTATAAAATAGGGATACCCGGCTTTTGTAAACCAAATGTATGCTGTGGACAGCAGAATGAAATCCAAAGGTATTCTCAGTAATTTCTCTCTACTTACATATTATGCAGAAATGTGTGATATGGATAAAACACATATCTCACCTTACTAATAAAATATGACAAAAAAGTACATTAAGTGGTACTTGGAGTTGACAATTACCCGATTCACAATTACTATAAACCCTGTGATTTCATAGTGAAAATCTGCTCGGATGCCGTCCTGAAAAGCATCCGATCAGGGGGAAATTCGGTGAGATTCCGGTGCAACCGCCATTACTGTGTTAAGACTTGTGTCTTTCAGTCAGAATGCCCGCAGATTTTATGAGATTTCCGGCCGCGTGACGGCGTCTGACAGACACAGACAGCCGGGATATGCGGAGTACCCGGATGCGGATGACACGACAGTTCATCTGTTAGCTTTTGGGCGTGGGAAAAGCAGAATACATATTCCCTGCTTTATAACCTACAATTAAATAAAGAAAGGAAAATAGGAGATGAAACGAATCAGGACATTGATGCTTTCATTCTTATTGGCATGCGCAGTTTTAGTGGCACCATTTGCTTCAAATGCAAGCTGGGGCTATGTTCAGGCTGCCGCCGCAGAGAGTGATGGCGAAGTTGATTACAGCACTGAGTACGTTGTGCTGTCTCTTGAGGGATTTACTCTTGGTCAGGGCTTCTATATCGAGCCGGAGAGAATGTCCTACAAAGAGATCGGTGAAGTCTGGAAAGAGGAAGGCATAGACATCGACCTGTCTAAGCTTACCGTATCACAGGCTACTTACGCGTTTTTCAAGAAAGAGGGACTTGAAACAGAACCTTCAGGAACAGACAAATACAATAGTTCCGATTATTATCTTGCCAACATAAAGGGCATTGATAAGGGAGCTGCAAATGTTCCACAGGAGCTTAAGGATGCTTATCAGAAGAAGAATGGAAAGGCACTTGAGCTTAAGGACAAGACAGGAAAAGATCTTGGCCAGTTTGATTATTTCAGCATGTCTGGCTGGATGAACACAGTTGACAATATACTGGGAAATGTCGGCGCAGGAGAATATCAGGTAGATTCTGCAGCCGGAGTAGACAATACACACGTTATCCGTTGGCAGTTCACGCTCGCAGATTATGGCGCAGATCTGGGATATGGCTACAATCCGGATAAGAATACATTTGACTCTGAGTATGCATACTATGAGACTCAGGACAAGACAGAGCTCTATGTGCTCTATGCAGAGCATGCAGATGAGATAGCTAAGGACGAGGCTCTACGTGAAGAGGTTCAGGCGGTCATGACAGATCTCACTGCAACTGCAGATGAGGTTCAGGCAGTTGAGAAGAAGATCAGGGGTGACAAGAGAAATACAGTATCTGTAACCATGAATTATTCTGCTCCTTACATGACTCTGGCTGATTCAGAGGGCAATGAGATTGAAGTTGGAGAGCCTGATGGCAGCAAGTATACCCTTGAGCTTGAGCCGGGTACATACCGTCTGTCAGCATATCAGAAGAGCGGTGACGAGAAGACAGATATGGGATCTATAGATCTCGTAGTCACAGACGATCCACAGCAGTCATACAGCATATACAGCATCACAGATATAGCATGTACAGGTTATGACACTGTAGATGGCAACAAAAAATATTGGAAGGAAGACGTTGATTATACCGTCACAGGTAAGGTTATGTCTCCTGACAATGTGGACAGACATGCAGAGTTTGTAAAGACCAGGGAGGGGTCAGATGACTCCTGGGCAAAGTATGCAGGACTGTTCTACTATGCTGATATGGTGTCAGTGACATATGATCCGGTTGGAGATAGAGCAGATGACTATATCTCTAAGACTGTGTCAAACACACTTACATCCAACAGAAGCTACGGTTATTCAGTAGCTCTTGCAGCGGCAAAGACAGTAGAGTTCACAGTTCCAGAGGGAACTGAGCTCAGAGTTGGTACACTTTCAACATACTATATATATAAGGATGAGGCTGGCATCAAGATAGACAGCAAGGATGCCGGATATGACACATACAAGTATAAGCTTGGAAGTGGTATCACATATTACTACCGTGTAACTGGTGGAGAGGGAGTTACATACTGGAACTGGTTCTCCACAACCACAGATGCTGAGTACAAGGTAACAGCCGAGGATATGTACATCGGCGACAGCACATATGGCCCTGGCACAGTTGTACATGACATGTCAGCCAACAGCTCAGATGTCGCAGATATCTACATGACATCCAATGAGAAGGGCTATGTGTCAATGCAGAAGGGTGACAAGTATCACCTTGAGTGCTTCCGTAACTGGCAGGCTATAGAGGGTATCATGAATGCAAAATCAGCAGAGCCTGATTATCACTACACAGTTATCGATGAGAATGGTAACCCATCAAGTGATGTGATCAGCGTTGTACCTGGCGAGCATTCAGAGATAGCAGAGATCGAGGCAAAGTCAGAGGGAACAGCGATACTTCTCGTAACCTATGATGCAGAGATCAACAAGCCTGGTATGGGCGGTTCATTCTTCAGTGCGATCTGGCCTGAAAACACAGGTGTAGTCGTATTCACTGTAGGAAATGACGGCTCAGACATTCAGACAAATATGACATTAAATGCAGGACGCAACACAGAGACTGCTAAGACTGCTGTAGACAATCTGGATGCACAGATCGATGTTCTGTATTATCTTGAGGGAGCAGCCGGTGCAGAGTACACATTTACACCGGAGGATGGAGTGGCAGTATCAGTTCTTCATCCACAGATCACGGGAAACAAGCTTACATACAGTGGATTTACAACAGCAGATGTCAAGAAGAATGATGATGGAAGCTACACTGTAAGCGGTCTCACAGAGGGATCAAACATAATAAAGGTGACAAAGGACGGAGTTAGCACATATCAGGTAGTACGTGCAAAGGAAGTCCCGGTATCATACACATATAAGAACGCTGATGGTGACGAGATCTCAGCAGATGAACTCAGAGCCGGTGATACCATAGAGGTTTCATATGGTAAGCGTACAGAGGATGGCAAGAAGGCATACGACGGTCTGTATATTCCGGCCAACAAGCTTGCAGGAATTTACAACATGGCCGGAACTATAAAACTGTCAGATGGTGAGGGAAATGAATTCTCAGGAGCAAGCAACCAGTATGCATTTGCATCATATCCTGCTGCCCAGACAGTTACAGTCAAGATACCTCAGTATTTTGCAGGTGACGAGTACACGCTGAGCGGAGTTCTGTATGAGGGCGGATTTGGTTCGCCATACGGTTCACACAGAGAGGTCCGCCATGCAACAGGAAAGCCTGTACAGATGGCAGCAAGCGTACGTGTGGCATACCTTGGAAGTCTCCCGGATATGTCATTTAAGCTGGCAAAGACAGACTTTGTCCAGGTAAAGCTTGATGTAGTGGATGGTGCTACAAACGAAGCAGTAGAAGGATATAAGGTAAGCATAAAGGATACTGAAGGAAATGCCGTAACAGTAAAGGACGGCAGCTTCAATGGTCTTGCAGGCAGACAGTACAATTACACTATGAAGTGTGCCGGATACATGTATGCCGAGGGAACATTTGAGATCCCGGAGGATACTTCCGGCGAGATGTCACAGACCATCAGCCTCACAGCGTCAAGTGCAACTGCTTGGGATGGCGAGAGCAAGACCGAGCCCGAACAGGTTGACGGAGTATACCAGATCAGCACAGGTGCAGAGCTGTACTGGTTTGAAAATGAGGTAAATGTCAATAAGAAGGTCGACATAAATGCAGTGCTCACAGCGGATATCAACCTTGCAGGATATAGCTGGACACCAATAGGTACATCGGGTGCCATATACATGGGTTCATTTGACGGCCAGGGACATACTATCAGCAATCTGTATCAGAATGATATAGGCTACTCAGGAATATTTGGACAGGCGGGTGCAAGGATCAGCGGCCTCACAGTAGAGGGAACTATCATCATGAGCACCAAGACTGCAGCAGGAGCGGTTGTGGGATACCTGTATCAGGGAACCACAGATGCACCGGCAAGAGTAGCAGGTTGTACATCTAAAGTAAATATCACTTACACAGGCACAAATACATCAGCTTCGATAGGTGGTCTGGTAGGATACTGTAACACGAACAAAATAAGCAACACAGTGATTGAGAACTGTGTAAATCATGGAACTATTAAGGCAGAAAACGGTGGTACCGTCGGCGGAATCATAGGATCTATGAGCAGCCGAAATATCTGCGTACAGAATTCGACAAACTATGGTGACATCACAGCCAAGACAAATGTTGGTGGAATACTCGGAAGCCACAATGAATACTATCCACAGGATCCTGGATGCAAGATCATTTCATGCTACAATGCAGGAACGATCACAGGACAGACAAATACAGGCGGTATTGCAGGTGTTTTCAAGGGTAATACGTCAAATGACGCAGGCGTGGAGATCACAGACTGCTACAGCGCAGGAACTGTAAATGGCAGCGACACAGCCACAACAGGCGTATTTGCAGGCTATTCAGAGGATCTGACAATATCAGGATCTGCATATTCATGCACAGCCGCAGCAGATGAGAGCATCACAGAGGATCAGGCTTCATATGTATCGGCTGCTAATATAGAGGCAGTCAAGAAGCTCACAGTTGACACAGTTACCAAGATCAATGACGGAGAGGCCATCTTGAACGTGGCACCTGCAGCAGAGATCATGGCAAATGTTCCTCTGACAGCAGAAGATGGAGAATTTGTAGAGACATACAAGAAGGTAAGAACTGTAATTGACGGAGTTACTATCTTCAACATAGGTGTATATGACTACACAGCAAGTGCAGCCGGAATAAATGGTGCATCAAAGGATGGAGTTATCCTTGAGAACACAAAGGTTGAGGCAGCTTCAGCGGTTGACGCTGTAAAGCGTGCACTGGATAATGCCGGAATAGCCTACGATATTCAAGAGTCAGCTTATGGCCCATATATCGTATCTGTAAACGGACTTGCATCAGTTGCTGACTACTCAATGTCAGGATGGATGCTGTCATACAACGGAGACGACTTTGACAACGGTGGGCTTGGTTCACTGGATGCAAAGGATAACGACACTATCGAGCTTCACTATGAGCTCACAGGAGCAGATGTAGCAGCATCATTCTCAGGACTTCCTACATTTGAGTCCATGACAATAGATGGAACAGAGATAACATTTACCACAGAGACAGAATACGATGAGAATTGGAATTCTATCTACACATACAAGGCAAATGGAGAGGTTCTGAATGGAACAGGAACAAAGGCTGATCCATTTGAGGTCGGTGTTGTATTGCCGGAGAGCGCAGATCTTGTAAAGCTTGACATGACATACAAGACAACTGCGGATGGCCATTATGTTGTGGTTGACGGACTTTCAGCCAAGATCAACCTGACAAATGATGTTGTGTGCAGGATCACATCAAGAGGTGGAAGAACTGCATGGTACAAGATCATGGCAGTGACAGCACTCACTGAAGACAATACAAAGCTTGAGATAGCAGACGCAGAGTACACTGGAGAGGAGCTCACACCGGAAGTTACCGTATATGTAAATGACAAGAAGCTTGATCCAAGCAGCTATGAGGTTACATACAGTGATAACGTAAATGCCGGAAAGGGTACTTGTACGGTAAAGGGAACTGGTAAGTTCTCTGGTACAATTCAGGGCGAGTTCGAGATAAAGAAGTCTACAAAGACGATAACTACAGAAAAGACTGAGATCGAGGTTCTTGAAAATGCAGAGCCATTTGATCTCAAGGTTACAGGACAGGGTACACTTACATTTGCATCATCTGCACCAGAGGTGGCAGAGGTAGATCCTGAGACAGGACGTGTGACAGTCAAGGCTGTCGGTGAGACTGAGATCACAGTTTCATCTGAGGGAACAGAGAACTACGAGGCTGGACAGATCGTTATCAAGATAAAAGTCAAGGAGGTTCCTGTAGAGCCAGAGGAGCCGGATACAAAGGTTACACTCACAAAGGACAACACAGTTATAGAAGTTGCAGATGTGACATATACAGGCAAGGCACAGAAGCCTGAGGTTACAGTAACAGTTGACGGTAAGAAACTTGAGGCGGCTGATTATACAGCATCGTATGCAAATAACGTGAACGCCGGAACAGCCAAGGTAACTATAACAGGTAAGAACGATTATACAGGCAGTGTTGAGCAGACCTTCAAGATCAATAAGGCAGACCAGACAGTGACAGGCAACACATTATATGTATACAACAGATATATAACCGTTAAGGCTGCCGGTAAGGGAACTGTAACTTACTCATCAACAAACAAGAATATTGCGATAGTGAACAGCAAGTCAGGTCTTGTGAGAACCAAGAAGCCGGGCAGAGTACAGATAAAGATCACTGTCTCAGGAAACAGCAATTACAACAAGGCAAGCGGAATAGTAACTCTGATAGTTACCCCTGCAAAGTCATCAATAACAAAGCTTGCATCAAACAGCAGCAGAAGTCTTAAGGTGACCTACAAGAAGGTAAGCGGTGCTACCGGATATCAGATAACATATGCTACAAACAAGAACTTTAAGTCTGCAAAGACAAAGTATGTGAGCGCAAAGTATGGCAGTGCAACTATCAAGAATCTAGCAAAGAACAAGAGATACTATGTGAGAGTAAGAGCTTACAAGACAATAAATGGCAAGAGATACATGGGACTTGGCAGCTCAGTGAAGTCTGTCAAAGTAAAATAATTCTCAGGCCATAGAAACGCAGAGATGATCCGGAGGAAAGAGGTATGGAGAACAAGAGAGCTGGCTATACACGTGAAGAATGTTGTCAGATGCTTCTGGACGCATATATTTCACTTGGAAGATATCCGAAAAAGTCAGACTTTACACCGGAGCAGGTTGGCTGGATAAAATCCTACCTTGGGCCATGGCCGAGAGCCCTTGAGGCCTGTGGCATTCTTCCTGACCGGTCTGCGGAGCGGGCTGAGGCAAAGAAGCATAAGCGCATAGCTTCCAAGAGGAAGATGACCCAGTACAAGCTTGCGAAGCAGAACGGGAAAACTGAATAAAAAATTTTAAACCACAGGTTTATCATCAACTTGATAGAAAATTAAGGAAAATCAAGCTTTAAAGCCATTTGCAGCCTATGAAAATAACTCATAGGGGCAGAAAAGGGGCAAAATTTAAAAGACGGCCATTCAGTGTGAAAACTGAGTGGTCGTCTTTTTTTAGTTGATAATTGATATGGTGTCAACAGCTTCATTATCTTTCTGCTTCATCTTTTGAGTAACATGAATATATATTGCTTTGGTTATTTTGTCATCATGATGTCCAAGTCGACGAGATATTTGTTCTGCAGACATAACTTCAGCTAGGAGAGATGCGTGAGTGTGGCGCAGTTTGTGTGTCGTTATTTCTCTCCCAAGAGATTTAAGTGAAGCGGCCTTTAAATGATTATTATATGTTAAATAAACCATGTAGTTGCCTGTTTTTAAATTTGGTATGAAGAGGCTGCTCTTAATACCTTTTTCAAATAGAACCTCTTTTCGCCAAAGTCGTAACTTTTTGATGAGCGTGAGCAATTCAGGTTGTATATGAATGTCTCTGATCGAATCGCTTGTTTTTGCAGATGTAACATATCCTGTTGAAGGATAATAAGTTTTTGTTATGTGTATAGTGTTTATTCTTAAATCAACGTCGGCATCTTCAAGAGCAATGAGTTCACCTATACGCATCCCTGTAAGGATCATGAAATATGATGTATAGTAATCCTGCCATTGGTTGTTATCTCTAAAGTAATTAAGTAGTTTTTTGATTTCATCAGGCTCAAGGTATTCGTTACTGATATCGTATACCTCTGGTATCTCATCTGGGCTCTCCTTATGGATATAGTCAAGCTTGAACCATATATCATTGTTTGAATGATAATCGCTTTTAATTCCCCATTTCAAAGCGAATTTTAAGAATTTTATATATGTATTCACGGTGTCTATATTTTTCCCCGAAGAGAGAAGTCTATCATTTACATAACGAGGAGAGAGTTTATCAACAAGTACGTCATTACCGATTATATTTATACAGCAATTTATGTTAGTGCTTTCTGTTCTGATTGTGCTTTCTTTCCTTTTGCGCTGTCGCAATGATGCTATATAAGCATCAGCCAGCTCCTTGAGTGTTGTATCTGATTTAACCGGGGATGCAGTCAACAGCTTATCTATTTTCCCCTGTAAAATTCTGGTTGCCTTGTTCTTATTCTGCGGTGATGCCTTAGGCATCGTCACTGTGACCTTTTTAATCTTCTCTGTGAGCGGATCTGTGTACCTCTCACAATACTTTACGGTTCCATTTTTTTGTATTTCTGACCACATAATATCAACTCCTCTAAAAATAGGCATAAAAAATAAGCCTATCAAAAGTGGAAGGCTTATGGTATAATATAGTTTGCGATCACTGTTATTCATAAGCCTTCGGTTTGTGGGTAACTTCCCTCAGGTGTACCCGCACCTGGGGGATTTTTTTATAATGTGAAGATGATATTATTCATCCTCATCATCTGTCTCATCCTCTGTTGAATATTCAGAAGTATATGCTTCAGAACTTGACAGCGACTGTCTGTATTCTTCAGCAAGCATTGTTCTGTTGAACTCTGCAGTAGGGCAGATCTCATTTACAAGTTCTTCAAGTTCATCTATTGATACATTAAAGAACTCTTTTCTAAGATTTACCTTGTTTACTCGGCGATCATTAAGTCTCTTGTGAAGTTCGGTTTCAAGACCAGAAGCGTCATCAGAGAAAATAAAGCTGTGTACATCAAATTTGAACGGAACAGAAGCATCTCCAAGTTCATTAACTCTATCCTGTGGATTTATTCTTCTTGTCATTCCGACTTTGAATACATTCTCACCAAATGAACCCAAGTTGCTGATAATATAAACATTACCAGCTTTACCATTTTGCAACTTTGCTATTTCATCCTTTTTGATTGTTACATCTGCAAGCTGAGCCTGCAGTTCAAGGATACGAGCTTGCAGAGCAGCAAGGGCTTCACCCTCTGAAGCTTCCGCCTGTTCTTTGAGGGAAGATATCTGATTCTCATATTTTGACTCTTCAAGCTCCACTTTTTTACGTTCGGACTCAAGAGCCTTGCGCTCCTCTGCCTCCTGACGCATCTGTTCTTTGATTGCAAGCTGTTCTTGCTTTGCCTGTTCTTTCTTGACGTAGTAGTTATACTCTATCTTTGCGGCATTAATGAAAAGATATTCTATTTCACCTATGAACTTAGTAAGAGTTCCGGCAATTGTTTGATTACCTTCAGCTGCAATCTTTAGATACTTAGCACAGATATCTTTTATTTGTTCAATACCGTTGTCAAGCTTGTCATATTTTAAATTATACAAGACGTTCTGCATCTCAGATTCCAGCCCCTTGACAATGAGGTCATAAATCGTTTTGTTGGCTTTAGTAGTGTATCTGATAGCATATTGCTGTCTGAGAGTGTCAATGGATTTCTCATTTTCTCTGTATGCTTTTCGCAAGCTTTTTATATCCATACAATGTAATTTAAGGATAACAGATGGGGCAATGAGATTAGCATCCTCAATAACTGATTGGCTAATTCGGCATTCGTTATATGGAATGTCAGCAGTGATGAAGTTATCTAATGCATATTCAATACTGCAGTAGATCTCCTTAGCACGAGAGATCTTTCGTTCCTGGGCCACTACTGATTTTTGCAGTTTATCATCTTTTGCCTGAAGTGTAGCAATGTCTGAACGCAATTTATCTATAGTGGCAAGGTTTTCGGATATTTCGGCATTCACCTGATTAAGCTTAGCCATCGACTGCTGATGGTCATGCACTCCTAAATCCTGCATAGTCTTATTCAGGTCTTGCATTGCTTGATTCATCTGAGCATTCTGAGCCGCAAGTTGGGCATTCTGTTGAATAATTTGTTGATTGGTTTCTTTTTGTTTCTTTTCGTCCAAGGTCTTCATTATCATCAATACTATGCCGCCGATTGCTGGAAGTATAAGAAACCAGCATGCGCATAGAATAGCAATAAACCATGTACTTAAATACCATTTGTTTTCTTGTTTTTGATTCATCGAATCTCTCCCTTCATTTGTTAATTATTTTTGCAACCCATGTGCATAAGCCTCAATAGAATCTGCAGACTCCTTGTGAAAGTCATCCCGATCTATATGTCTGCAAGCATGGATATATGCCTCATTCAATTGTTCTGTTGTGAAGCGTGTATTAAGGAACACAGTATATGAACCATCTTCATTACACGTCACAGTTTCTTTTACTTTAGTTGCTTTCATATCAAGATACTGAATATATATATCATCCGTCATTGCTATCCCCTCCTTATTTGATTATTTATGCAATATATATATCAAAAACAGTGGGATGTTTTTTGCACAGCATTATTTATTATCTTTATTTTTGAGAGCCAAGAGCATACTCTGTACTATCTCTAAATCTTCGGGTTTGGCATCCCTTGCGGCATCAAAGAGAAGTGAGAGCTGTTTATTCTCAAATATCTCTTGTGCTTTCTGAGCAGTTTCTTCATCAAAATAGTAAGATGGTTTTGAATCAACTTCAACAATCAGATCCCCAGGTTCAACATGTAAATAATTTGCTATATCTATAATCGTATCGAGTTTAGGCACTCTTGCTCCAGAGCACCAGCCGGATACAGTAGATTTGTCATAACCCAATGCATTCACCATATCGGACTGAGTTTTACCATTAAGATTAAGATAATATTTTAATAATTTTGCGAATTGGTTAGTTCCCATCTCTTTCACACTCCTTTAATATTGATTATACTCATTTTGCGGAATATGGCAATGCAAAAAGTAAAAAAAGTTTGCAAAATGTATTGACAGTTTGCAAAATGCGGAGTATTATTCAAGTATGCTCAATGAAAGGAGATGATAGTTTTTGCTGCCAATTAAAATTAAATTAGCTGCCGTTAGAGTAAATGCAGAGCTTTCACAGCAGGAATTGGCTGATAAAATGGGAGTATCAAGAGCTACTATAGGCAGCTGGGAAAGCTACAATACTAAGATGTCTAAAGCAGATTTGTGTCTCTTTGCAAGCATTTGTGGATTCCCAGAGGAAAATATTTTTTTACCATATGAGTTTGCAAAATGCGGACTAAGTGGATAAGAGAAAGGAGAGAAAAGATGTTTGGTTGGATAGTGGTAGTTGTTGTTCTGATTGCAAATATATCAGCAATTGCGTGCGTACTCAAAGATAGAATGGTTACTGCTGCGGTATTGAAGGTACTGGGAGATTGCATTTCTTTAATATTCCTTTGTACTCGGTGAATACAGCATTTTTTAGTCTGTTAAATGCAATATCAAGTTCTTCAGAACATTTATCTAAAGGATAGTCCTTGTTGCCATTTTCAGCCTCAAGCATATTGAGAAAGGCAAGGTAAAAATCAGGATAAAGTGCTTGTGATTCAGGCTCCATGAGATAGATGTTACTGGTCAATAAATCTAAGAGATTACCTCTTGCCTCAGGACCAAGTTTACTGAGTTTGTTATAGAGCAGAAGTCCACGGCAATAGAACTGATAGAAAGGTATATAGAAGTTATCAAGCTGTTCTCGGCGAATTTGATACTTCTGTGTAAATAATTCCTTTATTGCTGTTAGATAGACTACAACAAATGATCCAACTACTGAAATGATTGCAACAACTATAGGTGCCATAAAATCCCTCCTTGTAAATAAATCCTTTTGTTAGAGTGATTATAACACATGGAGGAATAAAGAAAAATAAGAAAGGAGAGGCATGATAAAGAAGATAAAAGCAAAGCTCAAGGAGCCGTACTTCATGGAAGATCTTTGGTGCGATTATATCAGACCCGCAGTGATGGGACTGATAGGAGCAGCCATAGGCATAGCTACAGTAATCTTAATAAGACTGTTATGATGACGGCGCATATCACAGGAAAGGAGATGAGAGCAATGAGCAGAGCAACAGCAGGCCTGCAGGTGACAGGTATAAGTTACATAAAAGCATCACCTTATGTCAGTAAGGCTCAGATGATGCAGATGTTTAACATATCTCAGAGCACTGCAAGCCGTAGAATATCTGATCTGGATAGATATGTTCAGAATGGCAGATATGGACCATACACAATCTTGGATGGAGCTGGTGTGACATGGGTGAACTACTTAGCATTGGTTGACTATCTGAGATATAAGAAAGAGCTTGATAAGGGCTACAGAGTACCACCATTTGACCCCGGAAAAGTTGCAAAAGCTATTGGATGGGGTGAGATGACATCAGATATGAGGTAACACGAAAAAAGCACCTTTGGAATTGCAGTTCCGCCGGTGCAAATAAAAAATAACTCAAGAAAATCATAGCAGAAAAGGGGAAGAAAAGCAATGAAGAGGAAGAACTTAGACACAAAGGCTGTCAAGGCCGTGAGTCTTGTAATAATGACTATTTTATTTTTGCTGTTGGCCTACAACATCTTATTCAACGTAGAAGTGCTGCTTGCACTGCCGGCGGTAGGATTGGTGGCGTACTTGCTTGGAACCGTGTTTACGGAGCTGGGACTTTATGGCGTGCTTGAACTTATGAACAGCATTGAAGATGCCAGAGAGGAATAGAACATGGTTGAGATGAAAGTGCTTGGAAGCCACGAAGAATGGCTTAAGGCAAGAACCAAGATAGGCGGGTCTGATGCCTCGGCGATAGTAGGAATGAACCCTTGGAGAGATAATGTCAGCCTGTGGCGGGAGAAAGTCAACAATCTGCCGCCGGTGGATATATCCGATAAGGATTGTGTCCGCTATGGAGTAGCCGCAGAACCACTTCTTAGAGCCTTGTTTGCTCTGGATTATCCAGAGTTTGAGGTCATGTATGAGGAGAATAACATCTGGTTCAATGACCGCTATCCGTGGGCTCACGCAAGCCTTGATGGATGGCTTGTTGAAAAGGACACAGGATGCAAAGGAATACTGGAGATCAAAACAACAGAGATCCAGTCGGCAAGCCAGAAAAAGAAATGGGGCACACCATATGATCCGAGCTTGCCGCAGAACTATTATGCACAGATACTTCACTATTTGATGGTCACAGAGTATGACTTCGTGATGCTGGTAGGACAGCTCAATACAAGGCTCACTGATAAGAATGGAGATCCTGTGATGGTCAAGACAACAATGCATTACAGAGTGAAACGGTCAGATGATGGAGTCGAAGAGGGTATACAGAGACTTGCAGAGGATGAAAGTAAGTTCTGGGAGCAGGTACAGGCAAAGAAAGAGCCACCACTGATACTCCCAGAGATATAGGAGAGATGCAATGTATTACAACGAATGTCCACAGTGCGGTGCTTGCCTGGACCCGGGCGAACACTGTGACTGCGAGGAAGAGAGACAGCGACAGACAGCACGCATCATGGCAATGGTGCGAGAGAACAAGGAGAGTCACCAGATGGAGCTGGTGCTGAATTAGGAGGTTTACATGGAATTAAGAGTTAATGAGGTAGCGATACCAGAGAAGATTGATTTTAACTATGAGGAGCTCAAGGCTGAGCTTACATCTAAGGTCTCATTTTATGAGACGCTTGTCTACACAGATGACCAGATCAAGGACGCAAAGGCAGACAAGGCCAATCTGAACAAGCTGAAGAGAGCCCTCAATGATGAGCGCATCAGAAGAGAGAAAGAATACATGCAGCCGTTTAATGTGTTTAAGGCTCAGATCAACGAAATCATAGGCATTATAGACAAGCCTATAGCGGTGATAGATGAACAGGTCAAGGCATACGATGAGAAACGCAAGGCCGAAAAGCAGAAAGCCATTGAAGTGCTGTTCTCTCAGATAGGTTTCCAGAATTTTGTCACGTTGGAGAAGATCTGGGATCCGAAGTGGTTGAATGCTTCGGTATCAATGAAGAGTATCGAAGATCAGATGAGGTCAAAGATGTATGAGATCGGCAACGGAGTGCTTACACTCAGTCAGCTCCCGGAGTTCGGATTTGAGGCTACAGAGGTATTCAAGGAGACATTAGACATCAACAAGGCCATCTCAGAGGCTAAGAGGATGTCAGAGATTGCCAAGGCAAAGGCAGAAGCTGAGGCAAGGAGAAAGGCTGCAGAAGAGGCACGAAAAGCAGCAGAAGAGGCAAGACGAAAGGCTGAAGAAGAATGCAAGGCACAGGAGAGAGCTGCCGAGGAGCAGAGAGCCGCAATGGCACAGGCTATGACACCACCTGAGGATGCACAGCCAGCACCAGTAGAGGAATCACAGCCGGAACCACAGAAGATGGTAGTCAAGTTTGAGGTTGAACTTACAACGGATGATGCAGCAGCCTTGAGAGAGTTCTTCCAGAGCAGAAATATAACATTTAGAGCGATTAAGTAGGAGGTAACAAGATGATTAAGTCAGAAATGGGATCAGTATCAATGAGAGGAACAACACCTGTGCTTATATCAGAATTAGCACTTGCAATGAAGAGTTTAAGAGAGTCGCTTGCTAAAAGATATGGAGAGGTTGCTACAGAAGAAATGATAAGCAGAGCAATGGAAGCATCCAAAGCTGAGGGAGACATTAACGAGATTATGAGTGACCTCATAGATGATGTTTTATTTAAGATATTGCCAAAAGCCAATATAAACAAGGACAACATAAGGGAAATGCCACAGGCTCTGAAAGAGGTACTGCGCAAGATGTTAGAAGATATGATTATGCATTAGGAGGATCAAGATGATTGTATTAAATAAAGGTTCAGTACAGTTGGAAGGGTCAACAATAATGCTGATCGCTGAAATGATAACAGCCATAAGCGGAGTGCGATCTATCGTTGAAGAAGATTTTGGAACAGATGTGGCAAATCAGTTTATAGACAAGGCTGTAGAGAATGCAAAGCAGAATAACAGCAAGATTGATATTTTAGAATTGGCAACCGAGTTAGCGGAGGTAAGAGAAAATGGCAGTAAATAACAGTTTGGTAGCAAAAAGTAAAGCACAGCAGAATCTGGGAATTACAGAGTATCTTACAAAAGATGCAATCAAGAATCAGATCAACAAGGTGGTTGGTGGAAAGAATGGACAGAGGTTTATATCTGCTATCGTATCAGCATATAATACCAACCCTACACTTCAGGAGTGCACGAATCAGTCGATTCTTTCAGCTGCACTTCTCGGCGAGAGCTTACAGCTTTCACCATCCCCACAGCTCGGACACTATTACATGGTCCCATTCAACAATACAAAGACTGGTGTCAAGGAAGCTCAGTTCCAGATGGGATATAAGGGATATATTCAGCTGGCTATCCGTTCTGGTCAGTATAAGAGACTGAATGTTGTCGCAATCAAGGAAGGGGAGTTGGAATACTTCGACCCACTCAACGAGGACATCAAGGTTAATCTCATGGTAGATGACTGGGACAAGCGTGAAGAGGCTGAGACAATCGGCTACTATGCAATGTTTGAGCTTGTTAATGGATTCAGAAAGACGATGTACTGGAGCAAGGCTCAGATGCTTGCTCATGCAGACAAGTATTCACAGGCATTTTATAAGGATGCTGGAAAGATCAAGACAAAGTACGGAGAGAAGCAGAGAGTATCATATGCTGACTATGAAGCCGGTAACTATGATCCTCGTGATTCCTGGATGTATTCATCGTTCTGGTATAAGAATTTTGATGGCATGGCTTACAAGACAATGCTCCGACAGCTGATCAGCAAGTGGGGAGTAATGAGCATAGAACTCCAGAAGGCATTTGAGGGCGACATGGCAACCTTGGACGCTGAGGGACATCCTACATACGTTGAGAATGACAATGATGAGTATGTGGAAGCCACAGCAACAGAGATAAATGAACCAGAAGCACAGGCTCCACAGGCAGAGCCACAGGATACTCAGAATAATGCTCAGAATACACAGAACAGTGTTCAGGATCCACAGCCGACACCGACAGAGAATCCACAGACAGAGCCACAGCAGATGAACGCTGCAGAAGCGGCACTGTTCGGAAGTTTCAAGTAGAGTTCATGACATGCGTTAATACATCACACAGTAACGCAGAGGTTTAAGCATATATCCCTGTCACTCATTTGGGTGACAGGGAGAAAGGAGTAACAATGGCTTGGAACAGATCACGAGCTAAATACGGCAACAGGAAGGTTGTTGTAGACGGCATCACATTTGACAGCAGGCAATTTCAGCTCAGAGATATACAGAGCTGAAATTGCTTGAGAAAGCTGGCAAGATAACAGGCTTGCAGCTTCAGAGAGAATTTGAGCTTATACCAGCTCAGAGAGAACACACGAATGAGATATATGAAAAAGGACCCAACAAGGGCAGATTCAAACCGGGAAAGCTCCTAGAGCGTAAGTGCTCATACATAGCAGACTTCGTTTACTGGGATGGATTTGAAATGGTTGTTGAGGATACAAAGGGCATGAGAACAAAGGAATACATCATTAAGCGTAAGTTGATGCTTTATAAATACGGAATACGAATCAAGGAGGTGTGAGCCACATGGGAAATAAAGGGAGCTTTGTCTTTTATACCGAATATAGAGAGCATTTGTCGATGTTGCCACCGGAGCAGGTTGGTGAGTTAATGTTTGCTCTGATGGACTACCAGGAGACAGGCGAAGTTCCGGATCTCCCAAAAGGTAGTGCGCTTGCCATGTGTTTCTCTTTTATTAAGGCACGTATGGACAAGGACAACTCCAAATATGAGGAGAAATGTGAGCGTAATAAATCCAACGGCAAAAAGGGTGGTAGACCTACAAAGGAAACGGTTATTTCTGAAACCGAGGAAAACCCAAATAAACCGAATGGTTTTTCTGAAAACCGAACGGTTATTTCTGAAACCGAGGAAAACCCAACCGAACCCCAAAAAGCCGATAATGATAATGAATATGATAATGATAGTGATAATGAGGAGTATATACATACTCCTACTAAGGCACGTGCGTGCACACATGCGGAGGTGGAGAAACCACGTAAGAAGTCTGAACCGGTCAAGTATAGTGATGTTCCAGAACTGGACGAGGCTATTCATGAATACATAAAGTTTCGTAAGGGTATCAAGAGTCCCATGACCGATAGAGCAATCACATTGACTATAAACAGGCTCAACAGTCTATCACACGATAAGAATGAGCAGATAAAAATAATCAATCAGTCTATTATGCGTGGCTGGAAATCAGTATATCCGCTTGAGGATGACGGTAAGAGCCGAGGACAGCCACGGAACGTGAATCCAAATGGATTTGCAAACTTCAAACAGACAGATCATTCTGAGCAGCTTGGACAGCTTGAGAAGATGCTGGCTGATGAGCTGAATAATAAATAACACACGAAAGGAGCCGAACCTCCGGCCGGGGTAATGCTATAGCGGGTTCCTGAGAAGTGAATGAACGAAGACTTAATAACGAGAATTTTTGGAGAGGACGGCGAACTTGACAGCCCGGACGAGGGCTTAGAGGAATACAAGAAGCGCAAGAAAGAAGCCAGGGAGAAGATGATAATGCTCCAGAGCCAGCCGTATGAAGTTAAGGTGCGGCGATCCAGACTTAGAGCTGAAGAGTTCATGGAGCAGATGCGGATACGAGACAAAACGGCTCATGTGAGTGTTGGCGGTCTTGACAGTATTACATTACACGTATTCCTGAAGTCGATAGGGATCAATGTTCCAGCGGTCTCGGTTTCATCTCTGGAAGATAAGAGTATACAGCGGGTACATAAAGCTCTTGGAGTGACAATCCTGAACCCGCTCAAGACAAAAGTTGAGGTACTCAATGAAGTTGGGTTCCCGGTTATCAGCAAGAGAATAGCGGGAAAGATAGCGCTGCTTCAGAATCCGACTGAAAACAATAAGACAGTTCGACATGCAATAATCACAGGCGAATGTGGAGAGCTTGGACACTTCCAGAAGAACAGCCGCATGAAGCTGCCGCAGAAGTGGCTCAATCTATTCGGTGGATATGAGAACGAGAATGAAGGTGTCATGTATTACAAGCCGAATTTCAAGGTGTCAAATGATTGTTGCTATTGGCTGAAAGAGAAGCCATGCGATGACTGGGCTAAGGCTCATTCAAGCTATCCGTTCCTTGGCATGATGGCATCTGAGGGTGGACAGAGAGAAGAAGCTCTCACAGACCATGGATGCAATTACTATGGCAAGACAGTAATGAGATCAGCACCATTTGCACCATACCTCAGAAATGACATATTGAGACTTGCTCAGGAGATGGACACTTGGTATCACGCACATACAGATGTGTTTGCAAAGCTTTATTATGAGCAGCCATACAGTAAGGATAAGGCTGGCAACACAATACCTTACGAGCCGGTTGAAGCGATCATACCGGCTATATATGGACAAATACAGGATGATGGACACGGCAATCTCAGAACGACAGGAGCGCAGCGTACAGGTTGCAGCATGTGTGGCTTTGGAATCCATATGGAAGAACGACCACACAGGTTTGATAGACTCAGAGAGAGAAATCCAAAGGAATGGGAGTTCTACATGTATCGATGCTGCACGGATCCAGAGACTGGAGAGAAATTCGGCTGGGGAAGAGTCCTAGACTATATCGGAGTGCCATGGGAAGATGTACCGGCGGTACAGCTGAGTATATATGATTACCCGGAGGTGCTGCCATGATAAACGGAGAGCTTATCGTTGATAACTTTGCCGGAGGTGGTGGAGCATCAACAGGAATTGAGATGGCAACAGGATACAGTGTTGATATAGCTATCAACCATGACCCTGAAGCCATAAGGATGCATAAGGTCAACCATCCAAACACAAAGCACTATTGTGAGAACGTGTGGGCGGTTGACCCTGTGAAAGCCTGTGAGGGACACCCGGTAGCTCTTGCCTGGTTCTCACCAGACTGCAAGCATTTTTCAAAGGCCAAGGGTGGCAAACCAAAGGATAAGAACATCAGAGGGCTTGCATGGGTAGCTTGCAGATGGGCGGCTCTTGTGAGACCGAGAGTGATCATGCTGGAGAACGTTGAAGAGTTCAAGACATGGGGACCGCTCAACAGAGGACATCATCCGATAAGGGCAAAGCAAGGAGATACATTCAGGCAATTTGTAAAGCAGCTCAATGAGCTGGGATATGAGGTACAGTTCAGAGAACTTGTGGCGGCAGACTACGGAGCACCGACCAAGAGAAAAAGGTTCTTCATGATCGCAAGGTGTGATGGTGTACCTATCATGTGGCCAAAGCCTACACATGCACCGGCGGACAGCAAAGAGGTCAAGGAGGGACGGCTCAAGCCTTATGTTGGAGCATATACACAGCTTGATTTCAGCTTACCTTGTCCGAGTATCTTTGATACATCAGAGGAAATCAAGGAGAAGTACGGCATTCGGGCGGTGAGGCCACTTGCGCCAAAGACTATGCAGAGGATTGCAAGAGGGCTGAAGAAGTTCGTTCTGGATAATCCAGAGCCGTTCATCATTCAGTGCAATCACGGCGGCGATAGAAAGCCACAGGACATAAGAGATCCAATGCCGACGATTACAGGGAAGCACGGATATGGAGTTGTAGAACCATATATGGTTCAGATAGGTCAGACTGGATTCTCTGCAGATCGTAGCAAAGATGTGAGAGAACCACTTACAACTATTGTCAGCAAGAATGAGCACTGTCTAATAAGTCCTACACTTATTCAATATCATTCGGAGACCAATTCAGACGAGGTGCGGGGTCAAGGCATAGAGAATCCGATCATGACAGTGGACAGTTCAAACAGATATGGCCTTGTGACTTCGTTCCTTAGCAAGTTTTACAAGACAGGGATAGGACAGGATGAGAGAGAACCGCTGCATACAGTGACAACATCAGCCGGGCATTTTGGAGAGGTCAGAGCATTCTTGATTAAATACTACGGAGAGGGTACAGGGCAGGATATAGAACAGCCGCTTGATACAGTGACATCAAGAGACCGGTTCGGCCTTGTAACAATCCAAGGTGTTGAGTATCAGATAGTGGACATTGGTCTCAGAATGCTTGAGCCAAAGGAGTTATATGGGTGCCAAGGGTTCCCGGATGATTACATCATAGATCATGACAACACAGGTAAGACATATTCAAGAAGTGAACAGGTCAAGAGATGTGGAAATGCAGTCTGTCCACCTATACCGGCGGCGATGGTGAGGTCGAATCTTCCAGAGCTTTGTGTAAGAAAAAGGATGCCAAACATGAGGATAGGCGAAGAAGAGAACGGACAGTTGTGTTTTGTATAGATAGAGGAGGTATGGAATGAACGATTTGAAGATATTTGAGAATAAAGAGTTTGGAGAGATAAGAACAGTAGTAAAAGATGGTGAGCCTTGGTTTGTAGGGAAAGATGTGGCGGAGATACTAGGACATAGTAATCCACAGAGGGCTTTGAGAGATTATATTGATGATGACGACAAAGGGGTGACAAAAATTGTCACCCCTGGAGGAACTCAGACAATGGCAATAATCAATGAATCAGGTTTGTATAGCCTCATCTTATCGAGTAAACTCCCAAATGCCAAGAAGTTCAAGAAGTGGGTGACAAGTGAGGTGCTTCCATCAATTCGTAAGACAGGTGGATACCAGAAACCACTTACCTCACAGGAGATGATGCGGCTCCAACTTGGAATGATAGATGATGTATCTGACAGGGTATCAAAGCTGGAAAACACAATGACAATAGATTATAGCCAGCAGAAAACCCTTACAGATCTTATGTCATCTACAGTAGTAACATGGCTCGGTGGAAAAAATACATGCGCCTACGAAGAGTTATCAAAGAAAGTATTTGCAGAGATTGGCAGGGATTACAAAGACTATTTCAATGTAAATGCAAGGGCTAATACACCTAGTCTCAGGTTTGAGGAGGCTGTTGATTACATCAAATCATGGAAACCAAGCACAAACACTTTGAAGTTGATCAGTTCATTAAACATATGAGCAGAATAGTAGCACATTGATAATTGAATAATGATGGTTGGAATGATACAATATTAATAAATTTTATATAACTAGGGGGGGAGCTATATGGCATTTTTTATGAGTATTGTATCAGGTGTAATTTCAGGTGTTATATCATCTGTTTTTATGAATTTTTATTATTGGAACAAAAGTCCTAAAATAATTATATCAGACAAAATTGCAAAAAATGATAAAGATGAATATAGGGTAAAAATAGTGAACTTATCAAAGTTTTATGTTACAAATGTTTTTATACAAGCGCAGTTAATAACGGTATATAATGGCAACGGAGGAAATATACTAAATGCTATCAATTTAGATATTCCGTACAAAAAGATACAAATAATTGCACCTTATGATAAGAAAGATACTAATGCTACATATGCGGTTAGATTTATTTTACCTAAGGCTTTAGAAAATTTGTGGACAGAGGATGAACATACAAATTTAAAGTTATCTATATATTGCAGTAATGAACATAACAATTCTAGTAAATTATATGAACAAATTTATTATAAAAAGAATGATAGCATAAAGAAGGGTGAGTTTGAATTTGGGAAATCTACAGAAATAAAATAAATGATAAAAATACCAACCATCATTATTTAATGGTTGGTATTTTTTTGCGCAAAAATATGGATAAGGAGGAGACACATGACAGAATTTGAGATAGATGCCACGTTCAACATCATATGCCGACCGGGGCGGGTGGTGAAGATCCTCACAAAGAACGGAAAAGAGGAGAATGTCCCGGTGAGAGTTTGGAAGTGCTGGACAATCATCAAGGTATATGAGCACCATGTGCTGATGCAAAGCGAACAGGGCTACCATGAGAGCTTCAGCAACACAGACATAAGAGAGATGATCAGGAAGGGGGAAATACGATGGAGATAGTACCAGAGAGAGCAGGAGGCTGCGAAAACTGCAAATACAGAGCCATGGACGAGACACAGGAACCATGCGCACACTGTACTAAGAACGCTGTGGACAACTATGAACCGATGACAAACGGCGACTACATCCGGTCGCTCAGTGATACAGAGTTGGCACAGATTATCATGTGCCCGAGTGGGGTGGAGAGATATGACAGCAGAAGAAATATATGATTTGATCAGCTCGGCTGAAAGAAAAAACAACATGATAATAATATTCCCTAAATCAGAACTTGCTAGGGAAATTAAAAACATGTGTGATAAACAGAGAAGAGTAGCAGTTGAAATGATTCGTTTAACACCGAATATTCCGTTTGCCTTCCCATCGTGCCCTAAATGTAAAAAATCGCAGCCTGAACGTGAACCATTTCGAAGTAAATTTGACGTAATAACGTTTTGCCCAAGCTGTGGGCAAAAATTAGATTGGAGTGATGAAAAGTGAACGAAAAATTAAAGCCTTGTCCGTTTTGCGGTGGGAAATCAGAATTGGATTACGAGCGTATACCTGGTGAAAATAAAGGATTTTGGGCACAGATTATTTGTTGTAATTGTCACGGAAGAAGCGGTGGAACATGGGCGGGTTCTTATAATTAATGCCGCAGAGAGAAAAGAAGTTAAAGCATGGAACAGGAGGGCGTGTAATGAGGTTAATTAGTCAGAAAGGCTGGAGCTATATAGATGCTGAGTATGAAAATGGAACTATCGCTATACATGATGAGAGTGAAGGAACAAGAATAATATACAGTTGGGATAACAATTCAGAAGAATCTGCAATTATGGCTAAATATAGTTCTAGGGAAAAGGCAGAGAAAGTGCTGGAAGATATGATAAAACTGTATGGAAGTTACATATCGTGTGAAGGCGGTCCTGGAATCCTACAGGGTAGTGGCTATCAGCAGGCATTCTGTTTCACACCACCGAAGGTGTTCCGGTTTCCGGCAGATGATGAAGTGGAGGTGTAAGGATGGCACAGATTTCAGACGAGATCAAACAGGATCCGAACTGGGCAAGAGCAGTTGCTATCTCAAAACAGTATGCTGTAAGCACATACCCAGCTACCTGGGTGCTTAAATTCATAAACGAGTGGAACGCGGCTGTGGCAAGGCTGAGAAGATAGGAGTGTGGGAATATGGAAGAGAGAGAAGCAATAGCCAAATTAAAGGGAACAACAGATTATAGATATTCACATTATGCCTATGTGAATGATACCGGAAAGGCATTTGATATGGCGATAAAGGCACTTGAGAAACAAGGACTAGAGAAACGTAAGTCAGAGAAATCAATGAGAATTGAGGCAAAAAAACTTATTGAGGAGCATCCAACAGTCTACGATGTGGACAAGGCTGTTTCAGAGCTGCAGGACAAGTCATTTGAAAGGTACGGCAATCAGGGCATGGGCGGAGAGCTGGTGGTTAATTTTGATGATGCTGTGGAGATCGTGAAGAGAGGTGGAGTGGATGAAAGATAGATGTCTATTCAAGGCGAAAATTTGTAATGGAGAGTGGGTTGCAGGATTTTTGCATTGCAAAAATGATAAATGGTATATCAGCAATAAAGCAGGTTCGCCATTTGCATTTGAAGTGCGACCAGATACTATCTGTCAATGCACAGGCTTGAAAGATAAAAATGGCAAGTTGATTTGGGAAAATGATATTTGTAAATATTATAATCCAGAAGATAAGGATGGCGTTGGTATTATAAAAGATGATTATGTCTCTTGGATAAAAGGAATTATAGCTACAAAAGAGATGATGACTCCTTTGTTTTACCTGAGATGTAGTGACGAATGGGAAGTAATCGGAAATATATTTGATAATCCAGAATTGAGATAAAGGAGAGTGATACATAATGGCATATGCAGGCAAATGCGATAGATGCGGCGGGTTCTATGACCTGCCATTTGAACACGGAGCAGCAATAAGGGCAAGGGTGGTTGATGTGTTCGATGATGCAGTAGAAACAAAGGATTTATGTCCGGATTGCATAGAGGAACTCTGTAACTTTCTTGAAGGGGCACAGCTCAATGATCCGCTTGGAGAAAGACAGATAGGGTTTAAGACTCAGGTAGATCCATATAATCACTTGATGAACAGATTTACCCGGAAGGAGTGAGAGGATGGCAAAATCAGATAGAAAACTACACGAAGCAAGAATGGCGGGTGCTGCATGGCTGATGAATGTCATCAAGACACAGGGCATGGAATCAGCAGAAAAAGAACTCAAGACCAGAGGAGCCATGTTTGTTCCGCTTGAGGTCAACCAGAAGCAGCTTGATGAGTCAGTATATAAGATCAAGTTAAATACGATAGACACAATTCTGATTATGTCCTGTATGGTCTTACGTGATGAGTTCGATTTTGGACAGAAGAGGCTTGATAGGTTCTGTGAAAGATTTAATTCAAAGACAGAGGCTATATGTGATGGGGATATCATATGGGATGATTTGATAGAAACGTTGAAAGAAGAAACAGGCTTGGAGTTCACTATCCGGGAGAACAAGTAGGAGGTGAGGCGGTGAAAGCGAAAGAGTATTTGAAACAGGTGGAGCTTCTTGATGTGAAGATCAGGCAGAAGAAGATAGAGCTTGCAGGACTCAGGGAAGATGCAACCTGTACAGGGGCATTCGATTATTCAGCTGAGAAAGTGCAGACAAGCACTAAAGCTGATTCTATGAGCAATAAGGTGGCAAAGTATGTTGACCTTGAAAATGAGATTCATGAGGACATAGAGAGGTTCACGGAGCTCAAGCATAAGGTGATAGGACAGATACATATGCTTGATGACATAACATACATGAAGATCTTATTTAAGAAGTATATAGAATTTAAGACCTTAAAGACTATAGCAAAAGAAATTGGGTATTCATATGATCGGACAAGGCATGCTCATGGATATGCCTTGTTGGAGTTTGAAAGAGCGTGCTTAAATGAGAAAGTCGACACACTTTAGCACAAAAAAGCACACTTTAGCACAACATAGCACATTGTAAACGTGGTATACTGCAATGGTAAAATTATATTGATTCATAAGGGACATGACCGTTTGCCATTTCGGTTGTGTCCCTTTTCTTATGCCCAGTGGTTAAAATGTAAACTCCTAAATCGTAAAATGTGAAAATGCCGTTATTGATTCTCTCCCCCACTGGGCTATTTGTTTGAGGTGAGGTTTGAGGTGAGATATGAGTAAGATTAAAAGGTTTGAGGTCGTGAGACCTGAATATAGTTTTGAATACATACATCCGATACTTGGCAGGCTGGCTTTACCAATAGCCATGATAAAGGTGATGGTTAAGTGCACTAAGATATACAAATTTCAGCCAACTATAAATTGGGGTGGAGAGGTAAAGAATGTATGTAAACCGCTGTACAAGATTGTGATCCTGAAGAGAGTGAGAAAGAAACAGAAGTAATAGAGAGAAGGTGTGACATTATGGCTAAACTTACAGCTAAACAGCAGAGATTCTGTGATGAATACTTGATTGACCTTAATGCCACACAGGCAGCTATAAGGGCAGGGTATTCAAAGAGAAGTGCAAGACAGATTGCGGATTTGAACATGTCAAAACATGACATTAGAGAATATATAGACAATCGACTTGCCGAGAAAGAAAAAGCCTTAATTGCCGATCAGAATGAGGTTCTAAAGTACCTCACAGCAACCATGAGACGAGAAAAGAAAGAATGCATTGTTGTAACGACCAGTGAAGAACGTTCGATGTATGCTCCAGACGATAACGGCACAATGAGAAAACAGACAGTCAAGAAAGAGACACCACAGATCGTGGAGATACCAGCAAGGCTGTCGGATGCCAATAAGGCAGCGGAGCTCCTTGGTAAAGCATATGGCTTATATACCGATAAGGTGGAGGCTGATGTAGATATGGACCTCAACATTAACATCAACTATGGCGATGATGACGATACCGGCGGTGGTGGTGCTGATTGAATGTTGAAGTAAAAGCAAACCCCGGATTCAAAGAAGTAGACCGGAGCAAGAAGCGATATATCGTGATGAAAGGCTCTGCCGGATCAGGGAAGAGTGTTGATACGGCACAGAATTACATACTGAGGCTGATGCAGGACAAGGGCAGAAACCTTGTTGCGATGCGAAAATCCGATATTACCAACCGAGACAGTACATTTGCTGAACTGACCGGCTCTCTTTATAAGATATTTGGAGATAAGGTTGATAATTATTGGAAAATCAACAGAAGTCCTCTGGTTCTCACATGCAAAAGCAATGGAAACCAGATCATTTTCCGTGGTATGAATGATGACAGGCAGCGTGAAAAGCTGAAATCAATCACATTCCCAAGGGGAAAGCTCACGGACGTATGGCTTGAGGAAGCAACAGAGTTTACACAGGCAGATCTGGAAATTATAGATGATAGATTGCGTGGAGAGCTACCACCAGGGCAGTTTTACCAGATAAGAATGACCTTCAATCCAGTAAATAAGAATCACTGGATAAAGAAGGTCTTTTTTGATAGATACGATCCCGATGTACTGACGCATCACAGTACATACCTGGGGAATCGTTTCATCGATGCGGCATATCACCGCCGTATGGAGCGTAGAAAGGAAGTAGATCCGGAAGGTTACAAGATATATGGCTTGGGTGAATGGGGTGAGATAGGCGGCCTCATCCTGCACAACTGGGAAGTTGCTGAGGTATCTCAGAACCTTAATGACTATGACGATATAGCAATAGGACAAGACTTTGGATTCAACCATGCCAATGCCATCCTCCTTCTGGGTATCAAGGATGATGATATATACATCCTAGATGAGATATATGTGCATGAGAAAGAGACGGCGGAGATTATTCCACTGGCGATTCAACATGCTATACCAACGAATAAGACAATGTGGTGTGATTCCGCAGAACCAGACAGGATCAAAACATGGAAGGGTGCTGGTTATCGTGCAAAGGGCGTTGACAAGGGCGGTTCTGCTGGATCTGTCAAGGCTCAGATAGACTGGCTCAAAGGTGTGGTCGATAAGAATCACATTATACGACGAAGAATATATGTTGCTCCTCATTGCGTGAATACTATCAAGGAGCTACAACAGTGGAAATGGAAAAAAGATGAAAAGACAGGCGAATATCTTGATGAGCCTGTACCGGTGATGGACGATGCAATGGCAGCTCTTAGGTACGGCATTGAGGGATGGCGTAAGCCTCGTTCATGGCTGTTTTAAATTGACATGAAGGAGATGGAAGAATGCTAACCCCTGACGAGATAAAAAAATTGATAGACAGTGACCGCACATCAGAAAAGAAGCAGTTCGCCCGGACAGGCGAAAGATACTATGACGGCGATCATGACATAAATAAGTATAGATTGTTCTATTACAATGCGGACGGCGAACTGGTAGAGGACAAGACCAGAAGCAACGTGAAGATACCACATCCATTCTTCACAGAGCTGGTTGACCAATGCACTCAGTATATCCTCTCAGGGGATAAGATAGTTAAATCAAATGATCCTGAGTTGCAGAAACACATGGACAAGTATTTCAACAACAATGATGAGTTCATGTCTGAGCTTTCTGACACTATCACAGATATGCAGGTCAAAGGCTTTGCGTATATGTACGCATACAAGAATGCCAAAGATATGATGTCATTTGCCGATGCTGACAGTATCGGAGTTATTGAGGTCAGAGCCAAGGATACGGATGATGGCTGTGCATACACGATATACCACTATACGGACAGGATAGATAAGGGACACAAGACTATTGAGAGAATACAGGTCTGGGATGATAAGCAGACATATTATTATGTCCAGGTTGATAATGGGGCGGTGGTGTTAGATGATACTGAACCAATCAACCCAAAGCCTCATGTACTTTACACAAAGAATAATGGAGATAAGGCCACCTACTTTGATGGATTTGGCTATATTCCATTCTTCCGGCTGGATAACAACAAGAAGCAGTTCTCAAGCCTTAAGCCTGTAAAGCCACTCATAGATGACTATGACCTGATGGCCTCAAGCCTGTCAAACAACCTCATAGACTTTGATTCCCCACTATATGCTATCAAAGGCTTTCAGGGAGACAACCTGAATGAGCTTCAGACAAACCTCAAAACAAAGAAGATCATAGGTATAGGTGAGGATGGTGACGTAGATGTCAAGACTGTTGACGTCCCATATCAGGCACGACAGGCAAAACTGGAGCTTGATGAAAAGAATATATACAGGTTCGGCATGGGGCTGAATACTGCCGGACTCAAGGACACATCAGCAACTACGAATATAGCCATTAAGGCGGCCTACTCATTGCTTGACCTTAAGGCAAAAAAGATAGAGAAAGCTCTTAGAAAGTTCTTGAGGAAGATAGTAGAGATAGTTGTTGACGAGATAAATAAGGCTGAGAATAAGGCATACAAGGCTGAGGATGTTTATTTTGAGTTCGCTCACGAGATAATGAGCAACGCTCAGGAAAATGCACAGATAGAGCTTACAGAGGCTCAGGTAAGGCAGACAGAGATCAATACAATACTCAATGTTGCAAGCATGTTTGATGATGAGACGATTATCAAAGCTATCTGTGACTGGCTTGATATTGATTATGGCGAGATCAAGGACAAGCTGCCTAAGAATGAGGAGGAGAACACGGAAGAGGCTCAGAAGGTGCTTGATAACATCAATACAGATGTCGAGAACGGAGGTGGAGCAGATGGAAAATAAAAGATACAAGATAGATTTAGATACAAGAGCGGTGAAGATGCCGGCTGGCGAGGTCATCGGTGTATATCATGACAAAGATGTAAACCGGCTGACATTTGAAGTGCCGGCAACGTATAAGGGCATAGATCTCACTGAATATCAGATATCAATCAACTATGTGAATGAAGAAGAGCAGAAAGATGTGTATTTTATAGAGAATTATACACTCTCTGATGATGCAAGCATTATAACCTTTGATTGGCTTGTTGGTGCTACTGCATGTACAGTGCCGGGCAATGTCGGCTTCACTGTATGCTTCAAGAAGCTTGATAGTGAGGGTAACATCATCAACGAGATCAACACCAAGCTCACAAGAATGAAGGTTCTTGAGGGCTGTGAAGCAGTTGAGAGTGAGATTGAAGAGCGGTATATGACAGATCTTGCAGGGCAGCTTTACAAGGAGATGGAAGAAGTAAAAAAATCTGTCAGTGATGGCAAGTCAAAGGTCGCCAGCGCTATCACTGAAAAGGGGGTAAACACAGAGGCGACAGATACATTTGACACAATGGCAGAGCACATACGAAAAATACCAAGCGGCGGAAATTTTGGTATGATCGTCAATACATCACCTTACACACATCCTTATGGATATGCAACAAATATATATGGCGTACTGCCAACAGAAACGGAGGTTAGTTGATGGGATATACTGTACAAAGAATAAGACTGGGAAAAAAAGAGGCGGATTCAACGTTTTACAATGCGGACGTAAATGACGCAAAAATGCAGGAGATTGCGGCAGCCCTTGGCATGAAACTAAATATTGTAGAGTCTAACACTACGTGGATATTATACATGGGAGATGATGAGCACAACACAACAGGTTTTAAGTTTAGTCTTTCTGGAGCTAATCTGATTATGACAACTGTGATTCAGGGGGTTACTCCGTCCGCATCTTCATATTATTATTCGTATAACATGAGTTTGACTAGATCAGCCAATAGTGGTGCGGCTAATGCATTTTTGCATTTTGTATCATGCAAAGAAGGAGTGGTATTCGGAATTGGAATATTCAGTGAGGGATCTAACATTACTGATCTATTACATATCGTATTGCCTGCAAAAGATCTAAAAACAAATGAAGATAGAATAGTTTATATGTCATTCACTTCTGCTAGGTACATCATTTATTCTGATGTAGACGAGACATCTTATTATGCTCAGGCTTGGAGTCAGGCTAGCAACATACATGACGTGGTAAGTCTTGCTCAATATGTGTATCCTGCAGGGTATCTCGCTATTCCATCAGCATACTATATATTAGCTGGGCCAGATGTTGCATCAGGTGCTTCTGGTGAAAGTTTTATTATAAATGACCAAGAGTATTTCATTCCAGGCAATACAAGTTCAATTTGGAAAATAGCAATAGAGCTACCAAAATCAGAAGAGAGTTAACATATGAATAAAGCACAAAAGCAGGTTGCACATGCACAACTAAATAGAGAAAAGCAGGCAATCAAAGAACTCAAACAGGTATATCAGCGGGCATTGAGAGATTGTGAGCAGAAGATAAGAGAGCTTTCAGAACGAACTGATATGGAGAATCTGCAGAGCATCATCTATCAGAAACAGTATCAGGAGGCTTTGAAAGCGCAGCTTGAGGGTGTTCTGAGTAACCTGCAGTCTAACTCATATGCAACTGTGTCTGACTACCTGACGAAGTGCTACAGAGACGGATACACAGGCGTCATGTATGACCTGCAAAAGACAGGTATTCCAATCATCATGCCGATAGATCAGGCGGCAGTTGTGAGAGCTATTCAGACGGACAGCAAGCTCAGTAAGTCGCTCTACGACAAAATGGGCGAGGATGTGACATACCTCAAGAAAGCGGTCAGAGCAGAGGTATCAAGAGGCATTGCAAATGGCTCAACGTGGAATGAGGTGGCTGGTAAGCTCTCAAGACACATGGCAAATACTCCATTTCAGAAGGCTTATAACAACTCTATCCGCATTGCGAGGACTGAAGGGCATCGTATACAGGTACAGTCAGCGCTGGACGCTATGTATATTGCAAAAAGCAAAGGGGCAGATGTATTGAAACAGTGGGATGCCACTCTTGACGGAGCAACGAGAGAACATCATCAGATGCTTGATGGACAGATCCGAGAAGTCGATGAGCCCTTTGAGGTTGGTGGTCGTAAGATTAAGGCTCCTGGAATGTTTGGAGATCCGGCGGAAGACTGTAACTGTCGTTGCTGTCTCTTACAGCGTGCCAGATGGGCGCTGGATGATGAAGAACTTGAGACACTGAGGGAGCGAGCGGAATACTTCGGGTTGGATAAGACAAAGGATTTTGAAGAGTACCAGACGAAGTATTTTAAGGTGTCGTGTGAGATTGAGCATGAAAAAGAACAAAGTAAACCAAAATATATTTATAAAGATACAGTTATTCATAAAAAAATAATAGAATCTCCGGATTACAGAAGAAAATTCAATCAAATATCAGATAGTGATAGGGTTAATAGAATCGCATGGCAGCGATCAAAAGAAATGTTAACTCATCGTTCGGGAACAAGATACGAGGATATTGCATTTGTTGACTATATGACTGGAAAATCTAAAATAAATAAGGAATATCATGAGGAAAGTACAGCAAAGCCAAATAAGGCAATGATGGAAATGTTAGCCAACAGCAGGCCAAATACAATCATAGCAATCCATAATCACCCGGGAAGTGGCGTGCCAAGCTTGGCAGATTTAATGGTTTGCCAAAAACGTGCTTATAAATTTGGACTAGTCGCATGCCACGACGGGAAGATATATAAATATTCAGTGGATAAAGAGAAATTTAATGCGCCAATAGCGTCATCTGCACTTGCTCAATTAGAGATAAAGGGGTATAATGACAATGTAAGAAGCATATTTGAAGATGCTGGAGTAAAAATGGAGGTGCTGTGATGGATAAAGAGATAGAATATCAGAGAATATGCGATAAACTCGGCTTTATTCCATCGGAATTTAAAACACCTGATTTTGAAACAGAGGATGATTCTTGGGTTAACCCTTTTTCAGCTTTGACAGTTGAAGAAAACGTTTTTTTGTATGAGAATGGATATTTAAAATAAATAATTAAAACATAATATTTAGCTAATTCAGACCATGATAAAAACATGGTCTTTTTTTATGCCCAAAATCGGCTTAAGGCGATAAAACTGTGACCGATAAATAACTCCGGCAAGAGTGATAACTGCCATGTGTGGCTACGTTTAAAACCAGAAAGGATGGAACAATGGAATTAAAGGAACTGTTAGGAGATGACCTGTATAAGCAGGTACAGGCGAAGATTGACGAGAAGAACAGCACAGAGACAGATAAGCTCAAGCATGTAAGATACACAGATCTGTCCGAGGGCAAGTACGTCAGCAAGGAGAAGTATGATTCAGAACTTGAGAAGCTCAACGGACTGATCACCGGCAAAGACACGGAGATTGGCAATGCAAATAAGCTCATTGAGGAGCTTAAGAAAGCTTCCAAGGGTGACGAGGGCATGCAGCAGAAGATATCAACTTATGAGACAGAGAATGCAAGGCTTCAGAAAGAGCTTGAGGAGACTAAGGTCAACTCAGCTATCAAGGTGGCTCTGCTTGAGGCTCATGCGGTTGATACTGATTATATGACCTATAAGATCAAGACAGCCCTCAAGGAGAAGAATGAGGAGCTTAAGCTTGATGATGAAGGTCATATCAAAGGTTGGGACAATATACTCACAGACTTAAAGACACAGTTCCCGGCTCAGTTCACAGCTTCATCCGGCTCAGATGATGGCAAGAGGAACATCATTGAGAATAAGCTGCCAGATGGGAATCAGGGCAATACGAATGCAGAACCTAAGGACCTGGCAGAGGCATTGAGACAGAAATATGAAGGGAACAATACCCAGTAATAAGTAGAAAGGAATGGTGAAAACTATGACAATGACATTAGAGGAAATCAAGAAGGGTATGAGTGATAAGGTATTCTCACAGATCGTGGATATCTTCCTCAGACAGTCAACAATACTTCAGATGCTCACATTTGATGACTGTGTATCAGCATCAGGTGGTGGCTCAACAATGAAGTACAAGTATCTCAGAAAGGTACTTCCAGCAACAGCAGAGTTCAGAAAGATAGGTGGCTCATATACTGCTTCAGCGGCTACTAAGCAGGAGTGCGAGGCTAATCTTGCAATCATGGGCGGAGCAGTTCAGATGGACAGAGTGCTCAACAGGGTAGCAGGTAACTTTGACAATATGGCATATCAGATAGAGGAGCATATCAAGGCAGTGGTAAACCTCTTCCACTATACACTGATCAATGGTGATGCAACTACAACAGCATCAACTGATCACCCTGAGTTCCAGGGACTTGATTCCATGCTTGCAGGAACCACGACAGAATACGGCACAGACAAGGCTATTGATCTGTCATCTATCACAGCAATCAAGTCTAATGCTGATGAGTTCTATGAGGCACTGAGCCTTCTTGTCAAGACCACAGATGCTGATGCGGTGCTCACTAACACAGAGATGATCACCAAGATTCAGACAGTGGCTCGTATCCTTGGATACAAGACAGAGAGTGAAGAGGCATTTGGAAAGCGTGTCACCACCATCGATGGTGTTAAGCTTGTTGATATGCAGGACTATTACACTGTAAGCGGCGGCTCTGCAACTACTGGCCATGTTGTCAAGAAGGGACTTTCAAGAACCATCGCAAAGGAGAGTTCGGCAACAACCGGTCTTACAGACGTCTATGCAGTCAAATTCGATGTTAATGATGGATTCCACGGAATCAGTCTGAATGGTGGTTCTGTAATCGATCAGTATCTTCCAAACTTCAACGAGCCTGGTACAGTCAAGGATGCCGAGGTTGAGATGATCGCAGCTACAGTCCTCAAGAATACACAGCATGCAGGTGTACTCAGAAATATCAAGATTGCATAAGGAAGGATGGGTGATTGAATATGGCAACAAAGGAAACGAAGACAGCAAATCAGACAAGCGAAGTTATTGAGCCTGTAGTGGCAGAGCCAAAGACAGAGAGTGAGCCTACAGGCTGGACAGTATCTGTTAATAATAGCGCTGCTTACTGTGGAATAGGCGCTGGTGGTGTCCAGTTCGCAAACGGAAAGGCAGAGATCACATCAAAGCGTATGGCAGATTGGTTCATGGAGCATGACGGATATACTGTTATCCCTAAGAAGTAAGGCGGTGGTCATATGATCATGACTGTCGAAGAGTTGAAAAAGTATGTAGACACCGATGAGAAAGATTCAGTGCTTGAGGCTAAGCTTCAGGCACTGGAACTCCTGATCAGAAAATATACAAATAATAATTTTCAGGACAGGAACAGGCGGTTTGTGGCTGCTGTGGACGCTGTGACAGGCTTTCAGTATGCATCTGAGCTGTTCAAGGTTGGCGACACTATACAGGTGTCAGAGTCACGCTACAACGATGGCTTGTACACCATCAAAGCTGTGGATATGGACAATGGACATATAGAGGTGAATGAGGAGCTTGTAAGCGAACCGGTCGCCATGGTGACAAAGATAGTATATCCGATGGATATCAAGCTGGGAGTTGCCAACATGCTTTCATGGGACCTGAACAACAGGGATAAGGTTGGTGTGCAGTCTGAGACTATCAGTAGGCACTCTGTGACCTATTTCAATATGGATGGTGATAATTCCCTCATGGGATATCCAAAGTCACTGCTTGGCTTTTTAAAGCCATACATGAAAGCGAGGTTTTGAGATGCGAGGAATAGGCGGAAATGCAGTTGCAGATATACAGGTTAAAAGCATAACCAGAAATGAGATAGGCGAACAGGAAGTCACATGGATATCTGAAGATACCTTGACCGGATGGCTTGACCTCTCAGGCGGTGACAGTAAGTACACAACATACAATGCCAAGGTGCAGGAATCCACGCATATGTTCGTGGCTGATTATAAACAGCTCAGTGACATGATCAAGGCTGAGAACAGCCGTATGGTGGTTAATGGCCAGGTATATGACATCATGCTGATAGATGATCCGATGGGGATGCATGAGCAGCTTGAGATATATCTGAAGTATACAGGAGGGCAGTAATGGGAAATGTGGAGTTCACAGACAACAGAATAAAGGTTGAGGCAGCTCTGAATGATGCTGTTATTGCATTCTTGTACGAGGCAGCCGGAGAGGTAGAGGCACAGACTAAGAGAGCACAGACGAGAGTAGACACAGGACAGACCAAAGGAGCATGGACTCATCATGTTGATGAAGATAAGGGCGAGGCTGTTATCGGTAATCCTCTTGAGAATGCTATCTGGGAAGAGTATGGAACAGGTGAATACGCACTGAAAGGTAATGGACGCAAAAACCCATGGGTCTATAAGGATGAGCGTGGCAACTGGCACACAACTCATGGTAAAAAACCTCTCAGACCTTTACAGAAAGCCTTTGACAAGACCAAGAGCAAGATTATCAAGCGACTTGGTTCTATTCTCAATCAGACATTCAGTGAGTAAGGCGGTGATGGCATGACAGGCGAGACATTATCATATATCAACAGTGTACTCAAAGATGAGCTTGAGATTCCATATGCATTCATGGAGTGGCAGGATGATCCACCAAAGGCATACTTTGTTGGTGATTACTCCGAGGGTGATACTCCTGAAGAGGATGGGTGTCAGGAAATAACATTCATCATAGATGGATTCACACGAGGCTCGTGGTTCAGCCTGGAGAAGTACAAGCAGAAGATAGAACAGAATATTGAACGAACGGCAATCCTTGCAAGTGGTGCGGGGGTTGCCGTTTCTTATGGGAATGCGTCACCAGTGCCAACAGGGGATGCAGACCTCAAACATATACAGATCAATTTAACAATCAAGGAATATAAGAATGGAAGGTGATTATAACATGGCAGATACATTAACTTTTGAAGAGTTCAAGTCATCAGGTATCACAAGCAAGACACCGAAGAACATTGTGTTTGGTGCTGGAACTATTCACAAAGGCTTGAAGTATGACGCATCAAAGAAGGCTTGGAACTTTGCAGAGTCTCTGATTGGTGCAACATCCGGCGGCACAAAGCTGTCAATCAAACCTGAGCTCAAGGATATAGAGGTTGATGGTGAGCTTGTTAAAGTTAAGGAGTTAACAGTTAAGACAGGCGAGACAGCACAGATGGATACAAACATGGTGGAGCTGTCGCCTGAGACGATCAAAATGGCTATTATCGGACAGAATGGCACATCAACAGCGGAAGGATACGATGTGATCGAATCCAAGGCAAGAATTGAAAAGGATGATTACATTGAGAACTTCGGATACATTGGAAGATTCTTAGATGGTCGTCCTGTTATCGTGATCTTTGACAATGCGCTCTGTACATCAGGCCTTGAGATAGAGGGCAAGAACAAGGAGAACGGCACATTTGCGCTGACAATGGAGTGCTATGCGGATCTGTCACCAGCAGCTGATACACTGCCATACCACATCTATTTGCCTACCGGCACGACAACGGAGCAGGCTCAGCAGTCTATAGATTCCAGTACGGAAGTAACAGGCTAATTGACATAGAAAAATAGAAAAGGAGAGATAATCATGGAAACAACCGAGATAAAAGAGAACAAAGATATAGAAGTAGTAGAGAATGATGAAGTAGTTGAAGAGGCAGAAGTAGTTGAAGATGCCGAGGCAACAGAAGATGTGCAGGAGATCAAACCATATACGCTTAGGAATCCCAAAGCAACAGATATAGCTTCATTCCTGAAGCTGTTCAGTAAGCTGGGAGTAAAGGACTTCAAAGATTCATTCAGCGACAATGGGTTCAAAGAGCTCATTGCAAAAGAACGTGAGAAGCTTGCTGGTGATGGCGAGGATGATGAGGACACATTGAAGTTCCTTGAGAATGTGGGTATTGGTCTTACATTCGAGCTTGCAGATGTGATCCTGATAAAGCTGTCAGACTGTCAGCGTGAGGTATTTGTCTGCCTGTCACACCTGTCAGGAATGACAGTGGATGAGGTAGCAGATCTTGACCTCTCTGTGTTCACACAGATGTTATGGGATGCAGTAACTCTTCCGGGCTTTGCGGATTTTATCAAGGTTGTTTCAAGATTGTACGAGAAGATACACTAGGCTATCTCAAGTTCATGGATCTGATATTTCACAGATATGCGGATCCGTACACTCTGCTTGATACGATGATAGACAATCAGAGCTTTGATGAGTTTGTATGTACGTTTGTGCGTCTGGACGATGATGATAAGCTCTGGGATATGTATATCCATAAGTGCTGGGAGAATATATCATTTAATGACTTCAAGGCAAGGCTGTATGGCACATCAGGTGGCAGTTCACAGCCGGCCAGATCAGGGGCATTTGAAAGCAGAGACGAACTTGAAGCAACCATAAAGGATTCTATGTCAATTATAGAGAATTTCATACCATAGGGGCACACAGAACGTGTGTCTCTATTTTTTATTATCGAGGAAAGGGGGTAGACCCTTTTGGAAGTATTTAAGATACTGGGAAGAATCGCAGTATCAAATGAGGATGCGAATGAGAAAATTGAAGAGACTGGCGACAAGGCAGAGAAGACAAGCAAAAAGATGAGTTCTGTGTTTGGCAATATCGGCAAGTTTGCGCTCAAGGCAGCAAAGGTAGCTGTTGTCGCAACAACGGCTATGGCCACTGGAATAGCTGGCATTACTGCTAAGGCTGTAAGCGAGTATGCGGACTACGAGCAACTTGTTGGTGGTGTTGAGACACTGTTCAAAGACAGCTCAGATAAGGTTGTTGAGTATGCAAATAATGCATATAAGACGGCGGGACTGTCGGCGAATGATTACATGGACACTGTAACGAGCTTTTCAGCGTCATTGCTCCAAGGCTTGGGCGGCGACACAGAAAAGGCGGCTGAAACTGCCAATTTGGCCATAACAGATATGGCTGATAATGCCAACAAGATGGGCACCAGTATGGAGATGATTCAGAACGCATATCAGGGTTTTGCTAAGCAAAACTACACGATGTTAGATAACCTCAAGCTTGGCTATGGTGGTACTGCATCCGAGATGGCAAGGCTTATCAATGACTCAGGTGTACTCGGTGACACCATGACCGTTACAGCAGATAATGTCAATAGTGTATCGTTTGATAAGATGATAGAGGCTATTCATGTTGTGCAGACTAACATGGATATAACAGGCACTACCGCAAAAGAAGCAGCCACGACAATACAGGGTTCCATCGGCATGATGAAGTCCGCATGGGCTAATCTGCTCATAGGTATGGCTGACCCATCTCAGGATATGGGAGTGCTGATGAACAACCTTGTTGATTCGGCTATGGCTGTAGCAGATAATCTTGTACCAAGGATAGCCGATACACTGCCGAGGGTGGTTACAGGTATATCAAGTCTTGCACAGAAGCTGGCACCATACATACCGCCTCTTATTGAGCAGTTACTGCCATCGTTGATACAGGGAGCGACATCGTTGTTGTCTGAGGTGGTCAATAATCTGCCCGGAATACTTGAGACATTACTGCCCGGCATAGGTGGGGAATTGGGACAGTCGATATCAACCGCTCTAAATTCTATTTTTAGCACCCTGACATCGATTTTACCATCGATTCTGCAGTTGGTTGGACCTGTGCTGACAACACTGACAACACTGCTTAATCTGCTTTTACCACCGATGATGCAGATTATTCAGGCGGTTTTACCGCCACTTACGAATCTGATCAATATGCTTTTGCCGCCGGTGACTCAGATTATTCAGTCTTTACTGCCTGTTTTGATGGCTATTTTGCAGCCTATACTTGAATTGTTACAGCCGTTTTTGGATATGTTGACACCGATTATCGACTTGGTAATGCAGGTAGTCACACCGCTGACAGATCTTATCAATATGATATTACCACCACTGGTGGAATTACTTTCGATGCTGATGGAAGATTACCTAAATGTGCTGCAACCAATCCTTGAATGGTATTGTAAGATGCTTTCAGGAACGCTTAAGTCTGCTATCAAGTTGATAGTTACAGCGATCAATAACTGTAAAGAATCATTTGCTGCAGCTTGGCGGGGAATCAAGAAGGCGTGGAACGCTGCACCAGAGTTCTTTAGTGGAATATGGTCAAGTATTAAGGGCACATTCTCTGCCGTAGGCACATGGTTCAGTGATATATTTGGCAAGGCTTGGGCTGGTATAAAGAATGTATTTTCACCGATGGTGAATTTCTTTAGCTCTACATGGCAGAAGATTAAGAATATATTTAGCAAGGTTGGAACAGCAATAGCGGACGGATTATCTGGTGCTGTGACATCAGCGGTCAATGCGATACTTAGTAAAGCTACAGGGATTATCAATGGCTTTATCCGGGCAATCAATTCGGCTATATCAGTCTTGAATAAGATCCCAAAGGTATCGATATCGAGAATAGATGAGCTTGACGCTCCGCAACTTGCTGAAGGTGGTGTGCTTAAGCGTGGTCAGGTTGGTATCCTTGAGGGTAATGGAGCTGAGGCTGTAGTGCCACTTGAGAAGAATACTGGCTGGATCAAGAAGGTAGCCGAGGATATGGCAGAGGCTACAGGTGGAGCAGTGACTGGTGATTCGGAATCACTGAAGGTACTTTATAAGATACTGGAGATTATAAGACACATAGATGACAACATGTATGAGTGGATACTGACAGCTCTTACAGAGGGTGTGAGATTGAAACTTGATGGCAGAGAGTTCGGAAGGATGGTGAGAAATGCTTGAACAGCTTAGATATGTGAATCACTTAGGTGAGACTATAGAGTTCGGGAAGAAGGGTATCTTTGCCAACTCAAACGATCTCAGAAACTACGAATATACATACGATAGCAGCAGGAACCGTGCCGAAAATTTCAGAACAGGGGTGGTCTCAAAGACCATCCCTGTTGTTATATCGGCAGAAAGTAAGAAGAAGTGTATCGATCTTAAGAATA
The DNA here is from genome assembly GCF_003603115.1 of Coprococcus sp. AF19-8AC. NCBI lineage: Bacteria > Bacillati > Bacillota > Clostridia > Lachnospirales > Lachnospiraceae > Coprococcus > Coprococcus sp. AF19-8AC. Next base: position 70,991 of record NZ_QTMI01000002.1, on the reverse strand, counting down.
GGCTGTATGAGGTCTGTGAGAAGGATATTATAGCAGAAAAGAAGGGAAGGATCTATATAGGAGATTACTATCTTGAATGCTATGTGTTTAGTTCAACAAAGAGCAATTATCTTGATGTGGCGACATCGATGAATCTGTCACTTAAAGTAGTAACAGATGGTGGCAGATGGATGAAGGAAGATTTCCACAACTATAAGCATGTGCCAGATGAGTTTATCGAAGGTAAAGGCTATGAGTATTGTTATGAATATGATTACAACTCAATTTCTGACAATATCAGTAAGCTTGAGGTGGATGACTTCAGAAAATGTGATTTTGTACTCAGCATACATAGTGGTGCTGTTAATCCAGTCATATATATTGATAATTATTACTACAGCGTTAGGTGTGTTGTTGGCGATGGAGATAAGATTGTTATTAATTCTGCAGAGCTTACGATAACTCTTGTGAAAGCAGATGGAACACAGGAAAACATGTTCAGATACAGGGACAAGCAAAGCGATGTGTTTGAAAAGATATCCCCCGGGAATCATCGTGTGATGTGGAATGGAAGCTTTGATTTTGATTTAAGTGTAATACATGAGAGAGGTGAACCAAAATGGACATAAGGTTGATATACACTGATGCAGACAGGGTAGAACAGGGATCTCTCAAGAACTTCAATATAGATGTGGATGTTGCAAAGGATAAGGATTTCGAGGTCACTGTAGCGCAGGATAACAACATCCTGCAAGGCGGTTCTTGGTGGTATATCAACAACACTGAGTACGGCGGAATAGTTGATAATGTCGGTGTGGTGACATCCGACAGAGAAATCAAATACACTGGCCGAAATCTCAGAGGAATCTTGTGTGACAAGATCATAGAGCCTCCGGCGGGGACGGATTACAAGATTGTATCAGGTGATGCAGTTACAGTGATCAATAAGCTCATTGAAGTGGCTGGACTTAGCAGCATATACAGAATGACAGGCGAATCATGGAATGTACAATCATTTCAGTTCAACAGATATGTGAGTCTCTATGATGGCATATGTGCGCTGTTGAGCACCCAGAACAGGGTTCTCAGGCTTGCGATTAAAGATGGATATGTGACTATGAGTAGTGCGGTGCCTTACGATTATACAGAGGATAAGGATTGTATGAGATCGGATATCAACTACAATATCACACAGGTCAAGAATGGATATAATCATCTTATCTGCCTTGGTCAAGGCGAGCTCAAAGACCGTCAGGTGCTGCACTTGTACGTTGATAAGGTGGGAAATATCACTGATACGCAGACATATAAAGGTTTGGAAGAACGCACAGCAATATATGATTATAGTTCGGCAGCAAATATTGATGAGCTTAGAACAGGCGGTATAGCAAGAATACAGGAGCTTAATGTGGACAGCTTAGATATGACACTCCCAGATATGTCAATGCAGATAGGCGATATCACAGGTGGCACAGAGAAAATCACAGGAGCAACAGTAAAAAAGCAGATAACAAATATCATAGCGAAGATAGATGATAACAGCATAGACATTGAATATTCAGTGTCATAGAAGAAAGGCGGATTTTATGAAGATAATAACAGGAAAAACAGGGAAACCACATGTAACGAGTGCAGATGATAGAGCCTTGCACAGAGCAGAATGGGATGGCGATGGATTTTTGTCGGTCTCCCAGCCACCAGTGCTGGTTAATTCAACGACACTTAGAGTATATCCGTGTGACATTATGTTCCAGGGGTGCCATGCTAGGGTTACAGGTACATATGAAGATCTTACTTTCCCTAGTGGAGAAACAGGTAAAAAGCGAATTGATATGCTTGTTGCAAGATACACGCTGTCAGAGGAAGGTCTTGAGGATATGTCATTGCTGATCTTGACAGGACAGTCTGTAGAATCCTCACAGGAGCCACAGTTACCTGTGTATGAAACTGGCATAATAGCCAATAATGTAAGTGTCGCCGACATGCCGCTTTACAAAATTGTACACGATGGAATAAATGCAAGTGGGCCGGTTGCGATTGCATCAACTTTCCCTCCACTTAGTAATAAATATACAAAAGAGGAGTCGGATTTAACTACAAAGAAAATCAATCAGGCGATATCGAAAGCTGAAAAAACAGCGGCAGAGGCTACTGCAAAGGCACAGTCTACTGCAGATACCGCAGCATCACAGGCTGAGGAAGCTACAGGTAGGGCCGAGGAAGCGCAGAAAACAGCAGATACCGCAGTGTCGAAAGCGGATAAGGCGCAGGGCACGGCAGATACCGCAAAAACAGATGCTGCTAATGCGCAAAGCTATGCGGAAAAAATTGCAACAAAAAGCCTTGTTATATCTGATATAGTAGGCGCAACAGCGACTATACCAGGAACTGACGCAGGAACGACACTTCAATATGCCGTTGATGTAGAGCTTCCAATAAATACGGGTAGAATATTAGTTATTCCTAAAAATATCCCTAGTGGTGTCACATACATGGGATATGAAGCTTCTTCAATGAATCAGACTACATATTCGATAACTGTAAAAGCAAAAAATACAAACAAAGCAGATTCAAATATAAGCTTAGTCGTTGTGGGAGTTGCAAGACCTAAGAATCTTATATAGGGGGGTTGAGCATGTATATAAATTTTGAAGCAATAATTCAGGCTGGGAAGGTACTTGGAGCTCTTGCATTGATAGGAGGGATACTCATATCAATATATAAATGGTATTCCAGGCAGAATGAACAGGATGTGGAGATTAAGAAGATGAAGGAAGAACAGTGTCTGCTTACATATGGTACACTTGCATGCCTGAAAGGTCTCAAGGAACTTGGATGTAACGGGCCAGTCACAGAAGCAATCGACAAGATGGAAAAGCATTTGAATAAAGCAGCACATGATCAGGAATAGGAAGGAGATATAATCATGGATAAGTTAGCAATATTATTATTAGTTGTTGCAGTAATTTGCACATTGATCACAGTTATCACAGAGTTTACAAAAGAGGTTGGAATACTGAAGAAGATTCCAACCTCTTTTCAGGTGCTTATGACAAGTCTCATCATATGTGAGATATGCTTGTTTGTAGCATTATCATATTTCGATATTCGGCTGCTATGGTATTACCCTGTAGCTGTATTCTTTGGTGCTTTTATTATTGCATTCATCTGTACCAGAGGATGGGACTATCTGATCGAAATATTTAAGCGATTTTACAGAGGCGGAGATATGGAGAGAAAGGAGCGTGATGGTAAATGAATGGAATAGACATCAGCGCATGGCAGGGGGATGCCGGAATAGACCTCGGTAAGATAGCGTATGACTTTTGTATCGTGAAAGCGACAGAGGGAACAGACTACAAGAACAGATACTTTGCAGCGCATTGCGATAAAGTTTTGAGTAGAAAAAAACTTCTGGGAGTATACCACTATGCAAATGGCGGAGATCCACAGAAAGAAGCTGACCACTTCCTTGCGTATGTAAAGAAGTACATCGGCAAGGCGGTACTTGTTCTGGATTGGGAAGCCAAGAACAACAATCTGTTTGGTGTCAAGGATCTGGAATGGTGCTTACAGTGGTGCAGCTACGTACAGAAAAAGACAGGCATTAAGCCGCTTATCTACGTGCAGAAGAGTGCCATGGACGCAGTAAAGAAAGCTGGATATGGCCTGTGGGTCGCTCAGTACCCTGATTACGAGTGGACGGGATATCAGGAGCATCCATGGAATGAAGGTCGATACGAATGTGATATCAGACAGTACACATCCGTTGGTAAGCTCTCAGGTTACAGTGGCAGCCTTGATCTCAACAAGGCTTATATCAGTGCGGCGAGCTGGAATAAGCTGGCAGGCAAGGCTAAGAAGACATCAGCATCTACAACAAAGAAGAGCATCAACACACTGGCTAAAGAGGTGCTTGCGGGCAACTGGGGCAATGGTGCTGATCGCAAGAGCAGATTGACAAAGGCTGGATATGACTATAGCAAGGTTCAGGCAGCAGTCAACAAACTTGTCAAGGCAGCACAGATGACACAGGATAAGATCATCAATGCAGTTGCTCATGAAGTCATAGCCGGAAAGTGGGGAAATGGTCAGGAGCGTGTTGACCGCCTCAAGGCGGCAGGTTATGATCCTGATAAGATTCAGAAGAGAGTAAATGAACTCATGCAATAGCCTGATTTAGGGGCAAAAAAGGGGCAAAAAGTTGATTTGTCATGATATTGTCATGAATAATGGAAGTGTAAAAACGTAGGAATTAAGCCACTTTTGAGCATATGTGAGCATATATAAAAACATAGTGATTTTAAACCACAGGTTTACTTTTAACCTGTGGTTTATTTGTGTTATAGTATCTGTAGATTCCTTCTGACATATTTTATTATTAGTGTTCGGGATATTGACCCAGTTATAAGACTATTGGAGATATTGGTAGTCAGATAGTTTATAGCATTTACAATGGGAGGTATCATTTATGACACAGAACAATTTTCCAATGATCGACCTTTGCGCAACAGGCAAGAGGATCAAAGAAGTGAGAGAGCAGAAAGGAATCACCGTAAAAGCATTGCAGGCATTTCTCGGGTTCAATGAACCTGTATCGATCTACAAGTGGCAGAGGGGCGAATGCCTTCCTACATTTGACAACATGTATGCAATGGCCTGCCTATTCGGGGTAGGAATTGACGACCTTCTGGTGGGAAACCGCCAGGAGGTTGTTTTTGTTTGCGCGCCATGGGCGCGCTCTAACGGGTGTCATTTATCTCTGGGGACGGAGGTGGCGGGCACCTCCGTCCCCATTAAATGTTTGATTAATGTTGGTAGTATGTTACAAATATATCTATATGTAAGTATAAACCTGAGCTGATCTGGGACCGGAATAATGTGCGTGAAATGGGGGGGTTCGGTATGAAGAATGTAAGCAAGAGGCACTATATACTGACACTGATAGTGAGTTTTGTGGCGATTGTGGTACTGTCGTTGTGTACGATCATGACATTTTATAGAAAATCGGTGAATGATACCCTGTCTTTGGCGGCAGAGACAGTTAAGCAGGAGCAGGAATATGTGAATTCCTACCTGAACCGAGCCGTGGATGCGGTGGAAGTTACGAAGATCACTGTGGAGCATATGATGAGAGAAGGCCGGTCGGGGCAGGATATACTGAACTTTCTCACGAATGAATCGGATTATTATCTCCAGGATATAGATGCGGCGTTCACAGGTGTATATGGCGTTATAAACGGCGAATACCTGGATGGCATAGGCTGGGTTCCCGGCGATGATTATGTGCCTCAGGAGCGCGCATGGTATAAGGCAGCAGTGGCGGCAGACGGCCAGCCAACCCTGGGCCAGCCGTACATCGATGCGCAGACAGGAGATATTCTGATGTCAGTCAGCCAGTTACTCTACGATGGCGAGAGTGTAATATCTCTGGATGTAACACTGGATCCAATACAGTCAGAGACGGAAAATATCAAATTAAATGGTCAGGGATATGCATTCGTCTGCGACAAGTCAGGATTGGTGATAACCCACTCGGACAAGAGAGAGGTAGGCCAGAACTACACTCAGGGAGAAATGTCTGTACTCATGAAGGGGATAGCGAACAATGACGGCGAACCGTTTCAAACAGTTGTTAATGATAAGAAGGTGACAGTTTTCAGCTATTCCATAGTAGATGAATGGTATGTGGTTATGGTTATTACGAATGAGAAGCTGTACCATGGAATAAGAAAACTGATAGGCCACGATATAGGCGTTGGAATAGTTCTATACATAATTATAGTGTTCTTCTGTACCAGATCCAAGAATAGTACGGATGCGATCATGAGCCGGCTCGATGAGACAAATAACGAACTCACAGACTTGAATAATATGGTCATGCAGGCATTTGCCAAGACGATAGATGCAAAGGACAAATACACAAAAGGTCATTCTGTGCGAGTCGCCAGATACAGCCGTGAGCTGGTGAAACGGATGGGCGGCACGATCAAGGAGCAGGACGATATATATCAGATAGCACTGCTCCATGACATGGGCAAGATACGTATTCCTGACAACATAATCAACAAGCCGGGAAGACTTACAGATGAAGAATTCTCCATGATAAAGCTTCACTGTGTAAATGGATACCATATTCTCAAGAATATAAATGCATTTCCGGACCTGGCGGTGGGCGCGAAGTATCACCACGAGAGATACGATGGAACAGGATATCCAAGTGGGCTCAAGGGAGAAAATATACCAAGGTGTGCAAGGATTATAGCGGTGGCAGACAGCTATGATGCCATGACATCCAACCGAAGTTACAGATACGCCCTGCCGCAGAAGATAGTGCGCGATGAGATGGAGAAGGGCAAGGGCAGTCAGTTCGATCCGGACATTGCAGAAGTCATGCTCAGGATGATAGACGAGGATGAAGACTACCACATGAGACAAGCCGAGAAGATGGTAAGCAATATCCTTGTTGTAGATGACGAGAAGATAAATATCAGACTTATAGAGAATATCTGCAAAAATGAGCCTCTCTACAAGGTTATTGCGGCAGAGAGCGGAAAGCAGGCCATAGACATAGTGGGAAATCAGCAGATAGACCTGATATTGCTCGACATCGAGATGCCAGACATGGATGGATTCCAGACGCTGGAAGAGATACGCAAGATCACAGACGTACCGGTCATATTCGTAACAGCTTATAAGGATTATAAGCTGATAGAGAGAGCGAGACAGATGGGGGTTGAGGATTATATTACGAAGCCGTTTCTTCCAATAGTATTCCTTGAGACCTTGTACGGAGTTATCGGTTAAATACAGATGGGGGGGACGACTTTGGAAAAGAAGCTGGTGAGGGATGTGTTGGATTTAGACGTTATGGGAAAACAGGATTCAGACACATCCTGTAAAGAAGTTAACATTGACCATGAGAAGGGTCTTACATACTGCGGGGGCAGTGAAAGCTTTTTGAAGGAAATAATTTCAATGTACGCAGCTGACGACAAGCGCACAGAGATACAGAAGGCTTTTGATGAAAAAGATTGGGACGGCTACAGGATATTGATACATACGGTAAAAAGTACATCCAGAACGATCGGAGCCATGGAGCTGGGCGATGAGGCGCAGGAGCTGGAGAATGCGGTTAAAGAATTTGATGTGGATATGATCTGCAAGATGCATGAGAGTGTGATGGCTTCTTACTCGGCTGTACTTGACTGGTGCCGTGTGACAACCGCTCAGTAGGTCCGATATTTTCACAAGACGATAGAATGTAGAACATAGTGCACATATGCAATATTGCAATATGCACAAAAACAGATTACTAATACATGAATACTTGTCATTTTCCCATATAATAATACGTCATTATGATATACAATATTGTATTATTTGAAAAATGGGGGAGACCAGGCATTTGTTAAGCAGACAGATCCATCAGCCATAAAGTAGAATGATGTGATATCATTTTATTCATCGGATCCGGCTCTTTCTGGTGCGGTAAATACACATAGAGTTGTCTCGATAGAGACGGATGGTAATAATTATAGGTATATTACAAAGGGCGACGCCAATAATGTGGTGGATCGTTATGATGTGGACTCAAGAGATCTGCTTGGCAAGGTGGTGTGGTCATCACTCATACTTGGCAAGATAGTGAGACTTGTGTCCAACCCTCTTATATTTGTACCCATAATTCTTGTTCCGCTTGCCATTATACTCATAGCCAACCTAGTAAAGACTGTATCCTATGCAAGAAAGATAGCAAAGGATGAGGAGGAAGCAGCTATAAAAGAGGCGATCCAGTATATAAGAGAGAAGAATCTCAGAGAAACAGGTGACACGACAGAATCCAATGAGAATTCAGAGAGAAAGTCGGAATAGTGGGTCTATAGAAAAAAGCACACAAGATTTTGAGATCTTGTGTGCTTTTTTGATATTCGCAAAGAAAAGTGAAAATGTTCCATTCCTTTGCGAGTAAAAGCTGCTGAAGCAAGTCCTGGTATGTGTCGATAATCAAAAATTACAGCGAATTCACCCTGCCCATGAACAGGATCATTCCTGTGCTCTGATCTTCAATCACATACACAAATGGCTTGTCCACAATAAAGTTATATGTTTCCTCACTTGGCATCATTGCTGTTTCCTTGATCATGATGTCTGTCTCTGCTGCAGCCTTGGTTCCGTTCTCGTCCACGATCACCTTTGCTTTGTGGTTGACTGATGAAACGGCTATGCCATCGGCGATCTTGGAGAAGTCAGCACTCTCCGAATATGCCGACTGGATTCCCATGTTTTTCAGAATGTCGTCAAGACCGTCGATACTCTGCTCATCTGTGAATTTTGGGAGCTGGAGGGTATCGATCTCTACGTTGCTGGCATCATCCAGAGAGTCGATGAGTTTCTGTTTTTCTTCGTTGCTTAGTTTGTCAAAGAGTTCATTTATGTCTCCGTCATCGGCGGTTGGCATGAACACCTTCATGACAACATTGTCGCCGTCGTATGGAAGTGTGATTCCCTTGATCTCGCCGTTGTCCATGTATGCGAAGTGCTCACCGTAGAGATGCATCATATCAACAACGCTTTCTTTGTCGGTTCCGTAGAAGCTGCTCTGAAAAGTTTTATCCTCGGTAAAAGGAGTGTACCATTTTCCTTCGAAATAAACTGCGTTTATGAGCATCATCACTGTTCCGCCAGGAATCTCCTTTAAGATTTCAGGGATCATCTTGTTGGTGTTGTCACTCACCCAGTTGTTGACATTTTGAACAACCTTGTCTGCCTGACCATCGAAGTCGGCCTCGTAGATTTCACCGGAGTAATAATCCTTGGCAGGTGTAAGAAAGTCGGAATTTATATTGGCCGCCCAAGTCGTTCCCTTGTTCATCCATACTGAATTTGCTGTGTTGACAAATGTATTCTGAGACCAGTCTTTTGACAGATATGCCTTCATCTCATCGTTCCACTCATCAAGGTCTGTTATGCCGAGAGCGTTTTCTAGCTCATTTTTTGTTGTACCGCCGGCACCTACATCCAGCATGGACAGTGCACTTGCAATGCTGTAAGGTGAGTAAAATATGTTCTTGTCAGCTGGAAGTGCAGAATACATATTCATAGAGAATTCATTGATTCCGTTCTTTAGCTGGTCAAATGATGTTATATCCGTTTTGACCGAAGTCACAGTGATGTTGTCAGTGAGGGAAGTGACCGACGAATCAGTTTTGGTGTGACCGGGATTATTCCCCGGTGTATTTGTGCCGCAGCCGGCAAGACCTGCACACATACAGGCGCTGAGTAGTAAAGCTGTCATTCGTTTTTTCATAGTTGAAACCTCCTTATTGTAAAGCCCATCGTATCGTCCCGATGATTTATTGTAACTGGTATATCATTAACTCTCAATATATATACGAGTATCAAGAGTTTTTTTATGGTCTTTAAAAAATTTTTTTTATAAGATTCGTGAGGCAGTGAACAATGAACTTGGAAAATGTACGGATTAGATATATATTAGACACAGAGGCTTAATCAGCTTCTATAATCAGTTTTCATACGGAGGAAATACGATGGCACTTATAAATGGAGATGATAGGGTTGACAAAGGAAGAATGGTACGCCCGGCTTTTTGAGCGCCTGGGAAGGTCGAAATTTCGCAGTGGATTTCATTTGACACAGAAAGATATCGACTATATAAATGAAAAGGGGCTGGATACCATAAGACAGCATGCGCGGGATTTCATAGCACAGAGGGAAGCTCCGGCGTTCATACCAAATGACGGAAAGCAGACTCCCATGCGGGGACATCCTGTGTTTGTGGCACAGCATGCCACGGCTGCATGCTGCCGGGAATGCATACGTAAGTGGCATACATTTGCTCCGGGAGTGGAGCTTGGCCCAAGACAGCAGGAGTATCTGGTGGATGTTATCATGACCTGGATAGTGAGGGAGCTTGAAGCAGCCGGGGATAAAGGTCGGTCCGGGGATAAAATAATTTTATACCAGCGGTGTAATGACAAATAATTATATTTGTGGTAGAGTACAGTTTAGGTGGTCAAATAAAAGAAGAAAATCAGGACACACCAATAAAAAATGACTTAGGAAAAGGAACCCGGAAGGGTAGTCAGGAAAGGAAAGAATCATGTTAAGTATAGTTTTCGCTAAATACACAACACGAGAGTTTAATAGTGATGTGGCAGGGAATATTTTGCATACAGATGATAAGCTGCGTGAACATATATACTCATATGGTACAGGGCGAGAGCGTACGGAACATGATCATACAAATATGCTGACCTGAATGATCTTGGCAAATACATAACAGATCAGATAGGTTTCGATAGACTGAGATCAGCCAGATCTATCAGCATTTATAGATTGGAATCATGATGTACGAAAAAGCGTCCATCCATGTGAGTATTATAGAAGTATTCATGTGGATGGGCGTTTTTTGCGTGTTTTTGAACTCGTCTTTGTGAAGAAGAAATCTGTCACAATTGTAGCAATGCAGATGAGATGAGAATTTTGGGAGGGAAGTATTATGTGTAATGTACCAACAATTGACATGACAGGAACAGGCAGAAATATTGTGAAGCTTAGACAGAATGCAGGTTTTTCTGTAAAGGATCTGCAGGATATATTTGGATTTGCCACTCCAAATGCGATATACAAGTGGCAGAAGGGTATGGCTATGCCAACCGTAGACAACCTGATCATTCTGGCCGCCATCTTTGGTGTAACAGTGGATGATATCATTGCAGTAAACATCTGCTCGACAGTTGGAATCAGTGCGTAGCATAAAAATTTACATATTCATGTATATAAAGGCGGACAGCGGTAACTACGTTGCCCGCCTCTTTTATATCCTGTATGGGGTTAGGCACCTCCGTCCCCAGGGGGACACTGTATGGGGCAGGTACCTCCGTCCCCAGGGGGGAGAAAATTGGGGGTTGACTTGGAGTGAGCTCCAAGTGATATATTCAATGTAACATATAGGTATTGTGTGAGTGCATATAGCTATAAATAGAAAGGTTTTCTTGAAATTAGGAAAGAGGTGGCAATATGACTATCAAAGAAGTAAGTGAAAAGTTTGATATCACCGCTGATACGCTCAGGTATTACGAGAGAGTCGGGCTTATCCCTCCTGTCGCTAGAAATGCTAGTGGCAACAGGGATTATCAGGAAAAAGATGTCGATTGGGTTGAACACACTGTATGCATGAGAAATGCTGGTGTTCCGATAGAGGCGCTTATTGAATATGTAAAACTCTTCCAGATGGGAGATGCTACATTTGGCGCGAGGCTGGATCTCCTTGAGGAGCAGTATGAGAAGCTTGAGGAGCAGAGAAAACAGATCGAAGCCACCATGGATAGATTACATTACAAGATATCCAAATATGAGGAGGCCGTGAAGACCGGCAAGCTTGTATGGGACAGGAAAATTACCGATGGCGAATGCACTATGTAAAAACAGGAGGATAAAGAAAAAATGTATATTGAAAATATCAACGGACCACAGGATGTAAAGAAACTGACAGTAGACGAGATGGGAACACTTGCAGACGAGATGAGACATGCACTTCTCATCAGAGCTAGCAAACACGGCGGACATTTTGGACCAAACTTTGGTATGGTTGAGGCAGCCATAGCACTTCACTATGTATTTGAATCACCAAAGGATAAGATTGTGTATGACGTGTCACACCAGAGCTATCCGCACAAGATGCTTACTGGAAGAAAGGATGCATACCTCTATGAGGAGAACTATGATGATGTGACTGGTTACAGCAACCCGCATGAGAGCGAGCACGACTTCTTCACGGTTGGACATACTTCAACATCCATCAGTCTGGCTGCAGGCCTTGCAAAGGCAAGGGATCTCCAGGGGGCAGAGGGCAATGTGATAGCGGTGATAGGCGATGGCTCCCTGTCAGGAGGAGAGGCCCTTGAAGGCTTGGACTACGCTAAAGAACTGGATGGCAACCTTATCATAGTTGTAAATGACAACGATATGTCCATAGCCGAGAACCACGGAGGACTCTATACAAATCTCAAATTACTCAGAGACACTAATGGAACAGCAGAGTGCAATCTGTTCCGCGCCATGGGACTTGATTATTATTACGTGCATGAAGGCAATGATGTGGCAGCCCTCATAGACACATTCCAGAAGGTAAAAGATTCAAAGAAGCCTGTTGTGGTCCACATCAGAACCCTCAAGGGAAAGGGTTATGCCCCAGCTGAGGAGCACAAGGAGCAGTGGCACTACAGCGGACCATTTGACATAGAGGCAGGAAGATCATTATTTGAAGGTGACGAGGAGGACTACTCAAGCGTGTCCTGTGATTACCTGCTTGACAAGATGAAGAAGGATCCAAAGGTCGTTGCCATCACAGCGGGAACACCGACGGTTATAGGATTTACAGAGGATAAGAGACGTGAGGCCGGAAAGCAGTTTGTCGACGTGGGAATCGCAGAGGAGACAGCGGTGGCACTTGCGTCGGGAATTGCAGCAGGCGGCGGAAAACCAGTGTTCGGTGTGTACAGCTCATTTGTGCAGAGAACATTTGACCAGATATCCCAGGATCTCTGTATCAACAACAATGCAGCCACTATAGTGACATTTGCAGGATCTGTATATGGAATGAATGATGTGACACATCTGGGATTTCAGGATATCCCTATGCTTTCAAATATCCCGAATCTTGTATATCTTGCTCCGACAACAAAGGAAGAGTATATTGTTATGCTTGACTGGAGCATAGAGCAGAATGAGCATCCTGTGGCCATCAAGCTCCCAGGCGGTGCAATGGTAAGTGGAAGCCCTGTGACGAAGAACTTTGGAGATCTGAATAAATATGAGGTGACACAGAAGGGAAGCAAGGTTGCCCTACTCGGCCTTGGAACCTTCTACAGTCTGGCAAACGCTGCAGCAGACGAGATGAAGAGTGAGTTTGGAATAGATGCCACTGTCATCAATCCTTACTATATCACAGGTCTCGATGAGGAACTTCTTGAAAACCTCAAGGCAGAACACTCAGTTGTCATCACTATTGAAGATGGTATACTGGACGGCGGATTCGGTGAGAAGATTGCAAGATTCTACGGTGATTCAGATATGAAGGTGCTGAATTATGGTCTCAAGAAGGAATTCCTTGACAGGTACGATGTCGAAGAGGTTCTTAAGGATAATCGTCTTGATGCAGAGATGATCGTAGAGGACGTTAAGGGCCTTTTGTAAAGAGTATGATTATCTATGATAGATATGTTTATGTGAATAATTTATTAGTAGAAATATAGAACAGACATAAAATGCCCCATATAATTCTGAAATTATTTATTTCTGAATTTATATGGGGATATTTTATTTGAATGTCTGATCATGATATGATGCCAAGTTCTGTCAGAATGGATATAGCACCTTCGGCGTTTGCTATACTCTGCACTGTTTTTTCAAAGAATGAGCATCTTAATGCAATCTTAATACAGCACACCGGATCATTACACCGTTTTTTTATATTTCATAATATACTCTTTATAAACAAACAAAAACAGGAGAAGTATATATGTCTGAAATTACACATAGAAAAAAGCGACTGTCATCCTTTAAGCTGATCGTTTTGGGCTTTGCCGGGGTTATTCTGATCGGAGCACTGATATTGATGCTGCCGTTTTCATCGACTGCCGGAGTTGTTACGCCGTTTCACGAGGCGCTGTTCACATCGACCTCGGCCGTTTGCGTTACGGGGCTGGTCGTGCAGGATACGGGCAGTTATTGGTCCGCTTTCGGGCAGACGGTAATACTGCTGATGATCCAGATAGGCGGGCTCGGTGTTGTGACAGTTGCGGCATTTTTCGCCATGCTGTCTGGCAGAAAAATATCGCTGATGCAGCGCAGTACCATGCAGGACGCCATCTCTGCCCCGAAGGTCGGCGGGATCGTCCGCCTGACCCGCTTTATTGTACGGGGAACTTTTTTGATCGAGCTTATCGGAATGATCGTCATGCTGCCGACATTTTGCGGAAACTTCGGTATCAAGGGAATTTGGATGGCGGCATTTCATTCGATTTCCGCCTTTTGCAACGCCGGCTTTGACATACTCGGCACCGCAGAAAACAAATACCCGTCTCTTACGGGATACATCGGAGAGCCTACAATAAACATTGCAATTATGCTTTTAATTATTGTGGGCGGTATTGGATTTTTGACCTGGGACGATATTTGCACAAACAAGTGGCATTTCAAAAAATACCGGATGCAGAGCAAGGTCATATTGGTAACAACGGCAATCCTCATTATCGCTCCCGCAGTATTCTTTTTCTTCTGCGATTTTACGGGACTGCCGCTCGCCGAAAGGATTCTTGCGTCGCTTTTTCAGTCTGTCACACCGAGAACCGCCGGTTTCAATACCGCCGATCTTCCCGCTATGACCGGTTCCTCCAAGGCAATTATGATTCTGCTGATGCTCGTCGGCGGATCGCCCGGCTCCACGGCAGGCGGTATGAAAACGACCACGCTTGCCGTTCTGATTCTGAGTGCATTCTCCGTCTGTTGCAAAAAGGACGATGTCGAAGTCTGCGGCAGGCGCATTGACGGTTCGGCAGTGAAAAACGCCGCAGCCGTTGCCGTAATGTATTTCCTGCTGTTTTTTGTCGGCGGCATTGTTATCAGCACGGCAGAAGGTCTGCCGCTTAGCACCTGCCTTTACGAAACGGCGTCCGCTGTCGGAACGGTCGGGCTTACCCTTGGGATCACACCGCAGCTCGGTGTTCTTTCTCAGCTTATTTTGATCGTCTTGATGTATCTCGGCAGAGTCGGCGGACTTACCCTGATTTATGCGGCGATCTCCAATAAAAATCAGAGCGGTGCAAAGCTGCCGCTCGAAAATATCACAGTCGGATAAAGGAGTTACTATATTATGAAAAACATATTGTTGATAGGTCTCGGCAGATTCGGTAGGCATATCGCTTTGCAGCTGAATAAGCTCGGGCATGAGGTGATGGCGGTAGACAGCAACGAAGAAAGGGTCAATAAAATTCTGCCGATCGTTACTAACGCACAGATAGGTGACAGCACAAACACGGAATTTTTAAAGTCGCTCGGAATCGGAAACTTTGATGTGTGCATAGTCACCATAGGAGGAAATTTTCAAAATTCGCTGGAAACCACTTCTTTGCTGAAAGAACTCGGCGCAAAATTAGTTGTATCCCGTGCCGAGCGTGATGTGCAGGAGAAATTTCTTCTGCGTAACGGAGCGGACGAGGTCGTTTACCCAGAAAAACAGGTAGCAAATTGGGCTGCTATTCGGTACACCGCCGATCACATACGGGATTACATCGAGGTCGATGAGGCTCATGCCATTTTTGAGGTAGAGGTTCCGGAGGGGTGGATCGGAAAAACCGTCGGAGAGCTGGATATCCGCAGAAAATACAGCATCAATATCATGGCGACCAAGGAGAACGGAAAGATAAATATGGCAGTTTCACCGGAAACCGTTCTTACGAACAAGACCACTCTTTTGGTTCTCGGTGCTTACAAAGAACTGCAAAAGTGTTTTCGCATTTAACAGAGGTGAGTGAGGATGGCTGAACTATTGCTGATCGTCAGCCTGCTTGGCATATTTGCTTTCGGATTTTATCTTATGAGCAGGCTGGATCGATTTCTTGAAGAAAACAGAAAAGCATTGTTAAAGGAAAACGAATCCCGTGAGCCTTCCGAAATTCTGCTGCCGCAGGGGCTGTCCGAAAGTGAAATATTATGTGAGATCCGCCGTTTTCGTGAAACGCACGGAAATGTCGATATTATTCTTTCCGATGGGCAGAAGAATGATTTTTAGACTGCGGTAGATTTTTTTACAGTTTTACTGTATAATAATAAAATAAAAATGGCGGTGAAACCGATGAAAGTACAAAACGAACAGTCAAAATTCGATACAGACGAGCATATCCTTGTCTGCCTATCCTCTTCTCCGTCCAATGCAAGGATCATACACACCGCCGCAAAGATGGCTAAGACCCTTCATGCAAGATTTACCGCCATCTATGTGCAGACGGATACGGTCATAAATGATGAGGATCAGTCCCGACTTTCGCAGAACATACAGCTCGCGCAAAGGCTCGGCGCCGAGATCGTTATGACGCACGGCGAGGATGTACCGCTGCAGATCTCGGAATATGTCAGGCTTTCCGATGTCACAAAAATTGTGATCGGGCAAAGCAGTGCCAGACGCAGATGGCTGTTCGGAAGACCGACTCTTACTGAAAAGCTGATCTCCTCCGCCCCCGATGTTGACATTCATATTATTCCCGATGCACTGAACTACACAAAGCCGCACAGACGCCGTCTGTTCTTAGGTGCAGAGATACCGTCGCTGCGGGATATTGCCGTGACCGTCTTGGCGCTTGCCGTATGTACGGCGATCGGGTTTCTGTTCGACCATCTCGACTTTCCCGATACCAATATCGTTACGGTATACATCCTAGGTGTGCTGATGATCTCCGTTTTGACCAAAGGATACCTTTGCAGTATGGCAGGCTCACTTCTAAGTGTTGTATTGTTCGGATTTTTCCTTACCGAACCCAGGTTGTCCTTTCAGACCTATGCCGTAGGCTATCCCGTTACCTTTGCAGTCATGCTGGCGTCTTCCGTTCTCACCGGCACACTTGCTTCGAAGCTGAAAGATCATGCAAGGCTCTCGGCTCGCTCCGCGTTCCGTGTGCAGGTGCTGTTCGACACTGACCGTCTGTTGCAAAAAGCAAAAAGCAACGATGATGTTTTAAGCGTGACCTGTATGCAGCTCTCGCGGCTGCTTGACCGCAGTATTGTTGCCTATACGAAAGGCGAAAACGGAATGTTGTCCGGGCGGCTGTATGCCGAAAAAAAGGATACACACGCTGAAAAGCTGCTAAGCGATGCAGAGCGGCAGACCGCAGAATGGGTGCTTCAAAACGATTGCCGTGCAGGAGCAGCGACAGCACAGTTTGGAAAATCCGAATGTCTTTATCTTGCGATCCGTGCAGGCGGCAGAGTATACGGTGTAATCGGGATACCGATGAAACCCGAAAGGCCCGATTCATTTGAGAGCAGCATCGTACTGTCGGTTGTGAACGAATGTGCGCTGGCAATGGATAATGCTCACAACGCCGCCGAAAAGGAACGGGCGGCAGATCTTGCAAAAAGCGAGCAGCTGCGCGCCGACCTTTTGCGGTCGATCTCACACGATCTGCGCACGCCGCTTTGCTCCGTTTCGGGTAATGCGGACACGCTTTTGCATAACGGAAACTGCCTGGACGAAGCAACCAAGCAGCAGATCTATAAAGATATTTATGACGATTCCGAATGGCTGATCGGCGTGGTGGAAAATCTGCTGTATGTTACACGGCTGAATGACGGACGCCTGAAGCTGGAGCTTACCGACCAGCTTGTAGACGAAGTGGTCAACGAAGCCGTTTCGCACTTGAAGAAAAAATCCGTCGGACACAAGGTGACGGTAAGGTGCGACGATTTGATCCTTGCCCGTATGGACGCACAGCTTATCGTGCAGGTCATTGTCAACCTTATTGATAATGCTTTGAAATATACCGAACAAGGCTCCGAGATCTGCGTAAGTGCCGAAAAACAGGGTGGGGATGCCGTGATCCGAGTTACCGATAACGGAAACGGAATTGCAGACGATATGAAGCCGCATATTTTTGAGATGTTTTACACCGGAAAAAATACCGTCGCAGACAGCCGCAGAAGCTTCGGGATCGGGCTTACCCTGTGTAAATCTATCGTAGAGCTGCACGGCGGAACGCTGACGCTTACGGATAACGTACCGCACGGCTGCATATTTACCTTTACTTTACCGCTCAGCGAGGTGACTCTGAATGAATAAACCCCTTGTTCTCGTTGTGGAGGACGACCGTCCCGTCCGCAATCTGATCGTAACAACATTAAAGGCGCACGATTACCGCTACCTGACCGCGGAGAACGGACACAGCGCTATTATAGAAGCGACCTCCCATAACCCGGATATCGTTCTGCTGGATCTGGGGCTGCCGGATATCGACGGCACACAGGTGATCGAAAGCATCCGCTCATGGTCAAATATGCCCATTATTGTGATCAGTGCGCGCAGCGAGGATAAAGACAAAATCACGGCGCTGGATGCCGGGGCGGACGACTATCTGACAAAGCCCTTTTCCATAGAGGAGCTTTTGGCACGCCTTCGGGTCACGCAAAGACGGCTGCTGCTGCTTCAGGCAAGCGGCGACGCCGACTCACCCGTTTTCCAAAACGGCAAGCTTAAAATTGATTATGCTGCCGGCTGCGCTTATCTAAATGGGGAGGAATTGCACCTGACCCCGATTGAATACAAGCTTTTGTGTCTGCTCTCTCATAATGTCGGAAAGGTGCTGACGCACACCTATATCACGCAGCAGATTTGGGGCAGCAGCTGGGAAAAAGATATTGCTTCTCTGCGGGTGTTTATGGCGACCCTGCGCAAAAAGCTGGAGTCACAAAAGGACAGTCCGCAATATATTCAGACGCATATCGGCGTCGGTTACCGTATGCTGCGGGTAGACTGAGAAAAGCGAGGAAACAAGGATTTGAACTGATATGCAATAGAAAATCTTTTCGGAATTGAAGGGCTGAATATCGCTTGGTATGGACTCATTATCGCCTGCGGTATGGTGCTTGGCTTTGCTTTGGGGAGCATAAAACACAGCCTGTGCCAATTTGCCGTCCGAAACCTTAATCAAAGATCAAAATTTTTTCTAATCATTTTCCTGTTAGCTATAAAAAAGCACAACGCCACAGAGTTTTAAATCTCTGTGGCGTTGTGCTGCTCTCAATCGGTCACTTTTTGAAAGTGTCCTTATGTGAGCCTGCCTTTTATGCGGCTTTGAGCGGGGTTGCCGCAAGGATGGATTTGGAGCCAAAATAGTGTTACCCTATAGTAAAGATGATACAAAATGATAAATGTAAGTATGGCTTACGGTCACATATAAATGGGAGGCGCGTAAAATGTGGATATTATTTGCAGTGGGTTCTTCGTCATTTGCGGGGATCACGGCGATACTTGCAAAATGCGGTATAAGAAAGACGGATTCTGATGTGGCGACGGCTATAAGGACAGTTGTGGTTCTGCTGTTTGCTTGGCTGATGGTTCTTGTCACAGGAGCCTGGACTGCAGACACACATATCAGCGGTAAGACACTTCTCTTTCTGATCCTCTCCGGCCTTGCAACTGGAGCATCCTGGCTGTGTTATTTCAGGGCGCTGCAGAAAGGGGATATCAACAAGGTCGTTCCCATAGACAAATCAAGCACCGTGCTCACGATTCTGCTTGCCCTCATATTCCTACATGAGGGGATCACCTGGGTTAAGGGTATCTCAATAGTTATGATAGGTGTGGGCACCATGCTTATGATCACCAAAAAGAAAACTGCAGATGATCAGGAGATGTCAGGGAAAGATGTCGAATATATGTCAACAGACGGTGGCAGTGTGGCACAGAAACAGCGGGGAATGGGACTTTTTCATGGCAGCTGGCTGCTGTACGCGGTGCTCTCAGCTGTCTTTGCCAGTTTGACAGCGATACTCGGCAAGGTAGGGATATCGGATATCAACTCAAATCTGGGCACGGCGATCAGGACAACGGTGGTTCTTGTCATGGCTTGGCTTATGGTGTTTGTGTCAGGAAAACAGCATGAGATAAAGGGCATAGAGAAGAAGGAGCTGCTGTTTATTGCGCTCTCCGGAATAGCCACGGGAGCATCCTGGCTGTGTTATTACAGGGCACTTCAGGACGGACCGGCAAGCGTGGTAGTACCGATAGACAAGCTGAGCATGCTCATCACCATTGCATTTTCAGGAATCGTGTTCCACGAAAAGCTGACCAAGAAAGCGGCTGTTGGCGTGGTATGCATCACTGCTGGAACTCTCTTAATTGCCATGAATTTCTGAATATTTTACGGTCTATTTAGAAAGTATTTATAGTTTCTTCCTGTGGATTTTATATCTATCGTTTACACTATATACAACGAAAAAGATATAGAGGATACATTTGTACATGAGAAGCTTATCAAGCTGTGCTTGATGGCAGAACAGGCAGGAGGCGTTAAATATGAGAACAGCAGACCACATGAATCTGAGCAGATATATTATGGATCACATGGATGCCGGCGCATCTAAGCTGCAGAAGGCGGCGTTCATATTTGGCAGCATAGAGCCGGATATTAATATGGATGCCGGTTACGGCAAATGCAAGTATGGCAGCAGCTGGCAAGATTGGAATGGAGTCTACAGGGGTGGCGTAGGATAGCACGCCGTAAAAAAGTCCAGCATATCGAAATTGAGCCGACAACAAAGACTTGGTTAAGAAACTTCATAAAAACAACAAAACAGCTTGAGAAAAACAATTTTAAATTACCTCTTGCATTATTTTCTGAAGTCTGCTATTATAAATCACGACAAAGGCGTCAAATGAATCGAAAAGATTCGTTTGGCGCCTTTTCGCGTATGTAGTACCGGGAGAATGAGATATCGCATCCTTCGGGTGAATAAAGGTTAAGGAGGAAGAAACTATGAATACGGGAGATACTGGTTTTATTATGATCTGTGCGGCTCTGGTGTTCTTCATGACACCCGGACTTGCATTCTTCTACGGAGGCCTCGTCAGGAGGAAAAATGTTGTAAATACCATCATGGCATGTACAGCCATCATGGGACTTTCAGTTGTCATGTGGGTGCTGTTCGGTTACTCGCTCTCATTTGGCACGAACCACGGAGGTGTTATAGGAGATCTCAAGTGGTTTGCACTTAACGGGATAAAGATGGATGAGGCTGGTCCTTATGCGGACAATATACCTCACCTTGTATACGTTGCATTTCAGATGATGTTCGCCATGATCACACCGGCGCTTATCACCGGCTCACTGGTCGGACGTGTGAAGTTCAAGGCGTTGTTCTTCTTCATCATGCTCTGGTCGATCATCGTTTATTACCCAATGGCTCACATGGTATGGGGCCAGGGTGGTTTCCTCGGAGAGATCGGATCAGTTGATTTCGCGGGAGGAAATGTAGTGCATATAAGCTCAGGTGTGAGCGCCCTTGTATTCTCTATCATCCTTGGAAGAAGAAAGGGATACGAGAACACAGCATACAGAGTTCACAACATTCCATTTGTCGCACTCGGTGCATTCATTCTTTGGTTTGGATGGTTCGGTTTCAATGCCGGAAGTGCCCTCGGTGCAAATGGCCTTGCAGCACATGCATTTATGACAACAGCGATTGCCAGTGCCAGCGCAATGCTCTCATGGATGATAATAGATGTTATAAAGGACGGAAAGCCTACTCTGGTCGGTGCATCAACAGGTCTTGTAGTTGGTCTTGTGGCTATAACACCTGGTGCAGGATTCGTACCGATCTGGTCATCATTCATCATCGGTGCACTTGTCAGCCCGATCTGCTGCTTTACAATCTCATTCCTGAAGGGTAAGCTGAAGATAGACGATGCACTTGATGCATTTGGATGTCATGGTATCGGAGGTATCTGGGGAGGTATCGCAACAGGTTTATTTGCAAAGAGCTCGATCAACAGTGTAGCTCGTTGGGATGGTCTGGTATTTGGCGATGTACATCTGTTCCTGGTGCAGCTTTTAGGTATCGTTGTAACGATCGCGGTAGCCATAGTCGGAACACTTATCTGTCTTGGGATCGTGAGACTCTTCACACCACTCCGTGTAACAGACAGAGAAGAGAAGGTAGGTCTGGATATCTCAGAGCACGGTGAGAGTGCATATCCAACATTCAATGGACTTGATTCGTAGGACAGCAATGTCGAACTTGATATGTATTGATAGTTGAGATTGTTTAGCTAAACAATCTCAACTAGGTATATGTTATGAGGTTCGAATTGCATGTTTATTGGTATAGATAGATTTTAGAATAAGGAAGGAGAGATCTGATATGATGATAAAGGTTGAGGCTATCGTGCGCGAGGAGGTCTTTGAGGACGTCAAGGAAGCGTTGAATGCCATAGATGTAAATGGAATTACAGTGTCTCAGGTTATGGGATGCGGAGCACAGAGAGGATATAAGAAGCTTGTCCGTGGTACTGAGGTAGATGTGGTGATGCAGCCGAAGATCAAGTTTGAGATAGTTGTGTCATCTGAGGAATGGGAGAAGAAGACCATCGAGGCTATCCAGAAGGCGGCATATACAGGTGAGGTTGGAGATGGCAAGATATTCAGCTATGAGATCCGTACTGCAACTAAGATCCGTACAAAGGAGAGCGGATATGATGCGCTGAATTAAAAGTTTATAAATTCTTTACCAAATACTAGCCGGGAATCCTTTGACAATCAAAGGGTTCCCGTGTTATTATGTCGAAAATATCAGGGAGTAGTTCACATCGGTTATAAGATGTTGTGCGATCTCGTCATCACGTTTTCTGGCTGGGACATACCTGTGCAGGGAACCGGGACGCACGCTTTCGGAGTATATATAGTAGTGTATATAGAACTTGAAAGGAACGAGACTTTTATTGTGTGTTTATCATGCAATGAAGGTCTCGTTCCTTTTTCTTTGCATGACACACACAACCTGTTTACAGAGATTAAGAAGAAAAGGAGTCTGGTGTGTATGACAGAGAAAAATTTTTGGAACTGTTCCGGTGATGAATTACTAAAAGAATTCAAGACAGACAGCCGCGGACTGTCGACGGAGCGGGCAGAGGAGATCCGCAGTGAAAAGGGAGAAAATGTTCTCCAGGAAGGCAAGAGAAAGAGCACATTACAGGTGTTCCTCAGCCAGTTTTGTGACCTGCTGGTGATCATACTGATCATAGCAGCGGTCATTTCTATGTTTTCTGACAATATCGAGAGTACCATAGTAATCTTGGCGGTACTCGTCATGAATGCTGTGCTTGGAACGGTGCAGCATGTGAAAGCTGAGCGTTCGCTTGACAGTTTGAAACAGCTTTCATCCCCAAATGCAAAAGTTATGAGAGATGGTGTGAAGCAGGAGCTTCCGTCCCGCGAGATAGTTCCGGGTGATATCGTGCTGCTCGAGGCGGGCGATATGATAGTTGCCGATGGAAGGATACTCAGGAACTTCTCACTCCAGGTAAATGAGAGTTCACTCACCGGAGAATCTACAAATGTGGAAAAGAATGATGCAATAATAGAAGGTTCCGTGCCTCTTGCAGACAGGACAAATATGGTGTATTCAGGAAGTCTTGTTACATACGGACGAGCAGAGGTGCTTGTGACCGGAACAGGAATGGATACGGAGCTCGGTAAGATCGCAGGACTTATGAATGCGGCAAAGGAGAGAAAGACTCCGCTTCAGGAGAGCCTTGACAAGTTCAGTGCAAGGCTTGCGGCATTCATCATGATCGTGTGCGCGCTGGTATTTGTCCTCTGTATATACAGGAAGATGGCGGTGCTTGATTCCATGATGTTCGCAGTCGCCCTTGCAGTTGCAGCTATACCTGAGGCTCTTGGTTCGATAGTTACCATCGTGCAGGCATTTGGCACCCAGAAGATGGCGAAGGAGAATGCGATCATCAAGAACCTCAAGGCGGTTGAAAGCCTTGGATGCGTGTCAGTCATCTGCTCAGACAAGACCGGAACACTTACACAGAACAAGATGACCGTGCAGGAGATATATCTGGATGGAAAACTTTACAAGCCGGAGGAGCTTGATTCCCATAACCAGCTCCACAGATATCTGCTATATGATGCGGTTCTCACCAATGATTCCAGCATAGTGGATGGAAAAGGAATAGGAGATCCGACGGAATATGCATTGCTTGAGATGTTCCGTCAGGTCCACATGATGCCAGGCATGGAGACGGATGGTACAGGTATCTCTGTTCCTGCGGAGACTGTAAAATGGAGTCTGAAGGAGGATGTACTCAGGGACTGCATGGACAGAATGGAGGAGGTTCCGTTCGACTCGGACAGAAAGCTTATGAGTACAAAGTATCTGCTTCATGGGGTTCCGACCATACTCACCAAGGGTGCTGTGGATGTGCTGCTTGACAGATGCGTGAGCGTGAGATACAGCGATGGCGTAAAGCCTATGACAGATGAAGAAAAAGCGAAGATCAAGGCTCAGAACAAGGCATTCTCAGAGAATGGCCTCCGTGTACTGTCATTTGCATATAAGGAAAGTGATGAGGTACTGGGAGTTGATACTGAGTATGGATTTACATTCCTTGGACTTGTGTCCATGGTGGATCCGCCACGCCCGGAGTCTATGGCAGCGGTTGCCGATGCAAGGCGTGCGGGCATAAAGCCGGTCATGATAACCGGAGACCACAAGATCACAGCGGTTGCCATAGCGAAGCAGATCGGAATATACGAAGATGGGGACATGGCACTCACGGGAGAGGAGCTTGACGCTCTGTCTGATGAGGAGCTTGCACGTGACATAACAAAGATATCTGTATATGCCAGGGTGTCACCGGAGAATAAGATAAGGATAGTCGATGCATGGCAGAAGAACGGCAATATAGTAGCCATGACAGGCGATGGTGTCAATGATGCCCCTGCACTCAAGAAGGCAGACATAGGTGTTGCCATGGGAATAACCGGCACGGAGGTGTCCAAGGATGCGGCGGCTATGATACTCTCAGATGACAACTTTGCAACCATCATCAAGGCGGTGTCAAATGGACGAAATGTATACAGGAACATAAAGAATGCGATACTGTTCCTGCTGTCAGGAAACACAGCTGGAATACTGGCGGTGCTTTATACTTCGATAGCGGCCCTGCCTATTCCGTTTGCACCTGTACATCTGTTGTTCATCAACCTGCTCACAGATTCTCTTCCTGCGCTCGCGATAGGAATGGAGCCGGCTGATCCATCGCTGCTCTCAGAAAAACCGAGGGATCCTAAGAAGGGAATACTGACATCTGACTTTATGGCAAAGATGCTCTCGGAGGGCCTTCTCATCGCTATAGCGACCATGACAGCATTCCATCTTGGCCTGCCGGTGAGTCCGGCAAAAGCCACTACCATGGCATTTGCAACACTGACACTCGCCAGACTGTTCCACGGTTTTAACTGCAGAAGTGAGGAGTCGATGTTTAAGCTTGGATTTAGATCAAATAAATACAGCGTATATGCATTTTTAGCCGGAGTGGCATTTCTGGCTGCGGTCCTGTTCATACCGGGACTTCACAGTCTGTTCAGCGTGGTAAGTCTTGGAGCGGCGGATGTGCTGAAGATAGCGGGACTTGCATTTGCACCAACTGCGATAATACAGATCATTAAGGCCATACAGGACAAGAGGAGATAGACATGCTGGAGAATATTACATTTTCATATTTTGCAGAGCAGGTTGTGAGCCATCCGGCGCTTTTGATCGCCGTTCTGCTGACACTTGGAGTAATTCTGGTAAATGGATGGACGGATGCACCAAATGCCATAGCGACGTGTGTGTCTACCAGATGCATAGATGTGGATAAGGCGATAATTATGGCGGCTGCCTGCAATTTCCTTGGGGTTCTTATCATGTCGCTTGTCAATTCAAAGGTAGCCATGACTATCAAGAACATGGTGAATTTCGGCGGTGACACAGACTCAGCGATGATCGCTCTATGTGCGGCAATGACGGCGATCGTAATATGGGCAATCGGTGCATGGGCATTTGGCATACCGACAAGTGAGAGCCATGCACTGATTGCCGGACTTACGGGGGCAGCCATAGCACTTCAGGGAGGACTGGACGGTGTAAATCCTTCAGAGTGGATAAAAGTAATATATGGTCTTGTGCTGTCGACTGTTCTCGGATTCGCAGTCGGATTTGTGGTGTGCAAGCTGCTCACGGTTATCTGTTACCGCTTTGACAGAAGAAAGACAAATGCTTTCTTCTCAAAAGCACAGGTGGCCGGCTCGGCGGCGGTGGCATTCATGCACGGAGCCCAGGATGGCCAGAAGTTCCTGGGAGTTCTCCTGCTTGGGCTGTTTCTCGTAAATGGACAGAGCAGTGCAGAAAATGTAACGATACCAATATGGATGATGATACTTTGTTCGGTTGTCATGGGACTTGGAACATCAATTGGAGGAAAGAAGATCATCAAGTCTGTTGGAATGGATATGGTAAAGCTTGAGAAATACCAGGGATTTGCGGCTGATCTGTCGGCAGCACTCTGTATCCTGCTCTCGACGGTATGTGGAATCCCGGTCAGCACCACCCATGTGAAGACGACAGCCATCATGGGCGTGGGTGCTGAGAAGAGGGCATCTGCGATCAACCTCAAGGTGGTGCGCGATATGGTGCTTGCCTGGGTGCTCACATTCCCGGGCTGTGGTGTCATAGGATATGGCATGGCAAAGCTGCTGATCGTGTGGCTGGGGTAGGTTGTAGGTGGTTGAAAATGCAGGCGCCACCTAAGGACCGGCGGCTGCGTATTCCCCTGATTTGGTAATGCAAAAATCACTTACACTATTACAGCTTATGAGTTTTTCAATCACCTACGAATATAGAGTTTTGATTATAAGGAGAGAATATTGTGAAGAAGAAAAAGGACGAGTTTTATTTTAAGAATCTGAATACATGTGTGGAGATCTCGTATCAGGCCGCGGAGTTTCTGAAGAATGTAGTCGTGGATTTTTCGGTGGACACCATCAAGGAAGACCTTGATCGTATGCATGAGCTTGAGCAGAAGGCCGATGGCAAGAAACATAAGATGATGACTGTGCTCAGTCAGGCGTTCATAACACCGATTGAACGGGAGGATCTGGTTGCCCTGTCTAACTATCTGGATGATATTACCGATGCTGTTGAGGATGTGTTCCTGCAGATTTATATGTGCAATGTGGATACTATCAGAGAGGATGTACCCCAGATGGTAGAACTGCTCCTCGAGTGCATCAAGGCACTGCAGGATGTGATCGGAGAATTGAAGAGATTCAAGAGTTCAAAGACCATTGAGCAGAGCATAATCAGGGTAAATGATCTTGAGGAGCAGGGAGACAGATTGTATGTGGAGAATATGCACAGACTGTACGGTGAGAGTGACCTTAGGACTGTGGTCGTGTGGAAAAACATATATGCCTGCATAGAGAACTGTATGGATGTGTGCGAGCACGCAGCGGATATTGTGAACACAGTGATCATGAAAAATTCATAGGATGAGATTCCTGCAAAAATAATAGTCAATAGAAATATTTACGAAATATTTTCAGATTGAATTAAAAAAATTGTTATATTTATCAAAATTAAAAAAATGCAGAATATTCTATTGAATAAAATCAAAGTGAGAATATAATAATCAAAGGGTTAAAGGGTGGTTTGAATATACAGAGTAACTATATCTGTGTATCGAACCTCCTTTTTTATGAAAAAGGCTCGATATGTGGAGGTTGTATACAGGCATGTATACCAAGGTTGTGAATCGTTGCTCCATATGTGTATGATAAA
Organism: Coprococcus sp. AF19-8AC; assembly: GCF_003603115.1. Taxonomy (NCBI): domain Bacteria; kingdom Bacillati; phylum Bacillota; class Clostridia; order Lachnospirales; family Lachnospiraceae; genus Coprococcus; species Coprococcus sp. AF19-8AC. The sequence continues at coordinate 43,607 of NZ_QTMI01000002.1, read as the reverse complement.
TATATAGAAGGAAGACAAAAAAGATGAAATATTTGAAGCAGTTTCTTATAATCCTCGCCATATCCTTTATCGGTGAGATACTTAAGTACATAGTTCCACTACCGATTCCGGCGAGTATATATGGTATGGTTATCATGTTTATCTGCCTACAGACCAAGATCCTCAAGCTGGAAGATGTGAAGAGTGTGGGCAAGTTTCTTATAGAGATCATGCCGGTCATGTTCATACCAGCTGGTGTGGGCCTTATGTCGTCGTGGGGAACGCTTAAGCCTGTGCTTGTGCCAGTCAGCGTCATAACGGTGGTTGTCGTCATAACGGTCATGCTTGCTTCAGGCTGGGTATCACAGCTTATAATAAGGAGAGACAGGAAGAAGGAGACTGAAAATGAGTGATATGTTTGAATCGTCCATATTTGCAGGGGTGACTATAAGCCTTCTGGCATATATGTTTGGAAGTGTACTTAAAAAGAAACTTAAGATAGCTATACTTAACCCACTGCTGGTGTCCATCATAGTGACTATAGTGGTGCTGGTTGTGGCTGATGTGGATTACGATGTGTACAATGAAGGCGCAAAGTATCTGAGTTGGTTCCTCACACCGGCTACAGTGTGTCTTGCAATCCCACTCTATGAGCAGTGGGAGCTTTTAAAGCACAATTATAAGGCTGTGCTCGGCGGTATAGTTGCCGGAGTTATAACGAGTCTGACTACAGTCCTTGTGTTGTGCAAGGTCATGGGACTTTCCCATAAAGATTATGTGACACTTCTTCCGAAGTCCATAACCACAGCTATCGGAATGGGTGTCTCGGAAGAGCTTGGCGGATATGTGACCATCACGGTTGCAGTCATAGTTGTGACCGGAGTGATCGGCAATATAATCGGAGAGATCGTGTTCAAGATATTCCGTATTAAAGAACCTATATCAAAGGGACTTGCCCTGGGATCATCAGCCCATGCCATCGGAACTGCCAAGGCTATGGAGATCGGCGAGGTTGAGGGAGCCATGAGCAGTCTGTCGATTGCAGTTACGGGAATACTTACGGTTATACTTGCATCTGTGTATGCACATTTTATGTAATGGATATAATTGGAGAGAGTTATACTTTTCGTATCTCTCTGAGCTTATATGCAGCCATGAGCTGGAATCTGACCTCCGCATTGGAGAGATCATATTCCAGCTCTTCTTTTATTATCCGGAGCCTGTAATTTATCGTATTCCTGTGGCAGAACATTTTCTCAGAGATGTGCTGAACACTGCCGCTGCACTTAAGATATTCGTACAGAGTGTCCGTCAGAGCTGAGTGATGGTTTTTGTCGTACTCTATGACACCACCGAGCTGCTCTGCGATAAATGAGTGTATGAGCTGGGCATCATTAACTTCCAGAAGAATACGCAGGAATCCGAGACTGTTGTAATCACAATATATGTTGTCTGCGGTAAATTCCCTTGCAGAAACTGCACGGCGGTAACTCAAGGGGAGTTCTGTCAGGGACAGAACCGGGCTTCCGGAACCCATATGTATGCTGCGGTCCGGGAACCTTGCAACCAGAGCCTCTGCGATGTCACTGCATTTGTCTGCGATGGATCCGGAGAAAGGGCATCTCAGGATAACTGTCGGATTGCCATCATATACAAATGCATGGAAGACAAGATCTGTATTGTTGCAGACCTTCTGCAGGATATACATGAACTCATCTGTTGCTTCTGTATCGATGGACAGAACGTTGTAGCAGCCATTGTTGAATCCGGAGCCTTTTATTGTGTCAGTCTGCTCGTCGGTCAGGGAATTCCCCATGAGGATATTCTGGAATGCTGCGGTCATGTTGCCATCATCCCTGGAGTCTTCAAATATCCTGTTGTAGTAGTCGTGGGTGATATCGAATATCCTTGTATCCCATGGCATGGTAAAAAGAGGAAATGAATAGCGGTGGCACAGTCTGACGATCTCATCGGTTATGTCCTCCTCAAATATATATCTGCCGGTATTCAGAATGAGTCCGCAGGTTCCCCTCTTTATGAGCTCTTTGATAAATGCCCTGAGCCAGTCCTCGCGTTCACCGGAGGTCACGCCGGTTGTGATGATGAGTTCCCCTCCGTTCAAGAATGTGGATGTGGATATATCCTCTGATATGTATACCCAGCTTACGATGTTCTCCATTCCCTTTCCACCGGATATCAGGTTAAGGTTGTATTTTCGTTTGGTATCATAGTACAAATCTCTCAGAAAAATGGCCATGTCAGTGTTCCCTCCTGTATTACGCGCACATATATAGTCTTGCGAAAAGCACATTATATATTATTATTACTGCATATCAGACCTGTGTCAATGGTGGAAAATGTGCTATGAGCACAAATGCGTTCTAATATTTTGTGCCTGGGGAATATGGCATAACACCTACGGTTGTGCGATTCTATATGCAGAGTAAAAAAGACAGCCGGTGTTTCAGAAAGGAAGCCTGACCCTGGTGCACAGGCTGCTGGTTGAAAAAATAAAGGAGGACAAAATTATGCTTAGAACAGATTTACCAGAGATAATCACAGAGACACTGCCGGGACCAAAGGCAGCGGAGGTAATAAAGAGAAGAGAGAAGGCAGTGCCATCTGCCATTAGGTGTGCGTATCCGGTTGTTATAGACAAGGGTGAGGGTGCCATGATACAGGATGTGGATGGCAACAAGTTCCTAGACTGGATAGGTGGTGTCGGAGTCCTGAATATCGGATTCTCACAGCCGGAGGTCGTTGAGGCTGTCAAGACACAGGCTGACAAATATTTCCACGGCATGTTCAATGTGGTAACCCATGAGGGATATGTGGCACTCGCTGAGAAGCTTGCGTCCATTGCACCAGTAAAGGGCGACGAGAAGAAGGTGTTCTTCGCAAACAGTGGTGCTGAAGCTGATGAGAATGCTGTAAAGGTTGCAAAGAGCTTTACAAAGAGACCAAATATCATCGTATTTTCGGGAGCTTTCCACGGCAGAACACATTACACAATGGCCATGACATCCAAGAAGGCTTATGCAAAGGGGATGGGTGAGCTTGCAAATGGAGTGTTCAGGGCACAGTTCCCATATTACTACAGGAATCCTGAGGGAATGCCACAGGAGGCAGCTCTTGATTACTATATGAATTCGCTCACAGATGTATTTGAACAGTGCGCAGCGGCAGATACCATTGCGGCAGTTGTTGTTGAGCCTCTTCAGGGCGAGGGTGGTTTCATACCTGCACCTATCGAGTGGGTAAAGGCTGTCAGAAAGCTCTGTGATGACCATGGAATCCTTCTTATTGCGGATGAGGTACAGAGCGGCTTCTGCAGAACAGGAAGAATATTTGCCAGTGTATATTGGCAGGAGGCAGGCGTACAGCCTGATATCATAGCAACAGCCAAGTCTATAGCAGCAGGTGTTCCGCTGTCAGCCATCATCGCAAGATCAGAGATCATGGAGGCTGTCGCTCCTGGAACAATAGGCGGTACATACTGTGGAAATCCGCTTGCCTGTGCAGCAGCCCTCAAGACTATCGAGATCATGGAGAGAGATGATCTTGCAGGACGTTCATGTGAGATTGGTGAGAAGGTTGTGGCAAGATACAATGAGCTCAAGGAGAAGTATGAGTGCGTTGGCGATGTCAGAGGACTCGGTGGAATGGTAGGAATAGAGTTTGTCAAGGATAAGAAGACCAAGGAGCCTGCTCCTGAGCTTACCTCTGCGGTCATCACCGAGTGCTGGAAACGTGGCTTGCTGGTTGAGGGCGCAGGAACTTACAATAATGTCATAAGATTCCTTGCACCGCTTGTCATCACAGATGAGCAGCTTGCCGCCGGCCTGGATATCTTCGAGGCAGCAGTGGAGGCGGCGTCTAAGTAGACGCTTGAAAAATTAGAAGATACACGACATAATATATCACAAGGAGGACCCGCGATAGCGGGAGATGCCTTGAGATAATGCGGGCGCCGCACGGAGTGCATAGGAATGCGCCCGCTCAGTAATATATCACAAGGAGGACCCGCGAAAGCGGGAAATGCCTTGTGATAATGTTGAGCGGGAGGGGTACGATGGATTATTTATCACATAATGTTGCTGTGAATCTGAATAGAATGAGGACCTCCAAAGGTATGAGCCTGGATGTGCTGTCTGAGCAGACGGGTGTCAGCAAGAGCATGCTGGCGCAGATTGAGAAGGGCACTGCTAATCCGTCTCTGGGTGTCATGGGCAAGATAGCCAGCGGCCTCAGAGTTGAGTTTCATGAACTTATTGATCCGCCGCCCATGGAGGCCTGTCTTGTGAATCCAGAGGAGCTTGTTCCAATCAAGGAGGCAAAGGGACAGTATAAAGTGTGGACGTGTTTTCCGTATGAGGACAGCCATGAGGTGGAGATATATCGTATAGACATTGAGCCGGGAGGCACATATGTCAGCGGCTCCCATGGTGAGAAGACAAGAGAATACCTGTCGGTTACAGAGGGTGTTCTGACTGTTGAGGCAGGTGATACAAAACAGAAGGTCGGCAAGAACCAGATATACAGGTTTGAGACTGATAAGGTTCATGTGTACAGCAACGATGGGAATGAAAAGGTGAGCTGTATATGTGTATTCCTGGACTATCACTAACATGGAAATATGAGCGGTATTAAGTGTAAAATAATGTACATACAATGTGGTTGTAAAAGATTATCATCTGTCCAATATAATGCACAAAATGTTCAATAAAATAATGTTCTGAAGTGCATGGTAATACAAATAAAGTCAGATAATAAGCCAATCTTAAGAAAATTAAGAAAATGTGTTGACATGTATTATATTGAGTGGTATCTTAAGTGTGTCAAATATAAAGAACAAGAATTTAAGGCAAAGGAGCCTGGACGAACATTCATCCGCAGTCTCCTTTGCCTTTTTTGATGCTTGGGGACAAAAACGATCCGGCACCATGATTCTTCTGATTTTACAAAATGTAGTGGAGGTAAGGATTATGAAATTAAAAGACACAGGATTAACATTTCAGGACATTAAGGACAAGGTAGACAAGTACATGATCGAGACATATGAGCGTTTCGATTTCCTCGCTGAGACAGCAAAGGACATGTACATATATGATGAGAACGGCAACGGATATCTTGATTTCTACGCCGGAATCGCAGTAAACAGCGCAGGTAACTGCAATGAGAAGGTTGTTGAGGCTGTCAAGGATCAGGTCGGTGACATCATGCACACATTCAACTATCCTTACACAATTCCACAGGCACTGCTTGCTGAGAAGGTTTGTACGACTATTGGAATGGACAAGATATTCTTCCAGAACTCAGGAACAGAGGCCAATGAGGCTATGATCAAGATGGCCCGTAAGTATGGTATTGAGAAGTATGGTCCAAACCGTTACCATATCGTGACTGCAAAGCAGGGCTTCCATGGAAGAACATTCGGCGCCATGTCAGCAACAGGTCAGCCGGGAAATGGCTGCCAGGTGGGATTTGGTCCTATGACATACGGCTTCTCATATGCACCTTACAACGACCTTCAGGCATTCAAGGATGCATGTACAGAGAACACTATAGCGATCATGGTTGAGCCTGTACAGGGCGAGGGCGGTGTACATCCTGCAACAATGGAATTCATGAAGGGACTCAGAGAGTTCTGTGATGAGAATGACATGCTTCTCCTTATAGATGAGGTTCAGACAGGTTGGTGCAGAACAGGAAATATCATGTCATACATGAATTACGGAATCAAGCCGGATATCGTGTCCATGGCAAAGGCTCTCGGCGGCGGAATGCCGATTGGAGCTATATGTGCAACCGCTGAGGTTGCAAAGGCATTTACACCTGGTTCACATGGAACAACATTTGGTGGACATCCTGTATCATGTGCAGCAGCACTTGCAGAGGTAAATGAGCTGCTTGACAGAGATCTTGCAGGAAATGCAAAGAAGATGGGAGATTACTTCGCAGCAAAGCTTGAGAAGATCCCACATGTAAAGGAAGTAAGACATCAGGGGCTCCTGGTTGGTGTTGAGTTTGATGATACGATCGGCGGTGTGGATGTAAAACATGGATGTCTTGACAGAAAGCTTCTGATCACAGCCATCGGAGCTCATATAATCCGTATGATCCCACCACTTATCGTGAACGAAGAGCAGTGTGATAAGGCTGTTGAGATCATCACAGATGCAGTGGCAGAATTAAGTAAATAGGGGAAACGCGAAGCCCCTGGAAGGAGCGATGTAGATGAAACATTTTGTTGTGACCGTTGGATGTGAATATGGCAGCGGTGGAATAGAGATTGGCAAGATGGTAGCGAAATCTCTGGGAGTTGAGTATTACGACAGAGATCTGATAGATAAGGTCGTTGAGGAGATTGGCGTTGACAGAGATCTTGTCAAGAAGGCGGATCAGGGCGAGACAGTCAAGTATGAATTTGATACAAGCTTTGGACCGCGATATGCAAACCTTACAAACAGGGTTATTTATAAGCAGTTTGAGGTTATCAATAAATTTGCAGAGAAATCTTCCTGTATCATCATAGGACGGTGCAGCAATTATATACTCAAGGACAGAGATGACTGTCTGAATGTATTCATATATGCACCTACAGAAAAGAGGATACAGTATGTCATGGAGAAGAAGGGGCTTGATCATGACAAGGCGGCTGAGCTTGTCAAGTACAACGATGGAATGCTCAGTTCCAGATATAACTACATGACAGGTGGAGATATGAGAGACTGCAGCATGCGAGACATGATGATAGACTCCAGTGTACTTGGCCTTGAGAAAACTGCAAAGTACATACTTCAGATGATAGATCTGAGATTTGAGGATTAAGCATAAAAGAAATTGTGAATTAACATATATATGCAATTCCAACTACATCGCGAATATAGAAAATGACAATGGCGTCAGATGAACACGGAAAGTGTGATTCCTGACGCCATTTTTTTAACATTTTAACAAACTGTGGATGGTGTGCTTGGATGTATTAGAAAGGATGATATTATGGCAGGAAAAAAATCAGAATTTGATAAAGTATTTTCTGCCTGGGACATACTGGTGATAGCCTTTGGAGCCATGATCGGCTGGGGCTGGGTAGTATCCTCAGGCGACTGGATCACGAGAGGTGGAGTAATAGGAGCGGCCATCGGATTTGCACTTGGCGGTGTTATGGTATTCTTCGTTGGACTCACATATGCAGAGCTTACAGCGGCCATGCCTCAGTGCGGCGGCGAGCATGTGTTCAGCTATAAGGCTATGGGACCTATAGGTTCTTACATATGTACATGGGCTATCGTACTTGGATATGTCAGTGTTGTATGTTTCGAGGCTTGTGCACTTCCAACCATCATCACTTATATATATCCAAAGTTCCTTCAGGGATATCTGTACACGGTGGCAGGTTTTGATATCTATGCATCGTGGCTTGCGGTTGCAATAATAGTTGCGATATTTATAACATATATCAATATAAAGGGCGCGAAGACAGCGGCACTTCTGCAGACCATACTTACAGTTGTGATCGGCGGTGTTGGTATTCTTCTCATAGTTGCATCAGTTGTGACAGGAGATGCTTCAAACCTTGACGGACAGATGTTCAACGGAGACTCCACAGGGGAGATATTTAAGACTATCCTCAGAGTTGCTGTTACCACACCATTCTTCTTCATTGGATTCGACGTAATCCCACAGGCTGCAGAGGAGATCAATGTACCTCTCAAGAAAATCGGTAAGATCATGATACTCTCAATTGTTCTTGCGGTTCTTTTCTATGCGCTTATCATCATAGGTGTAGGTTATGTCATGAATTCATCTGAGGTAGCTGCATCCATGGATGGATCAGGTCTTGTTACAGCGGATGCCATGGCAAAGGCGTTCAACAGCAGTATTATGTCGAAGGTTCTTATTGTAGGAGGTATGTGCGGTATCGTTACTAGCTGGAACTCGTTCCTCATCGGAGGAAGCCGTGCAATGTACTCCATGGCAGAGTCATACATGATCCCGAAGACATTTGCAAAGCTTCACAAGAAGCACAAGACACCTGTAAATGCACTTTACCTCATCGGTTTCCTCTCAGTTCTTGCTCCTCTTGCAGGCCGTAAGATGCTGGTATGGATAGTTGACGCAGGTAACTTTGGATGCTGTCTTGCATATTGCATGGTATCCCTTTCATTCCTGATACTCAGGAAGAAGGCACCGGATATGAAGAGACCATATAAGGTTAAGCATTATAAGATTGTTGGTGCACTGGCAGTCCTCATGTCTGGTTTTATGGTTGTGATGTACATAGTTCCAAATTCAGGAAGTGCACTCGTATGGCAGGAATGGGCTATGGCGGGTGGCTGGTCACTTCTTGGTGTGGTATTCTTCATAATATGTAAGCTTAAATATAAAGAAAAATTCGCTTCACATGTCGATGTCCTCATTGATGATGAGATCGTAGATGAGGAAGAGAACAGAGAGGAAGAGGTCAAGGCTGCTATCGAGCTTGTTATGGCTGAGGAGGATGAGACAAAATTTGTTCAGCCTATTGCCTTCAACTACAATCTTCCTGTAAATATTGCATTTGGTACCGGAAAGGTTGCCCAGACCGGTGAACTCACTAAGCCGTATGGTAAGAAAGCGCTCATCGTCACAGGCCGCAGCAGTGCAAAGAAGTCAGGCTTGTATGACAAGGTAAATGACAGTCTGAAAGCAGCAGGTCTTGAGACTGCACTGTTTGATAAGGTTGCACAGAATCCGCTCACTACAACAGCTATGGAAGGTGCAGAATTTGCCAAGACAAATGGCTGTGATGTGGTCGTTGCCATAGGTGGTGGAAGCATCATGGATTGTGCAAAGGCTATAGCGTTCCTGGCACTCAATGATGGAGATATCAACGATTACATATTTGGCAGAAAGGTCAGCGATACGGCACTTCCGCTTGTACTTATTCCTACAACCTGTGGAACAGGTTCAGAGGGAAATGGATTTGCGGTTCTCACCAATCCGGAAAATGGCGACAAGAAGTCACTCAGATGCAATGCCATCGTGGCAAAGGTATCCATCGTGGATCCGGACTGCATGAAGACCATGCCAAAGCATGTGCTTGCGGCAGTTGGATTTGATGCACTGTGCCACTGCATGGAGGCATACACATCAAAGATCTCGCAGCCATTTACAGATGCGCTTGCACTGTATGCGATTGATCTTATCGCCCACAATCTTGTGGATGTATATAAGGGCAGAGGAACCCAGGAGAGCTGGGAGAAGATAACACTGGCCAGCACCATAGGCGGTATGGTCATCAACACAGCCGGAGTCACATTGGCTCACGGAATGGAGCATCCAGCCAGCGGCCTTAAGGACATAGTTCACGGCAAGGGACTTGCAGCTCTGACACCAGTTATCATCGAGGCGTCCTACAAGGGAGATCACTTCAAGTTCGCGAAGATCGCCAGAATATTTGGTGGTATCACGGCGGATGATCTGGCACCGAAGATCAGAACTCTTCTGAAGAATCTTGATCTGGATGTCAAGCTTTCAGATCTCGGAATCGAGGAGAAGGATATTCCTTGGATGGCTGAGAACTGTATGAAGGTTTCGGCAGCCAGCATAGCTAACAACCCTGTGGTATTCACACAGGAGGAGATCGCTGAGATATATAAGAAGGCAATGTAAATTGTAATATAAAGGATAGCAAACCGCTGCAGCCGGATGGGTTTCCGACTGTGGCGGTTTTTATTGTGAATTATAGTGCTTGCATATCTTTTCTAATTCTGCGAAGTTTAAGCAATCATGCCTTCGTTTAAAATATTCGCCGGACATGTATTTGTTGTAAAGAACGTTGGCTTTGTTGACTATTTTGTCGTAATTTTCATTACACCATTGGAGCTCCTGCCTGTAGAGTTGCTTTCTTTTGGCAATTTCAGAGGTATCGTGCTTTCTTATTTTGGTATCTATTCTTGATAATTGGGATGTTTCAACTGGAATCATTCTGCTGAAATTGAGAGCGGCGATGATTTTGCTATTTATAATAATTCGAGAAAAATCAATCCTATCAGACATGTTTTCGTGTTTTGGTTTGAAGGATGTTAATGGTATACAATATTTTTGACCATTACAAGTGACTATAATTCCGATATATGGTCGAGTATGTTTAGCTAGTTGTGGACTTGAGTTGTATATTCTGTCATCTTTGGCGTGTAGATTGCGGATATATTTCATATCTATCCAATATAATTTTAATTCGTGTTTCAATATGCCTCCTTATAAAATGTAAAAGGACTATGCGTACATAGTCCTTTTTATAGTTCACCTGAAAGGTGACGCTATTCTGCTGAATGTCCACTTATATAATTGGCAGGACTCTCCATATGACTATAGAATAGCATAGAACCTGCATTTGTCAAGTTGTGTAAGTATAATAATTTGTTATGGTAAAAAATGCAATAACAGCCAAGGATATTTAACAGAATGTTTATAAAAGAATACATATTGTAAAATAAAGAATTTGTGTTATCTTGTTTAATTGGATTGCAGTTTGTATCAGGGAACTACCTACTGCATGAGACAGACTGCAAATATTAAATATAGATAGAAAAGAGACGATGCGTATGCTAAGAAAGAACAGAGAACTCAGACAGACATCCGAAACATTCCTGCTCAGTGCGATACTTGCGCTTTCGGGGGGATTTCAGGATGCATATACATACAATGCCAGAGATGAGGTGTTCTCCAACGCCCAGACAGGAAATGTGGTTCTCATGAGCCAGCATCTTATGATGGGAGATTTTAAGATTGCATTGAGATACCTTTTTCCGTTGATCGCATTTGCACTTGGCGTGCTGGTGGCGGAGAGGATAAGCCATAGATACAAGAATGCATCCCGCATACATTGGAGACAGATAGTTGTGCTGGTGGAGATCGTGATATTGTTTGCGGTTGGATTCATACCGGTGAGGTTCAATCTGCTCGCCACGATGCTTGTGTCATTTGCCTGCTCCATGCAGGTTCAGACTTTCAGAAAAGTAAATGGCTACGGCTATGCCAGCACGATGTGTATAGGAAATCTCCGAAGCGGAACGGAGAGTCTGTCGGTATACCTCAGGGACAAAGAGCCTGGGGCACTCAGAAAGGCCATGCACTATTATGGAATCATCATCATATTCGCACTTGGCGCCGGAGCTGGCGGCGTGTGCACGCTGCATCTGGGGTTCAAGTCGATCTGGATATCCAGTGCACTTCTTATGGTGGCACATCTCATGATGTATAAGGAGAAGAGATAACGCACTGTTTTTATCTGAAGAGTAGCTGGATGTTCAAAATATCACAAAATTATCGCTAAACAGCAAAAAAGCGGCAGAAAGATACAATTTTAAATTATTTTGTATCTTTCTGCCGTTTATTCATAAAAATGCGAAAATATTATGCGCTTACATCCTACCCTCATACACCGCTTCGTTCGTGAACTCGATTCCAAGCTTCTTGAATGTGTTCATATCAACCGCCGACAGTATGGCAGATGTGTGAAGCTGGCATCCGGCAAGCTTTGGAAGCTGCTGCAGAGCAAGCTTGGCATTTGGATCTGATACTGCACACATGGACAGGGCGATGAGAACCTCGTCTGTGTGGAGTCTTGGATTCTTGCTGCCAAGGTACTGAGTCTTGAGCTTCTGTATAGGCTCGATAAATGTTCTTGAGATCAGGTGTGTCTTCTTGTCGATGCCGCCAAGTATCTTGATGGCATTCAGGAGGACTGCTGATGAAGGTCCGAGAAGGTCTGAGGTAGAACCTGTGACGATGGTTCCGTCTGGCAGCTCAAGTGCAGCGGCAGCAGAACCGGTCTCTTCGGCAAGCTTGTTAGCAACAGGGACAACGGCGCGGTCATCCACGGTGATCTTTGCCTGCTTCATGATGAGTTCTTGCTTGTAGACCTCATCCTTTGTAGCCTCGTCTCTGACAAATCTGTTCACGGACTGATAATATCTTCTGATGATCTCCTGCTTTGAAGCCTCCTGACAAGCCTCGTCGTCAACGATGCAGTTTCCTGCCATGTTGACACCCATGTCTGTAGGTGACTTGTATGGGCAGTGTCCGTAGATTCCCTCGAACATAGCCGCAAGGACAGGGTAGATCTCTATATCACGGTTGTAGTTGACTGTGGTCTCACCGTATGCTTCCAGATGGAACGGATCAATCATATTCACATCGTTGAGGTCGGCAGTTGCAGCCTCGTATGCCAGGTTTACAGGGTGCTTGAGAGGAATATTCCAGATAGGGAATGTCTCAAACTTTGCATAGCCAGCCTTCACACCGCGCTTATTCTCATGGTAGAGCTGGGAGAGGCATGTAGCCATCTTGCCGCTTCCAGGGCCAGGTGCTGTGACGATGACGAGAGGTCTGGTAGTCTCAACATACTCGTTCTTGCCGTATCCCTCATCGCTGACGATCTTTTCTACGTTGTTTGGATATCCATCGATTGAATAGTGGTGGTAAACCTTGATCCCTATTGCTTCAAGCTTCTTCTGGAAAACATCCGCAGAAGACTGTCCAGCGTATCTGGTGATTACCACACTGCTCACATACAGTCCCTTTTCTTTGTATACGCCTATAAGTCTGATGACATCCTGATCGTAAGTGATGCCGAGATCGTGTCTGATCTTGTTGCGCTCTATGTCGGCAGCATTTATAGATATGATCATCTCAGCCTGGTCTGCAAGCTGGAGAAGCATCTGAAGCTTACTGTCCGGAGCGAATCCTGGAAGGACTCTGGATGCGTGATAGTCGTCGAATAACTTTCCACCAAATTCCAGATACAGCTTGTCTCCGAACTGTCCGATCCTCTCTCTGATATGCTCAGACTGCATGGACAGATATTTGTCATTGTCAAAGCCAATTTTTCTCATCTTGTGAATCTCCTTAAACTATAATTGAACAGACATATGGTTTTGTCTGTGTATCTCTTTATGAAATAATGTAATAAGTAAGAATACTTAAATTTATAAAGCGTCCTATAAGAGAATACCACACAGATGGGAGAAAAAACAGAGGAAAGTTCGGCAAAATTGCAAATGTAATAATGCAGTAAATTTTTTCTGTATTATAGTGTTTTATATTGAAAATGATGGATGGATTGGGTAGAGTAAGGGTATGGGAGTAATGCTCGCAAATAGCAGGAACAGGAGGTACAGACATGAGTGCAGATTACATCACAATGACCATACCAAAGCAGAAAAGGATAGCTCTTATCGCCCATGATGCGAAGAAGGAAGAGCTCATCAGATGGTGCGAGGACAACAGGAACATACTGAGCCAGCATGAGCTGTGTGGAACGGGAACTACAGCCCGCATGATAACAGACAGGACAAATCTTCAGGTGAAGGGCTACAACAGCGGTCCGCTTGGAGGAGACCAGCAGATAGGTGCGAAGATTGTTGAGGGTAGGATAGATTTCGTAGTATTCTTCTCTGATCCGCTCACGGCAGCACCACACGATCCGGATGTGAAGGCTCTGCTCCGTATCGCTCAGGTGTACGACATACCGATGGCGAACAACAAAGCCACAGCGGACTTTATGATCCAGTCCAAGCTGATGGATGAGCCATACGACCATAAGGTCATCAACTTCCAGAAGAATATCGACAACAGGGCGAACACGCTGGGGAAATAATTGTATAGTGATAATGAAGTCTAAGAATCCACAGGATATCTGGCAAATGTCAGCCGACCTGTGGATTTTTTCTATTTTAGGCAGAGATAGTGGAGGGGCCTGGTTCCATCGGCGGTATAATTTTTCCGGAATGTTGTCAAAAAAATTATGTGAATAAAAGGAGAGGCTTATGAGAAGGATGAAACGATTTATGGCATTTGCACTGTCGGCGGCTATGATGCTGGCCACGGTGAATATGCCGGAAGTGACCGCCTGGGCACAGGATACCGGCAAGGTGACATATTATTCAACATGGAGTGCTGCAAAAAATACTGTGGTTAAGAAATAATGAACCACATGGCACTGGATATATAGAATTATAGAGTTACAACACGCGGATGTATTGCAGGATTTGCAATACATCCGTTTTGTATATATAATGGGGTGGATGTAAAACATATTTGTATTGAGGTAAATGCATTTGAAAGTTGCAAAATGGATCATGCGGGCCATAGTTGTTCTGGTGGTCGGAGTCATGCTGACTGCGGTGATCATATCCGCCGGGCTTGGAAGACAGGCGCGTATGACGATGAAAGAAGAAAAAAAGGCAAAAGCGAAAAGCTCTTACACAGAAAAAGAGATGACCATAACTGAGAAGTTCCGGGACATTAACATACAGGTGGCAGACGACATGGATGTGAAACTGGTGGAATCCGACGATGACAAATGTCACATCACATATTTTGATTCGCCCGACGTCGTACATTCCGTGACGGTGCAGGATGATGCGCTGGTCATGACCTGTGCCGACAACAGGATATTTGGCTCAGACATAGGCTTTGGAGACGATCCTTATGTCGTGGTGAGTATACCGGAGGGAGAGTATGGAGATATATCCATGACCTCGAAGACGGGAACTCTGGTGTCCAGTGTGCAGATATCCTGTGGGACATTTGAAGTAACTGAGGTGAATGGCGGAGCGTATCTGTCCAATATAACCGCAGAAAATGTAAATGTCGTCACAGATTCCGGTGAGGTCACCATGGCTTCTGTGGATGCGGATAGTGTGAAGGTGAATGGCAGCAGCGGCGACTTTTCGATAATGAACGTCCACGGCGACAATGTCATAATATCTGCGGGCAAGGGTTTGCTTGAGGGGTATAATATAAAGGCGGCAAAGGTTGGACAGTTCATGACATCTTCAGGAGATATAAATGTAGATGCGTGCGATGGACATATGCTCTGGTTTGCGACGGAGAGTGGTAACGTGGATATATCATTCTTGTCGGAGAAACGTTTCCTTGTGAACAGCAAGAGCGGAGAGGTGGACATACCTGAGTCCCATATGGAAAATGAAAACAAGTGCATTGTCGATACCACATCGGGAGATGTCCAGATAAAATATGTTGACAGATAGAACGACTGAGTTTGGAAGGTTATAATATGGAATTAAAATTTGTTGATATTGATGATTATAGAAAACAGGTAAAGCACCTGTTCGTGACTGCGTTCCCAAGGGAAGAAAGACCTCCTATGTGGATGCTCACCAGAAGATGCAGACAGGGAAAGGCGAGGTTTCGTGCGGTTGTGGACTCAGGCAGGTTTGTCGGACTGACATATGTGATAGGTGATGACAGGGTGAAAACGCTCATGTTCCTTGCGATAGATGAATCGGCAAGAGATGGTGGATACGGCTCTGCAATATTAAAAAGGGTGAGAACAGAGTATCCGGATCAGAAGCTGTTTCTGAATATCGAGCCCCTTGATGAGAATGCGCCGAATTACGACCAGAGGTGCCGGAGAAAGGCGTTCTACGAGCGCAATGGCCTGTCCTGCCTGGATTACCAGGTCAGAGAAGCCGGTGTTACATATGAGATGATGACCTACGGAGAGTACGTGACACGGGACGAATACGAAGAGGTTATGAGAGTTATGTATGGCTCTCTTCTATATAAGATAATAAAGCGCATGTAAATGCAAATGTACAGGAAAGGAGATCTGTGACATGGCAAAGATGGTGAAGATAATAAAAAAGAAAGATGAATACTCAATGGAATATGAAGTGGGCGATGTGCTCAAGGTGGACAGCACATGGTACGGCGGCGTGACTGTGCTCGGCAAGACCGGTGTGCCGGTGTCCATAGATAAGGATGAATATGAGGAGGTTCAGGATATTTCTGAGCCGGAGAAAGCTGAACCTACGAGCATTGAGGAAGGACTCAGACCTGCGGGACAGGGCGTTTCAACAGAAGCCTTTGACCATTTGAAGGAGATCGAAGATGAGGTCCGCGGCGCTGTGAAGGATCTTCTTGCAGTTGCGGGACTTGAACCCGGCGATGCACTGGTGGTCGGCTGCTCATCCAGCGAAGTTGCAAATATGAGGATAGGCTCATTCTCCAGTGAGGAGATCGGCAAATGTATAGCGGGAGCAATACTCGATGAACTCAAAGACACAGGTGTCTACATGGCGGCGCAGTGCTGTGAACATCTGAACAGGGCAATAATAGTTGAGAAGGAATATGCAAAGGCGAACAGGATACCGATAGTCAATGTTGTGCCACAGCTCAAGGCGGGCGGTTCATTTGCCACAGCGGCATACGCAGATATGAAGGAGCCAGTGGCTATCGAGGCTATACAGGCACAGGCAGGCATTGATATAGGAGATACTCTCATAGGCATGCATCTTGCGCCGGTGGCCGTTCCGGTCAGATCTGAGCACAGCATGGTTGGAAGTGCACATGTGGTTATGGCGAGAACCCGTGCAAAATACATTGGCGGTGCGAGAGCCTGCTATCGCTAAAAAATAAAGAATTACCCGGAGGTATGACGTGTACGACAATATTATATTTGACTTATATGGAACATTGATAGACATTCACACTGATGAGGAGGACATCGCTGTGTGGAAACATATGTGTGAGTTCTATGCGCAGCACGGAGTGAAATACAATCCGGCAGGACTCAGATCAAGGTACAAGAGACAGATCAGACGCGCAGAACAGGCCATGGCAAAGAAGAGGTTCAAATTCCCTGAGATACAGATACTTGAGGTATTTGAGCAGCTCACGTTGAAAAAAGATCAGACACCGTCCGATTGTGCAGAGCTGACAGTGGCTGCGGCTCAGGAGTTCCGCAAGGCGTCTACAGGATATATAAGACTGTATGACGGCGTGACGGATATGCTCGAACAGCTCAAGCAGGCCGGAAAGAAATTATACGTTCTGTCAAATGCACAGAGAGTTTTCACCTTCCCTGAGGTTCAGTCACTTGGCATAGAGGGATATTTTACAGATATATCGCTCTCTTCGGATTTCGGTGCAATGAAGCCGGATGCAGCGTTCTATCAGCAGCTTCTGGACAGAAATCATATCAATCCGAACAGATCCATAATGGTGGGAAATGACGCGGTATGTGATGTGCTGGCGGCGAAGCAGGTCGGACTCCACACCTGTTATGTACACTCCAATATATCCCCGGTGGATGATGCCGACAGAGACATAAAAGCAGACATAATTATGGATGAGGTAAATGTGCCGGAGATGTGCAGACTTATCCTTGATGATGCCGACAGATAAGACCGGTCATATCCGAATATAAAAAAGAACTATTCGTCTTTAGTTAAAACGAATAGTTCTTTTTATTCTATATAGGATCTAGCTGAAAAGCTCTCCGTGCTTCTCGTAATCGGTAATACGTGAGATGGAGTTGTCATCATTTACAAATACGACCTTAGGCGTGTGCTCCTTTGCCTCCTCAGGGGTCATTGATGCGTAGCACATGAGAATGATGTGATCTCCGACCTGGACCTGACGGGCAGCAGCACCGTTGAGGCACATAACTCCTGATCCCGGCTCTCCGGCTATGGTGTATGTCTCGAAACGATTACCATTTTCTATGTCAACAATCTGTACTAATTCATACTCGAGGATTCCGGCGGCCTTTAAAAGCTCAGAATCTACAGTTATACTGCCGACGTAATTGAGCTCAGCCTGAGTTACAACTGCGCGGTGTATCTTACTCTTTAACATCGTAATATTCATAAGATTTGCCTTTCTATGCTGTATGCATCCTGTTTACCGCAATTATAATATCATAAATTGACAATATTGCAACAGTAAATAAAATCATTTCTTGATTATATTATTGACATGTGCAAAAATAACTGAAAGAGAGTTGTAGACCGGACATTTGGAAAGGTGGACAATGGAGAGTCAGAATTACTTAACTATTGCAATAGAAAAGATGGGGCACGTCATGCTTGATGACAGGCATATGAAAGCCTCTGACATATATAAAACAGCGGTTAAGCTTCACAAAAAAGAGGATTATAATCCGCCTTCTTATAATGAAGATAAGTTTAAGGTCAGATCGGTGTTTGAGAAGGGCGGACTGTGCTTTTATGTGATGCCTAAAGACGGCAGGGCGACGGAGTTCTTCATGTATATACACGGCGGAGGATTTGTGTCGAGGATAACACACAATGAATGGAAGTTTGTGTTCGACACGGTGGAGAGAACCGGCTATGGGGCGGTGGTTCCGATATACCCGCTTGCGCCGGAGCATTCGGTGACAGAGGCACTGGATATGCTTACGGGTGCGTATGACAAGCTGTGTGACTCGGAGGATGTCCAGCGTCTGGTGCTTCTCGGACATTCATCCGGAGGCTGTCTGGCGTTATCGCTTGCCATACAGTTGTGGAAGAAGGGCAGGAGAAGACCGGACAAGCTCATACTGTGCTCCCCGGTTCTTGACACGGAATTTGAGGACACGGAGCTTGAACAGAAGATGAGTGACAAGAGCCGTTTTATGTACAGATATTACTACACGCCGGGGATAAAGCATTTCCTCTCTGCTTACTGGGTGAAGGATGCGGCAGGCAGGACGGATATGACAAGTCCCGTGTATTACGACATAACGGATATATGCGATGAGATGGATATATTCACGACAAATGACGACATGCTCAACTGCTATGCCAGAAGGCTGTATGATAACGCGAGCAGGACGAATATGAAGGTGCATTACTATCAGTATTATGCGGTGACACACGATTATCTCGAGCATCCCCTCATACCGGAGTGCAAGACCATCATGAAGAAGATCGCCGGCTGCATCAAGGGAGATTCGGATTTTGTACCTGCTGACATAGAGAATGACATTTGGTGCAGGGCGATGATGGCGGAGCGTTATCCAAAGTTATATGAGGACAACGAGGCCATAAAGCTCACGGACAAATTAGGCATCGAGCATAAGAAGAGGAATGCCAGATACACATTTTACGACAGGACAGTCATGATGGAGAGGCTGGTCGCTGTGGACGAGAGGGTCCGAAACTTCATAAACAGATATGCGGACGGAATTATCGTCAATGTCGGATGCGAACTGGATACCATGTTTTCCCGTGTGGATAACGGCCGTATAAAGTGGTACAATGTTGATCTCCCGGAGCGCATAGATATAAGAAGAAAATACATGGAGATCCGGGACAGAGAGGTCAACATAGGAAGTTCAATATTTGATTACGAATGGCTTGATGAAGTGCAGAAGCCTCAGAATGTGGCGATCCTGTTTGTTGTATACGATATGATGAGATATTTTGACAAGGACAAGCTGAAGTTGTTCCTGGATGCGATATGGAAGAAGTATCCGGGGGCTGAGGTTGTATTTGATGCCAAGAATTCGGTTGCAAAACATAGATGGAACAGAAGCGTGTTCATGGGTAAAAACAAAGGAACGATGCTGCGGGTGAGCATAGATAACTGCACAAGTCTTATGTATGACTGGAACATCAAGTACAAGATACTCTGTGATGAACCGATACTCAGAGAAGCGGATCTTGAGAGAATGTTCTCACACAGTGAGGCGAGAAGGTTCAGACATGCCATAAAGAAGAAGTATGACAAGGTCATACATTTGCGGCTTGGCACGGAACATTTCCTTGATAATATGTAATCAGTGTATGCGGACTAAGGCGGACTAAGCTAAGAAGGAAGAGACAGGTAGAGATATGGACACACAACAGATAAAGAAATTTACCAGAAACTGGTGCATACTGGTTGGATCGGTATGTCTTATTGCTGGAATTGTTATAGGAATATTTATAGGAAGAGCGGGAGGATTTACCAACTCCAAGGCATCTCCGGGGCTTTCCTATGAATCGGGATATACGCTCGAGGATACGGAGATAACCAGTCTTATATATGACAATTACTGGAACTATATACCGACAGCGTACATCAATGTCGGAGAACTCGGCCCTGATGCGCTGCTGTACAAGATCAGCGACAAGGTGGAGAGAAACAATCTCGATGTTGAGAAGTTCTACACGGGCGACGATGGATATATGCATTACAGCGATGACAATATAAAGGACACACTGGTGGGTGTGGATCTGTCAACATTCCAGTCAGACATAGACTGGGAGACTCTGGCGAAGAACAAAGACATAGATTTTGTTATGCTCAGAGTGGGTTACAGAGGCTACACGCAGGGCGGACTGATGCTGGATTCAAGCTTTGAGGACAGCAAGGCGGCCGTCATCAAATACAAAATACCGACAGGGCTTTACTTCTTCACCCAGGCGATAACATATGACGAGGGTGTAGAGGAAGCGAATTTTGTCCTCAAACAGATAGGCAAGATGAACGTCAAGTATCCTATAGTTATCGACTCGGAGCTTATCGGCGACAGTGAGGCGAGAGGCGACAACGCATCGAATGATGAGAGAACGGATGGCATAGTCGGCTTCTGTGAGACGATAAAGGCGGCAGGCTACACGCCGATGATATATGCCAGCAGGAATATGTTCGCACAGTGCCTTGACATGGACAGACTCGGGGATTACGAGCTGTGGCTTGCACACTATGCAAATGTTCCTAATTTCCCATACAAATATACAGGATGGCAGTACACCGAGTCCGGAACCGTTGACGGTATATCCGGAGACGTGGATCTGGATCTCTGGTTCAAATAATAAACCTTGAATAAACGTGTTATCACAGCCCCGGTTGTTACATATTATAAATGGAATAAACAACCGGGGCTGGATATTTTATATGGCAACAAAAATTATGATAGATGCCGGGCACGGCGGATATGACAACGGTGCATCGTATGAGGGCAGGCTTGAGAAGAATGATAACCTGAACCTGGCGCTGGCACTTGGGGATGAACTCACCCGCAGGGGATATGATGTGGTATACACCAGAACGGAGGATGTATACGATTCTCCGGTCCGCAAAGCACAGAAGGGAAATGAGAGCGGAGCAGATTATTTTATATCGCTTCACCGCAACTCTGCACCGGAGGCCAACAAGTACAGCGGAGTGCAGACCCTTGTCTACGATAAAAGCGGAGTGAAATACAATCTTGCACAGGAGATCAACAGCGAGCTTGAAAAGCTGGGCTTTCGAAATATAAATGTTGAGGAGAGGCCGGGGCTGGCGGTGCTGCGCCGGACTGAAATGCCCGCAGTGCTCATAGAAACAGGCTTTATCAACAACGATTACGACAATTACCTGTATGATTACAATTTTGAAGCCATAGCAGACGCAATAGCAAATGCTGTGGATGAGACGATCGGCGCGTGAGCGTGAGCCTGGCAATAAACGGATTTGAGTCAGGCCGGGTAAAAAATAAAAAAATTGTTGACATTGCATTTGCATTGTGTTACATTAAGCAACGATGAACTGCCGAAGACAGTAGGTGCCCCAGGGCGTAAGATGTTATATCACCTACCGAGGAAAGATATCGTTATTGAATTAACAATCTACTCTCAGGTCTTAGGGCTTTGAGAGTTTTTTTATATCTTGGAATGTGCAGTCATTAGTAAAATAAGGAGGCGCATTATGGCAAAGGTAGAGTTAAAGAAGCCAATAGTAGAAGAGATCAAGGCAAATCTTGAAGGCGCTGCTACTGCAGTAGTTGTAGACTATCGTGGTCTTACAGTTGAGCAGGATACACAGCTCCGTAAGAATTTAAGAGAAGCTGGTGTTGTATACAAGGTATACAAGAACACAATGGTTAACTTCGCTATCGATGGAACAGAGTTCGAAGGCCTTAAGGGTTGTTTAGAGGGACCAACTGGTCTTGCAATCTGCAAGGATGACGCTACAGCGGCTGCAAGAGTTCTTGCAGACTTCGCAAAGAATGCCCCAGCTCTTGAGCTTAAGGGCGGCGTTGTAGAAGGTACATTCTACGATGCAGAAGGAATCCAGGTTATTGCAAAGATCCCTTCAAGAGACGCGCTTATTTCCAAGTTCCTTGGAAGTATCCAGTCACCTATCGCAAACTTCGCTCGTGTTATCAAGCAGATCGCAGAGCAGAAGGAGGCTTAATATTAAGCCTGATAGAACATCTGATGTATATATCGGCACTGCCGGGATCATATGCTGTCAGATATTCAACTGTCTATATCATGGACAAAGGGTATCCGCATGATACGAGAATGATGTGTGGATGCATTACAAAATAACAAATTATATTATATGGAGGAAAAACATAATGACAACTCAGGAAATTATTGAAGTAATCAAAGGTTTATCAGTATTAGAGTTAAACGACTTAGTTAAGGCTTGTGAAGAGGAGTTCGGCGTATCAGCAGCAGCAGGTGTTGTAGTTGCAGCAGCAGGTGCAGACGGTGCAGCAGCAGCCGAGGAGAAGGATTCATTCAACGTAGAGCTTACAGAGGTTGGTCCTAACAAGGTTAAGGTTATCAAGGTTGTTCGTGAGCTTACAGGCTTAGGTCTTAAGGAAGCTAAGGACGCTGTAGATGGTGCTCCAAAGGTAATCAAGGAGGACGCTACTAAGGAAGAGGCTGAGGAAGCTAAGACAAAGCTCGAGGCTGAGGGCGCTAAGGTTACATTAAAGTAATTTGATCCTTATTTTATTATCAGACTTTATTCGGCCTGGCGGAGATGGATCTCATCCCGCCGGGCCGGTTTTTCTATACATCTTTTCTCAATTAATAAAAAAATCTAAAAAAATTCCAAAATATAGTTGACAAATATTGCATTTGCTGTTAGGATAGTAAACTGTCACTATTATGGCTTCGTGTGCATACACATCATAATAGGGTGATAAATGGCTTTAAAACACTTATTTAAACTAAGGTTTGTCTTAAAAAGCATAAAAATAAATTCCAAGGGGTGAATGTGTCGATGGAAAAGAACAGAATTAGTCCTGTCAAGTCTGGAAAAGGCTACAGAATGAGCTACGCTAAGCAGAAGGACGTCCTGGAGATGCCTAACTTCATAGAGGTTCAGAAGAATTCATACAACTGGTTCTTAACTGACGGTCTGAAGGAAGCATTCAGGGATATTTCTCCTATCACTGATTACTCTGGACAGTATAGTCTTGAATTCGTAGATTTTCAGTTCTGTAAAGATGACTTGAAGTACAGTATCGAGGAATGCAAGGAGAGAGATGCAACATATGCGGCGCCTCTCAGAGTCAAGGTCAGACTCAGAGTCGGAGATGCTAAGGAGATGTCAGATCATGAGATATTCATGGGTGATCTTCCTCTTATGACAGAGACAGGAACATTCGTTATCAATGGTGCAGAGCGAGTTATAGTAAGCCAGTTAGTGCGTTCACCTGGTATTTACTATGATATAACACATGATAAGGTTGGTAAGAAGCTGTATGCATGTACAGTAATTCCTAACAGAGGTGCATGGCTGGAGTATGAGACAGATTCCAACGATGTATTCTATGTTCGTGTGGATAGAACCAGAAAGGTACCTGTGACTGTTCTTATCCGTGCACTTGGTCTTGGAACAGATCAGGAGATCATAGATTTATTTGGCGAGGAGCCAAAGATCATGGAGAGTCTTAACAAGGATCCTGCAAAGTCATATGCAGAGGGCGTGGTAGAGCTTTACAAGAAGATCAGACCGGACGAGCCTTCAGTAGTTGAGAATGCAGAGAGCCTTATTAATGCTATGTTCTTTGATGCGAGAAGATACGATCTTGCAAAGGTTGGACGTTACAAGTTCAACAAGAAGCTCGCTCTCAAGGCTCGTATAGCAGGACATGTCCTTGCTGAGGATGCTATCGATCCTAGCACAGGAGAGGTTATCGCTGAAGCTGGAACAACAGTATCAGAGGAGCTTGCAGACACAATTCAGGATGCAGCAGTTCCTTATGTTATGATCCAGACAGAGGAGAGAAACGTTAAGGTTCTTTCTAATATGATGGTCAACATTGCCAACTATGTGGATTTTGATCCTGCTGAGCTTGGCATTGTGGAGAGAGTATATTATCCGGTTCTCGAGGGACTCCTCGAGGAGTATGGCGATGATACAGAGAAGCTCAAGGCTGCCATAGAGAGAGACATGTCAGACCTCGTACCAAAGCATATTACAAAGGAAGACATATTTGCTTCCATAAATTACAACATTCACCTCGAGTATGGCATTGGTAATGACGATGACATCGACCATCTGGGCAACAGACGTATCAGAGCGGTTGGAGAGCTTCTTCAGAACCAGTATAGAATCGGTCTTTCAAGACTTGAGAGAGTTGTAAGAGAGAGAATGACAACACAGGATGCTGAGTCTATCACACCTCAGTCCCTTATCAATATCAAGCCTGTAACGGCTGCTGTTAAGGAGTTCTTCGGAAGTTCACAGTTGTCACAGTTTATGGATCAGAATAACCCTCTGTCAGAGCTGACTCATAAGAGAAGACTTTCAGCCCTTGGCCCTGGTGGACTTTCACGAGACAGAGCTGGATTCGAGGTCCGAGATGTACACTATACACACTACGGTAGAATGTGTCCTATCGAGACCCCTGAGGGTCCTAACATCGGACTTATCAACTCACTGGCTACATATGCGCGTATCAACGAGTATGGTTTCGTTGAGGCTCCATATAGAAAGCTTGATAAGACAGATCCTTCTAACCCTGTTGTTACAGATGAGGTTGTTTACCTTACAGCAGACGAGGAGGATAGATACAGAGTAGTACAGGCTAATGAGCCTATAGATGAGAATGGACACTTTGTCAAGAACAATGTATCAGGAAGATTCAGAGCTGATACAACCGAGTTCCCTAAGTCAAAGGTTGATCTCATGGATGTATCACCTAAGATGGTATTCTCAGTTGCTACATCGATGATCCCATTCCTTCAGAACGATGATGCTAACCGTGCCCTCATGGGATCAAACATGCAGCGTCAGGCGGTTCCTCTTATGATGACAGAGTCAGCAGTGGTTGGAACAGGTATGGAGGCAAAGGCTGCTGTAGATTCAGGTGTCTGCGTCGTTGCCAAGAGAGACGGTGTTGTAGAATATTCAAACAGCACAGAGGTCTGTGTAAGAGCAGATGAGGATGGAACAAAGGATGTATATCACATCATCAAGTTTGCACGAAGCAACCAGGGTAACTGTATGAACCAGAGACCTATCGTGTTCAAGGGTGACCACGTAAAGGCTGGAGAGGTTATCGCAGATGGCCCTTCAACATCTGGCGGAGAGATCGCACTTGGTAAGAACCCACTGATCGGTTTCATGACATGGGAAGGTTACAACTACGAGGATGCGGTTCTTCTCAGCGAGAGACTTGTACAGGATGATGTATACACATCAATTCATATAGAGAAATACGAGTGTGAGGCTCGTGATACCAAGCTTGGTAAGGAGGAGATCACAAGAGATCTTGCAGGTCTGTCAAATGATGTCCTCAAGGATCTTGATGAGAATGGTATCATCAGAATCGGCGCAGAGGTTCGTGCCGGTGATATCCTCGTTGGAAAGGTTACTCCAAAGGGAGAGACTGAGCTGACAGCAGAGGAGAGACTTCTTCGTGCCATCTTCGGTGAGAAGGCAAGAGAGGTAAGAGATACATCACTGAAGGTTCCACACGGAGCATTCGGTATTGTTATAGATGCAAAGGTATTTACACGTGCTGATGGAGACGATCTTCCGGCAGGCGTAGACAAGAAGGTCAGAGTATATATAGCACAGAAGAGAAAGATCCAGGTCGGAGATAAGATGGCTGGTCGTCATGGTAACAAGGGTGTAGTTTCACGAGTGCTCCCTGTTGAGGATATGCCATTCCTTCCAAACGGACGTCCTCTTGATATCGTGCTTAACCCACTGGGCGTTCCTTCACGAATGAACATCGGACAGGTCCTCGAGATCCATCTCGGACTTGCTTCACAGGTTCTTGGATTCAAGGTATCCACTCCTGTATTCAATGGTGCTACAGAGTTTGACATCATGGATACACTGGAGATGGCCAATGACTATGCAAATGGTACATGGGAAGACTTCGAGGCTAAGTACAAGGATACAGTAAAGCCTGAGGTTATGGATTACCTCTACACGAACAGAGACCACAGAGCAGAGTGGAAGGGCGTGCCTATCAACAGAACAGGTAAGGTTCAGCTCCGTGATGGTAGAACAGGTGAGAACTTTGATGCCCCTGTAACTATCGGTTACATGCATTACCTCAAGCTGCACCATCTGGTTGATGATAAGATCCATGCTCGTTCAACCGGTCCATACTCACTGGTAACACAGCAGCCACTGGGTGGTAAAGCTCAGTTTGGTGGACAGCGTTTTGGAGAGATGGAGGTTTGGGCTCTTGAGGCTTATGGTGCTTCATACACACTGCAGGAGATTCTGACAGTTAAGTCTGATGATGTTGTAGGACGTGTTAAGACATATGAGGCTATTATCAAGGGCGACAATATACCAGCACCTGGTGTGCCTGAGTCATTCAAGGTACTTCTCAAGGAGTTCCAGGCTCTCGGACTTGATGTAAGAGTCGTAAGAGAGGAAGAGGACGAGGAAGGCAACAAGAAGATGGTTGAAGTTGATCTCAGCGAGACCATGGAAGCTTATGATTACAACACAAGTATCAAGAGACTTCTCAGCGACAGATCATCAGACAGAGACGATGATATGGATGAGAGCGATGCACCTGAGGTGTTCAGAGGCGATGACGCAGATGAGCTTCAGGCAAGCGGATTCTCAGAGGTTGATGAGAACGGCGATATAAGTGATATGGAAGACCTCGGCGATTCAGATTATATGGATAATAATGAGGAAGAATAAGAAAGGAGCTTTGTAAGATGCCAGAATACAATGTAGACAATGCAGAACAGGAAAAGTCATTGAACTTTGACGCAATAAAAATCGGACTTGCATCTCCTGAAAAGATAAGAGAATGGTCACATGGTGAGGTAAAGCGCCCTGAGACTATCAACTATAGAACACTTAAGCCTGAGAAGGACGGTCTGTTCTGTGAGAGAATATTTGGACCACAGAAGGACTGGGAGTGTAATTGTGGTAAGTACAAGAAGATCAGATTCAAGGGAATCGTGTGTGATAAGTGTGGAGTTGAGGTAACAAAGTCCAACGTTCGTAGAGAGCGTATGGGACATATTGAGCTCGCTGCTCCTGTATCACATATATGGTACTTCAAGGGAATCCCTAGCCGTATGGGACTGATCCTTGATATATCACCAAGAGTGCTTGAGAAGGTACTGTACTTCTCATCATATATAGTAACAGATCCAAAGGATACTCCGCTTGCTTACAAGCAGATTCTCAACGAGCAGGAGTTCAGAGAGGCAGAGAAGGAGTATGGTTACGGTTCATTCGTTGCAGAGATGGGCGCAGAGGCTATACAGAAGCTTCTCAAGGCAATAGACCTTGATGCCGAGAGCGCAGAGCTTAAGAAAGAGCTTGAGACATGTAGCGGCCAGAAGCGTACAAGGATCATCAAGAGACTTGAGGTAATGGAGGCATTCAGAACATCAGAGAACAGACCTGAGTGGATGATCATGAATGTAATCCCTGTTATCCCACCAGATATCAGACCTATGGTACAGCTTGAAGGTGGAAGATTTGCAACATCAGACCTCAACGATCTGTACAGAAGAATCATCAACAGAAATAATCGTCTCCGCAGACTCCTTGATCTCGGTGCTCCTGAGATCATCGTGAGAAATGAGAAGAGAATGCTTCAGGAGGCAGTTGATGCACTTATAGATAACGGTAGACGTGGACGTGCGGTAACAGGCCCTGGTAACAGAGCACTGAAGTCACTTTCAGAGATGCTGAAAGGTAAGCAGGGACGTTTCCGTCAGAACCTTCTTGGTAAGCGAGTTGACTACTCAGGACGTTCAGTTATCGTAGTTGGACCAGAGCTTAAGATTTACCAGTGCGGTCTCCCTAAGGAGATGGCTATCGAGCTGTTCAAGCCATTTGTTATGAAGGAGCTTACAGCTACAGGTAAGGCAAACAATATCAAGCAGGCAAAGAAGATGGTAGAGAAGCTTGAGCCACAGGTTTGGGACATTCTTGAGGATGTCATCAAGGAGCATCCGGTTATGCTTAACCGTGCCCCTACACTTCACAGACTTGGAATCCAGGCATTTGAGCCAGTGCTTGTAGGCGGTAAGGCTATAAAGCTTCACCCACTCGTATGTACAGCCTTCAATGCCGATTTCGATGGAGACCAGATGGCTGTCCATCTTCCACTTACAGTAGAGGCACAGGCTGAGTGTAGATTCCTTCTGCTTTCACCTAACAACCTGCTGAAGCCATCAGATGGTGCGCCTGTTGCCGTTCCTTCACAGGATATGGTACTTGGTATCTACTATCTGACAATGGAAAAGGAAGGCGAGATCGGAGAGGGAAGATATTTTAAGTCCAAGAATGAGGCAATACTTGCATATGAGAATGGTGGAATTACACTTCACACCAAGATCCATGTAAGAAGAACCGGTGAGTTCGAGGGCGAGGAAGTTACAGGTGTTATCGATACAACACTTGGAAAGCTCCTCTTCAATGAGATCATTCCACAGGATCTCGGATATGTAGACAGAACTGTTCGTGAGAACGCTCTGAAGCTTGAGATAGATTTCCATGTAGGAAAGAAGCAGCTCAAGCCAATCCTTGACAAGTGTATCAATACACATGGTGCAACAAAGACTGCGGAGGTTCTTGATGATGTCAAGGCAATAGGATATAAGTATTCAACAAGAAGTGCTATATCAGTATCTATTTCAGATATGAAGGTGCCTGATGAGAAGAAGGATATCCTTGAGGATGCACAGAAGCTCGTTGACCAAATCACCAAGAAGTTCAGACGTGGTCTTGTATCAGACGAGGAGAGATATCAGGCAGTAGTTAAGATCTGGGAGAAGGCAGATAAACATCTGCAGGATCTCCTGTTCGCAGGTCTTGATAAATATAACAATATATTCATGATGGCTGATTCTGGAGCCCGTGGTTCTAATCAGCAGATCAAGCAGCTTGCAGGTATGCGAGGACTGATGGCAGATACAACAGGTAAGACCATTGAGCTCCCAATCAAGTCTAACTTCCGAGAGGGACTTGACGTTCTGGAGTATTTCATTTCGGCGCATGGTGCTCGTAAGGGTCTGTCAGATACAGCTCTTCGTACAGCCGATTCAGGATACCTGACAAGACGACTTGTAGATGTATCACAGGATCTTATAATCAGAGAGCCTGATTGTAGTATAGGAAGAGATTCAATTCCGGGTATGGTCATTGAGGCCTTCAGAGAGGGCAAGGAAATGATCGAGGAGTTTCAGGAGAGAATCACAGGACGTTACCTTGCAGAGTCTGTATATGATGCAGAGGGCAACATGCTTGTCAAGATAAATCATATGGTAACTCCTAAGAGAGCTGAGCTCATTGTTAAGAAGGGTGTCGATGCCAACGGCGTTCCATTCACCGTTAAGGATGACGATGGAAACGAAGTTGTAAGATCAGATGCAAAGCTTAAGATCAGAACAGTCCTCACATGTAAGTCACACCTCGGTGTGTGTGCAAAGTGCTACGGTGCGAACATGGCAACAGGAATGCCTGTACAGGTTGGTGAGTCAGTTGGAATTATCGCTGCACAGTCAATTGGTGAGCCTGGTACACAGCTTACAATGAGAACATTCCATACAGGTGGTGTTGCCGGTGGCGATATCACACAGGGTCTTCCAAGAGTTGAGGAGCTTTTCGAGGCCAGAAAGCCAAAGGGACTTGCGATCATTGCAGAGTTTGGCGGAAAGGTACAGCTCCGTGACAACAAGAAGAAGAGAGAGGTTGTCATAACAAACGATGAGACAGGTGAGTCAAAGGCATATCTTATTCCTTATGGTTCACGTATCAGAGTTCTTGATGACCAGGTACTTGAGGCTGGTGATGAGCTTACAGAGGGATCAGTTAATCCACATGATATCCTTAAGATAAAGGGTGTTCGTGCAGTTCAGGATTACATGCTCCGTGAGGTTCAGAAGGTTTACAGACTTCAGGGTGTTGATATCAATGATAAGCACATTGAGATCATCGTAAGACAGATGCTTAAGAAGATCATAATTGATGAGCCGGGAGATTCAGATTATCTTCCAGGAACACAGGCAGATCTGCTTGAGTTTGAAGATACAAATGAGAAGCTTATCGCAGAGGGCAAGGAGCCTGCAACTGGAACACAGATAATGCTTGGTATAACAAAGGCATCACTTGCAACTGATTCATTTATGTCGGCTGCATCATTCCAGGAGACAACAAAGGTTCTTACAGATGCTGCGATCAAGAGTAAGGTTGATCCACTTATCGGACTTAAGGAAAACGTTATCATCGGAAAGCTTATACCTGCTGGTACAGGAATGAAGAGATATCGTTCAGTAAAGCTTGACACTGATATGGAAGAGCTTAACTTCTTTGATGAAGATGAGGATACAGATGATTACGAAGAGTTAGAGAATGTAAATTCAGAGGAGATCGTATTTGAGACCCTCGATACAGCCGGAGATGCTGACGAAGAGTAATCACTCATTTGCTTGGATGTATATAAAAAAGTAGTGGCTGCGAAGCTGCTCGACATGAAGGATATAAGGGGAATCCGGGATATGTCAATTTCTCATAAAGGTATTCAGATATACCTGTGAGAAATAGAATATGCCGGATTTCTTTTTGGAAATATTTAGTAAGAAAGAAATGGAATAATATGGCTGCTGTAAAGAAAATCAATAAAGAAGGTATATTAGAAGCGGCGTATAACCTTGCCAGAAGAGAAGGAATTGCCGCAATAACAGCAAGAAAACTGGCAAAAGAGATTTCCTGTTCAACACAACCAATATATGAGAATTTTGTTGATATGGGAGCTGTTATAGAGATTACAACAGAGCGTATAAATGAGGTTTACGGTTCCCTGAAGACAAGTCTGTGTAAGAAAGAGAATGCGGATTATGTCAGCCAGACCACTATTGTCTGTGAGTTTGCAGACAGTGAGAGGGTGTTGTTCAGACAGCTCGTTGCAGACAATGACTCGGGACATGGACTGTTTAAGGATACCAGGACAGAGAAGATGTTAGTTGAGACACTTCACTGTGATGAGATTGTTGCAGATCAGATAAATGAGGAAATGCACAAATATATAATGGGACAGGCGTTTCTTGTAAATGAAGGTTATACAGAATTTGATCAAGCCAGACTGGCAATGGAAACAGAGAGAGTCTTTGAGTTCGTTAAGAAAATATTTGTCAAATAAATGCTTGACAGAGAAAATACTCGACTATATAATGATAAAGCATGCGTAAAAACATGCTTTATCATTTTTAATTTATATACAGGAGGTGAAAACATGCCAACATTTAACCAGTTAGTTAGAAAAGGAAGACAGACAGTAGAGAAGAAGTCAACTGCACCAGCTCTTCAGAGAAGTTTCAATTCACTTAAGAAGAAGCCAGTAGAGACAAGCTCACCACAGAAGAGAGGAGTTTGTACAGCAGTTAAGACAGCTACTCCTAAGAAGCCTAACTCAGCTCTTAGAAAGATCGCCAGAGTACGTCTTTCAAACGGAATCGAAGTAACAAGTTATATCCCAGGTGAGGGTCATAACCTTCAGGAGCATAGCGTTGTACTTATCCGTGGTGGAAGAGTAAAGGACTTACCTGGTACAAGATACCATATCATCAGAGGTACTCTTGATACAGCAGGTGTAGCAAAGAGACGTCAGGCTCGTTCAAAGTATGGTGCAAAGCGTCCTAAGGATGCAAAATAAAACATGCTAGAACACAATTCTAATTTGTGCTGGTAAGGTCATGTTTTTATATAGATAATAATTCAGATAGAAACAGTTAAGACAGATAACAGCACGAACACATTCCATAATTATAGAGAGAATGTGAGTACCGAAGATTTAATAAATAATTAAGGAGGGAAGAACCGTGCCACGTAAAGGACATATCGCAAAGAGAGACGTATTAGCGGATCCAATTTACAACAATAAGGTCGTTACAAAGCTTATCAACAACATTATGTTAGATGGTAAGAAGGGTGTAGCACAGAAGATCGTCTACGGTGCATTTGATCGTATCGCAGAAGAGACTGGTAAGCCTGCATTAGAGGTATTCGAAGAGGCTATGAACAACATCATGCCACTCCTCGAGGTTAAGGCTAGACGTATCGGTGGTGCAACATACCAGGTACCTATCGATGTAAGACCTGACAGAAGACAGGCTCTCGGACTTCGTTGGTTAACAGCTTTCTCACGTGCAAGAAGTGAGAAGACTATGGAAGAAAGACTTGCGAAGGAGATCATGGATGCAGCTAACAACACAGGTGCATCTGTAAAGAGAAAAGAAGACATGCACAAGATGGCAGAGGCAAACAAGGCATTCGCTCACTACAGATTCTAATTGTCTGTGTGAGAATGCATTTGTATGCATGCTTATGTGTATATGGGACACAATAGATGTGTTACGAAAAATAGCAAAAGGAGGACAATCCGTTGGCTGGAAGAGAATATCCATTGGACAGAACAAGAAACATTGGTATTATGGCTCATATCGATGCCGGTAAGACAACTCTTACAGAGCGTATCTTATACTATACTGGTGTTAACTATAAGATTGGTGATACTCATGACGGTACAGCTACCATGGACTGGATGGAGCAGGAGCAGGAGAGAGGTATAACAATTACTTCAGCTGCTACAACATGCCATTGGACACTTGAGGATCATCACAAACCAAAGGCTGGCGCGTTAGAGCACAGAATCAACATCATCGATACTCCGGGACACGTTGACTTCACTGTTGAGGTTGAGCGTTCACTTCGTGTACTTGACGGAGCTGTAGGTGTATTCGATGCTAAGGCTGGTGTAGAGCCTCAGTCAGAGAACGTATGGCGTCAGGCTGACACATACAATGTACCTCGTATGGCATTCATCAACAAGATGGATAAAATGGGTGCAGACTTTTTCTACTCAGTTCAGACAATTATTGATCGTCTGGGCAAGAATGCAATTCCAGTACAGATCCCTATCGGAAAAGAGTCAGACTTCATCGGTCTGATCGATCTGTTCGAGATGGAAGCGTACTACTACAAAGATGATAAGGGCGAGGACATCGAGATCACAACTATCCCTGATGACCTTAAGGAGCTTGCAGACAAGTGGCATGAGAACCTTGTCGAGAAGATCTGCGAGTTAGATGACGACTTAATGATGATGTACCTTGAGGGCGAGGAGCCATCAATCGATGAGATGAAGAAGGTTCTTCGTAGAGCAACTATCGCATGTGAGGCAGTTCCTGTATTCCTTGGTTCAGCTTACAAGAACAAGGGTGTTCAGAAGATGCTTGACGGTGTTATCGAGTACATGCCAGCACCAACAGATATCCCTGATATCACAGGTGTTGATCCAGACGGTAACGAGGTTGTTCGTCATTCATCGGATGATGAGCCATTCTCAGCTCTTGCATTCAAGATCATGACAGATCCATTCGTTGGAAAGCTTGCATTCTTCAGAGTTTACTCAGGTACACTGAACTCAGGTTCATATGTACTGAATGCAACAAAGGATAAGAAGGAGCGTGTAGGACGTATCGTACAGATGCATGCCAACGCTCGTAAAGAGATTGATAAGGTTTACTCAGGAGATATCGCAGCTGCTGTAGGTTTCAAGCTTACAACTACAGGTGACACAATCTGTGATGAGCAGCATCCAGTTATCCTTGAGTCAATGGAGTTCCCAGAGCCAGTTATCGAGCTTGCTATCGAGCCTAAGACCAAGAATGATCAGGGTAAGATGGGTGAGGCACTCGCAAAGCTTGCTGAGGAGGATCCTACATTCAAGGCTCATACAGACAAAGAGACAGGTCAGACAATTATCGCCGGAATGGGTGAGCTTCACCTTGAGGTTATCGTTGATCGTCTTCTCCGTGAGTTCAAGGTTGAGGCAAACGTTGGTGCACCTCAGGTTGCTTACAAGGAGACATTCACAAAGCCAGTTGATATCGACAGCAAGTATGCTAAGCAGTCAGGTGGTCGTGGACAGTACGGTCATTGTAAGGTTAAGTTCGAGCCTATGGATCCTAACGGTGAGGAGACATTCAAGTTCGAGTCAACAGTTGTCGGTGGTGCTATTCCTAAGGAGTACATCCCAGCAGTTGGAGAGGGTATCGAAGAGGCAGCTAAGGCTGGTATCCTTGGCGGCTACCCAGTACTTGGTGTTTATGCTAACGTATACGATGGATCATACCATGAGGTCGATTCATCAGAGATGGCATTCCACATCGCTGGTTCTATGGCATTCAAGGAGGCTATGGCTAAGGCTGACCCAGTTCTTCTTGAGCCTATCATGAAGGTTGAGGTTACAATGCCTGAGGAGTACCTCGGTGATGTAATCGGAAGCTTAAATGCTAAGAGAGGCCAGATCGAGGGTATGGATGATATCGGCGGTGGTAAGATCGTCAGAGCATTCGTTCCACTTGCAGAGATGTTCGGATACTCAACAGAGCTTCGTTCATCAACACAGGGTCGTGGTAACTACTCAATGTTCTTTGAGAAGTACGCTCAGTGTCCAAAGAGCATTCAGGAGAAGGTTATCGCAGAGCATTCTAAGTAAGATATTTGACGAAAGACATTTTCCTGGTCTTTCAGGTCATATAAATAAAAAATTATATATGCTGGCAGGTTAAAGAATACATATCGTTAGCCTGCTGGTATAAAGAGATAAAAAATGGTTGAAAATCTCTAGTATTTTCTATATAATGATTTTTAGCCGAGTAACCCGCGTGGGGTATAATTTTTAAGGAGGATTTTATATCATGGCAAAGGAAAAGTTTAATAGAAGTAAGCCACATTGTAACATCGGTACAATCGGACACGTAGATCACGGTAAGACTACTCTTACAGCTGCTATCACAAAGGTTCTTTCAGAGAGAGTTGCTGGTAACACAGCTACAGATTTCGAGAACATTGATAAGGCTCCAGAGGAGAGAGAAAGAGGTATCACTATCTCTACAGCTCACGTTGAGTACGAGACAGAGAAGAGACATTATGCACACGTTGACTGTCCAGGACATGCTGACTACGTTAAGAACATGATCACTGGTGCAGCTCAGATGGATGGTGCTATCCTTGTTGTTGCTGCTACTGATGGTGTTATGGCTCAGACAAAGGAGCATATCCTTCTTTCACGTCAGGTTGGTGTTCCTTACATCGTTGTATTCCTTAACAAGTGTGATATGGTAGACGATGAGGAGCTTATCGAGCTCGTTGAGATGGAAGTTACAGAGCAGCTTGAGGAGTACGGATTCAATGATTGTCCTATCGTTAAGGGTTCAGCTCTTAAGGCTCTTGAGGATCCAATGGGACCTTGGGGAGACAAGATCATGGAGCTTATGGATACAATTGATTCATATATTCCAGATCCACAGAGAGATACAGATAAGCCATTCATCATGCCTGTAGAGGACGTATTCACAATCACAGGTCGTGGTACAGTTGCTACTGGTAGAGTAGAGGCTGGTGTAATTCACCTCAATGATGAAGTTGAGATCGTTGGTATCAAGCCAGAGATCCAGAAGACAACAGTAACAGGTATCGAGATGTTCAGAAAGCTCCTTGACGAAGGTCAGGCTGGTGATAACATCGGTGCCCTTCTTCGTGGTATCAAGAGAGAGGATATCGTAAGAGGACAGGTTCTTTGTAAGCCAGGTTCAATTACATGTCATACAAAGTTCACAGCACAGGTTTACGTTCTGACAAAGGACGAGGGTGGTCGTCATACACCATTCTTCAACAACTATCGTCCACAGTTCTACTTCAGAACAACAGACGTTACAGGTGTATGTAACCTTCCAGCTGGTACAGAGATGTGCATGCCTGGTGATAACGTAGAGATGACAATCGAGCTCATCCACCCAATCGCTATGAGCCAGGGTCTTACATTCGCTATCCGTGAGGGTGGTAGAACTGTAGGTTCAGGAAGAGTTGCAACTATCATCGAGTAATCGCTGATAAACCGCATAAATAAAGGATTTTCAGACCTTCGAGGGTTTGCCCTCGGAGGTCTTTTTTTTCTGCTTAAAAATGGGTTTTGACCCTATTTTGACCCTAATTTAGAGCAAAAAATGAGCTTTGACCCGACAAATGACATAAAAATCTCAGAGGGAAGATCTAAGGATAGGAGATTTGCAGATAGGATATTAAGGGTACAGGGGATAAAATACTTTGACATACACGTAGATGCGTGTTAATGTGAATACAGAAAAAGGTGCTACCGATAGACGGTTAGCACCCATGTCCCGATTGTAGCATCCTGTAATTATGAGGGCAACACGGAAAAGTTGAAAAACGTCGAAAAATAAAAATAAAAAACGTTATAGAAACTTTAGATAATGTTCAAACACAATTAGATACTTTAGTTAAAGAAACTCATAAAGCAATTATAGATACTTGAGTAGCATTTGAAAAAACAGATAAGGATAATATTAAGTTTTGGAAAGGATAGCGACATGCGAAAAAAAAGTGCATTATTTTTGATTTGTTGTTTTATTATATGTTTAGTAGGGTGTGGTGTAAAAATAAAAACAGAACATTCACAGAAGAATTCTCAAGTAGAATTAACAAGTAGACAGAAGAAAATATTAAAGGAAGCGGGATTATCCACCAATTATGATGATTTGTTATCTTCACAGAGGATTGCAATCAAAAGAATTGAGGAATTATATAAGTATTTAGATAGTGAATATGATGAAGAATTTATTTATGAAGGTTATATTGCTCCAAACTCGCTACAAGATGAACAATTAATAGTTTATCCACAAGGATTAACAGAAAGTGATATTGTAACAGTAACGGTTTCTAAGATAGATGATAAAGAGATTATAACTGATGATTATTTGAATCTATTATTAAGAGATGATTATGAATCATATATAAAAAATATTATAGTAAAATTAGTTAATTCAGAAAATGTAAAAGTATATTCAGAGATAACTGAAGTTAAAGATAAGAATAATTCGGAATATGATAACAATGTTTCTGCAATGAATAAAATCTTTATTCTCAACACAGATGATAATAAAGAAATACTTGACAAGCTTAATAAGAAATACAAAGAAAGTTTAGAATCTCATAAACTGTATAGCGTTAATAAGTTTTATATAATGGAAGAAAATGCATTTGAAAAAATAACCAAGTATAATTATGATGAGTACTTGAATGATGATAATATAGTAGCAAAATTCAGATGTAGTTTATCTGAATAAAAAAATGAATCGTTAAATAATAAATGTAAAGCGGAAACAAAAATAGAAAGTGTGTCTAATAGAATGTGATATATAGTAGCTGAAAATAATTTCAATAATTGGAGATTATATATTGTAATAGCTAGATTTATAAGAATTATAATATAGAACATTGTTAAATATTATTTTGGGGAGTAAATGAAGAATTTCTACTCCCCGGTTATGGCAATTTCCAGTACAATGATCCGGCGAATGGCAATGACAATTACAATCCGTATGGCAATGCTCAGTATGGTGCCGGATATGGTGGTAATTATAAAAATAGCTAATTATTATTTATATAGAAGAGACGCAATATAGAAGAAAAACAATAATATAATACGTATAGATCTATAATATGGCTGGGGTATTTATCGGCTGCTGATAATAGTTGACTACGACAATAAAAATGTCGTGGTCAACTATATTTTTATGTATGGGACTTAAAATGATAAAAAAGACTAAACCTGATTTAGTGATCTGGTGTATTTACATATTTGCTGAAAACAGCCAATTCCCGCATCATGTCCTGTAAAAAACACCCGAAAAACCCTATTCTGTCAATGAATGTGTCAAGTTTTTAGCAAAAGCTTGACATGTAGCATCAGCCCTTGTCGAAGGCAACTTAAAATGGGCTGATGTTCAATAGAAAGGAGGCAACAGATATGGATCAGAAAAAGACCGGTTCATTTCTAAGAGAACTGAGAAAGGAAAAACAGCTTACCCAGGAACAGCTTGCTGAGCGGTTTGGAGTAACAAGCCGCAGTGTGTCAAGGTGGGAGACAGGCAGCAATATGCCGGATCTCAGTATCCTGGTGGAGCTGGCAGATTTCTATGATGTTGATATCAGGGATATCATTGATGGAGAAAGGAAGGGTGAGGACATGAATAAGGAAGAGAAAGAGAGATTGCAGCTTGTAGCGGATTATGCAGAAACTGAGAAGAATACATTGTTGATGAGGTTGCGTATATTCAGCATAGTGGGGTTGGTTTCACTGATTGCAGGATTGACGATGATGGTGATCAGCAGAGATAACAATCTTCCGGTCTATGATTATTTGATGGGGACGCTTATGGGAGTTGCTATAGGTGCGTTGCTGGTTGCGGTGTTCTATTCAACCGGAGTTTTAGAAAACATGAGGAAGCGAAAAAGAATACTTATGAAAGTGCTTTTGGTAATAAGCATATTAATCCTGCTTGGAACATTCATCGCGGCAATCATAGCATCGTTATGATATAATGAGCGCAAGTGAGCCAACATGCTTGCATGATTGGCGAGCGGCGAATTGGATCATGATAGTTGCGACAGCAACGGAAAGCACCGTAGGTGCGAATCATGATATAATGAGCATTGCGACGGTTGAGCTTGCGCAAACTAAATGTAATATGCTATAATTTTTAAGGATGCAATGTGGACGATCAGTTTGTGGCATCCACATGAGCACAGATATTTTGCGTGAGATATAGTAAATATGAATAGTGCAATCATTTTTTATGACGAAAGAATTACAATTATATATGTATAAGCCCATAATATGGTTGGGCGTATCTACCAGCTACCGATAATAGTTGACTACGACATGGATTGCCGTGGTCAACTATATTTTTGTGTAAAAATATGTGTGTGGATACAGAGCGTGGATAAGGTTTAACAAAAAATATAAAATGATTTTGGAGGGTGCGCGTATGAGGTATGATGTGATAATTATTGGAGCGGGACCAGGAGGAATATTTTCTGCATATGAGCTGACAAAGCAGGCTCCGAATCTCAAGGTTGCAGTGTTTGAGGCTGGACATGAGCTTAAGAGAAGAAAATGTCCGATAGACGGCACAAAGATCAAGAGCTGCGTGGGATGTGATAGCTGTTCGATCATGAGCGGATTTGGCGGTGCAGGTGCATTTTCCGATGGAAAGTACAATATTACAAATGACTTTGGCGGAAGTCTGTATGAGTACATCGGCAAGAACGAGGCCATAGACCTCATGAAGTATGTGGATGATATCAATATGGAGTACGGCGGAGAGGGTACGAAGCTTTATTCCACTGCCGGCACAAGATTCAAGACAGTGTGTCTGCAGAACAGGCTTCATTTGCTGGATGCCTCTGTCAGACATCTTGGCACGGACATCAACTATATAGTTCTAGAGAATCTGTATGCATATCTTCAGGACAAGGTAGAGTTTTATTTTGACACACCTATACAGACAGTGGAAAAGCTGGACGATGGAACATATAGTGTATGCTGCAAGAAGGGTACATTTGCTTGTAACAAATGTATCATATCCGTTGGCAGAAGCGGAAGTAAATGGATGGAGACAGTGTGCAAGGATCTTAATGTGCCTACAAAATCTAACAGAGTAGATATAGGAGTCAGAGTAGAGCTTCCTGCAGCCATATTTGCACATTTGACGGATGAGCTCTATGAGAGCAAGATAGTATACAGAACGGAGAAGTATGGAGACAAGGTGCGAACTTTCTGCATGAACCCAAGGGGCGCCGTGGTTACTGAGAATACTAATGGAATCATAACGGTAAATGGCCACAGTTATGAGGATCCTGCAAAACAGACGGATAATACAAACTTTGCGCTCCTTGTGGCAAAGCATTTCTCAGAGCCGTTCAAGGACTCCAACGGATACGGCGAGAGCATAGCGAGACTCAGCAACATGCTGGGCGGCGGAGTAATAGTGCAGAGATTTGGCGACCTCATAAGGGGACAGCGCTCCACCCAGAGCAGGATAGAGGAAGCGTTCATCACACCTACGCTCAATGCCACACCGGGAGATCTGAGCCTTGTCCTTCCAAAGAGAATTCTGGATGGAATAATCGAGATGATCTACGCTCTTGATAAGATAGCCCCAGGAACGGCAAATGAAGATACACTGTTGTATGGAGTTGAGGTCAAATTCTACAACATGGAGGTTGAGGTAGATGACAAGCTAGAGACGATATATAAGGGACTGTATATCATAGGCGATGGAAGTGGTATAACCCACTCGCTGTCCCATGCATCTGCAAGCGGTGTATACGTAGCAAGAAATATTGCACATGGCGAATAAAACGAATAGATATATTTATATAGAAGAAAGTCATTCAAAACAGAGTATCGTGATAGGGGTTCCAGATACTCTGTTTTTATTTGATAAATGAGTTTCAAGCGAAAATACATTTGTTTGACTGGATGGGAGAAGGATGGTAGAGTTGTAAAAGGTATGAAAATAGATTTAAAGTCTGCGGCAAATATGAAAACAAATTTAACTGAGAAAATTATTAGGGGCATTGTATAGATGACACTATATGATGGATTATTTTCGAAAGAAGAAAGGAAATAGGAACAGGCGATGGCCTATACAAAGGAGTGACATGATGCTTATGTATAGTGTATATACAATCCAAATACATAATTATATATGGAGGAAACAGACATGAAAGATATCAAGTGGGCAGTTCTTGGAACAGGAGTTATCGCAAATGAGATGGCAGTGGCACTCAAAAAGAATGGCAGGAGCATTTATGCGGTTGGTAACAGGACGTATGACAAAGCGGTGGCATTTGCTGGGAAGTATGGCATAGATAAGGTTTATTCAGACTACAATGAGATGTTCACGGATCCGGAGGTGGACGTGATATACATAACGACACCACACAATACACACATACAGTTTATGAGAAAAGCAATAGAGAATGGTAAGCATATATTGGTGGAGAAGTCTATAACATTGAACAGCGATGAACTCGAAGAGATGGTAAAACTTGCAGAGCAGCATAATGTGATCATAGGTGAAGCGATGACTATTTATCATATGCCTATTTACAGAAAACTTAAGGAGTTAGTGGACTCGGGTGCACTTGGCAAAGTCAATCTCATAACCATGAATTTTGGAAGCTTCAAAGACTATGATATGAACAATCGATTCTTCAACAGAAACCTTGCGGGAGGGGCAATGCT
>NZ_QTMI01000015.1:0-560 GCF_003603115.1 Coprococcus sp. AF19-8AC | reverse complement strand
GAGGGATATGGAATAGACCTTAGGAGAACATTCTGCTATACAATTACGGGCAGAGCTAGAACTGGTAAGAAAAATGTTATGCGGTTATTGATGAATGCAGCACTGATGAGAAATGCAGATATAGTTGTTATAGAACATGGTTCCAATGAGTTCAAGCCTGATTCGGAATTGTTGGGAGCAACGTATATAGATAGCGAAGCAACACAGGCAGATTACTTTACAATGCTGGTTCCAGAATTTGTGGAGAGAAATAAGTTTAAAAATCAGGTAAAGGAACAAGGCTATGATGAGAATGAAATATATAGCCAGATGACCCGGTTTAAGGAAACATACATTTTTATTGCAGATATGGAAGCGTTTTTAAATACATTGTATTCGCCGAGTGAAGGCATTACAAGAATTGTCCCATTTATAGAGAATGTTGTAGAGAAAGGCGCTCTGCACAACATATTCAGTATAGGGTTGATTGATACAGCAAGTCAGTCAGAATGTCGTGGACGAAAAGTATATGATGTTATGACTGGATATCATATGGGAATACAACTGGGTGGCAATTGTGC
>NZ_QTMI01000014.1:287-572 GCF_003603115.1 Coprococcus sp. AF19-8AC | reverse complement strand
GAAATAAATCAAGAATTTGATGT
Organism: Coprococcus sp. AF19-8AC; assembly: GCF_003603115.1. Classification (NCBI taxonomy): domain Bacteria; kingdom Bacillati; phylum Bacillota; class Clostridia; order Lachnospirales; family Lachnospiraceae; genus Coprococcus; species Coprococcus sp. AF19-8AC. Next base: position 549 of record NZ_QTMI01000014.1, on the reverse strand, counting down.
TCAATATAATGAGAATGCACAGGTTTGTGATGTGATAACGGATACTTTGGATGTTGTATCGCAGTATCTGCGAACAGGCTATGTGAATCGTGAGCACTGGGTATTAGTGTTACCGAGAGAAGGCATGGTTATGGATCCAGATAGAACCTTGAAAAGTTATCATGTTGAAAATGGCGATAAACTGATACTCATGTAGATGAGGGATGTGTGATGTTAGTATCGTAAAGATACTTGACAAGTACAGGGGGGATGAAAATAATGG
>NZ_QTMI01000014.1:0-277 GCF_003603115.1 Coprococcus sp. AF19-8AC | reverse complement strand
TGACAAGTACAGGGGGGATGAAAATAATGGGGAATAGAGGCGTGCTTTTATATGTAGACTTGGGCAAGCTTGAAGATGAACCTTACAGATTGTCAAAGATATATGATACACTTGGACAGTATATTGATGATATCAGACGTCAGAGAGATATAATATACATAAGCAAGATGGCGGAATCCCTGGATATATCATCCCTGGACAGATATCGTGCTCAACTGGTAGACGAATATGATCGGCTTGGAACTCTGAAGAAGATTCTGGATGAGGCATACGATCT
>NZ_QTMI01000013.1:285-576 GCF_003603115.1 Coprococcus sp. AF19-8AC | reverse complement strand
GATTATCAGAATGACCTTGATTCGTGCAGCAGTTCAAAGATAAGGATAGACCGCGGCAGCATACACATAGAGATCGCTGGCGGTGCTGCTCCCGCAGTGATACGTTCCATCATGGAGGTTCTTGTAGATGCTGAATGATGCAGTTGGTTTTTCTGAAATATACATAGTATGTGGCAGAACAGATCTTAGGTATGGTATAGACAGCCTTGCCGGAGTTCTCAGATCCCTTGGCATAGAGAACCCTGCAACAGCGGGTACGCTTTATCTATTCTGCGGAAGAAGATCTGACAG
>NZ_QTMI01000013.1:0-275 GCF_003603115.1 Coprococcus sp. AF19-8AC | reverse complement strand
TTCTGCGGAAGAAGATCTGACAGGATCAAGGGCCTTGTATGGGAAGGTGATGGATTTCTCCTCCTGTACAAGAAACTTGCAAGATTTCTGGATGACGGAGAGATTCCGATAGATAATAATGTCGCAGAACAAAGTATCAGAAGTTTCTGTATCGGCAAAAAGAACTGGGTAATGTGTGACACAATAAATGGAGCCAAATCCAGTGCCATAATATACAGCCTTGTAGAAACAGCAAAAGCAAACAAGCTCAGACTGTATGAATACTTTAATTATCT
>NZ_QTMI01000012.1:825-1044 GCF_003603115.1 Coprococcus sp. AF19-8AC | reverse complement strand
TATGATGTTATGACTGGATATCATATGGGAATACAACTGGGTGGCAATTGTGCCGAAACTTCATTTTTTAATTTTACTAATCTATCATTTACAGAGGCAAATAAGATATACAAACCAGGTATAGGTATGATCCCACAGGATAATGATGATCAGAATGTATCGCAGATAATTATACCGTTATACAGGAGGCAGATAAAGCATGATTAAGTCCAGGTTGAT
>NZ_QTMI01000012.1:0-815 GCF_003603115.1 Coprococcus sp. AF19-8AC | reverse complement strand
CATGATTAAGTCCAGGTTGATTATGCCGGAAATAAATCAAGAATTTGATGTTCAATATAATGAGAATGCACAGGTTTGTGATGTGATAACGGATACTTTGGATGTTGTATCGCAGTATCTGCGAACAGGCTATGTGAATCGTGAGCACTGGGTATTAGTGTTACCGAGAGAAGGCATGGTTATGGATCCAGATAGAACCTTGAAAAGTTATCATGTTGAAAATGGCGATAAACTGATACTCATGTAGATGAGGGATGTGTGATGTTAGTATCGTAAAGATACTTGACAAGTACAGGGGGGATGAAAATAATGGAAAATAGAGGAGTTCTTTTGTATGTAGACTTGGGCAAGCTTGAAGATGAACCTTACAGATTGTCAAAGATATATGATACACTTGGACAGTATATTGATGATATCAGACGTCAGAGAGATATAATATACATAAGCAAGATGGCGGAATCCCTGGATATATCATCCCTGGACAGATATCGTGCTCAACTGGTAGACGAATATGATCGGCTTGGAACTCTGAAGAAGATTCTGGATGAGGCATACGATCTGTATAAAGAATGTAATGAAAAATTCGAGGCATCTGGACAGACTCTGTACAACCTATATGCTGAAACTCCATGGTATGAGACCAGTGAAGGAAAGCTGGCTATAGGCATAGGCGTGCTTGTGGTTACTGCTGCAGTGGCGATAGTCTGCCCTGCTGTACTGGGAGCTACGGCAGCTGCAGTGACACAGTCTGTAGCGACATCGGCCCTCGTGGGATCAGCAATATCTGGTATAATGAATGGCGCTGCATCAGTGAA
>NZ_QTMI01000011.1:0-2534 GCF_003603115.1 Coprococcus sp. AF19-8AC | reverse complement strand
GTCAGTTTTTGAGGGTGGAAAGTCATCGTCAAAGGCAGATGGAAAGAATAAGGTTATGTCTACTAGCAAAGGACGGGTGGAGTCTGAAAGTAGTATTATTTGTGAGGGTGGAAGTGAAACAAGTTGGTATAAAGCAGATGGTACAATAAATTATCCACCAAATAACGGAGCTGTACCAGGAACAGAAGTAAATATGTCGTTAAAACCAGGAGATACATTTGGGCGGTATGGAAATATTGGGAATAAGAGTAACTTTGTAACACAAACAGGTGCAAATGCAGATAAATTAGCATTGCCACCAACTACTGACCCTAATATTTATCAGGAATTTAGGGTTATAAAGGAAATACCAAACACTATCCAAGCAGAGATTGCAGCATGGGGAGGTTCTGCAGGTGGAGGATTACAATATGAATTGCCAATGCCGATTTTACAATTAATTAGAGAAGGCTATATAGTGCCAAAATAAATAGAGAGAGGTGAAAAACTATGTTAACAACAAATGAACTGCAAAAATATATTATGAGTGAAATTAATGATAAACTAGATGAGATTTCATACAGTAATGTTTTTTTCGAAAAAGGGGATGATAATAGTGCTGAGGGAACATACATTTTTAGTACAAATTCAAATTATCATATTCTTTATGCAGAAAAGGGGAAGATAAGAAGTGATATAGTTGTAAATGACGAACGAGAAGTATTGTGGTATGCTTTAAATATATTATCAACAAATATTACTATGAAGTATGCCATGAATAATCAAGAGAAAGGAAAAGATTTCCGAAGACCACTCTTTGAGAAAGAAAAAAAAATATTTGCTTTATTTGGTGAGGATTTTTTAAAAAGGAAAGATGAAGAGATTAATGAAATACTTGAAAAAAATCCGTATAATGATATTTAATTATGGTTATACTTTAGGACTCCAAAACCCTTAACTCAAAAAGCTATTTTAATCTCTGTCTGTTCACGAAGTGAATGACATACAGAGATTAATAATAGCTTTTTGTCATTTACCTGAATCCGTGAAGTTCACGGATTTATAAACTATCGCCGTAGATGCTGGAAGGATATTGATTGGGAATGTAGCAGAAGATAAAGCTTGTGATGCAATCTATCAAAGTACAGACAGCCATATATTGGCAATGTTGGGAAGCAATATGGTAGAAGAAGTTATATCAGGAAACCCAGCGAACAGTTCCGTATCAGAAATCGGAGATGTAGCGAGAAAGACGGATATTGAAGAACTAAGCCATACAACGATATTCAAGAACTCAGATGACATTGCCTTAGGTGAAAAAGCTTTAAGTAATGTAGAAGTGAATAAGCTAGATGATGTTGCAGAAGTTGTAGAGAGTGGTAGTACAACTGTTATATATTGGTCAGGTGATATAGCTAATTATCAATATAATATGATTGAAAATCCAGGACCGTTAGCAGAAATGCCTAATCAACCTGCAAAGAATTTCTATGGTGGCAGATACAATATGGAAGTATTACAGGAAGATAGAATAATGTATCGAGCAGGTAATGCTCAAAATCCGTATGGAAGATGGTTTACGAGTGAGCCACCTGCTTCTGTTACTAATGTAAGAATTGACGCAGCGGTAAAGACTCATTGGATAGACCCGAAAACTGGTGCGTATGAGGCAAGCTCTTATATAGATAATGTATATGCGATTAAAGTACCAAAGGGTACTACTATTTATACAGGATCAGTCGGACCGCAAGGTGGAGTATACGTGGGAGGATATAATGTTATGCAAACCTATATAGATGCACCATGGACTTTTGAAGTTGTAGGAAAAACACCGTTACAATAGATTGGAGATAGAAGAATGATAAGAAATGAAGAGTTTTTGCAGTTGCGAGAGGCGTATATAGAGATTGGCAAAATGGTACAAAAATATGGATATGGACAATATAACGGGATATTAAGAATTCTTATGGGACAAGTTAATTGTATTGACTCGGATGAGAGCAATGGTGAAAAAATGAAATACTTGATAGAAAGCTATAGTAAACTGTTTGCTTCGAGAGGCGGGTTAAGCGATTTCATTATTTATGATGCAGATGTTCAATTAAGAAATCAGTTGAATGAGAAATATAATGACGAAGTAAAAAGGGTTTGGAACATTATGAAAGACTATATTTAATAATGACTTCGTATAAGAACATCCGAAATCACAACTGAATATTTTTTCTTTAAAATTTAGGACGCATTGTTTTCATGGCACTTGGTGCTATGGAGATAATGCGTTTTTTCTATGTTAATTTTCAAATTCTTTTCCAGACTGCTGATATCAGTCTACTTCTTTCGAATATCGTGCCCAGAGTCTGCCTTTTGGTCATCTCACAAAGAGAAAGTGCTCATCTGGCTCAAGAAAACATCAAATCAGAAATCTTGATTCAGATGCAGTTTTTCTATTGAAGATGCTCCATCCGTAAAGGAGGAGTTCATGATTAAGTCCAGGTTGATTATGCCGGAAATAAATCAAGAATTTGATGTTCAATATAATGAGAATGCACAGGTTT
>NZ_QTMI01000010.1:0-2693 GCF_003603115.1 Coprococcus sp. AF19-8AC | reverse complement strand
CTAGCAAAGGACGGGTGGAGTCTGAAAGAAGTATTACTTGTGAGGGTGGAAGTGGTTCTGTAATTTACACTTCAGTAGAATATGAAGGCACAGTTAAAGTTAATGGAGAAGTTAGAGATGTAAGTAGAAAGGTATATCAAAGGAATGATATAGATTTTGAGTATTTTGATGAGACAACAGGACTAACAAACTTAGAACGTATGCAGGCTGGCAAGCCTCCTATAGGGACAGATGGTAATGCTATTCAACTACATCATATTTTGCAAAAAGAAGCAGGACCAATGGTTGAGATTCGAGAGATTACACATCAAGAATATTATTCACAGTTGCATGGTCTTATCGAAGATGGAGCAAGTTTTAGAAATGATCCAATATTGAATAAGCAATATAATAATTTTAGACGTTCATATTGGAAATGGAGAGCAGAGCAAATCGTAGGAGGAAAATAAAATATGTATGATAAAATTGTTAAGATTATAAGTCAATATGAAGAAAAAGGTGATTTTACACATCCTAATGTAGATGATAAAGATTTATATGATGCAGAAAAAATATTAAATTTAAAAATTCCAGAGCAGTATGTTTGGTTTTTGAAAAATTATGGGCATGGTGGACTGGATGGCATTGAAACATTGGGTGTAGGTAAAAATGGCAAAATGATATTTGTGGAAAAGACACTAGAATTCAGGTCATATGGGTTGAATGACGATAAGATTGTAATAGAAAATTGTGACGAATGGATTTATTGTATTGATGTAAAAACTGGAGCCGTTATGATGTGGTCACAAGGAGATAAAAAGTACAAGATTAATTATAAAAATTTTATTGAATATCTAAATGATAGAATCAGTGATGCTATAGAAAATATGTAATATTTATAAAATTAAATTTAATTATGTCTATACTTTAGGACTTCAAAGTCCCTAACTCAAAAAGCTATTTTAATTTCTGCCTGTTCACGAAGTGAATGAAATGCAGAAATTAATAATAGCTTTTTGTCATTTACCTAAAGGGGAAAGGACACCTTATGGCGAAATTTGCCCCCAGGTATACAAAAGGATTTGTCCGACAATTTATTTCTAAGGTACGGTAAATCATTGATTTTACTGACTTTATTGCAAGCAGACAGATTTCATTCTTTCACAGAACTATTGTTTGCTAAAATACTCATAAATACTGTGAAATAGCCATTTTCAGCAATTGATATAAAATTATAACAAAAGATTTCGTTACAAGTTTGGCTGGTATCTACAACAGTATATTTTTATGAAAGTATATGCCAAAATCAAGACAATTCAACTAATTGTTAAGGAAATGCCTTATTCTGATATCTTGAATAATTTTAAGACCTAGGATAAGAAATTTAATCAGTATTGGTGTATTCATAAAACGCATATAAGTTGTTATCCTTGGAAACAGAGACAGGATTAGTAAGATTGGCATCTTTGCATATGCTGGTGCTACCCAGCCATATGGCACAGCACAGGGGGATGTCTGTTGCGGGTATTGATGGTATATCAAAAACAGTCAGATAAATTTCAGCCTTTGAAGATTCACAGGTGCATGCGTATAATTGTTGTTTTGCCCGCATTATTGCTGATACTGACAGGCTAAGGGATTTTTAAGCTGTGAATGTTTCTGTTGTTGTTCGAAAGAAATTTGGCTGAGACAGATGCTAAGAAATATTACCATCTTGCGAGATGAAAAGTTTGCTAATACCTATTTGTATCGCATGTTAGGATGCTTGTACAGATGGGTATTTTTGTTGTGGTCATATATTTTGATATTCACAGGTATCGTTTCAATGTAGGCTGACAGCGAGAGACCTTGCTATCTGTATGTATCCAGTGCCAATGGGGTATCATCTCACAGTTGATTTCATATCAACTGCAATCGTTTTAATCTGAATTTCTTTGAAATGACCTAATCTTAATTCGTTATGATTTTATCTGAAATAAATTCCACTTGAGATTCTACAAAATATTATAAGGAACTTTTAATGGAACTGCCGATTTCAAGAGTGACAGAAAATCAGTGACAAAAAGTCACGAAATAATTATACGTATCCATTTTATTTTGAAATTTCCTGTTATCACTGACTTTTAAAGCTTTTTTTTAAAATAAGTTGTCGACTGATAAAATTCATACTCCATTTTTGTCACAACTGATATTGCAACTGTTTTCTCAGGCATGGATTAATTTATGGAACTTCCATTCTGTAAGATTCAGATATTTTTATATTTTTTGTAACAAGAAATCATCTGTTACAGATTGGTGGTGAGAGTGATGGTATATGGAATTATTTCAGCAAAAGATAATCAGACGAGCCTCGCTTATTTTAAGAGTAAAAAAGTTTCACAGCTTGAACCGGAAAATCTAAAGGGAAGAGGACTCATAAAGGTCGATGGAGAAGTAATGGAATTCCAGACAGCGATAGCTACGGATAGGTGCGATGATATGGAACGTATAGAGTTACTTCGCAATATGTGTGCATCTATGGCTGAAGGAGCTACTGAGGTAGCGGAAGGTGTTCCTGAAATTCCAGAAAAACCTACGTGGGAGATATTCAAGAGGCGTAATGATGTTGCTCAGATGTGTAATGGATATATGTTGCCGATAGGATATGACAGTGTAAGTGCAGAGGGATATGGAATAGACCTTAGGAGAACATTCTGCTATACAATTACGGGCAG
>NZ_QTMI01000001.1:1074110-1077216 GCF_003603115.1 Coprococcus sp. AF19-8AC | reverse complement strand
AAGAGATAATTATTATAAGTTTATAATAAGCCATTAATAATTAACAAGACATCTATTACCAAAATCTGCAGAGCAGATTTTAGGTTAGTAAGTGCGAAGCACTTACAAAGCCAAAAATGCAAAGTGGATTGAGGTACAAAACCAAAAGATAAAGTAGACAAATATCTTAAAGCTTTTTAGAAAGAGACCACAACACATCAAGCTACGTGTGTTGTAAGGTTAAGTTAGAAAGAGCGCAGGGTGGATGCCTTGGCACTGAGAGCCGATGAAAGACGTGATAAGCTGCGATAAGCTGCGGCAAGAAGCAAATATTCAATGAACCGCAGATTTCTGAATGGGGAAACCTGGCTGAGCAAACCTCAGTCGTCCTATACTGAATACATAGGTATAGGTCGGGAACCTCCTGAACTGAAACATCTAAGTAGGGAGAGGAAGAGAAAGAAACATCGATTCTGTTAGTAGCGGCGAGCGAAAGCGGAAGAGCCCAAACCGGAGTGCGTGCACTCCGGGGTATGGACTGCAACATGGCAGTGTGATCGATAGCAGAAGGGTCTGGGAAGTCCCGCCAAAGAGAGTGAAAGCCTCGTATGCGAAATTGAAAACACGCCTAGCAGAATCCGGAGTACCACGAGACACGAGAAACCTTGTGGGAAGGCGGAGGGACCACCCTCCAAGGCTAAATACTACTCAGTGACCGATAGCGCATAGTACTGTGAAGGAAAGGTGAAAAGGACCCCGGGAGGGGAGTGAAAGAGAACCTGAAACCCTGTGTTTACAAGCTGTGGAACTACGTTAAGGTAGGACCGCGTACTTTTTGTAGAACGGTCCGGCGAGTTTCTTGTACCGGCAAGGTTAAGCACTTAAGGTGCGGAGCCGAAGTGAAAGCAAGTGTTAATAGCACGCATAAGTCAGTACAAGAAGACCCGAAACCGGGTGATCTACCCATGTCCAGGTTGAAGTCGCCGTAAAAGGCGATGGAGGACCGAACGCACATCCGTTGAAAAGGGTGGCGATGAGGTGTGGGTAGGGGAGAAATTCCAATCGAACCCGGAGATAGCTGGTTCTCCTCGAAATAGCTTTAGGGCTAGCCTCGTATTAGTCTTGCGGAGGTAGAGCACTGAATATCCTAGGGGGCGTCAAAGCTTACCGAAGATTATCAAACTCCGAATGCCGCGTAGATGATGTACGGGAGTCAGACTGCACGAGATAAGTTGGGTAGTCAAAAGGGAAAGAGCCCAGACCACCAGCTAAGGTCCCAAAGTGCGTGTTAAGTGGTAAAGGATGTGGGATTTCGAAGACAACTAGGATGTTGGCTCAGAAGCAGCCATACATTCAAAGAGTGCGTAATAGCTCACTAGTCGAGAGGTCCTGCGCCGAAAATGTCCGGGGCTAAAACACGACACCGAAGCTGTGGATCCGAAAGGATGGTAGAGGAGCATTCTTAAGTCGACGAAGCTGTACTGTAAGGAGCAGTGGAGAGTTAAGAAGAGAGAATGCCGGAATGAGTAGCGAGATTTAAGTGAGAATCTTAAAGGCCGAATATCTAAGGTTTCCAGGGTAAAGCTGATCTTCCCTGGGTAAGTCGGGGCCTAAGGCGAGGGCGAGAGCCGTAGTCGATGGATAACAGGTTGAAATTCCTGTACTGCTTATGAACAGAACTGTGGGGACGCAGAAGGAGAGCACGAGCCGGAAATGGAAAAGCCGGTACAAGCGTATAGCAGTCATGCAGGCAAAACCGCATGAAAAATGTAAAGCGTTATGTGGATCGAACATTAGTAGAGAAGCGTGTGAGCCAGCTGCCAAGAAAAGCCGCTATTGCTTCATAAGTACCCGTACCGTAAACCGACACAGGTGGATGAGGAGAGAATCCTAAGGCCGGCGGGAGAAGTGTTGTTAAGGAACTCGGCAAAATGACTCCGTAACTTCGGGAGAAGGAGTGCCACAGAGATGTGGCCGCAGAGAAATGGCCCAAGCAACTGTTTAGCAAAAACACAGGTCTATGCAAAACCGAAAGGTGAGGTATATGGGCTGACGCCTGCCCGGTGCTGGAAGGTTAAGAGGAGAGGTTAGAGCAATCGAAGCTTTGAATTTAAGCCCCAGTAAACGGCGGCCGTAACTATAACGGTCCTAAGGTAGCGAAATTCCTTGTCGGGTAAGTTCCGACCCGCACGAAAGGCGTAATGATTTGGGCACTGTCTCAACAACACACCCGGTGAAATTGAAATACCAGTGAAGATGCTGGTTACCTGCGCCAGGACGGAAAGACCCCATGGAGCTTTACTCCAGTTTGATACTGGGATTCGGTACTGTCTGTACAGGATAGGTGGGAGGCTAGGAAATGGTGACGCCAGTTGCCATGGAGCCAACCTTGGGATACCACCCTTACAGTACTGGGTTTCTAACCTGCAGCCGTAACCCGGCTGGGGGACAATGTCTGACGGGGAGTTTGACTGGGGCGGTCGCCTCCGAAAGAGTATCGGAGGCGCTCAAAGGTTCCCTCAGAACGGTTGGAAACCGTTCGAAGAGTGCAAAGGCAGAAGGGAGCTTGACTGCGACACCGACGGGTGGAGCAGATACGAAAGTAGGACTTAGTGATCCGGTGGTATAAAGTGGGATTGCCATCGCTCAACGGATAAAAGCTACCCTGGGGATAACAGGCTTATCACTCCCAAGAGTTCACATCGACGGAGTGGTTTGGCACCTCGATGTCGGCTCATCGCATCCTGGAGCTGTAGCAGGTTCCAAGGGTTGGGCTGTTCGCCCATTAAAGCGGTACGCGAGCTGGGTTCAGAACGTCGTGAGACAGTTCGGTCCCTATCCGGCGTGGGCGTAGGATATTTGAGAGGAGCTGTCCTTAGTACGAGAGGACCGGGATGGACAAACCTCTGGTGTATCTGTTGTTTTACCAAAGGCATGGCAGAGTAGCCAAGTTTGGCAGGGATAAACGCTGAAGGCATCTAAGCGTGAAGCCCCCCTCAAGATAAGATATCCCATCTTCGGAGTAAGACCCCTTGAAGACTACAAGGTTGATAGGCTTTGTGTGTAAGTGCGGTAACGCACTCAGCTGAGAAGTACTAATAGGTCGAGGACTTATCCTTAGAGGTTT